>CAWJAO010000004.1:0-562147 GCA_963840905.1 uncultured Acidobacteriaceae bacterium
GCAGACCCCGCGACGTGATGCCCTCGATCCCCGCCTGGGCTGATGTCCACCAGTGTCACATTCGAGCGGTTATAGGTTTCGAAATAGTCGGTATCCAGGCAGGGTCGTTTACACGCGTAAATGTGGTCCGGAGAGAGCGCCTCAGCTACCGCCGGATCTTTGACCACGGTATGGATTTTTTCCTTGACGAAGCTGGAGATCGTCTCATTGGCTGCGAGGTCAGTCCCCGAGTCCGCGTAGGCCAGCATCATGCCCAATCCTCCTTTGTCCCAGCACTCCTCATAATGACGACGGCGCTCCTCGTCGCTCACTTCGAAGGTCTTGGCGGTAGGGAGATCCAGATCCTGAGCAAACGGGCGGGCATTGTTTCTGGCCCGGAAGCCTTGGTAATCGGCTTTGATCCTGGCCTCTTCTTCCCGATCCAGAGGCATATTGCGAGCCGGGACGGAGTATTGTGGTGTACGCTGAAACACATAGAGATGTTCCGCTTCCTGCGCGATCACGGGAATGGCCTGAATCCCCGTGGACCCAGTGCCGATCACCCCGACGCGTTTCCCGGCAAAATCGACACCGGCATGGGGCCAATTGCTCGTGTGGTACCATTCCCCCTGGAAGTCATCGAGGCCCGGAAGCTTGGGAACATTTTTCGAGGATAGACAGCCGGTCGCCATGATGCAAAACGTGGCCGTCACCCGGTCGCCCGTGTCCGTCTGAATCGTCCACGTGTTCGCGGACTCGTCGAAGATGGCGCTTTCGACCCGCGTGTTGAACTGTATATCTTTGCGCAAATCAAAGCGGTCGGCGACATGGTTGGCGTAACGCAGAATTTCGGGCTGACTAGAGTATCTCTCCGTCCATTGCCATTCTTGCTGCAGGTCTTCCGAGAATTGATAGGAGTATTGTAAGCTTGGCACATCGCACCGCGCGCCCGGATAGCGGTTCCAATACCAGGTGCCGCCTACGTCGCTGCCGGCCTCGTACACTTTGGCGGTGAACCCCAGCGCTCTCACTTTATGGAGCATGTACATGCCGGCAAATCCTGCACCTACGATCACCGCGTCAAAATGTTTTTCGTTGGTTACCGCAGGTCGAGTTGTTGTGGTTTGAGACTCATTCATTCCAGATTCCTCCTAAATTTGTCTGGCAGTTACCGCAGGAAAGCGAGCCGGTGAGCATTCGTCCTGCGCTTGGGTGTCAAGTTGCCACCAACGCGCGCTCGGACGCGCGTTGGAAGGCGAATTGTCGAGGCCGTTTCCGCTTCGCGGCTTGTAGACGGCGCATGAGTAGCGGCCGCTGCTCTGGATCCGCTATTGCCCAAAGCAGTAGTGCCGAGCCGTAGACGATCTGTGCGCGGAACGCTTCCTCGCCGAGTTCTTGGTGAACCCACAGATCAAGGGCTCCAAGAAAATGCATCAAGAGTGTACGCGCAAGCCCTTCGTGGTCAATGTCCTTGGAGAGCCGTCCTTTGTGATTAGCGGCCGAGAACGCCGTCTTCCAGAATTCGAGCCCGCGTTCCATAAACCGCGGCCGATGCTCGAGGTCGCGGACACCAAGCAGGAACTGATAAAGCGGACGGAGAAAAGCGGGATCGCGCGTAAATATGGCTGCCGCGACGCCTGCCGCCTCAAGCACGCGTTCGATGGGATCATCGGAGGAGAACGTGAGGCTCTCCTGGATGATTTGGTCGAGTGAGCGGTTCAGTAGCGCATAGAGCAGCGCGGCTTTCGAGCGAAAGAGATTGTACGGGGTTGCCGGGCTGACCTCAGCGACGGTGGCGACCTCCAGCATCGAGAAATCCGTCCCGCCCGTTTTACGGACCAAACTTGCAGCCGCATCGAGAATGCGCTGGCGGCGTTCTTCCATTTGTTTCTGGCGCAGCATTTATAGTGCCCTCTAACATTAGATTATACACTTTTCAACTATGACGTTTAGACGGCGATATTGGATACGAATTCTCCTCTGCGGATTTAGGTAGGCTTACTCGGCAAGGATGGCCATTGCCGACTGGCATTAGATACTTTCGGCGGCATGGCTGGTCGAAGGAGCTATATGACCCGCAAGAAGCCTTTGGACGTTGTGTACAACATGCCTCTCACTTCGTCCAGAACTGCCAAGAGCAAGTCGGCCATCTTGCTGGGAGCCTGGGCCGGGAACCAGTTATCGTTGCGATGTTTGATACAGAACACTTTGGTCATTGGTGGCATGAAGGGATGAGGTGGCTGGAATTGGTGATACGCACGCTAGCATGCGAGCAGAATGTGGTCAAGCTAATCACCGCGGCAGAGTATTTGGAGACTTATTCAACAAATCAAGTATTAACGCCGTCTTTCTCGAGTCCGGGGATATCACGGCTATAGCGAGACCTGGCTCATGGGCCGAAACGACTGGATTTACCCAGCCACTTTCAGAGCCATCGATGTACTCAAGAAGCTTGCCGACAGGAATCGAGTGCCTGAGGGTGTGCGCTGGGTTGCTTTAAATCAATATATTCGAGAATTACTCCTAGTGCAGTCCAGCGACTGGGCCTACATGATGTGGGCGGAGACGACACAATCGTACGCAGAGAGGAGAGTGAAAGAACATCTCGACCATATGGACAATATCCAGCGCCAATTCGAAGCAAATAGCTTTGACATAGAATGGCTGCAATCTGTTACGCAAAAAACTAACTTCTTGCCGAACACTGATCTTGCTCGAATGTATTTGGAGATACTCGGAGGGCGGTGACTGATCAGAGTTCGATTGTATAGGTGGCAGGGCTATAGCTGTCGTCCTTCTTCATAGCATAGAAAAGTGGTCTTGATGATGAGCGCGGCTTCGGGTGAATCCAAGAATATTTCCAGTGACAGACGAAATGCCGATGGGCTACGTGCACAACGCAGGAACTTACAATGTCACTAGTTCACATTGTTGCGGGTGTGTACACCCCTGGTGCTAGCTAAGCACTCGAATCCGAACCGGTGTCACTGGCCATATCGACGGCAACCACATGAGCGAGAAGTCGGCAAGTCGTGGAAGTGGCTATCATCGGATACTACTGGGGAGTGGGCTTGTCGAGCTTGACTAGTCGTCTGCGATCAATTCTGAAATTATGTTTACTTATCAGTTAACTCGCTGTAGGCAAAATTGCGACAGTCAGATCCTCGAAGAACCACAAAGTTCAATAGCGTTCGAACAGCGGCATGCAACAGGCTCAATATCAATCACTTAGAATGGCAATAAAATACTTGACACACATGTGGTTGTAGTATAAGGTTAGGTACATGAAAGACCCAAAGACACTTCAAGAGGCAATCGCGCAGTTCGCGGATAAAGACCACGCTTTCGAGTATGCCAAGCACCTGCGCTGGCCGGGTGGCAACGTCACTTGCCCACGCTGCGGACAGGCGAAGCACTCTTTCATCAAGACGCGCCGCCTCTGGTTTTGCTACACCTGCCAGAAGCAGTTCACCGTCAAAGTGGGCACGATTGTTGAAGACTCGGCGCTCGGCTTGGACAAATGGATGGTTGCGATCTGGATGATTTGCAACTGCAAGAACGGGGTCAGTTCTTACGAACTTCATCGCGCCATTGGGGTGACGCAAAAGACGGCATGGTTTATGCTCCACCGGATTCGCGAGGCTATGAAGAACAACTCCATCGCGAAACTTGGCGGGCCGGACGGCGGCGAAGTAGAGAGCGACGAAACTTTTGTAGGCGCTCGCGGCGTTAACATGCACAAGGATAAGAAGGCTCCGCTTGCAGCAGCTTCGCGGACAGGAACGGCGCGGCGACATCTATCTCGGGAAGACTGCCGTATTGGGAGGTGCTTGACCGCGATCTGCGACAGGTGCGCTGCCACGTTGTTCCGAACGTCCGGCGCGATACATTGCAGACCCTTATCCTCACACACGTTCATCGCGGCTCTATGCTCTATACCGACCAAGCGGCTGCTTACGATGGACTCGCAAAAGAATTTGCGCACGCGATCGTCAACCATCATGGAACGCTACGTTGATGGCCACGTACACACGAATGGCTTGGAGAACTTCTGGAGTCTCCTGAAGCGCACCCTGAAGGGCACCTACGTTGCTGTCGAGCCGTTCCATCTTGACCATTATGTTGACGAACAGGTGTTTCGTTATAACAACCGGGCGACGAAAGACAATCCGCTGAATGACGCTGACCGCTTCGCTTCCTAGCTATGTCGCAAGTCGCTGGCAAGCGTCCAACATATGCGCAGCTAACAGGCAAACAGGTTGACGCGCTCCACCATTCGGCGGCAGAGACGGGGACAGAGGAACCCTTCTAGTCCTTGCCACTGCCGTGAGATTTGCGGGAGGTAGCCTTCTTGGGCTGCCTCTTTTCATTCCGCTTTCTACCGTCTTTCGGAGCTTGAAACAGGGCCGTTGCAAGTTTCCTAAAATCATCGGCAGCTTGCGGCCCTTCATGGTATTCAGGCTTCAATCTTGTACTCCCTTTTTCTTCACGCTAATTACCGCGATAGCGGGTGTCTTTGCTCCATAGAAAACCTTGATGGTACCCTTAATTACGTCGCCATCATTCCACGGCGGCACACCATTGTAACCAACAGCACCAACTATGTTTCCGATGTCCATTGTCTGCTGCGGGTCTAGAGTACCCAGATTCTCTCTGCCCATAAAGAACACAGAAGATGGGTCGATTTGAAGTGAAATTTGGCCAGTTGTTTGGCCCCCAACATTTCTTAGCCGAACAATTCCAGGTACAGTAAAGTGCTCCGGTGAATGTAGTTCTAACTTTCCGTCAACTGTTTCATGCCTAGTAATTACCTCTACAAACGAACCATTAAGCATTCGGTCCCCATATAAGATTTGCAATTTAGCCTCACTTACTGGGGGCGGCGGCGTAACAATCACAGTAGAGGGCGGAACATTCACTTCGTTAGTTATCTTTAGTGGTGTCGGTGTAAGGGCAGGCTTCTCATATTGGTCGCGCCATGCTTGGAAGGATGCGAAGAACACGAATGCCAATAGGATCGCTGACGTCTCCTTTCCAAGACAGCGTTCTTTTCAACGTGTTTTTCAAACAGGTTTAACAGCACCGTCAGTACACATCCCGCCGCCAATGTGAAGGCGTGGTCTCCTACTGAAAATACAAACACCCAAAAATGTCGAAAAGGGTTGGGCATGGCTTTGGCAATCGTACCGCAGTGCACAAGTGTGCCATTTCAAACACATGTGCGTCAAGTACGTTCTTGCCCTTAGAATCAGCAAATTTCACCAAGTTTCACCAAGCGCTGGAATCTGGTTCGGGATCAAGTGCGTTATCTTTGAAGTACATATTTATCTCCAATAAAATGAGTAGGTTGCATTTCGAGGTTGTGGGGCGTTGTTGATCTTTGAGGAACTCCAAGTCACAAATTTGACTACAATCGCATGCGGATACCTACCAGCGCGCCCCGAAGCAAGTGAAAACAGGCGCTCTTACGGGACGCGGCTGACGGCCCGAGCACGTGGTATTACTCCAGGTGCTCTAGGAGTGAAGCGCCAGTCGCGTGGAATGCTCTTCACCGACTCATAATTCTCGGTTCGGAAGAATCAGTGGCTACAAGCGCGTTCCCGTTCCTAACCCGCGAAAATCAGCACCGAGGAAGCCAGTTAGGTGGTTTGGGCGTTATACGGCCAGATAAGAGCAAGGCATTCCTAAACACTGGCTGACTCCACAGGTTCCCTCGCATCCTGTCTGGGCAGTGCCGGTCGCTGGCTTCGTGGATGTAATCTGCCATAAGCCTTGTCGGGGCCACAGAGGCTCGTCAGAAGTTCTCCATCATCCAGATATTGCTATCCATCGTCCAGCTCTTGATGGCGAGATGACGGCCATCGGGGGATGGAATTGCGTATGTGCCTCCGCCTCCGTCCTGTGTCCAGAGAATGTGTGACGTGCCTTTTAGATCAACATACATCAGGTCCATACCCCGCAGCGTGTGACCTGAGACAAAAAGGCCCTTTCCATTGGCACTCCATGCCACCGAATCCAAGGTATTCCAATCTTTCACTTGAAACACCCTCGCAGGTATTCCCTGCAACGAAAGAATATGAATTGGTCCTTTTGCAATGTCGAGGAGGGCAACGCGTGTGCCATCGGGAGAGAGCGCCCAGTCATAGCTGTCGCTTGGTTCAAGATCAAATCTTGCGAGTTCTCGGCCACGGCCCTTCAGTGGATCTAAGGCACTTAAGGTAAGTTGATTACCTTCTTGGCTCTGCTCGGCGATAACACACAGCATGACTGGAGGATTCGCACAGGACGGGCCTCCGTAAAAATTCCCAGTCAATACAAGTTCGGGCCGCCCGCCCGAAACCGGAACTCGCATGAGCTTTGTCCAGGTGGAAGAATTGCCCTCCTCATGAAGGGGGTAAAGAATCCACTTTCCATCGGGAGTCGCTCTAGGCAAAGCGATATCTTTCGGGCGGTACCTGTAGACTCCATATCCGGGCAAAGCCGCTAGTACAGGCTCGGCCCTGTCCTGGTCCAGGAACTGCTTGTAAATGCCCCAATCTCCATCGCCCCGGCTGCTAAATATCACTGCCTTACTATCAGCTGTCCAAGCTGACAGGTAATTCTTGTTCTTCGTGGCAGTCAGTTGCCTGGGGGTGCTGATTCTTGTTCCGCCGGCTTCGATATCAGCCAGGTAGACACTGTGCTGTTCTGTCCATTTGCGAAACGTGAGGTGTTTACCATCGGATGTCACGCTAAGGTCATTGAAGCAAACACCAGGCCAATTCGTAATGCGCTTCGGGTCACCAACTGCCTTGCCCGAATGCTGATCGACTCGAATTTCCCACAATTCGCAGTTGAACTCGACTGACTTCTTATCCATTCGTACGTAGATTATCCTGCCATCTGGTAGCCAGGAGTAGTCCTCCAAGTCAGCATCGGATGTTGATAGCAACTGGACTGGAGGTCCTCCCGCTAACGCGCGGTTTTCTAAGACGGTTCCGGACTTATCGACTCTGTTATAGAGTAATCGCTGACCATCAGGCGACCATCGCACCGCCAGCAACGCGCCGTCATCACCTGCCTCAAACAGCTTCCGTGCCTCTTGTCCATCAGCTCCCATCAACCAGATTTCGCGCTCGTCGTCATAATTAATCGGATTGTCTCCGAAGGCTATTAAGGAGCCATCGGGGGACAGAGACCACCCAAGGGCATGGTCGCGAAGCTTGGTTGGCCCCCCGCCCAGAATTGAAAGCGTCCATATACTCTGCGGCTGTGGCAGAGGATGAGCGACTATATCGCCGAGCAGCCGTGTACCATTCGGAAACCATTGGACCAGTTGCCAATTTGGATTGCTCTGAAAGTCATTTGGCAGGTTAAGGTTGTTTGTTTCTCCAGTTTCGAGAAGCTTGACGTGACTGCCTCGATAGTCCGAATAGGCCAGATATTTACCATCGGGCGAAATCGCTGAGGCCACTCTTACGGGGTTTTCACTAGAGTTAAATGTAAGTTGTCGTACTTTGAGCTCAGGCGGAGAAGACCGCGCCCGCATACCAAACCAAAAAGCAGATCCTGCGGCCACGAGCAAGGCAAACACAGCCACAGTCGCAAGCAGTCTAGTATTCCGCTTTCGCACTGAGCTCGCGGCTTGCTTTAGGGTTCCGAGGTCGGTGCGCACATCGGAGGCGCTCTGATATCGCCACTCACGGTTCTTCTCGATCGATCTATCTATTATTCTCTCCAGGTTAGTCGGAAGGCTCGGGTTGACTGAACGTGGCGGTGTCGGAGTCCGGTTGACAATAGCGTCCTTCAAAACTGCGGCGGTGTCGCCACTGAATGCCCGCTTGCCTGTCGCCATCTCGTAAAGAACAAGGCCAAACGAAAACAGGTCGCTACGCGCGTCCAGCTTCTCGCCGCGCACCTGCTCCGGCGACATATAACCGGCTGTTCCCATCGCCAGTCCAGTTCGAGTGAGGCTGTGCTCAATGCTCTCATTGCCTATTTGGGGCTCCGTAGGTCGAAGGCGCTCATCCTCTTCTGCGGAGACTTCTTTGGAGTAGCTAGCTAATTTTGCCAAACCGAAGTCAAGAATCTTTGCTTGCCCTGGAGTAGTTATGAAGATATTGGCAGGTTTGATATCCCGGTGCAGTATTCCCTTCTGGTGGGCAGCGTCTAGTCCGTCGGCAACTTGAATAGCGATGTCGAGCAGCTTCGCTAGAGATAGTCCCTTTTGTTGTTCCGAACTCGACTGGGGCGGTACCGCCGCATCAGATATAACTTCTCTGAGCGTCTGGCCTTCCAATAGCTCCATCACGATGAAGGGCTGTCCCTCATGTTCTCCGAACTCGTAGATGGTGCAGATGTTGGGATGGTTAAGCGACGATGCCGTGCGCGCCTCTCGCTCGAAACGCTGCAGGCTGAGCGAATCGCTCGCCACCTCTTCGGGCAGAAACTTCAGCGCCACCTGACGTCCCAGCTTCAGGTCTTCTGCTTTATAGACCAGTCCCATACCGCCGCCGCCGAGTATTTCAAGCACACGATAATGAGAGACTCGCTTGCCAATTAAGGCCCCCGAGTAACGGGCCATCTCCGACTGCGAATGGGCGCCAGGGCCGGACGGGTCGGCGGAACTTGTGTCGGAATATTCAACAGTGCCGATCCAGCGATAGCCTCGCCGTGCCAGAGTCTCGATGAAACGAGGGTTGTCCGCCGAGTCCCCAAGCGACTGGCGAAGTCGCTTCATGGCGCTATTAATGCTGGCGTCAAACTCGACGACTGTGTCGTTCGGCCAGAGCAACTTACGGATGTCTTCGCGCAGCACGATCTTGCCGCGACGTTCGAGCAGCATCGCCAGGATCCGGATGGACTGCTCTTGCAAGCCGGTGCTGATACCGTTCTTGCGCAGCTCCCGTGCACGTAGGTCCAGCTCAAAGTTCTCGAAGCGGACTACATTCTGAGGTCGGACGGGTTGCATGTGTGTGCTTAGGGACGGAGTTTACTACCCATTCCTACCCGCCCACAAGCACCATCGCTGGCTGAAGGCGCTTCCGGTGGGGCGTCCTAAGATGCTGTCCTTCAGCATGTTCCGTAGATGACATTCATATCAGAACAATGTCAGACGCGGTGCATTGCACTGTACGTCGACCCATGCCATGTTGCTAATCGCCGGCGAGCACAAATTCCCGCCGGAACAGAAATCAAAGAGGAGCCAACATGAAATCCAGAACAATGACGGTTGTGATGATCCTATTCGCCGCGCTGGCGGTAACCTCGCAACTCGCCGCACAAGATAGTCCTGCCAAGAAGCCAAAGCACCATCACTACCGGCTCGTCGTCATCGGCACCTTCGGCGGGCCCAACAGCTATCCCTTCTCCGGGGATGCGAAAGCCCTTAGCAACCGCGGCGCAGCCGTAGGTCAGGCAGATACGGCGATTCCCGACCCGAATTTTGGAAACTTCAATCCGTACGTGGGCCAAAATCCGTTTCTTCAGCACGCCTTCAAGTGGCAGAACGGTACGCTGACCGACCTGGGCGCGTTGCCAGGCGCCAATACGAGTAATGCCGCCTGGATCACCGAAGACGGCGGCGCTGTGTCCGGCGCCTCCACGAGAAGTACGCTCGATCCTCTCACTGGCTGGCCGGAGGAGGCGGCCATCCTTTGGAAGGGCCGGCAAATGATTGACCTCGGAACGCTGGGTGGATACGAAGCCCAGGCGGATGCGAACAATAGCCGAGGCCAGGTTGCCGGATTTGCCGCCAACACTGTTCCAGATTCCTTTCCTTCACCCATCTGCGGCTGCAGCGGTCTCCCCAGCTACGGTGTGCAGCAGCGGGCATTCATCTGGCAGAACGGAGTGATGCAGGACTTGGGCGACATCGGCGGCCCCGATGCTGCTGCCTTGCTGATCAACGAGCGCGGACAAGTCGCTGGGCAGGCGTACACGAGCTCGATCCCCAACCCAGCGACCGGCGTCCCCACCGTGGATCCGTTCCTCTGGCAGAACGGGAAAATGATCGATCTCGGTGGTCTTGGTGGCACATTTGGTGCCGCAGGCTGGCTCAACAACCGAGGTCAAGTCGTGGGCGGTTCGAATCTGCCCGGAGACTTTACTCAACACCCGTACCTTTGGGATCAAGGCGTACTGACGGACCTGGGCACCTTGGGGGGAACCTTCGGAACTGCGATTCACGCCAACGATGCGGGAGAGGTAGTCGGCTATGCGACCAATCAAGGGGACCAAGCAGTGTTTGGTTTCCTCTGGAGGAACGGCGTAATGAGGAGCCTCAGCCCCTTGGGCGGCGACCTCTGCAGCCTCGGTGAGCACATCAACTCCAGGGGTCAGATTACAGGCATTTCGTCGCCGGGGTGCACCTTCTCCTCCGGGGATGGACGTGCGGTCCTGTGGGAGAGAGACGGGTCCATCATTAACCTGAACGACTTTGTTCCGCCCGGATTGGGTCTGACGTTGTTGGATCCGGGTTATATCAATGATCGAGGGGAGATCGTTGGCAAGGGATCGCTCGCCAACGGCGACCTTCGTGCGTTCATCTTGATTCCGTGCGACGAGGACCATCCCGGCGTCGAAGGCTGCGATTACGGCATCGTGGAGGCGAGCGCTGCTGCGGCTCAGACGGCTCCAGCAGTTCACAACACATCCAGCCGCACGCTGCCGCCATCATTCATGCGCCGGATGAGCCGGTATCCATTCCCCGGCCATGCAATCGGCCCAAGGAATTAGCTGGCTGAGAAGAGAACCCAGAGGAACGTAACGACGACAAATCTAAAGCGCCACTGAGCGCTGCTATCACCTGCCCGGCCAACCAGTCGCGCCGCCGATTGGCAAAGTCTCACCCAAGCCAACCAGCTTGGGTAAGGCTGTCTACGCCATTTCCGGGGCGGAACCGCCTGTCAGTTTCCCCCAACTCCGCCCCGGCTTCTGTGCATCGATGATTTCCTAGCGAGTGACCTGAAGCCGGCCGCTTCGAGTTGGGCGGCAGACGGGAAGGGTTGGCTTGTGCCCAGTCCGAGAGGGGACAGTTCAGTGCTGTTGCACGTCGACTGCAAGGCAAGCCCAAAATCATTTGGGAAGCAGAAGGGATGGATTGGCACGCGCGGAGTGCCGTCCCCCGACGGACGACATTTGGCGATCCTCGCCTTCAAACTGAATAACAATGTTTGGATGATGGAGAACCTCTGAACCGTGCCGATGTATCCATCAATTAGGCACACCGTAAGAGAAGCGAAGGGCAGGATGGGAATCCCGCCCTTTGTTTCTAGTTAGAGCGTCACCAACGAGGTTCCCGAGTCTAGTCGCGCGGTGCGACTGGCTGACCGGGCAGGCGATGGCGCTGACGCATCATGCTGCGGATGCGCTCAACCGGGCTGAGCGGCGATTCGTTCGCTTGTTTCGTCGTCGCAAGATATTGGGCGGCCGCAGTCCGCTCAGCCGCGATTCGGTTTTGGGTCGCTGCGATTCTGGCCTCGTTGTCGTGGTCGCAGTCGCCATCGGGAATCAGGAGGAGAGCGTGCCCGCAAGTCTCTACATCCCCTGGTTGGCAGCCTGCAGGTACTCCCGCGCCGGCAATCTCTCCTCGATTGTTGATACTTACAGCATCCGTTAACAGCAGACTTGAATGGCGGGGGATCAAGGCGTTTAAGTCAATCATGGGACCATTGTCCTCCCAAAGAAAAGCGCGGAAAGTACCATCATTACTCAGTGAATGGCCCACGACCTGGCCCCTGGAGTTAATGGCGAATGCAAAGCTGGTCCGCCCAAGGTTTCCGAGATCCGTTATCACGCCATGCTTCCAAAGGAATGCATCGTGTACAAGCGAGCCGACCAGATCCGCCTCGCCAACCACATCCCCGGCATCGTTAACCCAAGTCGCTTGACCGTTGTCGCCTCCTAGTGTTCCCAAGTCCTTAAGCACACCCCGGTCCCAAACAAAGGGATGGAACGTCGAGTCCCCCGCGAGGTTGGAATAACCTACGACCTGACCACGATTGTTAAGGTTGTTGCTGTGACCATAGGTGCCACCCAAAGTCCCGAGATCCCTCATTTGTCGATCCCAGAGGAATGGATCAGTAGTGGGTATTCCAGTGAGAGGGTTTGGGATGGAGTTTGTGTATGACTCTCCTGCTACCTGACCGCTTTCGTTCAGAATTTCGCCAAAGCTATCAGGTCCACCCAGAGTACCTAGATCGTGCATTTCTCCGTCATGCCAAAGAAACGCCTTTGTCTCTGTACCCAGACCCAGCATCGAGAACGGGTCCGGAGTAGAGTTCGTGGCCGCTCCGCTCACTTGGGAGTGATTATTGATCCCGGTCGCAAGGCTAAAACTCCCACCAAACGTTCCGAGGTCGACAATCCCACCGGCCCGCCACAGCACGGCATTAAACTCGGGCACTCCCGTAAGCGGATCAATGAGTCCGTTTTGAGAGTACCCAACTACGAGCCCCCGATCATTAATACCGGAGGGATAGCTACTGTTCACACCCGCAAGCGCTCCCAAATCAGCGCGAACTCCGTCGCGCCACTCAAAGGTATGTGAAACAAAGCACTCAAGATTGAAGCAGTTCGGGGCATTCGGATCGGGGACAGAAGTATCTGCGCCGCCCGCGGCTACCCCTTGATTGTTGAGAATGTGGTTCAGGTTGGGAAAGCTGCTGGCGGGACCACCGAACGTACCCAAGTCGATGAGCCTGTACTTCTGGTGCTTGGGTTTGAGACCTTGCGACGGATTGTCTTGCGCCGCCATGCAAAGCGGCATCACTAGCGCTGCGAACAAAGTGATCGCGGTATTGCGCGTTAGCGCTCGGAATTTCATATTGCCTCCTCTTCTGTTTACGATTCGTGGCTGAGGCCGGAAGCCTCGCGACGACGCCGACTATGGTCTTGAACGAAGACGAGGTCAATGCCCCCGATCTCACATGGTTATCACATTGTTGTTACACAGCTAACGTGCTGATCCGATGTGTCTTAGTTCAGCAAGAGGGCCGAGGATAAATGCCTCGAACAGTTTGTTACTGGTCGGACCGAGGTAGTAAACTCCGTCGTTGAGTCCCCATTGCAACCTGTCCCATCCCCGGATGTCGTTCGCTTCGGTGTTTTTGAGGTGGATCTGCGCGCACGCGAACTTCGCAAGAATGGCAGAAGCACCGGGTTGCCGGAGCAATCAGTAAAGATTCTGGCTATGCTGCTCGATCGTGCAGGTGACGTGGTGCTGCGCGAGGCGATCCGCAAGAAGCTTTGGCCCAACGACACTGCGGTGGAATTTGACCACAGCATTAACTCTGCCATCGGGCGGCTGCGTCAAGCCCTTGGCGATTCCGCAGATACCCCCCACTTCATTGAAACTCTGGCTCGTCGAGGCTATCGGTGGATCGGACCAATAGAGAGATTTGAGCCGAGCCTGACCACACGGGCTGGTTCCGCCCTGGATTCGCAGTTGGCAGTAGAACTCTATACCGGAACTCTGATCGGCAAGAAAGTTTCGCACTACCGGGTGCTGGAGGTTATCGGCGGCGGCGGCATGGGCCTGGTATACAAGGCCGAGGATCTCAAGCTGGGCCGCCAAGTTGCCTTGAAGTTCCTACCTGACGAGTTGGCTACGGATTCCTTAACGCTGCAACGCTTCGAACGCGAGGCCCGCACCGCTTCGTCGCTGAATCATCCCAACATATGCACGGTCCACGAGGTTGAAGAGCACGAAGGGCAGCCTTTCATCGTAATGGAATTGTTGGAAGGTGAGACCCTCCGGGAGCTGATCTCAAGAAGGGCACCCTCGTCAGGCGGGGACAGCTCACATTTGCCGCTGGAGAGGTTGCTCAATATTGCCATTCAGGTCGCAGACGGATTGGACGCGGCCCACCAGAAGGGCATTATCCATCGCGACCTCAAACCAGCGAATATCTTCGTGACGACGCGAGGACAAGTCAAAATTCTCGACTTTGGATTGGCGAGACTGGCAACTTCTGACACCGAGGTTGCAGTAGAGGAGATACGTGAAGACCAGGTTCACGGAACTAAGGTACAGAACGATCACGAAAAGGCCATCAAGGTCAGCCTCACGAGGACGGGAGTCGCGATGGGCACGGCCGGCTACATGTCGCCAGAACAGGTGCGCGGCGAGACGCTGGACGCGCGTACCGACTTGTTTTCGTTTGGCCTTGTGCTGTACGAGATGGCGACGGATCAGCGTGCATTTTGCGGCGACACCGCGCCGGCACTCCACGACGCTATCCTGCATCATATTCCGATCCCGGTGCGAGATCTAAACTCCTCGCTTCCGCTGAAGCTCGGACAAGTTATCGAAAAAGTAATCCAGAAAGATCGAGAAAGGCGTTACCAGTCCGCTGCGGAAATGCGAGCAGACTTGGAACGATTGATCCGACCGGCAGGCACAAAGAATATTGCGCTGCAATGGACACCGCTGGCGGCGGCAGTCCTTATCCTGCTGCTTGTCGCCGGGGCAATCTTCTGGGTCAGAAGTCGTGAGCCGGCTTCGTTGCTTGAGTTGAAGCAGCGACAACTGACGGCGAATTCCAGCGAGAATCCGGTTGGCGGGGCCAAGATCTCTCCTGACGGAAAATATCTGGCCTACAGCGATTTGAAGGGGGTACACCTTAAGGTTCTCGAAACCGGAGAGACACGGGACGTTCCTCCAGTGGAAAACGGGAGTCAAGCGGAATGGGAAATTGGCCCCTGGTTTCCTGATGGAACGCGATTCCTCCTGAACTTAAGTGAAAACGCGAGTCAAGGCTCGGGACGCTACAGCATCTGGATACTCTCGATCCTGGGTGGTGCACCTCGCAAACTCCGCGACGATGCCCTTGCCTCCTCTGTTTCGCCTGACGGTTCGCTCGTGGCATTCACGACGAATAAGGGTCCGATCGGGGATCGCGAGATCTGGTTGATGGATCCTAATGGAGCCCAAGCGAGGAGGATATATCAGACCAATGACAAGAGCAATGTCGGGCGGACGGAGTGGTTTCCCGATGGTCAGAGAATACTGTATCAACTGGAGTCTCAAGGCTCCAAAATACCTGAAGAGAGGATAGAAAGCCGGAGCCTAACCGGCGGTGCTTCCACCACCGTTATTTCTTCCAAGTTGTGGTGGGCCGATGAGGGAATTCGAGACTTCTACTTGTTGCCAGATGGGCGGTTGATCTATCTCACTGGAGAGCAAGGAATCAACGGTCCAAGTTGCAACTACTGGCAGATGGCACTCGATACTCGCGCGGGCACAGCCCGTGGAAAGCCAAGGCCACTAACTAACTGGGCTGGGGTCTGCATGGATTTCACCAGCGCGACGGCGGATGGCAAGTGGCTTGTATTCACAAAGTGGTGGACGGAAAGCAGCGTATATGTCGCCAACCTCGAAGCCGGCGGCACGCACCTCATAGCGCCTCACCGGCTCACCCTCAGCGATGGTCAAGAGATTCCGACCGCATGGACCTCAGACAGTAAGGCGGTCATCTTCGAGTCCAACTCCAACGGTCACCTGGGAATTTTCAGACAGGCGCTCGAAAGGGATACGGCCGAACCTATCGTCGGGTCGATTACGGAGTCGCCCGCAGTGGTCGGGGATGAGGACAGAACGGCAGCGCACCTGAGTCCGGATGGCGCTTGGGTTCTGTATTCGGTTTTCCCCAAGAATAGCCTCTCCTCGCCGATAGCTGAGTTAATGCGGGCGCCAATAACCGGAGGGTCATCCAGCTTGGTGTTGACCGCGCGTATTTACGATGCACCACGCTGCGCCAGGCTTCCGGTTAGCCTATGTGTCTTTGCGGAGGATGCTCCCAATGGCAACCAGCTTATTTTCACTAGGTTCGACCCACTGAAAGGCCGAGTCGCCGAACTCACCAGATTCGATATCGCCCAAAGTGGCGCCTATAGCAACACCACAGACTCCCAAAGTCGAACCCTTATCTGGGATCTCTCGCCCGATGGCAGTCACATCGCCGTCCTAAAGCGCTCGGAAGGACGGATTCATATTCTTCTCGACGACCGGTCGCGCGACACACGACGTTGTAGTGAAGGGTTGGAATAGCCTGATGACCTTAAATTGGGCGGCGGATGGGAAGGGCTTGTTTGTGTCCAGTCCGAGAGGGGACAGTTCAGTGCTGTTGCACGTCGACCTGCAAGGCAATCCCAAAATCATTTGGGAGCAGAAGGGATGGATTGGCACGCGCGGCGTACCGTCCCCCGACGGACGACATTTGGCGATCCTCGCCTTCAAACTGAATAGCAATGTCTGGATGATGGAGAACTTCTGAACCGTGCCGATGTATCCATCATTGGGCACAGCGTAAAGGAAGCGAAGGGCAGGATGGAATCCCGCCCTTTGTTTTGTGTCTAATTAGACTGTCAACAACGAGGCTCTCGAATCTAGTCGCGCGGCGCGACTGGCTGACCGGGCAGGTGATAGCGCTGCCGCGTCATGTTGCGGAAGCGGTCGACAGGGGTAAGAGATGATTCACTGCTGCGTTGTGCTATCGCAGGATGCAGCGCCCTACCAGTCCGCTCGGCGGCGATTCTGTTCTGGTTCGCCGCGATTCTGGCCTCATTGTTCTCATCGCAGTCGCCGTCGGGGATCAGCAGGAAGACATGTCCGCAAAGATCAATATCTCCAGTCTGGCAGCCGGCGGGCGCCCCGGCGCCAACAATTTCTCCTCGATCGTTGATGTTCTCGGCAAATGCCAATTCCAAAGGCGAGTTCGAAGGGATCAGGTCATTTAAGTCGGTCATGGGACCACGGCCTTCCCAGAGAAAAGCGTGAATCGTCGTCCCGTCTGCCATGCGCGAGGCCCCCACGACTTGATCCTGTTCGTTGATGGCATACGCAAAGCTGGTCTTGCCGAGGTTTCCGAGATCCGTCATCACACCATGCCTCCAGAGGAAGGCATCGTGTACCTGTGAGCCTGGCAAATCTGCGGCACCAACCACATCTCCGCCGTTATTGACCCAGCCCGCCTGGCCGTTGTCTCCGCCCAACGTACCCAGGTCCAAAATTCCCCTCCTATGGTCCCAAAGGAAAGGGTGAGCGGTCAGATCGCCTGCGAGGTTCGAAGTGCCGACCACCTGACCGCGGTCGTTCAGCTTAAACGGGAAACCCAACGTACCACCCAGCGTACCGAGGTCCGTCATTTTGCCACTCTGCCAAAGGTACGGGTCAGCGGTTGGGAGCCCGGTTACCGGGTTCGGAATGGAGTTCGTGAACGAGGAGCCCGCCACCTGTCCACTCTCGTTGATACTGATGTTGCCGAACGGCGGGGATTCAGGACCGCCCAAGGTCCCCAAATTCGTCATCACGCCGTTCTCCCAGAGAAAATTCTGACACTGTGTCCCCCAGCCGAAGAAGCAGAAATTGTCGGGTATCGAATCCGACGCGATCCCCGCCACCTGGCCACGGTCATTAATAGCGATAGCTAGGCTCTCATTTCCACCCAGCGTTCCGAGATTGATGATATGACCATCCTTCCAAAGAACCGCCCGAGACTCGGGCAAACCTGTGATCGGATCCAGCACACCGTTTTGCGAGGCGCCAACGATCCAACCACGCGCATTGATCTCACCAGTCGCGCCATTGTTGACGCCCGGAAGCGAGCCGAGGTCAGTCGAGACACCGTCCTGCCATCGAAAGCCGTGGGCGAGGAAGCAGTCCAGGTCCGAACAATTCGGGGCGTAGGGGTCAGGGAAAGGAGTGTCCGCGTATCCTGCAACCACTCCGCGAGTGTTAAGAAATCTAGTCCCTAAGCCTCCGTAAGAGGGATAGCTCGCGGGACCGCCCAAGGTACCAAGATCTATGACCTTGTACTTCGAGTGCCTATGCCTTTGATCGGGTGATGGATTGTCTTGAGCCGCCATCCAGAGTGGTACAGCCAGCGCAGTGACCAACGTCATTACGCCAACAGTTATCCATTTCTTAGGTTTCATACCGCCTCCTTTGCACATAGTTTTTTGGGGGGAAGGAGGCGACAGCCACGGGCCATGACGAGCAGTTAGTGTTGCGCCGGACCATATGGCGCAATACAATCGGCGCCGAACGGCTTTCCGACCGCATCCATCCCCAACTTGTCGCGCACCATAGCTCGATTGCGGTTTCGAAGTCTTTCCGAATTTCTGGGGAATTTCTGTGTAAGTTCTGTCAGGCTGCTATGAGCGGGCAGGCAAAGCACTTCTATGCGTTTGGTCCCTTCTGCTTCGACAGTGAGAAGCGCGTTCTGGTGCGCGACGGTAAGGCCGTTGCCCTGGCTCCGAAGGCTGCCGAAACATTGCTTGTGCTGGTCGAGAACGCCGGGCACCTGGTTAGCAAGGATGACCTGATGAAGCGCGTCTGGCCGGACGCCTTCGTCGAGGAAGCTAATCTGCCCAAGAACATCCTTGCGCTGCGCAAAATCCTGGGTGAGTGGGACAGCGACCAGGACTACATCGAAACCGTGCCCAAGCGGGGCTACCGTTTTGTTGCCGCGGTCGAGGAGGTGACGCATGCGGAGGGTGCCCCTCAGCCGTCAACTTTCCCGAGCGCAAGTCTGCTGGGCAGGAAGGTCTCACATTACCGTGTGCTCGAGGTCATCGGCGGCGGGGGGATGGGGCTGGTCTATAAGGCCGAGGACCTGAAATTGGGCCGCCGAGTCGCCCTGAAGTTTCTACCCGAAGAGTTGGCGACCGACTCTTTGGCTCTACAGCGCTTCGAGCGCGAGGCCCGGACCGCTTCGTCGCTGAACCACCCCAACATCTGCACCATCTTTGAGATCGAAGAGCATGAAAATCAGCCCTTCATCGTCATGGAGTTATTGGAAGGCGAGATCCTCAGAGAGTTGATTCCTAAGAAGACCGCGCAGTCTGGCGGACAGCCGTCGCATTTGTCGCTGGAGAAGCTGCTCGACATCGCAATTCAGGTTATGAAAGGACTAAACGCGGCCCACCAGAAAGGCGTCATTCATCGTGACATCAAGCCGGCCAACATCTTTCTGACTGCGCACGGGCAGGCCAAGATTCTTGACTTCGGCTTGGCCAAGCTGGCAGCGGCAGCGAGCGGAGTCGCCGGAGAGCCAGCCGAGGATCATGCTCATGCCGCTGCGGAACACACGTCGGGCAGAACGCCCTTTGAGCACAGCCTGACCCGCACTGGAGCGGCAATGGGCACGGCGGGCTACATGTCGCCGGAGCAGGTGCGTGGCGAGAAGTTGGATGCACGCACCGACCTGTTTTCTTTCGGACTGGTTCTGTACGAAATGGCGACCGGGCAACGCGCCTTCTGCGGCGACACTGCTCCTGTGCTCCACGATGCCATCCTGAACCACACGCCCGTGCCGGTGCACGATCTGAACTCCACCCTCCCGCCGAGGCTGCAACAGATCATTGAGAAAGCAATTGAGAAGGATCGTGAGAAGCGCTACCAGTCGGCTTCGGAGATGCGCGACGACCTGGTGGCTGTAGCTGAGAACTCCTCGGTGCAGTCGCTGAGGGACCTGAAATGGAATCGAGCTCGCCAATTCGTCACCGGCTCCTCCGCAGCCTTTGTAGTTTTGCTTTGTCTGGCAGCGGCTCTCTTGATCACCCGACGCCAGCCCGTTCGCCCTCAGCTCAAGCAGACCCAGCTTACTGAGAATTCGTCTGAGAACGAAGTGGAGAATGGCGCGATTTCCCCAGACGGCAAATATCTTGCCTATACGGATTTGAGAGGCATGCACCTCAAGTTGCTGGAAACCGGTGAGACTCGGACCATCCAAGAGCCGGAAGAACTTAAGAGGGCCCAGCTAGACTGGGCACCTTTTCCACTATCGTCGACAAAATTCTTGGCCAATATCGGCATCTTAGGCCAGCCAGCTAGCGCCTGGGTAGTATCGGTGATGGGAGGCGCGCCAAAGAAGCTGCATGACAATGCCTCACTGCCCTCTGCCTCCCCGGACGGTTCCATGATCGCCTTCGTCACCGGCTTGGCTGCGAACGGCTTCCGAGAGATCTGGCTCATGGACTCGAATGGTGAGCACGCACGGAAGATTGTATCAAGCTGAAGAAGACAGCAATTTCCTCGTTTCCTGCCTGGTCCCCCGATGGGCGGCGATTGCTGTACGAAAAAGACCGTCCAAACGGCGACAGGATCGAGAAGACCCTGGAGAGTCGCGATCTGAATGGCGGCCCTGTTACAACGGTACTGTCGGATGCGAGGCTGGGGGATTATAACTGGCTGCCTGACGGGCGAATCATTTACTCACTCGACGAGTACTCAATCCACGCATCTGATATCAATGACGGGAATTGTAACTTTTGGGAAATACGCGTTGATCCGAGCACTGGAAAACCCACAGGGAATCCTCATCAACTGACGGACTGGGCCGGATTTTGTATGGGTGCTTCGACGGCGACGGCCGACGGCAAGCGGCTCGTATTCAACAAGTGGTGGTCGCAAGGTATCGTGTATGTAGCTGATCTTGCCCACAACAATCCCGGCCCGGTCAATCCACGACGGCTCACACTGAGCGATGGCCGCGAACATCCGGCAGGGTGGACAGCCGACGGCAAGTCGATCGTGTTCGTATCCTATCGCAATGGAAGCTGGGGTATTTTCAAGCAGTCGCCGGGTGACGAATCGGCTGAGACTATTTTGACCGGGCTTACGAACATGGTGGAAGCTCGCGTCAGCCCAGATGGCGCTTGGGTCCTGTACCAGGATTTCTCCAGTCAAACATCGGGGCGGCTGATGCGGATTCCGATAGTGGGAGGATCTCCGCAACTGGTATTGGAGCTTAAGACTTCTCCGGAGCCAATCACCTCTTGGGGAGCCATCCTGCACAACCCTCTACGATGTTCCCGGTCTCCCGCGAAGTTCTGTGCTATTTCGGAGCGCACTCCCGATAACAAACAATTCGTTTTCACCAGCTTCGATCCCATCAATGGCCGGGGACGCGAGCTGGCAAGATTCGACATCGAGCCTAATGCTTCCTATAAGTGGGACCTCTCACCCGACGGGACTCGAATCGCTGTGCTCAAGCGATCGGAGGATCGAATCCGTATCCTCTCTTTGATAGGAGCGCCGGCGCGGCAGGTCACGGTCAAGGGGTGGAAGAGTTTGCAAACAGTAGATTGGGCGGCGGACGGCAAGGGCCTATTTGTTTCCAGCGCAACGAAGGGAAGCTCGGTACTGCTCTATTGCGACTTGCAAGGCAAAGCAACCGTCATGTGGCAACAAGCAGGGGAGCAGGAGGGCAGCTTGGATATTTATGCGATACCTTCTCCGGACGGTCGCCATGTGGCCATGTTCGGCTGGACCGTGAATAGCAACATGTGGATGCTGGAGAACTTCTGACAGCGCTGCTGATGAACCTAAATCAGGATGCCGACTTCATTCCGGGTAGGAAGAAGGCAAAACGGCAGCTGCGCAAATCGCGAGTGGACTTTCGGTCCTAAGTAGTTTGCGAACCCACGCATGCTTAGAAACAACATGCGCGAGAATCGGGCGACTCCAGCGCCCCTGGGTCTGACGATCAAGGCCGGTCTGCAGCTTTCTGAGACGGGTCACAATAACCTCACTTGTGACCCAAGAAACTACAGCAGCGAAAATGCTCTGGCGGTGACCTACGCGCCAGCGTCCGCCGCCCTAGCGGCTTAGTTCAAACGCCCTTGTGATTAGTAAACTGAAGCAGTCTCCGGAGAGTCGGAGAGTCGGCGATCTGGGAGTATCGCGGTATGGCTACCGCTCGTCCGAATCTCGGCGGGCCGTCCAGCCAAACGGTCGGAGTGGGAACCCGAGGTCAGTCTGTTTTCGTTCCATGGCGCAAGGATAGTTCAGGCCCTTGGGTACCGTTGGGTCACACACCCTATAATCAGCCCAACACTGATCGCATGCGCTCGGACAGATGATGGTGCATGCAAATCAACCAAGAATCAACCTCAAATCAACCTCAAATCAACCTAAAATCAACCTATTTTTTCGAGACGTTGCTTGAGCATCGGCGCCGCTGGCGCGTTACCTGCGGGCGGCACCGGGTGGGAAGTACCTTTGGGCCTGCCCGTGCCCGCTGCTGGCGGCCGGCGATCAGAGTTTCGATCACCTCGCGGTCGGGTGAGCTCATCTTCTACCTTCAAAGTGGCCATTACGTCACGCCGCTCGGCACTCCCCAGCCGACTCTTGGCTGCGTCACGGCGATAGCATATTGGCGAGCCCTACCGCGGGTCGATGCGAAGTCATGACCCGAAATCAAGCCAGCAAGCGGACGTGCGGCGTCATATGTAGCCGTGCACGCGGGTTCTGCCCTTGATGCAAAGCGCGGTCGCTGCCGATGCCGAGGCTCGGCCGTGCGTATCCATCCACCCTTGACATTCTCGCGCTAGATCCACGTTGTTACGAGTTATGATGCTTGCTTCCATGCTTGGCTAGATCTTCGCATCGATCCGTTTTCCGCGCGCCAGCTCTGCGAGCAACTTGCCGGCAGGGCTATCTTTCGGTGGAAGCAACTGCATGTTTTCTATGTCTTCGGTCAGGGCATGGGCCGCGAGAAAGTCGCGCTGAATGAAGTGGATGTCTTTGGAGTAGGTCCCCTGGATACGCCTCACGCCGCCGATCATACGAAAAGCTGCTCTCCCGCGCGGGGTTAGCCTGCTGATCTCCACACTGCAATGCTGAAAATCACACTCTGAGCACACATAAAACGTCTTCGATATTGCTTCCCAGGCGAGTGCAGCTTCAGCTTTTTCTCGACTTTCGCCGCAGACGACCCCCATTGTTTCGAGGACAACCGCCACATTGAAAGCGACGAAGCCGTTCATCGGCTTTATTTCTGCGCGGCATCGGGCCAAGCCGTGCCTTATCTGCTCGTCAGTAAAGTGCGAGAGGTCAGCGACGAACAAGAGCAGTGCGTCGCCGCTCAATCGCGCCCCGCAAGCCTCGGCCGTCGCCGCGACCTCCTCAAATATTCTTTCTTCTCGCGACTTCTCGGAGATATTCTCTCGCCTGGTCAATTCTGACTTCCCGGGCTGTCTTTCGCGCCCCATCATTTCCTCCATAGCGCGGCAGAAACACGCCTTGCCAGTCATTCATTGTGCTTTCGTTGAGGATCTCGACCGGATCGTGGCCGTCTTGGCGAAACTGCTCCAGTTTGGCGATTAAGAGCTTCGCCCCGTGCGACGTAAGTGGTCGCCGTATAGTTTTCCGCATTTCCACGAAGCCGTTCCATGAGTCGATTGGGATCCAGGGCGGCAATTCAATTGACGGTTCTGGTGCCGTTCCTCTCCTCATCGCGATGTCACCACGTTCATCCTGTTTTGTCTTGCTGTCTTGTAGTTTCTCTTTCCTTATAGGGCGTTCGTATGGCGAACGCCCCCGGTCCGCATTGCGAACGCCTCCCATTCGATCCGTGGATGGGTCAGAGCACACATTCACATTACAGCTGGGCGCAGAACCGGTCAGGTCGAGCAATACGTATTCGGTTTCCCCGCCGGCTCTCTTCAGCCGAGCAATCACGTTGTACTCTTCCAGGCGGCGGACCGATTCCGAAACCTTTGTACGTCCACAATTGAGAGCCTCGGCCATTCTGGCCAAGCCCCAACCCTCTATCCGGTTGCCGCGTGCCTGCCGACAGAGCAGGTGATAAACCGCGACGGCATAAACTCCGAGTCGAGGTGCGTGATCGTCGATGAATTGGTTGTGTGACCAATACCAGCCGGGGATGCTCTGGTCACGTAAGGGGATCGCAGCGTTGGTAATGCGCGGAGAGGAAGACGAATCCAAGTTGCCTCCTGCCCTGGAGTTAAGGGTTGCTCGACTTGACGCCAAAGATATTTCTTTTGTTGAGAATCGGAAGGACGCTAATTGGTAGGTTTTTGGCTGGCTCGAGTCCGATGCTTTCCCGGAGACTTGGGAAGAGCAGCCAGGAGCTCTTCAGTGAGTATTTTGCTTGATTCATCATGCTTGTAAGACTCGAACAGGGATTCCGCATCTATCTTCAATTGCGCGCCATCCACGCCAGACGAATACCGTTCACAAGTGCGGCGAATGTTTTCAGCATCGATGTTTTTGTTGATTCCCAGTGAGACGTCCAAAACCTCAAGAATGTCAGCGATTTCCTTGTAACAGGGACGTTCGGTATAGCCACGCAAGTACGTGCAAGCCGCCACTAGAAATCTCTCCTGACGAAGCGGACCCCGCGGATTAGAAAGCGGTTGCGCATATCTGTGCGCCATCTTGAGCGAACGAATCCAAGTGTTGAGATCGCGCTCTAGGCCTTCGAACACAGAGTTAAACTCGGTACTCGGTGTCGAGCCCTGAGCAATACGAACCTTTCTTGCCAGACTGACCATCCTCCTCGCGATAGACGCAGCATGACGCCGAAATATCTTAGCGGCTAGTTGTGTTTCCTGTAGCGGCCGGGCCGCAACCGAGTGCCGATACATCGTGAGAATAGTCCAGAGCGCACCGATATCGCAGCCGTAAGCTGCAAGGCGCGCGAGTGATTCCTGTGCCACCTTATTCTCGAGAAGAGCCTCAATCTCGCCCTTCAAAACACATCGACGATAGCGTTCCCTCTCCTCTGATGTGAGTGGCCGTTCCGCTTCTCCAGGGGCTTCGTTCACACTCAGATCATACCGGACGCCACTTCTTCAGAAATTGACCAGCTCGCGACCTTCGATTCCGCCAAGACTTCGTAGAAGATTGCGCTTAGTTACCGACACGCACGCGAAATGCTTCAAAAGGTGGTGAAAATGAATGCAGATGCTGCCGCCCATATTGAAAAACCTTGGAATACCGGTGAGGCTGCTGACTTCCTTGGGCTACATCCTCGCACCGTCACCCGGATGGCACGGTTGGGACAAATACCCAGCTTTCGGATCGGTACCCACTGGAGATTCTTGCCTTCTGATCTGGACTCCTGGATGCGTTCGCAGGTATGCTTCCCCTCGAAGCTCAATACCCCTGTCCGCAGCAACTAGAGAGGAGACTTTCAGTTGCGGCGAAACAGGTATCAATTCGGAACACTAGAACGAAGGAATCGAAAGACCGGTCCAGATGTGTGGATCCTTCGTCTATACGTGCAGAACAACGATGGGAGCTCAAGGTACAGCAACCATCGTCTCGGTACGGTGGAGGATTTGCCCACAGCGGTAGACGCGGAACGAAAGGCCGAGGCAGTTCGCATGGAGATCAACCATACGGCTGCGCCAGTCATCACTGTTGGCGGACTTATCGAGCGCTACAAGCTCGACAAGTTGCCGGAGCGTTACTCGACCCGCAGCTCGTACCTGTCATTTCTGAACGTGCATCTCGCTCCGCGCTGGGGCGGATACACATTGAAACAGATCAGCGGCGAGCTTTATGAAGTCGAGCAATGGTTTCGCGATTTGCCATTGGCCCCAAAGACCAAAGGCCACATCAAATCGGTCATGTTCAGGTTGTTTGACTGTGCCATGAAGTGGGGCTTGTTCCCACTAGGAAGAAACCCGATGGAGCTCGTGGAGATCAAGAACGTGAGCAAACGGCAGAAACAACCGCGGGTTTTGACGAGCGAGGAATTCTGGCGCCTGCTCAGCTTTATCAAGGAGCCTTTCCGCACCATGGTACTTACAGCGCAATGCTTGGGATTGCGGGTAAGCGAGGTGATGGCGCTCCAATGGGGCGACTTCAGCTTCGACCAGCTCACGGTTCGGGTGCAGCGCGGTATCGTGCATGGCAGGGTGGATGATGTGAAGACCGAGTATTCTAACGACGATCTTCCGCTCGACCCGGCATATGAAGCGGTGCTGTTGGGTTGGAAACAGGTCTGTCCTCCCACATTTGAAGGATGGGTCTTTCCCAATCCGAGTACATTGCGACCATACTGGCAGGAGTCGGTGGCGAAACGCCACCTCAAACCCGCCGGCGTCAAGGCAGGTCTCGGAGGAAACATCGGCTGGCACACGTTTCGTCACACCTACCGAGTGTGGTTGGACACGGCCGGTGCTTCGGTTTCCATCCAGCGCGACTTGATGCGCCACGCATCGATTCAGACAACCATGAATGTTTATGGCCGGGCGACAATGTCGGAGGCTAAGCGTAAGGCGAACAGCAACGTGGTCAGGATGGCGTTGCGTCCGACGCTGGCCGGGACCAATAACGAAGGGGCCTCTCGGCCCTCTCTTATTGCACCCTAATGCTCCCTCGAAGGAAGCTCGCAACCAAGCGTAAGTGCTTGAAAGATTTGGTTGCGGGGGGTGGATTTGAACCACCGACCTTTGGGTTATGAGCCCAACGAGCTACCAGACTGCTCCACCCCGCATTCCGATCATAACGTCTGCTGCATCTGCGGTCAAACAACCAAAGCGGAGACGCCGCCGACTTGTCCCGAAGTGGTCGCGCGCGAACGCGCCCGGCTTCCTGAAGCTGATTGCGATCTCGCGTCAACTGATGACTAAAGGCCGGCTCAGAAATCAGAAGACACGATCCTTCCGAATGACTCTCCAGAAAGCAGCGTAACCTCGACGCGATCTTCCGTAGAACGCAAGACCCGAAGGCGCGCTCGTCCTAGCCGAATTCACGTTAGCCTTCGGCGACCTGTCCAGCTCTTGACCGCAGAGTGGTAGCCTCTCTTCATGGCTGATGAGCACCGGGACGACAAAGTACAAAGCGCCGCCATCCTGTGGGCGCGCTATTCGGAGATTGCCTTCATCATTCCTGCCGCGATCGTGGTTGGATTGCTGCTTGGCAAACTGCTCGATTACTGGCTGCACACCCATTGGCTGTTCATCGCCGGAGTCATCGTGGGGGCCGTCCTGGGGTTCGTGCAGATGATTCGCATGGTGAGCACGCGGAAGGAATAGCGGCGCCGGTCCTCGGCCGCGAGAATTGCGAGCCATTGGCAACGGTCGAGCTGCTCTCCGAGGTACATTGGTGTGTGCCCACCACGATGCCCGAACCCACTTCCTCGGCCGCGGACGAGTTTTTTGGCGGAGCGCTGAGGCGCATCCGCAAGTATCATGGTCGCGGTTTCGGCTGTCGGGCTTGGTGGTGTGCCTGGCTTTCTTCCGCTGGCCGGTGGCCGCGGGATTTCTGGCTGGAGCGATCGTCTCCTACGTCAATCATCGCTGGCTGGAGCGAGCGGTGGATGCCTTGGGAGAGCGCATTACCACCGGCGACGAGCAAGGAGCGGGGAGGCGGAATCGTCTTCCGCGCGGTGCTGCGATACGCCTTCATCGCGGTCGGCGCCTATGTTATATTTAATGTTTCTCTCGCAGGTCTTTACGGCTTCCTGGGCGGCGTGTGTCTTCCGATTGCGGCCGTGGCCTGCGAAGTCGCGGTGGAGATATTCGTCACCCTGCGGCGCGGATTCTGATTTCCCAAATAATTTCGACGCGTACCGGCTGACGCCGGGAGTGTGTCAAGCAGCAGTTATCGCAGTATGAAATCTGGTCATTCTACGAGCAAGCATTCATGCCTGAGCAACTTTGGATAACGGCCCTTCTGAATAAATACTTCGCCGGCTTGGCGAATGCGATCCTGGGTATCTTTCATCTGCACGCCGCCTATCCGCAAGCACCGATCCCGAATTATGTGGCGATGCAGTTGGTGGTATTTGTGCTGATCCTGCTGTTTTTCGTGGTTGTCCGGGCGCGCCTGTCGGTGGACGATCCCGGGAAGATGCAGCACCTGATGGAGGAGATCGATTCGTTCATCACCAAGCAGAGCCACGAGGTGATTGGCCACGGATACGAGCGATACACAGGCTACCTGACCGTGCTGGGTATTTTCATCCTGTTGAGCTGTCTGATGGGTGTGATACCCGGATTTGAATCGCCGACCGCGATTCCGTCGGTGCCGCTGGGTTGCGCGCTGGTCACCTGGTTCTACTACCACTTCCAGGGCATCCGCACGAACGGTTTCGGCTACGTGAAGAACTTTATGGGTCCGGAACCGTGGCTGGCGATCCTGTTGTTTCCGATCGAGATATTCAGCCACCTGGCGCGAATTCTTTCGCTCACCATCCGTCTTTACGCCAACATGTTCGCCAGCGATATGGTGACCCTGGTGTTCTTCTCGCTGGTTCCGCTGGCGATTCCGGTGGTCTTCATCCTGCTGCACATCGGCGTGTCGGTGATTCAGACCTATATTTTCGTGCTGCTGGCGACGGTGTACATCGGAGAAGCGGTGGCGCATGAGCATTAGAAAAGCAGCGACTAGCAGCTAGCAATTAGCAGTTAGGACTGACGAAGCAGTTCAGTTCAATCACTAGTTGCTAATAGCTAACGGCTAAGCTAACTGCTATTTCAAGTTCGCTGTCAGCGTGAGGGCGTCAGCTCGGTGAACGTCAACCACCCACTGGCAGCGATTCATAAGGAGAAAGAAATGAAGAAACTGATGATGGTATTCTTTTCGCTGGTCGCCATGATGCTGATGGCCATGCCAGCGTACGCGCAGGGCGGAAGCGCCGCTGCTCCGGCGACCAATTGGGTCCCTATAGCCTCCGGGTTCGGCATGGCCATTGCCGCCGGACTGGCCGCACTCGGCCAGGGCCGAGTCGGTGGCGCCGCCTGCGAAGCCATGGCGCGCAATCCTGCTGCCCGCCCGGCTGTTCAGCTGGCGCTGATTCTTGGCCTGGCCTTCATCGAGTCGCTGGTGCTGTTCACGCTGGTGATCATCTTCGTCAAGGTCGTCTAGGTTCAACTTCTAGTCGCATCGAAACGCCCTGTCTTCGGATGGGGCGTTTTGTTTGGCCTGCGTAGATGTCTGCCTGAAATAGAATCGCTACACACCGAATTCCCGACGGATCGTCATGGCTGGAGTGCTGGATTACGAGAACGTGACCAAAGACTATGGCGTTCCATGGTCGCACCGACGCGTGCGCGCACTCGACGGCTTCAGTCTCTCGCTCGAGCGCGGAGAGATATTCGGATTCCTCGGACCTAACGGGGCAGGGAAGACGACTGCCATTCACCTCGCGCTTGGATTCATGCGGCCATCGTCGGGCGCGGGCCAACTGCTGGCGAAACCGTTTGGCAACGCGCCTACGCGGGCGCGAGTGGGATTTCTGGCGGAGAACGTTGCGCTTTATCACCGTCCCGCCGCGCAAGCTGCTGGCTTTCTATGGCGCTCTCAATCGCATGCGCGAGCCGCGACTGCGGCAGCGAGTCCACGAGGTGTTGCGCGAAGTCGAGCTCGAACGGGAAGCCAGCCGGAATGTTGCCAGGTTCTCCCGCGGCATGCAGCAGCGCATCGGTTTGGCGCAGGCGCTGATTAACGATCCCGAGCTGCTAATTCTCGACGAGCCAACTTCGGCGCTCGATCCCCTGGCGCGGGTGTCCATGCGAGAGCTCTTACTGGAAGCCAACCGCGCCGGCAAGACCATCTTTCTGAGTTCGCATTTGCTGTCGGAAATTGAGCTGATCTGTCATCGCGTCGGCATCCTGAACAAGGGACGGCTGGTGAAAGTTGGCCGCACAGCTGAGCTGCTGGTATCGCGCGACCGCTACGAGGTAACCGCGCGAGGAATAGCGGCTGACAGCTTCGAACCCTCGCAACTTGTGGATGGTCAGCTTGTCTTTACCGTGGCAGCGGCATCGCAGCGCGAGGCGCTGGAGCGAGTGTGGGCGCTGGGCGGTGAGGTGCTCAGCGTAAATCCGGTGCGACGGACGCTGGAAGACGTGTTTGTTTCGTGGACCGAAGGGAAGGGGAGCGGCGCCTGATGGCGACATCGCTGATCGCGAAGAACTTCCTGCGCGAAAACCGCTGGCCGTTGCTGATCCTGTTAGGCTGGATCGTATTCACGGCAGGGGCGACGGCGGGCTTCGGCCGGGAGCGCGTTTCCCTGGACGACGTGGTTTTCTACGTGCAGCAGCAGGCAGTCTACATTTACGGGTTCAGCGCCTTTCTTGCGGCCAGCGCGATCTACAACGAACGCAAATCGCGACGGATTCTACTGGTTTTGTCGAAGGCGGTAGGCCGGGGCGAGTACCTGCTGGCCATGCTCGCTGGGACCCTCAGCATGGCGGCCGTCTACGCCGTGCTCTTCGCGGTGTGCTGCACCTGGCTCGCGCACCGCGCCGGGCTGCCGGCCGCCGGAGTGTGGTCCGTAACAGTGTTGGTTGTGGCAGGCTCCGCGATAGCGGCTGCCGTCGGCATGTTCTTTTCGACGTTCCTGAATCCGTACCTGGCAGTGGCTCTCACGGTAACCATGTTCGCCGCGCCCGGCCTGGCCCATCCCGAACGGCAGCCGTGGTTTCGATTGATCCCCGGGTTGCCGGTGTTGCTCGATGTTCTGCGCTTCCGCTTTCGCGCGGGATGGACCATGGATTGGGGAGCGGTGGTGATTGCCCTGCTCGAGGCGGCGCTGTTCTGGGGATTGGCAGCGGTGGTCTTCTCCTACCGGGACATTGCCGTGCCGGTGGAGTGAAATCGCGAGTAGCGCGGCCGGCGTCCCGTTGAGAACGCAGGCCGTCGTACACGCCGCTGCTAAAGTTGTTATTGGTGCGATAGCTTCCAAACAGCACCCTGGTTGTAGGCTCCGCAAATCGGATCAGTTCCGTATAGATTACCTTCAGCATCCAGTGCCATAGGCCCCCCGCTCGAGAAGAGTTGCTCCTCAAAAAAAACCAGATCGCCGCCATAGCCACCAAAATTTTCCCAAGCGATGTAACTTACAAAATAGGGTTGATAGCCAGTGGCGCCATCGCAGTTGTGTCCAAGGCAGCTTTCACTACCCCCTCCGGTGACGTAAACGTTTCCTGCTGGATCCACTATCAGGTTATTTAGGAATTCGTGATTAACATAAGCGTGGTGAAACTCCCTCTCAGCCAGAACCCAGGTGGTACCTGAGCGCGATAGCTGGAAAACGACTGGAAACGTGTCGGGAGCAGTGGCTATGCCGTAAAGATTGCCGAAGCTGTCTGTACCCAAGGAGCTTGGGTTGAAGGCTTCAGTTGCCAGCTGAAATGCATGAACGACACTTTGCGTCCACCCGCTTCCAGAAGGCGTTAACTGGAAGACTACGCCGGAGCCGTAAGCGCCACCTGCTGCTACTCCATAGAGATTTCCATCAGTGCCCACCAGCACCTGGCTGGGTGATTGTCCGTCAGTTCCACCCGTGAATCTGTAGAGGACTTTCTCCGTCCAACCTCCGACCGATGGCGTCAGCTGGTAAACAGTACCGCAGCCGCGTCCTCCGCAGCCTGTTCCGCCACCATTCTCAGATGCGCCATAGAGGTTGCCCGCCTGATCGAAAACCACACCTCCGGAATAGTCGTACACCCATCCGTCACTACCGCCTGTGAACTGGTAGAGCACATTTTCAATCCAGCCACAGGAGGAAGTCCGGCATGCCGTTGGTCCGGGTCGTAGCCGGAAAACCTGGCCGCAGTAGTATCCGCAACCTTGGACGCCTCCATCCGAGGTACCGTAAACTCCGCCATCTGGACCCTTGGCTATCCAGGGCGAAGGAGTGTTGCCATCTGGGCCTCCCGCAAGTCTGTACAAAAGGTTGAGCGCCCAACCGGAGGCCGTTGGCGCCAACTGGTATACCAAACCGTCAAGAAGGCCGTAGTTGGCTGTTCCATATAGGTTGCCGGCCTGGTCAAGTATGACGCCCACGGGATAGGCCTGATTTGGCAGGTCTGTGAACGAGTAGATGGTGTTGAAACCGCTTCCAGGCTGATCCTGATAGCAGGCGGGACCACCGCCGCTTCCTGTGAGCGTGAAGGTCTCCGATGGAATCGAGCCTAGGGTGTTCTCATAGGCGGTCGAAGGTCCGCTGTTCTCGTCCCAATAAACCGGATTAGTGACCGAACAGCCCGAAGTCGTACAGGCATTCTGAAGAGTGACATACCCCGAACCTGACCCGGGGACGCCCCTGAACGTGTAGTCGGCCTGATAGAGCGCGTATCCGTACTGGTTGATTCCGAGGAACGTGTTCGTGACCCCGGTCAGCGTCTGGAAGGTTCCGCCAAACGAGGTGGAGCCCAGAGCCATGTCCACCGATGTGAGAAGATCGGTGGTCGACGCATCCCAGTACACGAAATGAATACCCGTGATACTGGAGTTCGTAGGCACGGTGAAGGAGTCGCTAACCGAGAAACCAAAGTTGATGCTCCACGCATCCGTCGTGCCATTGTAGGGGCCGTTGTCGTACAAGGTCTGGTCCTGGGGTGAGGCTGGCATCCGCCGATGAGGCGACCTGCTGAGGTGCGCACCGCCAGCCGGGGGATGTAACCGGGAAGCGAAAGCTGGATCAGCCGCCGCCTGCCGCGCTGTCGGTGGAGCTGCGCTCTGTGCGGAAGACAAAACTGCTGCGAAAAGCGCGACGAAGATCGCCGAGAGCACAGTCCATCTCAGCCATGAGTTGTCCTGCTGGTTCATATCTTCTCCTGGTAGGCCGAGCCATCGGCAGATTGAGGTTAAGGCGCGAATCGGCTACCGGAGAAGCAGGAGGGTCTGGTTCTCACCGCTTGGGCGCGAAGGCAGTGGTGGGAAAAAGGCCGAAAATCTTTCTCCGAGACGCCGCGCGAAGCCATCTTCTCAACTACCGGAGTCGTTCGTCAGTGATGCCTGGGGCAGAAGCGAGTGACAAGTGACAAAGGAAGGAGTGTCTGGACGAGGGTACTTCCGCTCGTGCTTCAACATGCAAGAAAGTTGGCGGTGGTGGAGTCTCGTACACGGATGTAGCGGTTCCAGCGTACCACCGCCGCCAAGCGATGCATCCTACGGATTGCCCGCGGCCAAAGCGCTGCCTTGGCCGGGAGCCTGGCCTCCACGCCCACCGCGCTCTTCGACTGAATTCTTCATGAAGCGCGAAAGCAAAGCGATTTCCGCCTGGGCCGCCGTGACGTGGTGCCGGGCATCCTTGGGAACAGCCGGATCGCGACCCAAAAGGTACAACAACTGCATCAACTGCTGCAGGGTGTCGCTGGCTGCGTTGAGCATTACCTCCACGTTCCAGCTGTAGCGATCCGGCGGAGTTAGTTTGATGGGACGTGAGCGCCTGGCTTTTGTTGCTTCACCGACTGATCCCTCCGGCTGTTCCATGTGCCGGCGGGTTTCGAGTCTTCCGGACTGTGGCTGGTTGTCTTGGCTTGCTTCAAAAGGCATGTCTGTAGTTCCTTCCGATGAAATGGGCTCTGAGTTCCCGAAAGCGGGAGACGCCTGCAGGAAGACGACACGAGTCCCGGAATACAACTCGGGCTAAGCATGTTCCCGCAGCTAAAAGGAAGTGAACGAGAGAAGAGCTACTAGCAAAGCCGAACACAATTCAGCTCCAGCAAGCTTTCAGAGCGAATCGGGTTCGTGTCCGCAGATGGCAACGTGAGGCTGCACGCCGTGGCTGCGATAGGCAGCAGGGCAAGGGAGAACGTTACGGCGAGGGAAGTGCTGGAATGATGACGTCCGACGAGTCCGGCGGGAAGGGGCACCAGCGGTGAGAGAAAAACCCACACCACTGCGGCGATCACCACAAAACCGACGATTTCCTGGCGACGCAATGTCATAGTTCGGAGATCCTGATAACGGTCTGTCGTCTCCCACCCTTTCGGTAAAAACGGGCGAAAGGATGGGGCACCCGCTTACTTCAGTAAATCCTGCGCACCCTGAATGGCGTATTCGAGCACGCGTCCGGGCAGCACGCCGAGGTAGATGGTCGCGATCAGGCTGATCGCCAATCCAATCCCCAGCCCCACCGGGATGCGTGCCACCGGAGCTTCGCTCCGTTCGTCACGCATGTACATATAGACGATGATGCGCAGGTAATAGTAAGCAGCGATCGCGCTGTTAATGACGCCGATGATGGTGAGCCAAACCAGGTTGGATTGCAGCGCGGCGGAGAAGACGTAGAACTTGGCGAAGAAGCCGCCGGTGACGGGAATGCCGATCAGCGACAGCAGGAAGATGGTGAGGATGCCGGCCAGCAAGGGCGAGCGGCGTCCCAGCCCGGCGTAGTCGTCGAGGGTGACGTACTTCTCGCCGGCTGACGCGAAGTGGCTGACGACCGCAAACGCGCCGACGTTCATGGCCGCGTACGACGCGGCGTAGAACATGGCGGCGGAGATGCCGATCTGCTGTCCAGCCGCGAAAGCGACCAGCAGATATCCGGCATGGGCGATGGAGGAGTAGGCCAGCAGGCGCTTGACGTTCTGCTGTACCAGCGCACCGATGTTGCCCAGCGTCATGGAGAGCGCGGCCGACACCCACACCATCCAGAACCAGCCGGGAGCGCCGGTGGCGAAGAGCACGCGCAGCAGAACCGCAAACGCAGCGGCTTTCGGGCCGGTCGACATGAGCGCGACCACCGGCGCTGGCGAGCCTTCATAGACGTCGGGGGTCCAGACATGGAAGGGAGCCGAGGCCACCTTGAAGCCCAGTCCGACGAACATGAGTCCCACTGCAAGATACGCCAGGGTGGACGGCTGGGTGTGCAGCATGTGCGCGATGTTGTAGATGTTGGTGGTGCCGGTGGCGCCGTAGATCATGGCCACACCGTAGAGGAAGAAGGCGGTGGCGAAGGAGCCGAGCAGGAAATACTTCAGCGAGGCCTCGGCGCTTTCCGCAGCGCGGCGGCGCATGCCGGCAAGGATGTAGGTCGAGATCGAGGAAATTTCCAGCGCGATGAAGATCAGCACCAGTTCGATGGCGGACGACATCAGCATCATGCCGACCGTGCCGAACAGAATCAGGGCGTAGTACTCGCCACCCGCACGGATATTCTGCACATCGAGGTAGTCATACGAGGCGAGGATGACGACCAGCGAGATCATCAGCACGACCACATGGAAGAACACGCTGAAGGTGTCAACCCTGACCATGTGGTAGAAGGCTTCGCCGTAAAAGCCCGTCTGGTAGGCAGTGGCGGCCAGCGCGGCGAGCGTGCCCACCAGCGCCACGAATGCCCAGAGGCTTCTTCGATCCCTGGTCGGGAAGAAGCGGGTCCACCATCATGACGATGATGCCGAAGATGCTGAGCACCACCTCAGGAAGGATCCGAATGTAGTCAACGGCCGGAATCATCGTCCGATCACCTGCATGAATACGTGAGTTGCATGATTGGCGGCACGTCGCGCTCGCCTGAGTCGCGCTGAAGAACTGCTTCAGCGACTGCGACGACCGAGGGATCAATCGAGTGCAGCCAGAGCATGGGAGCAACTCCCATGACCAGCGCCGCAATCGCCAGCGGCCACAAGGAGACCCGCTCACGAGCATCGAGGTCGCGCAACGAATTGTTGGCCGGATTGGTGACGTTGCCGTAGAAGACGCGCTGATACATCCAGAGCAGATAGCACGCGCTCCATATGACGCCGGTTGCCGCCAGAATGCCGTAAAGCTGCTTCGCCTGGAAGGCGCCGCTCAGGACCATGAACTCGCCGATGAAGCCATTCAGCAACGGCAGTCCCACCGACGACAGCATGATGAACGCGAAGAAGGTTGCGTACACCGGCATGGGTGTCGCCAGCCCGCCATATTCGTTGATGTCGTAAGTGTGGCGGCGGTCGTAGATCATGCCCAGCAGCATGAACAGCGCGCCGGTCGAGATTCCGTGGCTCAGCATCTGGTACACCGCGCCGTCCATTCCGAGCTGAGTGAAGCTGAAGATGCCGAGCACCACGAAGCCGAGATGGCTGACCGAGGTGTATGCGACCAGTCGCTTGATGTTGGGCTGAACCATCGCCACCAGCGCGCCATAGATGATGCCGATGATGGCGAGGGCGATGATCCAGGGAGCGTTGCGCCGTGCTTGCTCGGGGAAGAGCCCGAGGTTGAAGCGCAACAGACCGTAGGTGCCCATCTTCAGCAGCACGCCTGCCAGCAGCACGGAGCCCGCGGTTGGAGCTTCCACGTGCGCGTCGGGCAGCCAGGTGTGCAACGGAAAGAGCGGCACCTTGACCGCGAAGGCCACGAAGAAGCCGAGGAAGAGCCAAAACGCAGCGTGCTCGAAGCCGGGCACCTGGCCCGACTGGATCTTGCTTTGGATATCGACAAAATCGAAGGTCCCGGTCTTGGCGTACAGCCAGAGCAGCGCTGCCAGCATGAACACCGACGCGATCATGGTGTACAGGAAGAACTTCACGGAGGCGTAGATTTTCCGTCCGTGCCCGTACATGCCGATAATCAGCGCCATGGGAATCAGAGTGGCTTCCCAGAAGAAGTAGAAGAGGAACAGGTCGAGCGCGACAAAGACGCCAATCATCGCGGTCTCGAGCACCAGCATCAGGACGAAGAATTCCTTGACCCGGTCGTCGACCGACTTCCACGAGATGAGTACGCACAACGGCACCAGGAAGGTGGTCAGGATGACCAGCCACATGGAGATGCCATCGATGCCGAGGTGGTAATGAATGTTAGGGTGCGGAATCCACGGGATGTTCTGCTCGAACTGGAAGCCGCTCTGCCCGCGAACGAAGTACCACGGCAGGTGCAGCGAGGCGAGCAGGGAGACCAGTGACACCGCCAGGGCGAACCAGCGGATATCGCGATGGCGGCGCGGGAAGAACAGCAGCAGAATCGCTCCCGCCAGCGGCAGAAAAACCACGATGGTGAGGATGTTGTTGTTGATGATATTCATCGCACACCCCTCCACACCATGAAAGCGATCACAGCCGCCGCGCCGACGGCGACCCATCCCGCGTAGGAACGGATGTTGCCGGATTGCATGTGGCGCATTTCGTCGGAAACTTCACGCGCACCGGCAGCGCTGCCGTCCACTGCGCCATCGATCAGCCCGCGATCAATGCCCTTCCAGAAGACGTTCGAGGACAGCGCAATCAGCGGCTGAATGAATACCGCGCTGTAGAGTTCGTCCACTTTGTATTTGTCGAGCACGAAGGTGTAGAGACCGCCGGCAGCCTTGGCCATCCTCGCGGGCAAGTCGGCCGCTTGTAATACAGCCACCAGGCGCTCAGGAAGCCGATGCAGCAGCGATCGCTACCGAAAGAGCCGTGAATGCCAGCTCCGTGGTTGATTCTCCGTGTTCCGCAGCTCCTTCCGCAGCCGCTGCCGTCGCATGGAAGACCGGCGCAAGGAAAGCGTCGAAGTGATCGGAACCGTAGAGAGAGTGGGGAACGCCCACCCATCCGCCAACGAGCGAGAGCAGCGCGAGAATCATCAGCGGAACCACCATCACCCACGGGCTCTCGTGGGGAGCACCGTGTCCGTGGCTGCCGCCAGCGTGTGCATCCTGCGCGTCGTGCTTTGCACCGGCGTGTCCAGCGTGCTGCGCATCGGCATCGTGTCCGTGACCCGCCGTCTCAGGATTGGGTCCGCGATAGTCACCGAAGAAGGTGAGAAACCACAGCCGGAACATGTAGAACGAGGTCATGCCGGCGGTGATGACGCCGACCAGCCACACCAGAGTGATGGCCTTCGCTCCAGGCCGACCAGAGAATCCGGTCCTTGGAGAAGAAGCCGGCGAATGGCGGCAAGCCGGCGATGGCAAAGGTCGCGATCGTCATGCACCAGAAGGTGTAGGGGAGATACTTTCGCAGGCCGCCCATGTGGCGCATGTCCTGCTCGCCGCCCAGGCCGTGAATCACCGAGCCGGCCGCCAGGAACAGCAGCGCCTTGAAGAAGGCGTGCGTCATGAGGTGGAAGATGCCGCCAACGTAGTCCGCCACGCCGCAGGCCATGAACATGTAGCCGAGCTGCGAAATGGTGGAGTACGCCAGCACCTTCTTGATGTCGGTCTGCACGATGCCGATGGAAGCGGCGAAGATCGCAGTCAGCGTGCCGATGACGGCTACCGCCATCAGCGCCTCGGGTGCGCGATTGAAGATCAGGTGCGAGCGGGCCACCATGTACACGCCCGCGGTCACCATGGTTGCCGCGTGGATCAGGGCCGAAACCGGAGTGGGGCCTTCCATCGCGTCCGGCAGCCAGACATACAGCGGAATCTGCGCGGACTTGCCGGTTGCACCGACCAGCATCAGCAGGCCGATCGCCGTCAACAAACCAGCGCCGGCAGTCTCGGCCGGATACTGGCTGATGAGCGGCCACAGACTGTCGTACTGCAGCGTGCCGAAGTGCTTGATCAGCAGGAAGAGCGCGATCAGGAATCCGAAGTCGCCGACGCGATTGGTGATGAACGCCTTCTTGCCCGCATCTGCCGCCGACTTCTTCAGGAACCAGAATCCGATCAGCAGGTACGACGCCAGGCCCACGCCCTCCCAGCCAACAAACATCAGCAGATAGTTGTTGGCCAGCACCAGGGTGAGCATGAAGAACATGAAGAGATTGAGGTAGGCAAAATAGCGGTAGTAGCCGCCTTCATGCTCCATGTAGCCGACGGAATAAACGTGGATGAGGAAACCGACGCCGGTGACCACCAGCATCATCACCAGCGAGAGCTGGTCGAGATAGATGCCGAAGTCCGCCGAGAACGAGCCCGCGCTCAGCCAGGTGGCATAGCGTTCGATGTGCGGAATCTGCTCCGGCGGCAAGCCGATGAACTGCGCAGCCACCCACAAGGCCATGGCAAACGCAGCTGCCGTGAAGCCCAGCGCGATCGCGTTCACCAGCCCCCTGGGGAAGCGCTTGCCCAGCAGCCCGTTGATGGCGGCGCCGGTCAGCGGCAGTAACGGAATGATCCACAAGTGCATAGCTTGCTCTTCGCTCTTCGCCATTCGCGCTTCGCAAGTACGGTTCGCGTGCCACCTCTGGCGAAAAGCGAACAGCGAAGGGCGTCTTTCTACAGCTTCAGCAGGTTCACGCGATCCACATTCAGGGTTTCGCGGGTACGGAACACCGAGATGATGATGGCCAGTCCCACGGCCGCTTCCGCGGCAGCCACCACCATCACGAAGAACACGAAAATGTGACCATCAAGCGACTTCAACTGCGCGGCGAAGGCAACGAAGGAAAGATTGACGCCGTTCAGCATCAGCTCAATCGACAGGAAAATGGTGATGATGTTGCGCTTGATCAGGAAGCCGGCAACTCCACAGGCAAACAGGATCGCGCTCAACACCAGGTAGTAGGAAAGAGGGACCATCTATTCCTCCCTCCGCGCCAGCACCACGGCGCCCATGATGGCGATCAGGATCAACACCGACGTCACCTCGAAAGGCAGCAGGAAGTCGCGGAACAACAGATGCCCGACCGCCTGGGGATTGCCGAATACGTCGCTGCCATTCATCACCATGGGGCCGCCGATGGCGATGCGGTCCAACCCGGCGAGATGGCTGACCACCCAGACGGCAATGCTCAATCCAACGATGAGCCCCGGGACGCCCAGCACCATGGCCACGCGGCTGGCATGCTCGGTGCGCTCTTCCACCCCGGCGTTCAGCAGCATGATGACAAAGACGAACAGCACCATCACCGCGCCGGCATAGACGATGACCTGGACGGCGGCCACGAATTCCGCGCCCAGCAGCAGGTAGATCAGGGCCAGCGAACCCATCACCACAATCAGCGACAGGGCGCTGTTGATGGGGTGCTTCTGCACCAGCAGGTTGATCGCCCCACCCACACACAGCGCCGCGAAGATGAAGAAGAGAATAAGTGGCAACATGGGGCTATTCGATTGCCGGCAAGACTGCATTGCCGCAGGTGCAACTCAGTACGATTCGTTTAGCAGTTAGCATGTGCATTCAAGATTCTGTGTGAAAACCTGTGCCGTCCCTGAAGGGACTCCAGCTCTTTCCACGTACCCAGGACTCCGCTGCGCTCCGTCCTGGGCTAACTGCACTTCCACCCCTTCGGCGTTCTGCGCATTCTACTCCGCCAGGGAAGACGAAACTGAATCCTTGCGCAGACCCGTCACGCCCTGGGCTAAAAGCAATTCCACCGTACGGGGCCGATTCTTGTGCTATCGTCCACCGCAAATTCAAAATCAGTTCTCACACACGTTCTCAGGTCGCCAGAAAGATTACGAAACTTCTCGATCCTGAAACTGCGAATCTGCTAATTGCTAATTGCTGCTTCACTTCAGCGCCACGACCAGACTGGTGACGACGATATTGGCGATGGCCAGCGGCAGAAGAAACTTCCAGCCGAAGGCCATGAGCTGGTCATAGCGGAAACGCGGCAACGTGCCGCGGACCCAGATGTAGATGAACATGAAGACGAACACCCGCACGGCAAACCAGAACACCGGCAGCAGCGACTGCACAATCGGCGGACCGAAGACCGGCCCTGACCATCCGCCCAGAAACAACAACGGACGCCAGACATGCCACCGTCACCATGTTCGCGTACTCGGCCATGAAGAACATGGCGAACTTCATCGAGCTGTATTCGGTGTGATATCCGGCGACCAGTTCCGTCTCCGCCTCCGGCAGATCGAAGGGGATGCGGTTGGTCTCTGCGTAGGCCGCCATGATGTAAATAAAGAAGGCGACGAACTGTCCCTTGAACAAATTCCACTTGGGAATGAAGCCCAGCCATGTGCCGGCTTGCGAATCGACAATATCGCGCAGGCTGAAGCTGCCGGTATAGATGAGCACGCCGATCAGCGACAGGCCGAGAGCGATTTCGTAGCTCACCATCTGGGCCGAGGCGCGCAAGCCGCCGAGCATGGAATACTTGCTGTTCGACGACCATCCCGCCAGCGCCACTCCGTACACACCGACCGAGGTGACGCCCAGAATGATCAGCAGCCCAATGTTGACGTCCGCGATCTGCAGCGGCGTGTTAATGCTCCCCAGCCTGATCCACGGACCGACCGGAATGACCGCGATCGAGGTCAGCGCAGTGGTCAAGGCGATGATTGGCGCCAGCATGTACAAAGGCTTGTTGACATAAGGGCGGTGTGAGGTCTTCCTTAAAGATAAACTTTAAGCCGTCGGCGAGCGGCTGCCAGATGCCGAACGGCCCCACCCGCGACGGTCCCCAGCGGTTCTGCATGTGGGCGACGACCTTGCGCTCCAGCAACGTGGTGTAGGCCACGGCCGTCAGCAGGATAAAGAGCGCGAGCACGATCTTGACCAGCGAAACCAGGATGTACGTTCCAATGCCCATTTAGCTTTCAGTTCTCAGCTATCAGCCGTCCGTCAACACCACTCGAAGCTATCCACTACCCCTGCCTGGTCGTGGGGTCATAGTCCGGCGCAATCTCAAGGTCCGCCGGGGTAGTACGGTAGCGCTCCATCACGGTGTTCAGCGTGGGCGAATAACGGCCCAGCGTGCCCGAGGTGAACAGCGTGTCGTTGGAGGGCATCACCAGCTCCGGATGTCCCGAACCAGTTGCGCCGGTGATCTGCACCAGTTGCGTGTGTTCGTCGTGACCGCTGAGCAGGCCGAGCCGCGAGATGTCGTAGCCCGGAACCAGCCGCTGAATTTCGTCCAGCATGGCGGTCGGATCGTACGGGCTCATCTTGGGCTCGAGGTTGTGCTCGACTGAGCCACACCGCGTGACGGTCGGCTTCGCCCGATTGCGCGCCACGGGTCTGGCCCATGTCGGCGCGCGTGCCTCCGCCGCCAAAGGGCACCAGCTTGTGCACGTCGTATCCCATGCCGAGCGGCGATGCGCACGATGCACTCGAAGTCGTTGCGCACCCCGGAGAACTCGCCGGCCTTCTTCAGCATCTGGACGTCGCCGCAGGTGTTGGTGAAGGTTCCACCCTTCTCGTAGGCGTTCGCGACCGGCAGCACCACGTCGGCGATGGCGGCCGTCTCGGTGAGGAACATGTCCTGCACCACGACGAAGGCCTTCGACAGCGCGAAGGGATCGACGTTGTAGCGCGCGATCGGATTGGAGCCGACGACGTACAGCGCCTTCAGCTTGCCGTCCTTGGCTGCGTCCATCATCTGCAGCAGGTTCAAGCCGGGCGACTTGGGAATCTCGTCGACCCAATCTTCGTGGAAGCTGGTCGCGCTGGCGACAGGAGCGTAGCCCGGCAGCATGTCGGGATAGAGGCCCATGTCGGCTGCGCCGCGCGAGTTGGCGTAATCGCCCAGGCAGATGAACTTCGCGCCCTGCGCCAGGCCGAAGTTCACCAGCGCCGTGACGTCGTTGCCGCGCAGCTCCGATCCAAAGATGACGACCAGGCCCTTCTCGTTCTTCAGCGCGTCGCGCATCTGCGACAGCGCTTCACGCGAGAGCTGCGGAGTGATCGACGGCGTCGGCGGCTGCGTCGTTTCCGCGAGGAACTGCACCAGGCTGCCTTCGGAGCCGGGCGCGATCTGCGCGAAGGCGGTCGCCTGGCGGCGCAGCTTGATGGGATACGAATTCACCACATAGAGCTTGGCGCGATGCAGGCGCACGTTGGTGCGGATCTGCCACGCCAGCAGCGGATGCTGTTCGGTCGGATTGTTGCCGATCAGCAGGATCGCGGGCGCGTCGAAAACGTCGCGCATCGAGGCCGTGGCATTGGCCTTGCCGGCCAGCGCCGAAGCGAAAGCAGGGAAGTCGGCGGTGCGATGGTGATCAATGTTATTGGTGCCCAACACCACGCGCGCGAACTTTTGCAGCAGGTAATTCTCTTCGTTGCTGGTGCGGTTGGAGCCGATCACGCCGACGCGCGGTCGGCCCATCGCTGGTCAAGCACTTCCTTGAACTTCGAGGCGATCAGCTCCAGCGCCTGCTCCCAGGTCGCCGGAACGAACTTGCCGTCGTGCTTGATGAGCGGCTGCTGGATGCGGTCGCCGTTGTTGGCGAAGTCGAAAGCGTACCGACCCTTGACGCAGAGGAAGTCGCCGTTGATGCCGCTCTTGTCGCGATTGTCGCCGCGCACGATCTCCATGCCGGTGTCGGCGCGGCGCACGCCCAGCGTGGTCTTGCAGCCGTCGCCGCAATGGGTGCAGACGGTGCCGACGTGCTTCATCTCCCAGGGACGCGTCTTGTAGCGATAAGCACCCGAGGTGAGCGCGCCGACCGGGCAGATGTCGATGCACATGCCGCACTCTTCGCACTCCAGATGATCTTCCTTGTTGGGCGCGATGATCGAGCCCGTGCCGCGGTTCTGAACGCCCAGCGCCCAGACGTCCATGCCTTCGCCGCAAACGCGAATGCAGCGATAGCAGAGGATGCAACGCGGGCGGTCGAAGTACACCACCGGCGACCATTGCTGCTCGTCGCGGTGGTTCTTCATGTCCATGAACTTCGATTCGGCCGCGCCGTACTTGAAGGTCATGTCCTGCAGTTCGCATTCGCCGCCGGCGTCGCACACCGGGCAGTCGAGCGGATGGTTGGCGAGCAGCAGTTCGAGCATGGACTTGCGCGCCTGCTTGATCTTGTCGCTCTCGGTGGTGACCACCATGCCCTCGGCGACCGGCGTGGTGCACGCGGTCTGCAGCTTGGGCATCTTCTCGACTTCCACCAGGCACATGCGGCAGGCGCCTTGCAGCGACAGGCCGGGGTAATAGCAGAAAGACGGCACCTCGATGCCCGTGCTCTTGCAGGCCTCAATGAGCAGCGTCCCCGCGGGAACGGTGAGTTTCTTGCCGTCGACAGTAAGGGTTACGTCAGCCATAAGACCAGCAATTAGCAACTAGCAATTAGCGTAAAAACTCTAAATCTTGTCATCCCGACCGAGGCCTTCAGCCCGAGCGGAGAGACCTGCGGTTCTTACACCAGCGCTGGCTCTGCCGCTTTCTCGTACGGACACGGCTTGCCGTCGAGGTGGTCCTCGAATTCCTTCCGAAACTTCTGAATGTACGAAATGATCGGCATCGCCGCCGCATCGCCCAGCGGACAGAACGTGCCGCCCCAGCATGTTCTCCGCCAGGTACTTCAGGTTGTCGATGTCCTTGGCCACGCCGCCGCCGGCATGAAAGCGCGTCAGCGTCTTCTTCATCCAGTCGGTACCTTCGCGGCAGGGGATGCACCACCCGCAGCTCTCGTGCTGATAAAACTTGGTCACCCGCAGGGCGAACTTCACGATGCACATCTGGTCGTCGAGCACGATCACGCCGCCGGAGCCGAGCATCGAGCCCGCCTTCATCATCGAATCGAAATCCATGGCGACGTCGATTTCGTCGGCGGTGAGAATCTGCACCGACGATCCGCCGGGCACCACGCCCTTCAGGTTCTTGCCCTTGATCATGCCGCCGGAGACGTCGTAGATCATCTTCTTCAGGTTGTAGCCCATGGGCAGCTCGTACACGCCGGGCTTTTCGAGTTCGCCGCTCATGCAGAACAGGCGCGTCCCGCCGTTTCTGGGCGTGCCCAGGTTGGCGAACCATTCGCCGCCGCCGAGAATGATGTGCGGCACGCTGGCCAGCGTCTCGGCGTTGTTGATCACGGTTGGTCCGCCCCACAGTCCGACGACCGCCGGGAACGGAGGACGAATGCGCGGAATGCCGCGCTTGCCTTCGAGCGACTCCATCAGCGCCGACTCTTCGCCGACTTCGTAGGCGCCCGCACCGGAATGGGTGAAGATGTCGAGGTCAACGCCCGAGCCGAAGATGTTCTTGCCGATGAAGCCGCGCGCGTAGGCGTCGGCCACGGCCTTCTCCATGATCTCGATCAGGTAGCGATACTCGCCGCGCAAGTAGATGTAGCCCGACTTGGCGCCGACGGCGAGCGCCGCAATCATCACGCCTTCGATGACGGCGTGGGGATCGTGCTCGAAGATCAGGCGGTCTTTGCAGGTGCCGGGCTCGCTCTCGTCGCCGTTGCACAGCACGTACTTCGGCTTGGCCGACTGCTTGGGCACGAACGACCACTTCAATCCGGTGGGGAACCCGGCGCCGCCACGGCCGCGCAGGTTCGACGCCTTCACTTCGTTGATGATCGCGTCCGGCGCCCATCGAGATGGCCTTCTGCACGGCCTTGTAGCCGTCCAGTTCGAGATAGCGGTCGAGATTGGTCGCGCCCATGCCGAAGCGCTTGGAGACGACCTTGACTTCATCGGGATGGGAGACTAAGTACGCCATTCGCTGTTCGCTGATGCTCGGTAGAGCGGGCCTTCAGGCCCGCGTTCAGCTATTAGCCCAGCTCTGAGCCGGGTCAACCTGTGCCGGCTGAACCCGGTCTTGCAAAAGGACTGCACGCGAGCGGCGCAAGCGCCGCTCTACTCTACTGCTCTTCCTTCTTCTTCAGCCCGTCAATCAGTTCGTCGATCTTTCCGGGCGTCAGGTTCTCGTGAAAGTCGTAATTCATCATCAGCGCCGGCGCCCAGGAACATGCGCCGATGCACTCGACCTCTTCCAGATGAAACAGCCCGTCGGGAGTCGATTCCTTGTTGCCGACGCCCAGCTTCTTCTTGCAATGCTCGAAGATGTCGTCGGCCCCGCGCAGCAGGCAGCTCACATTGGTGCACACCTGGAGGTTGTACTTGCCGATCGGACGCGTGCGCAGCATCGAGTAATAGCTGATGACGTTGCGTACTTCCAGGTCCGACAGCTCCGTGCGCTGCGGCGATCTCGTGGATGGCCTCGTCCGTCAGCGCGCCGACCTCGTCCTGGATGTAGAGCAGCATCGGAACCAGGACCGAGCGCTTGGTCGGATAGTGCGTGACCATGGTGGAGAAGCGCTGTTCGAGTTGGTCGGAGAATTTCATGAAGCAGCAATTAGCATTCAGCAATTAGCATTTAGCAAAAGCATGCGGCGCCAGGAGCCTTGGCTAAGTGCCAAATGCTAATTGCTAAGTGCGTTCTACCTGTCGCAATCGCCCAGCACGATATCGATGCTGCCGATGGCGGCGACCACGTCGGCGATCAGGCGGCCTTCGCACATCTTGCGCAGCGACTGCAAATTCGCGAACGACGGCGAACGCATGTGCACGCGATACGGCTTGGCGGTGCCGTCGCTCACCACGTAGTAGCCCATTTCGCCGCGCGGCGACTCGATCGGCATGTACACTTCGCCCTCCGGCACGGTGAATCCCTCAGTCACAATCTTGAAGTGATAGATGAGCGCTTCCATCTGCGTCTTCATCTTCTCGCGGTCGGGCAGCACGACATGCGGAGCGTCAGCCTTGACCGGGCCTTCGGGAATGCCCTCCAGCGCCTGCTTCACGATCTTCTGCGACTCGCGAAGCTCGGCCACCCGCACCATGTACCGCGCAAAGACATCGCCATCGTTCGACACCGGAACGTTGAACTGGAATTTCTCGTAGCCGCTATACGGCTTGTCGCGGCGCAGGTCGACATCCACGCCGCTGGCCCGCAGCGTCGGACCGGTTGCGCACAGGGCGATGGCATCTTCCGCCGACAGGTAGGCGACGCCCTTGGTGCGTCCCGTCCAGATGGGATTGCTGGTCAGCAGGCTTTCGTACTCGTCGATGTTGGCGGGAAAGCGATCGTTGAAAGCTCTTGACCCGGTCGAAGAAGCCGAGTGGCGGCTCCAGCGCCAGCCCGCCGATGCGGAAGTACGACGTCATCATGCGCTGCCCGGAGACCGCTTCGAACAGGCGCAGCACGTCTTCGCGTTCGCGGAAGCAATACAGGAAGACCGTCATGGCGCCGATGTCCATGGCGTGCGTGCCCAGCCACACCAGGTGCGAGTTGATGCGCGTCAGCTCGTTCAACATGACGCGAATCCACTGCGCCTTGGGCGGAATCTCCAGCCCCAGCAACTTCTCCACCGCCAGGCAGTACGCCAGGTTGTTGGTCATGGGGCAGAGATAGTCGATGCGGTCGGTCATGGGCACGACCTGCTGGTAGAACTTGGCTTCGCAGGTCTTCTCGATGCCGGTGTGCAGATACCCGATGTCGGGCATGATGCGCACGATGGTCTCGCCGTCGATCTCGAGCAGCAGCCGGAGCACGCCATGGGTCGAGGGGTGTTGCGGACCCATGTTCAGGATCATCGTCTTGTCGTCAGACGGATCCAGCACCGGGGTTGGAGTCATGTGGGCCATGATTAGCGGTAGCCCTCGACGGGATAATCCTTGCGCAGCGGATGACCTTCCCAATCCTCGGGCATCATGATGCGCTTGAGGTTGGGGTGCTCATCGAAGCGAACGCCGAACAGGTCGAAGACTTCGCGCTCGAAGAAATTCGCGCCCGGCCAGATGGGCACCAGCGAGTCAAGGCTGGCATCCTCGCCGGATACCTTCACCTTCAGCCGCAGGTAGGTCTTGTTCGGGAGTGGAGAACAGCTGGTACACCACCTCGAAGCGCGGGATCCTTGGGATACCAGTCCACGCAGGTGATGTCGGCCAGAGCGTTGTACTGCAACTGCGGATCGTTCTTCAGGGTGAGACAGGCTTCGCGCAGCGAAGTGCGGTCCACCCAGATGGTGAGCTCGTTGCGGTCGAACTTCGCGCCCGTGATCGCGCCCGCATTCCACGCCAGCAGGCGCGCCACTTCAGGACGATCTTTCAGTTGCTCGATGTCGGTGATTGCCGGCTCCAGTGCCATCCCTAGATCCTCTCCGCCTTACCCTGCTTGTTCCAGTCGAGCACGCCCTTCTTCCAGCAATACCAGTAACCGGCGAGCACGATGCCGATGTACACCAGCATCTCCCAGAACCAGAACATGCCCAGGCCGGCGGATTTCAGATCGCGCTGCACGACCGCCCAGGGATAGAGGAACACGGCTTCCACGTCGAACAGGATGAACAGCATCGCCACCAGGTAGAACTTCACGGTGAAGCGCTGGCGGGCGTTGCCGACCGGCTCCATGCCGCATTCGTAGGGAGACATCTTGGCTTTGTTGTACTTGTGCTGGCCGATGAAATAGGAGAGCAGCACAATGGCCGAGGCCACGCCTCCGGCGACCAGGACGTGAATCAGCAACGGCAGATATCGTGCGAAGTAGAAGTCCGGCATGATTGTGCAAGCACTCAGAAACTTTCGAGCAAGTGCAGGTAAACATTTGAGTTTAGTGATCGTTAACGCACATTGTCAACCGCGCGTCAGGAGCGGATTCACGACGCTTTTCACATGCAAATTGCGGGACAATGAGTTTCAGCCTCCGCCGACGAAGTGCACGATCTCCAGGCGGTCTCCGTCGTTGAGATTGGTCTCGGCCCACTGCGCGCGCGAGATAATTTCGCGGTTGAGTTCGACCGCGACACGGTCGCCCTTCATTCCAAGCTGCTCGATCAGTTGCGCCAGCGACAGGGAGTCGGCAAAATTCTTTTCGTCACCATTGATGAATAAGTGCATAGGGACAGTTTCAAGTTTCGAGTTTGAAGTTTCAAGTCAAGACTAGGGCTTGTGATGACGAGCGAAGAAGAGGAGTTTCTATCTTAGGGCAGAGAGTTTGCTGAAAAGCTCGGAACAGCAGATCCCTCGCTAAAGGTGCGCCCCGTCAAAGACCGCCGAAATGGAGTTTTTCAACAAACTGCGAATCCGTGCCCTTCAACGCTGGATTGATGAGATAGGCTCTAATTCGAAACGCCGGTAGGAACAATTCGTCAGACAGTCGCGTATCCACTTTTCATGACGTCAACTAGAGCAGTAGCAACCAACATCGAGAAGACGCCGAAGACGCGCATCGGCCCGGTGCTGCTCGCAGGATATCTGGCGCTGTACGCGGCCACGCTGTTGGCGATGCAACGCGCGGGCAATTTCGATGTCTCTGAGCCTCTGCTGGTTCTGGCGATCGTCGGCATCGGATTCAGCGTTGCAGCATGGCTGCTGACCATCGGCGTCAAGCCACTGCCGTACGCCGTACGTCAGCCACGAAAGGAATTGACCTTCATCGCGATTTACCTGCTTCCGGTGGTGGCATTCATCACCTGGGGCCTGGGCGCGATTCACCGATACATTCCCGCCGATCCGGCAGACGCATTCACGCTGCTGACTACCAAGTTGCTGGTGTTCGTCGTCATTCCCGCGGCGTTTATGCACGTGCTGTTCGGTTACAGCTTTCGTCAGTTGGCGCCCATGTCCGCGAAGCCCAGGCAAATGTTGGTGATGGTGACCATGTCGGCCCTGTTGCTGGGCTTTCAGGCGGTGCTGGGAGGCGGAATGCGCGACATTGCTGAATGCACACTTGCCTGCGTCGAAGCTGCTGGTTGGAGTCCCATTGACCTTCGTGTGGCTGGCGCTGGAGGCGGGAGTGGTGGAAGAATTCTTCTTCCGCGTGCTGCTGCAAGCAAGATTGAGCGCCGTGTTGCGCTCGGAGCTTGGCGGCATCGTGGTGATGGCGTCTGCTCTTTGGTCTCGCGCATGCGCCCGGCCTGTACCTGCGCACCGGCATCACCCACGAGGGTCTGCCCGGGCATCCATCCTTCTGGATGGCCGCAGGCTACTCGATCGTAGTGATCTCGGTGACGGGATTCTTTCTCGGCGTGTTGTGGGCGCGCACCCGCAACTTTGCGCTAGTGGTCGTCGTCCACGCGGCGGGCGACCTGCTGCCCAACTTCCTGCCAACGCTACACTCGCTCGGAATGGTGAAGTAGCGTCTCCCGGGCTGCCGGTGCGAAGAAGTAGCAATTAGCAACTAGCGAGTGACGACTGGTAATATCGGGCGATTGACGACTTCAACGATGCTCTTACTCGCTCACAAGCCGTTGCCACCGCTGTCCGAGTTCGTGGACTTGATATGGCTGTGCGAGAACTACGCGTCGTCGCACGAGAAGGAGCGGCTGCTTCCCGACGGGACTGTGGAACTGGTTATCAACCTGAAGGAAGACCGCATCAGGGTCTACGATTCGCACAGGCCGGAGCAATTTCACATGATTCCCGGCTGCGTGGTTTCGGGGCCGCGCTCGGAGTTCTTCGTGATCGACACAGAGGGCGTGGCAGCGACTATGGGCGTGCATTTTCGGCCCGGCGGCGCGTTTCCGTTTCTGGGGATACCCCCGAGCGAACTGAACAATCAGTCGGTCGCCCTGGAATTTTTGTGGGGAGCCGCGTCGAATCGTCTGCGCGAGAGACTGTTGGAAGCGCAAACCGTGGATGCAAGGTTCCAGGTGCTGGAGGGCTGCCTCTTGGAGCAGCTCGCGAAGCCGGTGCAGCGGCACCCAGCCGTAGCGTTTGCGTTGCAGCAGTTCTTCGGATTCAGGCAGCCGCCGCCGGTGTCGCGCGTGGTGGAACAAGTGGGCTTCAGCCAGCGGCGCTTCATTCAGCTCTTCAGCGACGAAGTCGGGCTAACCCCGAAGTTGTTTTGCCGGGTCAGCCGATTCCAGCGGGTAGTGCGTCGTCTGGCCACAGCGCATGAGATCGACTGGGCGGAGGTGGCGCTCGAGTGTGGCTACTATGACCAGGCGCATTTCATCCACGATTTTAAAGACTTCGCCGGAATCACTCCTTCCGCGTATCTGCAGCACCGGACCGAGCATCTTAATCACGTGCCCCTGGTGGATTAAGGTCAAATTCTTACAATACGTAGCGCCCCCGGACCCGACAGCATGGTCATGCAAGGAAGAACGGTTTTTGGCTCTTAGCTCTTGGCAGGCGATCCAGAGGCGCTGCGGTTGCCGGTAAGGTAGGAGCTAAGAGCCAAGGGCTGATACTTGACATCTCAAAATTGCAACATGGAGGAACAGAGCAATGGCAGTGAAACCAATTCCCGACGGCTACCATACCGTCACTCCTTACCTGACCGTGAATAACCCCGGTGCGGTGATCGATTTCTTGAAGAAGGCATTCGATGCGCAAGAGATCTTTGCCATGCGTGATGACAAGGGCAACGTCCAGCATGCCGAGGTCAAGATTGGCGACTCGATGGTGATGCTCGGTGGCGCGCACGACCAGTGGAAGGCGAGGCCGTCGAACTTCTACCTCTACGTGGAGGACGCGGACGCTGCCTACAAGAAAATGGTCGCTGCTGGAGGGAAGTCGATTAGTGAGCCGGAGACCCAGTTCTACGGCGACCGCCACGGCGGTGTGGAGGACTCAGAAGGGAACAACTGGTGGGTTGCCACGCATGTTGAGGACGTCGCACCGCAAGAGCTGGAGCGTCGCGCCCAGGAGGCTGTGAAGAAGCGGGCGAACCAATCCAAGTGACCATCGAAGGTCAATGTAAGCTGCCTTGCAAAGTTCGCGCGGGCTTCGCGAGCGTATCGGAATAACTCGGACCATGATGAAGGTAACTTCGCCTACCCCACCCAAATGCAGAGAGCCTGGGTGGGGTGGCTGCCACAGAGGTCTCAACTCAGCCGTCGTAAGCGGCGTGGGCGGACAAGAAGGTCTGGAACAGAAGCTCTATCCCGTCGCCAGGCCCGAGCGCTCTCCCCGGCACATTGGAACCTGACTCCGCCCCTTAGCCGGTGCTATAATCTCTGTTTGCCCGCTCTTTTTCCGCTCGATTCGAAGCGGAATCGTCGCTTTGTCTGCGGAACGGGCGAGGCATCCATCGGTACTCATCCGAACTTATTCAAAATCTGAGGTCTCTCCATGTCCGGCCATTCCAAATGGGCAACCATTAAGCACAAGAAGGGCGCGCTGGATGCCAAGCGCGGCAAGATTTTCACTCGCTTGATAAAGGAAATCACCATCGCGGCCAAGAGCGGTGGCGATCCTGAAAAGAACCCCCGCCTGCGCGGCGCGGTGGCGGCGGCCAAGGCGGAGAACATGCCGGCCGACAACATCAAGCGCGCCATCCAGCGCGGCACCGGCGAATTGCCCGGCGTCTCCTACGAAGAAATCACCTTCGAGGGCTACGGTCCCGGCGGCGTCGCCATCCTGGTGGAAGTTTCCACCGACAATCGCAACCGCACGGTCAGCGAGATGCGGCACGCCTTCTCCAAGAATGGCGGGAACATGGGCGAAGCCGGCTCGGTGGCCTGGATGTTCCACAAGAAGGGCGACATCGTGATTGCGAAGTCGGCGGCCAAGGAAGACGACTTGCTGAACATCATCCTCGAAGCCGGCGCCGACGACCTGAAGGACGATGGCGACAACTGGGAGATTCTGACCGATCCCTCGGTTTACGAGACGGTGCTGGAAGCGGTGAAGAAGGCCGGCATCACGCCCGAGGTGGCTGAGATCGGCATGGTCCCGCAGACCTACACCAAGCTGGAAGGCCATCAGGCCGGCACCATGATCCGGTTGCTGGAAGCCCTGGAAGACCAGGACGACGTGGAGCACGTGTACTCCAACTTCGATATCGATCAGAAGCAGTTGGAGGAAGTGGCGGGGTAGGAAGCAGTCAGCACTCAGCCACTAGCTAAGTCATAGGGCCGCTCTTCGGGGCGGCCGTTTTGTTTTCGCACATTGTGTTCACCACAGAGACACGAGAGACACAGAGAAGTCATTTTCACACGGAGGACACGGAGCAGCACGGAGCAGATGCGATCTTGAAGATCTGATGAAGGACACGTCGTCGAGGCCGCTATGTCCGATCGATTTCTTAGGAAAGCCCTGACGAAATGTCATTCAGCAATTAGGTCACTGATCTCTCTGCCTTCGCTTGAACGCTCAAGTCTCCGTGCGTTCCAAGCCAGCCGATGTTAGAGAGCTGATTCTGCGTGTCGTCCGTGCTCTCTGTGGTGGATTCACTGTCGCGTCTGCTTCGCAATGGTTGCCCGCCATTTACAATGTTGCCAGGATGACGTCTCGCCGAATTGCGCTCTCTTTCTGAGTCTGCTGGCCATCTCTGCGGCGGTCAGCCTCGGATGCAACAAACAGCAAGCTGCCGTCTGAGGCATCGGCTGACGACCGCGTCCGCGTGCGGCGACGAGTGCGATGTCGGCTTCTGCGGCGACTCCAATGCCTGCTGACTCCCGACAACTCCGCTCCCAAGCCCGACATCAACGGCAACCACGTCATGCAGTACGTGAAAGAGATCGTCGCGATCGGCTCGCGTCCGGTGGGCAGTCCGGGACACGCCAAGCTGGAGCAGTACATCCTGTCCAAGCTGAAGGGCGTTGACGTCGAGCAGGACAAATTCACTGCGCAGACTCCCGTCGGCAAGTTTCCCATCAACAACATCATTGCGAAGTTTCCGGGCCGCAAGGACGGCATCATCGTGGTCGCCGGACATTACGACACGAACTATCCGCTGCCGAAAGCTTACGTCGGCGCAAACGATGGCGGCTCGTCGACCGCGCTGCTGCTGGCGCTGGCCGACCAGTTCCGCGGCAAAGAGTTGGATGGCTACAGCGTGTGGCTGGTGTGGACCGACGGGGAAGAGGCGTTCGTGAAGTGGAGCGACACCGACAGTCTCTACGGCACCAGGCATCTGGCGCAGAAGTGGCAGCAGGATGGAACGGCGAAGAAGATCAAGGCGTTCATCCTGGTGGACATGATCGGCGACGCCGACCTCGACATCCTGAAGGAGACCGGCTCCACGCCCTGGTTGAGCGGCACTGGTCTACCAGGCGGCCAGCAATCTGGGCTACCAGTCGCACTTCTACCAATACAAGGCTGGCATTGAGGACGACCATCTGCCGTTCTTGAAGATTGGCGTGCCCGCGGTGGACATCATCGACCTCGACTACGGCTACAACAACGTCTTCCACCACACGCGTGCAGGACACGATCGACAAGCTGAGTCCGCAGTCGCTGGCGATCAGCGGCGATGTGGTGCTGGAGACGATACGGCTGATGAATGCGCGGTAGGAAACTCGAAAGAGACACTTAAGTGCCATCACCACCTCGGTGGTACAGAGCTGATTGTGGTTGCAGTTTGCCGCAAACGGTGCTATCCCTCCCCATACAGACGTCACTCAGTCTAATGTCGCCACTTCAAGCTCGGTTCAGAAACGACATGAAAGGGGGGACGATGGTAAGAACTCACTTCTGGAGCCGCCTTGGCTCTGATTCTTTTCCTTGTAGGCTGCTGCAATCCAGGCAACATCGGCTCAGTCCCGGTCACATCTCAACGGCCAGCAAACGAACATGTGGTGCTGGGCGGCGAGCGGGCAGATGACGATGAACTACATGCACCCAGCCTCCAACGTACAGCAGTGCGACGAAGCCAACAAACGACTTCGGGCGGTCGGACTGTTGCACCGCGCCCGTGAACGGTTCTTGCGTGAACGGGGGATGGCCGGAGTATACGAAGTACAACTTCACCGCGGATACCACCTCCGACGCGGCCCTCACCTGGGACCAGGTCAAGAGCCAGATCTATTGCGCGAAGAAGCCCTTCGCTTTCTCGTGGCATTGGAATGGCGGCGGCGGACACATGATGGTGGCGACCGGATATGTCACGATCGACGGGACCAACTATGTGAGCGTTAACAATCCATGGCCGCCGAGCACTCCGCAATTGGCTGCCAATGGAGGCGTGCAGGAGGTCTACACCTACGACAAGTATGTGGGTGGCCCCAGCTACGATCACACGCACTGGAACGACTACTACAACATCACCTACACGGGAGGGCAATAACATGCGCTCCCTATTGCTAACAGGCGGTTTGCTTATGTTGCTAGTGGCCTGCCGCGGTGGAGAAACTCCCAAGCCACCGTCTACGCAGCCGCAACAAGCGGCGACGGACGCACTGGGCGTGCTGCAAAAGCTGGTCAACGATCAAAACTATCGCGCCATGGGTTTCGACTCGGTAGATGAGGTCAAGCAAGCCCAACTGGGGCAGCCCCTGGCCACGTTCAGCATTGGTCTTGATCAGTTGAAGAGCTACCAGACAGGCGCCAACGCCAATAACGTTCTCAGCAAGAATTCGGAAACCATCTATCCGGTCACGGTGAATGGGCAAGTGAAGTCATCCGTCACCGTGGTCCAAAAAGAAGCAGGATACGAACCCTCCAGCTTCGGCAATGCCGAGATCGTCAAAGGCCTGTCGCGCTATCGCACCGGCGACAACGCTGCCAACGATTTCGTGGTTCGCGTGCCCGCACTCAACCTGTATTTCCTGGCCAAGCGGGTTGAGAACCGGCTCTTCCTGACTTCCATCATGGAAGATCCACGGCTCAAGCTTCCGGTAGGGGAAGCGGTTCCGGCGGAGATCGTCCTGGAACAACTGGTACCCATCGCCAACGCCTATAACGGGTTGCCGATGTAAGAACGGAAATCGAAGATGCTATTCCTGCGCATCACGCGTCGGGGATAGCATCTTTCGTTTCTTTCACCGAACTTCCGACGGCCGCTACTTCACGCCCGATGTAGATGTCCACCTGGGCGTTGCTGGGATCGGCGGCGCGCTGATCGTAGACTTCGAAGTCAGCGCGATAGGCTCGCTGGCCGTTGGCGGGCGATTCGTAGTACGACCAAATCCGCTTCCAGGTTTCGACGACAACCTTGGCCACTGGCCCACGCTCGCTGGTGAAGACGGCATATCGTCCCGCCAGGAATTGTCTTCTCACCATTCCTTTGGGAACAGCGAATCGCCAGCAGGTCGCGACCTTCGCGCCGATGCACCAGCGTGTAGTCGCCGTTGGCATCGCTCGCGTAGTCGGTGTAAACGGCATAGATGCTCTGGATCGATTTTGTTCGGGATACGTGGTCGAGGACATGCTCCTGCATCACACGTTGCCATAGCTTCGGGATGGCGCCGTCCGGGCCGGCCTCTTTGGCATTGTTGGTCCGGGCTGCGATTCCGATTACCTCAAAGCCGTCGAGTTGGACGATCTTGGGGTGCAAGGAATTCCCGGCAAATGCTCCGCACAGAACGCGACGATGTGACTGCCGATCAGGGCAGCCGAGCAAAGCCGTACGCGAGTTGAGCGCCTCAAGAACAGGTGAAGGATTCTACAACGCCGTTAGCGGCAGAAGAAAGCCTCGGGGCGAGTTCCAGTCGCTAAACACTCTTTTAGCGGCGAAACGTTCCAGGCCGAATCCCGATAGATCGATGCGCGACGGCTGTCCCAACGCCTGTAACGCGAGCGCCTCGCCCAATGCAGCGGAATGCTTGAATCCGTGTCCGGAGCAGGCCGAGGCGAAGACAATATTCTCGCAGTCGCGAAACTTATCGACGATGAACTTCGCGTCGGGCGTGACGGTGTACAGGCAGGTCGCGGTGCGCAGGCATTCGCCGGAGACGTCGGGAAAGTGCGGCGCGATGTACTCGGTGTACATGGCGGAGATTTCCGCGTCGGTGACCGTCGCGCGACACTGCATCGGGATCGACCGTGGCGTCGTATTGTTCGGCGGCAATCTTGACCCCGCCATGCGGCTCCATCGACCGCAGGGAAGCCGTACATCATGTCGCGCGGCCGGTTGCCCGCGATCCAGATGAACACCGGAAAGCGTTCCGGCGCGTACTGCTCGGCATGCATCGCCAGCGCAAACCAGTACATCACCTGCCGATAGATCTTGAAGTACAGCTGCGTAGCTCTCGCCGAGCAGCTTCTGTATCCACGGCCCGGCGGTCACGATGACCTTCGCGGCGGAATAGACATTGGCGCTGGTTGTGACCTCGACTGTGCCATCCGGCATCGGCTTGCAATCGATGACGGTTTCCGAGGTGACGACTCTGCGCGCCCAACTGTGTGGCCAGAGTGAGCTGGGTTTCGATGCAAGCCTCGGGACGAAGAAATCCCGCGCCCGGTTCGAAGTAGCCGATCTCATCGCCGCGCAAACGGAACTGCGGATAGCGACTGCGCAGCTCGTTCGTGCTCAAGACTTCATGCGCGATGCCAAACTCCGTGGCCGCGGCGATGGTGTCCTGGATGAACGAAGTCGATCCGTGATGATCGCCGGGCATGCTGGGTGAGGCGAGGACCAATCCGCCGTTGCGGGTGAGCAGGCTGCGGCCGGTCGCGGCCTCGAGCTCCTCCCAGATCTGGTTGGAGCGCAGCACCAGGGGTACGAACTCGCGGCCCTCGCCGATGGCTTCACGCGTGATGCGGGTGTCGCCGTGCGACGAGCCTTGATCGTGCGGCGGAATGAAGCGATCGATGCCGATGGCGCGCGCGCCCAGCTTGGCGGATTGATACAGCGCCGCGCTGCCGACGGCTCCCAAGCCGACGACCAGTACATCCGCAATGTTCGGCATACGCGCCATCATAGAGCACCGCACCGGAGCTTCATGGCAGCAAGCCGTTAGTTTTACGGTCGCGTCGCTGCCCAAGTCGGTGTAAGATGCCCGCGTATCTCAATACAAAAGAAAATTGCGGATTACAGCTTCCCAGGGCAGGTTGAACAGCGGACTTGCGGCCGCTGCGTTTCGGATGTTCGGAGTGCACCGGGCCCAGCACGCTTTACCGAATTCAGCTTCAAGCACAATCTTCGAAAAGCGGAGGACAGATGAGAACAAGAAAGCTGTTGTCAGTTTTTGCTGTCATGTTGTTCGCAGTTTTCGGTTGTCGCGCAGGACAAGCCAGGAACCGTTGCCGCACTGGAATTTCAAAAGCCCAAGAACGGCATGGTGACAGCAATACGAGGATGGACGAAAGCAAAAGGCGGCCTGGCACAAGCAACAGAACGATCCGCAGCCGCTGTTGGTGTGGGAGACACTCACCGGACCGAACACCGGAACCTACATCGTAGGCCGATTGAATCAACACTGGTCCGATTTTGACAAGCCCGCCATTCCCGACCAGGCCGACCTTGACGAATATCAGAAGGTGGTGGGCAACTACGTGGAGTCCATGGTGGCTCGCTACTACGAGGTCGATGCCGAAGATCAGCAATCCCGCCAGCCCCCACGACGGCTCCCAAGTTCGACGACATCATCACCTTCCACGTGCGCTATGGCAAAGGGTCGGATTTTCGGAGCGCCATCACCCGGGTTTACGACGCGGCCCAGAAGACCAAGTGGCCGGTCAATTTCGAATGGTACGCACTGGCGAGCGGCGGCGACACGGGGACCTTTGTGCTCGTTCTGCCGCGCAGCAGCTGGGCCGACTTCGAGGACAAGCCTGACGTGAAGCCTTTCCGCGACATGCTGAAAGATGCTTTTGGGCAGGCGGAGGCGGATTCCATCGTCGATCGAATCGACGGCTCGGTGCAGAGTGAGACCAGCGAGATCATCCAATTTCGTCCGGAATTGAGTTATCTGCCGGGAAGTAGCGAAGCAAGCAATTAGCCAGTTAGCTAAAGCCGCGGTTATCTAGCTGCGCCAGTAACTGCTAGTTGCGAGTACTAATGCTGATTGCTAGTTGCTAATTGCTAATTGCTTTCAATCGGAGATATATGAAGACAAGAACGATTGCACTGACCATGGCGCTGTGCTTTATCGCAACCGCAGTGTGCCTCGCCAGCGACGTCAATATGGGCACCTGGAAGCTGAACGAGGCCAAATCGAAGTTCACTGCCGGAGCGACGAAAAACCAGACGGTTGTCTACGAGCCGGCGGGCGACCAGATGAAAGTCACGATCGATGGCACTACCGCTGACGGTAAGTCCGTGCACATCGAGTGGACAGGCAAGTTCGACGGCAAGTTCTACCCTCTAACCGGCGATCCGAATAACGACGAACGGTCGTACAAGAAGATTAACGGTCGCACGATGGAGGCCATCAGCAAGAAAGGCGGCAAGGTCATTCGCATCACTCGCATTGTCGTGGCGCCCGATGGCAAAAGCCGTACTGTCACCTCGACCACGACTAATGCTAAGGGCGAAAAAATCACGAGCGTCGCGGTGTACGACAAGGAGTAGGGGCTTCTGCCTGAGGCTGACGTAACCGCTAATGCCTTGCGCTCGTTCCGAACGGAGAGCTGTCTCGAATCGCTAATCGGCTGCGTAATTGCTAGCTAGCTGCGCAGTTGCTTCTACTGCTGTATCGCCTGGATCGCCTTCGGCTGCACTTGCTCGTTCTGGATTAGCGACGCATCCCAACCTCCGCCGACGGCCTTCACCAGATAGACCGAAGTCACCATCTCCTGGCCGAGCAGTTGCGTCGCCAGGCGCTCGTTGGTCAGCAAGGCCGACTGCGCGGTGATGACGTCGAGGTAGGAGGTTACGCCGCCGACGTAGCGGTTGTTGGCGATCTCCAGCGCACGGCGCGCGTCGGACACGGCCGCGTTCTGGCTGGTTGTCGCCTGCGAAAGCGCGTTCAGCCCCGACAGTCCGTCTTCCACCTGCTGGAATGCGGTCAGCACCGCCTCGCGATAGTTGGCGACGGATTCGTCGTAGGCAGCCTTGGTGGCGGCCAGGTTGGCGCGATTGCGTCCGCCTTGAAAGATGGGCTGCAACAGATCGCCACCCAGCGACCAGATGGCGCTGGGAGCGCTGATCAGGTTGGTGATGTTGGTGCTTTGAAAGCCGCCCGCTACCGGTGAGGGTGAGTTGCGGATAGAACGCCGCCGTGGCGACGCCGACCTCGGCATTTTCGTATGCCATGTTGCGCTCGGCCGTGGCGACATCGGGCCGCCGTTCCAGCAGGTCAGAAGGCACGCCCAGCGGGACCGGAGGAGGCGTCGCGTGCAGCGGCGCGACCGGCACGCTGAAGGTGGAGGCGGGATTTCCGGTCAGCACCGCGATGGCGTGTTCGTACTGCGCGCGCTGCTGCTGCACCAGATACAGTTGCGCGACCGTGGAATCGAGCAGCGTCTGCTGCTGTGCCAGGTCGAGTCCCGAGGCCACTCCGCCGGCATGACGGTTCTCGACCAGTTGCAATCCCTTCTGCTGAATGTCAACCGATTCCTGCACGACCCGAGTTTCGGCATCGAGCTCGCGCAAGGTGAAGTAGTCGGCGGCGAGTTCCGCGGTCAACACCAGGTTGACGTTGTACATGTCCGCTGCCGTGGCTTGCAGGGAAGCGTTCGAGGCTTCCAGGGTGCGCCGGTATTTTCCGAAGAGGTCGGGTTCGTAACTGAGCAGAAAGGGAATTTCGTAGGTGCTCTGGGTGAGCGGTCGCCCCATGGTGACAACTTCCGGCCGATGTCCGGAGTAGCGGTTGCGCGATGCATTCGGATCGGTGCTGGCTTGCGGGAACAGTCCAGCCGAGGCAACCCGAGCCAGCGCGCGCGCCTGGTTCAGGCGGTCCTGCGCCGCCGCCAGCGACTGGTTGGCCTTCAGCAGTTGCTGCTCGTAGTCGTTCAGCTCGGCGTCGTTGAAAATCTCCCACCATGCGCCTTTGGGCAGCGAGTCCTTGGGAGCGGCGACACGCCACGGGCCTTCCGTCTTGTACGCCGGTGGGGCCTGCACCTGCGGACGCTGATACTTCGGTCCTACCACGCATCCCGCCAGCAAAGCGCTGGCGGCAACGCCGGCCGCCAGGGTCAACCACTTCATGACGGATTGCCTCCCTGGTTCGGCGGAGCGATGTTGACCTGTTGTCCTTCTTCCAGCGAGTCCGCGGGATTGATGACCACCTGGTCCTCGACATGCTCACGCCGCCGACAATCTCCAGCGTGCGTGCCGTAGTCGCGGCCAATGGTGATGGGCCGCAGTTGCACTTTGTTGTCGCTGCCGACGACCGCCACGCGCGGGCCTTCCTGGCGGAAGAGCATGGTATTGACCGGCACGCGTGACCTTCTGGCCGTTGATGCCCGGCTTGAAATGAACTTCACCGAAGGACCCGGGCAACAGGTGTCCATCTTTGTTGGGCACATCAACTTCGGTCAGCAACGTGCGCGTGGTGGGGTCGATGGACTCCGCGGTGCGCGCCACCGTGCCCTTGAACTTCTGGCCGGGAAACTCCTGCAACGTCACCCAGGCTTCCATTCCGTTCTTGATGGCCGGCGCATAGGCCTGCGGAACGTTGACATACACGCGCAAGGGATCGACACGGGCGATGTCAAACAGTTCTTTGCCGGTGCCGCCGGCGTTGATCAGCGCGCCGGGATCGACGTTGCGCCTGGTCAGCACTCCGCTGAACGGAGCGTAGACGTGTTTGAATGCTTCCAGCTCTTCCAGACGGCGGACGTTGGCGTCGGCAGCGGCCAGGTTGGCCTGTGGCCTGTTGATAGCCGCTGGTCTGCTGGTCGGCTTCCTGCTGCGAAACCGAATCGGTCTTGCGCAAGCTGACGATAGCGGTCGGCATTGATCTTGGCCAGGTCCATCTGCGCCACGATCTGCTGGCGCGTCGCCCGCGCCTGCATCAACTCCTGGTCCACTTCGGGAGTATCGATGTCGGCCAGCAGATCGCCCTTGTTTACCTGGCTGCCAATGTCTTTGTACCAGCGCAGCAGGTATCCGTTGGTGCGGGCGTAGATGGGAGACTCCTCGATACGCCTGCAACGAACCGGGCAACACCAGTTCTTCGTCGGGCTTCTCCGCCGTGGGATGAATCACGGCCACGGTCGGAACCGATTCACGCTCGGTTTCCTTCGCCAGAACATTGATCTGTCGTGTACGCGCATCAGCATGGCGATCACCGCCCCGGCGGCCAACAGCAGCAGCACCACGGCGATGATCCAGAGCGCCCTGCGCGGAGTCGCCGGAGGAAGCTTCGGCGGAGGCGTGATCTCGGCCGCGTGGTGCTCGGGTTCCGAAACGTAGGTTTGATTTGAACGCGAATCCATATGTATGAGTCCTTAGAGCAGCAACTAGCAATTAGCAACTAGCAATTAGCAGCTAGCAATTTGCAGCTAGCAACTTCAGCATCTCAGCATTCAGCCAAACCACCTCTGCGGTGCCGCTGGACTTGTGGTGCCTTGTTTCATCCTTCAAGTTATTAGTTGCCACTTGACAGCTCTAACGCTGCCAAATTCTCTCTGCTAATCGCCAGTTGCTAATTGCTAACTGCTAACAGCTAACTGCTAATTGCTACTGCTAATTGCTTTCCCTCTCCTGTCTGGCTTCCCGCCTGCCCGTGAATCATCGCAAAGATGGACGGCACGAAGAACAGGGTTGCCACCGTCGCGAACAACAGTCCGCCGATCACCGCGCGTCCCAAAGGAGCATTCTGCTCGCCGCCTTCGCCCAGCCCCAGCGACATCGGCACCATGCCGATGATCATGGCCAGGGCGGTCATCAGCACCGGACGAATTCGGGTGTAGCCCGCTTCCAGCGCGGCTTGCGCCGCGGGTATGCCAGTGTTCATGCGGTCGCGCGCAAACGAAACCAGCAGGATGGAGTTGGCCGTGGCCACGCCCATGCACATCACCGCGCCGGTCAGCGACGGCACGCTCAACGTGGTGTGGGTCAGCAGCAGGATCCAGCAGATGCCGGCCAGCGCTCCCGGCAGGGCAGTGATGATGATGAACGGATCGAGCCACGACTGAAAGTTCACCACAATCAGGAAGTACACCAGCGAGATCGCCATCAGCAGCCCGATACCCAGGCCGAGGAACGACGACTGCATGGTCTCCACCTGCCCGCGAACGATGATACGCGTGCCGCGCGGCAGATGCTGCTGGAACGGCTCCAGCACCTTCATCGTGTCTTTGGCTACCGCACCCAGGTCGCGGCCCTGGGTGCTGGCGTAAACGTCGATCACCGGCTGCACATTGTAATGCGAAACCACCACGGGCCGGGCCACGGGAGTCAACTGCACCAGGTTGCCCAGCACCTGCGAGCTCTGCACGCCGGGATTGTTGACCGGCATGTTCATCAGGTCTTGCAGCGAGGTCATGCGGTATTGCGGAGACTGCACCGCTACCTGGTAGGTCACGCCGTTCTTGGGATTCAGCCAGAAGTTGGGAGCGGTCTGGAAGCTGCCGCTCAACGAGACCAGCACGCTCTGGGCCACGTCGCGCGCATTCATTCCAACCTGAGTGGTCTTGGTGCGGTCGATCTGCAAGATGCAGCGTCGGCAAGCTCAGCATCTGCTGCACGTGCACATCGGCAGCGCCGTTCACGTGACGCAGGCGGTTCGCGATTTGCTGCGCAATGACGTAGTTGCCCTGCATGTCGGCGCCGGTGACCTGGATATCGATTGGCGCCGGCAATCCGAAGTTCAGAATCTGGGTCACGATGTCGGCTGGCTGAAAAAAGAACTCCACGCCGGGGAAGTGGCGCGGCAGCTCTTCCCGCAACGTCCGGATGTAGCCCGCGGTGGAGTGATGGTGCTCGGCATTCAGGCCAACCAGATATTTCAGCATCGCTGGTGCCGACCACGCCCGAGTTGCTGTACGACAGATTGATGCCGGAATACGGCAGCCCGATATTGTCGAGGATGGTGACCAGCTCGTCTTTGGGAATCTGCTGCCGCAGATATGCTTCGACCTCATCGGCCAGGCGCGCCGTCTCTTCCACGCGCAGGCCGGCGCGGGCGCGCATGTGCAGGCGCATCAGCCCGGCATCGACGTTAGGGAAGAAGTCTTCACCGAGGAAGAAAACCAGCCCCAGCGAAAGCACGCAGAATGCGAGAAAGCAGGCGGCGAACAGCTTGCGATGTTCGAGCGTGGTCTCCAGAAGCTGGTAGTAGCCGTTGCGGAAGCGATCGAAGGCGCGCTCGAAGCCGCGCTGATAGCGGCCGAAGATCGTCTTGGGCCCGTCGGCGCGGTGCTCATGGCCGCGCATGATGTACATGACCAGCGTCGGGATCAGCGTCCGCGAAAGGAAGTACGACGCCAGCATCGCGAACACCACGGCTTCGGCCAGCGGCACGAACAGGTACCGGGCCACGCCGGTCAGGAAGAACATGGGCACGAACACGATGCAGATGCACAAGGTCGACACGAACGCCGGCACCGCGATCTGCGACGCGCCATCCAGAATGGCCTGCTTCATCTCCTTGCCTTGGGCAAGGTTGCGCTCGATGTTCTCGATCTCGACCGTGGCGTCATCCACCAGGATGCCGACCGCCAGGGCCAGACCTCCCAGCGTCATGATGTTGATGGTCTCGCCCAGCGCGCTCAGCAGAAGCACGGAAACAAAAATGGAGAGCGGGATGGAAATCGAGATGACGATGGTGGGACGCCAGTCTCCCAGGAACAGCAGGATCATGACGGCGGTCAGACGCGGCGGCGATTATCGCCTCCTTCAACACTCCGTTGATGGAAGCGCGCACGAACAGCGACTGATCGAACAGCGGCTTGATGGTGATGTCGCGCGGCAGCGACTGCGCGGCGATGGGCAGAATGCCCTTCACCGCGCCGACGATGCTCAGCGTCGAGGCAGTGCCGATCTTGTAGACCGACATCAGCGTGCCGCGCACGCCGTCTTGGCGGACGATGTTGGTTTGCGGCGCAAATCCGTCGCGAATGTGGGCCACATCGCGCATGTAAATGGTCGACCCGTTAATCGTCTTGACCGGCAGGTCGTTCAGCTCCGCGATGGTCTGCGGAGCTGCTGTTCATTTCGACCTGGTATTCCAGCGGCCCAATCTTGGCGGTGCCCGACGGAGTGATCAGGTTTTGCGTGTTAATCGCGCTGACGATGTCGTTGGGAGAGAGTCCGTTGGCCTGCAGCCGCGGCAGATCGAGGTCAACCTGGATCTGGCGTATCTTGCCGCCGTAGGGATAGGGCATGGCCGCGCCGTGCACCGTGGCCAGTTGGGTGCGCAGGAAGTTCTGGCCAAGGTCGAACAGTTGCTGTTCCGGCAGGGTCTTGCTGCTGAGTCCAAGCTGCACGACCGGCGTGGACGATGCCGAGTACGAGATCACCAGCGGCGGCGTCGTGCCCGGCGGCAGACCGCGAACCGTGGTCTGCACGATCGCCGTCACCTGGGCCAGTGCGGTCTGAATGTTGGCCTGCGGCCGGAAGAAGATCTTGATCACACCGACGCCGGCTGACCGACTGCGACTCGATGTGCTCGATGTCGTTGACCGTGATGGTGATGCCGCGCTCGGAGTTGGTGACGATGCGGTCCGCCATGTCCGACGGCGCAAAGCCGCCGAAGTTCCACACCACGCTGACGACCGGAATGTTGATGTCGGGGAAAATATCGACCGGAGTGCGTAGCACCACGATGGGCGTCAGGATGATGAGCACCAGCGCCATCACGACGAAGGTATAGGGACGCCGAAGCGCGAGGGCAACAATCCACATCGGTCGGGTAAGACTCCAATCAGGGCCGGACCGGCATAGATGCACGGGCGCCGACAGCCAGGCCATGAAAAATCTGATTCGATACGGTACGTATTGGATTCAAATATATGCTACTGTGAGTCATGGCGCAAATGCCTTCTTCTGCTCAAAAGCGGTCGCCGGGAAACGAGCAACGGCACCCGGCGCCTGCCGGACGGCCCCGCAGCGAACAGGCGCGCCAGGCCATTCTGCGCAGTACCAGCCGGTTGTTGCAGCGCACCGGTTTCGCGGATCTCTCGATTGAGGCCATCGCCGCCCACGCCGGCGTGGGCAAGGCCACGGTGTATCGCTGGTGGCCCGACAAGGGCGCGTTGGTGGTGGATGCTTTTGCCTCCAGCGCCGAAGAAGAGTTGCACTTTCCCGACAGCGGCTCGGTCTACAAGGACATGAGCCTGCAGATGAACCAGTTCCTGGGCATACTTCGTTCGCGACGCGGTCGCATTGTGTCGGCGGTGATTGCGGGCGGTCAGTCCGATCCTGGTCTGATCCAGGCCTTTCGCGAGCGCTTTCTGCGGCCCCGGCGGCAGGAAGCGTACCAGACTCTGCGGCGGGGAATCGAACGCGGGGAGCTTCCGCGCAATCTCGATCTCGATCTGGTGCTCGACGTTCTCTACGGCGCAATCTACATGCGCTTTCTCATCCGCCACGACCAACTAAGCGAGGACTACATCGCCGACGTCTGCCACTTGGTGCTGAATGGCGCGGCGAAGAATGGGACACGGAAGGGAATGCGCCACGGCAAGAGCGCGAAGCCGGCGCGGCTGTTGATGGAGTAAGCGGGGCTGATAGGTCAAGAGTCCAGTGCTGTGTGGGATGAGAGCACAAGAACCGGGGCCCTAGCTGTTCTTGCTCTTTCGCCCCGCTTTGCGCTTGCGCTCGGGAGCGATTGGTTCATGTGATCCGAATGCCTCGCTCATGGATTGCATCCGGTCGGCATCTTTGCGTACCTTGGCTGCGTAGGCGACGGGATCGACTTTCTTCTTCTTCATGTTCCCAGCATGACACACACTCACCTCGCGAGTGTCGAAGAATCTAAGGACGGTCTGCATTGACACGCTTCTCTCCCGCTGAGTACGATTCGGGCGCTACCCATGCCTACTAGAATTTCTTTCTTATCGCGCGCCATCCTGTCGAAGTCGGACGCGTTGCGAATCCGCCGCGTCATCCTTTGCGTGCTGCTGGCCTTTTCTTTATTGGCCACGGCCGACAGCGCCTTCGATCGGCCCTGCCGATTCCGCTCGCTATCTCAACGACATCAAGACATTGGCTGCGCCCGACATGGAAGGTCGCGGCGCTGGAACCAAGGGACTGGGGCGGGCCACAAAGTACCTTGAGCACCGCTACAAAAGCCTGGGGCTTCATCCTGCGGGCACAGACGGATACCTGCAGCCGTTCACAGTGACTACTGGCGCGAAGTTAAAGTCGGACAACCAGTTCATCGTGGACGAAGGCGGCAAGAAGCAGCCGCTGACGTTGAACCAGGATTTCGTGCCGGTCAGTTTCTCGTCCTCCGGCTCGCTAACCGCTCCCGTGGTCTTTGCCGGTTATGGCGCGTCGGCCGATGAATTTGGATACGACGATTACGCCGGTCTGGATGTGAAGGACAAGATCGTGCGTGGTGCTGCGCTACGAGCCGGAAATCTTCGGCGTGAAGAGCGGCCAGCACGGGTTAACGCAACATTCGCAGCTGATCACCAAGGCGATCAACGCGCGCAACCACGGAGCCAAGGCGCTGATCGTGGTCAACGGCAAACTGGCAGACGGCGAAGAGGACCTGCTGATGCGCTTTGGCGGCGTCAGCGGGCCGCAGGACGTCGGCATCATGCTGTTGCAGGTGAAGAACGCAGTCGCCGAGAGTTGGTTCAAGGCGGCCGGCAAGTCGCTGCCCGACGTGCAGCAGCAGATCAACCACCTCGGCAAGCCGGACTCGTTCGCGTTCCCCGCAACACTGCAATTGTCGTTGAAGGTGGATATCGAGGCCACGCACGCGCGGGTGAACAACGTTCTCGCGTATCTTCCGGGCAAGACCGACGAATACGTCATCATCGGCGCGCATTACGATCACCTGGGCCGTGGCGATTCCAACTCACTGGCGCCGTCACAGATTGGGCAGATCCATCCTGGGGCTGACGACAACGCCTCGGGAACCGCAGGCGTGCTGGAACTGGCGCGCCTGTTCGCACCCATGAAAGGGCAGCTCGACCGCGGCATTCTGTTCATGTCGTTCTCCGGGGAGGAGCTTGGACTGCTGGGTTCGGCGGAGTGGGTGAAGGAGCCGACGCTTCCGCTCGACAAGTGCGTCGCCATGCTGAACATGGACATGATCGGGCGCATCAAGGACAACAAGGTGTATATCGGCGGGGTGGGCACTGGCTCGACGTTCAAGGCGATTCTCGAGCAGGCGCAGAAGCAGGAACCGGATTTCAAGATCGAGTATTCGGCGGGCGGATATGCCGCCAGCGATCACACCTCGTTCGTGGCGAAGAAGATTCCGGTGCTGTTCTTCTTCTCGGGCCTGCACTCGGATTATCACAAGCCCTCCGACACTTGGGACAAAATCAACGCGCCGTCAGCGGCGCAGTTGCTCGATCTGGTTGGAGACGTTGCGTTGCAGTTGGCGGATGCGCCGTCGCGGCCGGCGTTCGTCACCGTGGTGGAAGACAAGCCGGTGAGGTGGCGGTGGCGGAGGCTATGGGCCATACTTCGGTTCCATTCCGGACTTCGGCGAGGTGAAGGATGGCGTGCGCTTCTCAGATGTTCGACCGGGATCGCCGGCGGCGAAGGCCGGATTGAAGGCCGGCGACATCCTGGTGCAGTTCGGCGATAAGCCGATTCACAATCTGTACGACTTCACCGACGCGCTGCGCCGCAGTAAGGTGGGCGAGGTGGTGGAGGTGAAAGTACTGCGCGACGGCAAGCCGATTACAGCCAGCGTGAAGTTGGAGCAGCGAAAATGAGAGCGGCAGCACATGATTACATTCGGAACGCCCTGCAAGGAAATCCCGGGGGCCCGAGGAAGATTGACCGTCTTACGCATAGTGCGTAATAATTTACGCATTATGCGTAACAGTGCGATACTCTCAGCGTTGTTTCCAGCGACTCGGAGGTCGTTGCTGAGCGCAACCCTGGTGCAGCCGAACAAGTGGTGGTACCTGTCCGAACTGGCGCAGCACCTTGGTACCACGCCGTCCAGTCTGCAAAGGGAGCTCTCGTCTTTGGTTGACGCTGGTCTCTTGCAGAAGCGCCGCGAAGGAACCAGGACCTACTTCAAAGCCGAAACTCGATCGCCTCTGTATCCCGAGCTGGCCAGCGTTTTCGAGAAGACGGTCGGAGTCATTCCGGCACTGCAGGAGATACTGGAACCGCTCGGCGACAAGGTTGCTTGTGCCTTCGTTTACGGCTCTATGGCACGGGGAGAAGAGCACGCCCTAAGCGATGTGGATTTAATGGTCATCGGTAGTGTAGGTCTAGCCGAACTGGCGCCCGCTCTGCGGCGGGCCGAAGAGCGGCTCGGCAGGGAAATAAATGTCACGTCCTCCTCGGTGCGAGAGTTCCGGTCCAAGGTTGCGGCACGTGACCATTTCCTTGCCGCGGTCGTGCGTGGCCCTAAGCAGTTCGTAAAAGGCGACAAGGGTGACTTGGGCAAAATTATTGGATAGCAAGGATGTGCAGCAGCACACCACGTCGAAGAGGGAGGTCGACGCCTTTCGCAATCTGATTGCGCGCGATCTTGCCGACGCTGCGATTGCCGAGCTGTCTGCCGACCGGCGTTTCGCGACGGCTTATAATGCCGCGCTGCAAGCAATGAATCTGGCGATTGCGTGCGCCGGATATCGCGTTACAGCGAGGATCGGCCATCATAGGGTTTCTCTGGAGAGTGCAAGGTTGGCGCTTGGGGACGAAGCTGGCAACTATCCCGATTATTTTGAGACTTGCCGGCGCAAGCGGAACATCATTGACTACACCCACGCTCACGTAGCAACAGAGACCGAGGCAAAGGAAATTCTAGCGGAGGCTACCGCGTTCTATGAGCTAGTGGAGAAATGGATTGTGAAAGCCCATGCTGGACTGAAGAAGTGATATAGGCATTGTCCTCTGGAAGTCCGCAAACTAACTCCTGGTCGAGGTGGGAGAGATTGAATCGATTCTATTTTCTGCGTAATACGTTGGTCGGCTTCGCCATCTTTGCAGGGATGATTGCCGCGCCGTCGCTTTCACAACAGCCTACTGCGCCTGGCGCACCTCCTACGTCGCTCCTCACTCCCGGCGAGGAGAAACATCTGCGCAACATCCGCCAGCTCACCTTCGGTGGGCAGAACGCCGAGGCCTACTTCTCCGCCGACGATCGCATGTTGAGCTTTCAGCATCAGGGCGAGGGCGTTCCATGCGATCAGATCTACACCATGCCGGTGGACACGCCCGACGGCAAGCCCGCGACTCCCAAGCTGGTCAGTACTGGCAAGGGACGCACCACCTGCAGCTACATTTTCCCCTCGGGCGACCGCATCCTGTTTTCGTCTACCCATGCCGCCAGTCCTGAGTGTCCGCCGAAACCCGACTACTCGAAGGGCTACGTCTGGCCTATCTATGACACCTACAAGATCTACACCGCCAAGCTCGACGGCAGCGACCTGCAAGCTGTTGACCGACGCTCCCGGCTACAACGCCGAGTCAACGATCAGCCGCGATGGCAAGAAGATCGTCTTCACCTCGACGCGCAATGGCGATCTCGACATTTACACCATGAACGCCGACGGCAGCGATGTGAAACAGTTGACCCACGAGCTCGGCTACGACGGCGGGCCGTTCTGGTCGGCCGACGGCAAGAAGATTGTCTACCGCGCCGAGCATCCCAAGACCCCGCAGGAGATCGCCGACTACAAAGCGCTGTACGCGCAGGGCCTCATTCGTCCCGGCAATCTTGAGATCTGGGTGATGGATGCCGACGGCAAGAACAAGCACCAGGTCACGCACAATGGCGCCGCCAACTTCGCACCCTTCTTCCATCCCGACGGCAAGCGAATCATCTTTGCATCCAACCTCGCTGACCCCACGAGCGGACGCGCCTTCGATCTCTACATCATCAACGTCGACGGAACCGGCCAGCAACGCATTACGTTTTATCCCGATTTCGACGCATTTCCCATGTTTACGTCCGACGGCAAGCGGCTGGTGTGGGCCTCGAATCGCAACGGCAAAGTGCCGCACGAAACCAACATTTTCATCGCCGATTGGGTGGAGTAGGCGCGGAAGGCCCAGGTTGTTATACTCGTCAGATGTCTCGTTTACTTCTAGTCCTTACCGCTACGTTGGCTCTCGCTGCTTCCGCAGCGGCCCAAGCAACCACCTGGCAGATCGATCCCAACCATACCGCAGCGCAATTTTCAGTGCGTCACTTGGGCATATCGACCGTTCGCGGGGCGTTCACCAAAGTCAGCGGCACGGTGACCTACGACCCGGCCGATCCCGCCAAGACGGTGATCGACGTGACCATCGATGCCAGTTCCGTGGATACGCGCGTCGACATGCGCGACAACGATCTACGCAGCCCAAACTTCTTCGACGTCGCCAAGTATCCAACGCTGACCTTCAAGTCCACGCACGTGGAAGCGGCCGGCGCGGGGAAACTGAAGGTCAACAGGCGACCTCACCATTCACGGCGTTACCAAGCAGGTGGTGCTGGATGTCGACGGCCCGTCGGAGCCGGTGAAGGACCCGCGGGAGAAGTGGCACATGGGAGCGTCCGCGACGACCAAGATCAATCGCAAGGATTTTGGAGTCAATGGAAATCCGACGGCGGTTGGCAGTGATATCACGATCACGATCGACGTGGAGTTAGTGCATACGCCGCCGGCGGTGAGGTGAGGGACTCCAACTTCGAAGCACACTGGTTCGGAGAGCGTGAAGTGTAAGACCGACAGCTCGAAGCCAGAGCGACTCCTTAGATCTGGTAATCCATCTCGATCACCTGCTGTAGCTTGTCGGTCCCGTTGGTCGGCGACGGCTGACGCCCTTGCAGGCGGCAGACTTCGTCCTTCAGCATCTTGACTTCGTTGGCCACCGCCGACAGCGCTTCCGACAGCGGATCGTTGATCTGCTTGGGATCGGTGATCACGACGCGCTTGCCTTCGCGGAAAACGATGTGACCGGGCACGCCGACCACGGTCGAGTTGTCGGGCACATCGCGCAGCACCACCGAACCAGCGCCGATGCGGCAGTTTTCGCCGACGGTGATGTTGCCCAGTACTTTGGCGCCCGCACCGATCACAACATTGTTGCCGATCGTGGGATGCCGTTTGCCATGTTCCTTGCCGGTGCCGCCCAGCGTCACGCCCTGGTACAGGGTGACATCGTCGCCGACAATCGTGGTTTCGCCGATGACCACGCCCATCCCGTGGTCGATGAAGAACCGCCGCCCAATTTGCGCGCCGGGATGGATTTCGATGCCGGTGATCAAGTCGGGCGAGCTGCGACAACGCGCGGGCAGGGAATTGCCAGCCATGGATCCACAGCCAGTGATGGAAGCGGAAGCCCCACAGGGCGTGCAGGCCGGAGTAGAGCAGCATGACTTCAAGCGAGGACTTCGCCGCGGGATCGCGGTCTTTGACGGCGGCGATGTCCTCACGCATGGATGCAAACATGTCTTAAACGCCTTCCGCCACCATGGCCATCGACTCGTTGCGCAAGCTGCTCGAACAGCAGGCTGCTCAGGTAACGCTCACCAAACGACGGGATGATCACGACAATCAGCTTGCCGGCGTTCTCCTCGCGGGCGGCCACTCGCAGCGCCGCCACCACCGCCGCTCCCGACGAGATGCCAACCAGCAGGCCCTCTTCCTTGGGCAGTCGCCGCGCCATGGCCAAAGCATCCTCGCTGGATACTTGGATGACTTCATCGATGTAGTCGGTGCGCAGAATGCTGGGAACAAAGCCGCGCGCCGATGCCTTGAATCTTGTGCGGACTTGGCTGTCCGCCGGAAAGGACTGCGCTCTCCACCGGTTCCACTGCGATGGCCTTGAACGACGGCTTCTTCGGCTTGATGTACTCGCAGACGCCGGTCAGCGTGCCGCCTGTGCCGATGCCCGAGATCAGGATGTCCACTTTTCCGTCGGTATCGTTCCAGATTTCCGGACCGGTGGTCTCCAGGTGGATCTTGGGATTCGCCGGATTGTCGAATTGCTGCAGCATGTAGCCGTTGGGCGTTTTGGCGACCAGTAACTCGTCGGCTTTGGCGATCGCGCCCTTCATGCCCTTTGATGCCGGGCGTCAGCACGATGTCGGCACCAAAGGTCTTCAGCAGCACGCGGCGCTCCAGGCTCATGGTGTCGGGCATGGTCAGGATCAGCTTGTAGCCTTTGACCGCGGCCACAAACGCCAGCGCGATGCCGGTGTTGCCGCTGGTCGGCTCGATCAACACGGTCTTGCCGGGCTGGATTTTCCCCGCGCGCTCGGCCTCGTTGATCATGCTGACGCCGATGCGGTCTTTCACGCTGCTGCACGGGTTCTGGCTTTCCAGCTTGGCGACGACGGTGGCCTTCGCGCCGGCAGTTACCTTGTTGAGGCGCACCAAAGGAGTGTTTCCAATCAATTCCGTAACGTCATTCGCAATCTTCATAGCGATCTCCCAAAAGTTTGACCTGAGAATAGTGGATATACGGTTTGATTCAGCGGAGGCGAGCAAAGAATCAGCTAAAGACAACAACAACAGCGCGAGGTGTGACGGGCTGGCGCCAACCTCGGACTGAGAGCGCGTATCTGTCTGGTTGGGTACCATAACACTAAAGCGCAAGAACGCCGTTTAGCTTACCACGTTTGGGTTCCTACGTTTCCACTCAGGATTCGCAATTTTGGATTCAGAACTTGCGGAACGGTTGCTCAAAACCCAGCCTCGCAGGGACGAATTGCTGTTAGGGCAGGGCGTAAGCCCTCGGTAAGCTATGAAAAAACGAATGAGTCCCTTCAGGAACGGCAGGCTTTGGAGTAGATTCGTAGCGGTTCCAACCGCGAGACTGCGGCGATTTAAGGTTGCATGGATTCGGTTTGGGCGTGGCACTCTGAAGCGCATGACTCCAGCCCGCAAGGGCGTCTCACTCTAGCCCAGGATGGAGCGCAAGCGGAGTCCTGGGTAGGGGTAACGAAGAGATTGAGTCCCTTCGGGGACGGCACGTTTTTCTGGTACGGTTCCAACGGCCGAAAAAGCGTCGCGAACTAGCCTAAATCTCCGCCCTGGCTACGGCTACTGCCGCAATCGCGGCGGTCTCGGCGCGGAGAATGGTATCGCCCAGCGAGGCAGCAATCCATTGTGACTGTGCGAAGATCTGCAACTCGTCTGAGGTCCAGCCGCCTTCCGGACCAACGGCGAGAGCCAGCGACTGCACATCGGCACGCGAGCGCAGTACCTCGCTCAGCGTGGCCTCTCGTTCGGTTTCGGCTAGAACGATCCGCAAATCGAACCGATCCTTGCTCGTAAGCCTCGCTAGCGGATGACATTGCGGTCGTTGTATCTGCCGAGCGCTTCCGTTCAGCTTCAACTGGATGGCCGATCTCCGGAGGCGCGATTCGTCGTGACTGCTCGGCCGCTTCGCGTGCAATGCGCCGCCAGCGTTCGACGCGCTTATCCGCGGCCAGCAGCCAGGTGCTTCTCGGTGCGCCGCGCGATCACCGGGACGATCGTGGTGACGTTCAGCTCGGTGCACTTCTCGATCGCCCACTCCATGCGATCGAACTTGAAGACGGCTAGCAGCAGGGTGAGAGGTACGGCCTCGTGGGCCGCGACTTCTTCGCCCAGAGCGAACTCCACGCGCTCGTCGTGCACGCTGGAAACGGTGGCCTGCCGGACATGATCACCACAGGCCACTTCGAATTGCTGACCGACACGCGCGCGCAAGGTGCGCGACAGATGTGCGGCGTGCGCGCCGGTCAAGGCAGCACGATCTCCGGAGAACTCATCGGCAATCCAGCGGCGTCGTGTCATCGCGTCAGTAGCAACAAGACAGTAGCAATGGCCATGGAGGCGTAGACACCGCCGAACATGCGATTTTCGCGGGTCAAGTCTTCTTCGCTGAAGAGGCGGCTGTTCAGCAGGAACTCCAGCGCTGAGACCATTCCGACCAGGACGGCCATCACCAGCCAGCGCTCCTGGCGCATTTCGGCGCGCAGCAGAAACGGGATCGCGACCAGCGAGAACCCCAAATAAATCAGCCCGCCGATGCGGGCGCGTTTGCGGCGCTTCGGATCCTGATAGCGCATCAGCACAATGCGTGCCAGCTCGCGCGGCCGGGCCAGACGCGCGGCCGCCGGCAATGCGGTCACCACCAGGAGGAACCACGCGTAGATGCGGAGAGCTTTGTCCAAAGGGAGAATCGCTTTTCGCTGTTAGCCTTCCGCTTTTAGCTGGCACAATCGAGGGCAGCACGGACCTCATCGGCACCTACAAGCTATCAGCCGAAACGAAGAGCGAAAAGCGAAAGGCGAAGAGCCAAGCGCTCTTCTACTGAAACATGTCCTTCACCTTGTTCAGCAGCGACCGGCTGACGGGCTTGTTCTCTACCGACGATGTGCTCTGCAACTCCTGCAACAGTTCGCGTTGCCGCTTGGTGAGCTTCGACGGTGTCTGCACTTTCACTTCGACATGCAAATCGCCGCGCCCATGTCCGTTGAGCACCGGCACGCCTTTGTTCTTTACCCTGAACGTCGCCCCGGTCTGCGTGCCCTCGGGAATCTTCAAGGCATGTTCGCCGTCGAGCGTGGGGACAGTAATCTCCGTGCCCAGCGCCGCCTGCGCGAACGAGATAGGCACCGCGCAATACAGGTGCTTGCCTTCACGCTCGAAGAAGGCGTGCTCCTTGGCGTGCAGCACGACGTAGAGGTCGCCGGAAGGTCCGCCGTAAAGGCCGGCCTCGCCCTCGCCCGAGTAGAGCATGCGCGCGCCTTCCTCGACGCCGGCGGGAACCTTCACCGTAACCGTGCGCTGGCGCGTGATGCGGCCCTGACCTCTGCACTGGGTGCAAGGATCGACGATCAGCTTGCCCGAACCCTGGCAGGTGCCGCAGGTACGCGATATGGAAAAGAAGCCCTGCTGATAACGCACTCTGCCCGCGTCCGTCGCAGGTGGTGCAGTTGATGGGCGCCTTGCCCGGAGCCGACACCGCTCCCTTTGCACTGTTCGCATTCTTCGAGGCGCCGCACCTGCACTTGCTTGGTGACGCCGAAGACGGCTTCCTCGAACTCGAGGGTAAGGTCTTCGCGCAGGTCGGCGCCGCGCTGGGCGCGCGAACGCGCGGCGTCCGCCTTGGCCGCCGAACACATCGCCAATGAACAGGTCGCCGAAGATGTCGTGGAAATCCGTGAACACCGTGGTGTCGAATCCGCCATTGCCGCCCGGGACCACTGGAGACTCCGGCATGACCGAAGCGGTCGTAGCGCGCGCGCTTCTCGCTGTCGGCGAGGATCGCGTAGGCCTCGCTGCACTCCTTGAAGCGCTCTTCGGACCCGGGATCGTCGGGATTGCGGTCGGGATGGTACTGCAGCGCGAGCTTGCGATAGGCGCTCTTGATTTCCTGGTCGTTCGCCGTGCGGCCGACGCCCAGCACTTCGTAGTAATCGCGTTTTACGTTGGTAGCCAGAACTGTTTACCTTTTCTGTTACTCGGTTACGACTTGGGATGGCGAGCCACGCGCACCATCGCCGGACGCAGCAGCCGGTCCTTCAACTTGTAGCCGCGCTGCAATTCATCGAGCACGTGATTGTCCTCGACTTCCTCGGTGTCGACCATCTGGATCGCCTGGTGCAAGTTGGGATCGAACGGCTCGCCCTCCGCGGCGCACGGGCTGCACCCCTAACTTCGCCAGCGCGTCGTGAAATTGCTTGTCGATGAGCTCGATGCCCGCGTGAAAATCCTCCAGCGATGCAGCCTTGGTGTTCAGCGCGCGATCCAGGCTGTCGAGAATGGGCAGCAACGTCGTCATCGCATCGGCAAGCGCGTATTCCTTGAACTCCTGCTGCTGTTTCTCGCTGCGCTTGCGAAAGTTTTCGAACTCGGCCTGAATGCGCGCCGCGCGATCCAGATAAGCCGCGCGTTCGGCGCGGACCCGCTCCAGTTCCGATTGCGGCTCTTCCGTCGCGGCCGTGCCGGCACCCTGGCGGAACAGGCTCGTCTCCGTCTTCTGCCGGCGGAAGTTCGTGGTCCAGTTCCAACTCCGCCTCAGCGGAGCTTCCATTGTGTTTCTTTGCTTGCATAATTATTTCTACGTCGACTCGTTCCAAAGTTGATCGAACAGCCGCGCGATGTACGACACCGCGGTCATGGTGTGCTCGTAATCCATGCGGGTCGGGCCAATCACGGCCAGCGAACCCATGACCTCGTCGCCTACTCGCGCCGGCATTCCAATCAGTACAAAATTACTTAGATGCGGCATGGCGTCTTCCAGACCCACAACTACGCGCACCGCCTCCTGGCGGACGTCGAGGTAGGCGGAAAGCAGGTCCACGATGCGCTGCTTTTCCTCCAGCGTGGCCAGCAACTGGCGCAGGCGCTCCTGGTCCTGCTCGGTGATCACCAGATTGGCCGCGCCTTCCACGTACACTGCCTGGGCGGCGCCTTCGGTGGCCAGCGCACCCTGCGCGTAGAGCTGCTCCACCGAACGCATCAGGCGATCGTATTCGCTGCGCTCCTGCTGGATTCGCTTGCTGATCTCGTTGCGCAGCGACTCCATCTCCCAGCCACGGAAGTTCTGATTGATATAGGCCGCCGCGGCTTCCAGATCGGCCACCGACAAATCCTGGCTGAGCCGCAGCACGCGGTCGCGCACCATGCCGTTGCGCATGACCACGACGGCCAGAACTTTCTTGTCGGCCATCCGCTGGAAGTACACATGCTCCAGCGCGTTGTGCTGCCCCGGTCGCCGAGCTGACGGTGACGCCCACGCTGTGCGAGATCAGCGACAGCACGTGCGAGGTGCGCTCCATGAACTCGGGCACATCCTGCAGACCTTGCAGGCTTCCCTGGATCAGGTCTTCGTCGGCGGGCGACAGCCGCGCTTCTCCGGTCAACTGCTTGACGTAGAAGCGATAGGCCTTGCGTGGTCGGAACGCGGCCCGCCGAGGTGTGCGGCTGCTCCAGAAAGCCCGCATCGGCGAGATCGGCCATCACGTTGCGAATCGACGCTGCACTCAGGCTTCTCGGGATTGGCGCGTGCCAAGGTGCGCGAGCCCACTGGCTCACCCGTGGAGATGTAGGACTCCACGATGGCTGTCAGGATATCGCGTTCGCGTCTGCCGATATTTGCCGGTGCGTCCATGGTAGGCTCACTAGCGGAGGCTAACCTGCGTATTTTGCAATTATTTACAGCTGAGCAAGGATTTAATTCCGCACTTTTATTCTAGGAAGCAAGCGGGCCGGTGTCAAGATTGGCACTCAACTTATTCGAGTGCCAAATACTCAGGTCAAGTCGTGTCCGCCGGGGGAAGCCCCGACGCATTTCCCGTTTCAGTACAATCTCTGTCAAGCCCCACATACGTGTCGAAATCAGTGTAAGCAACTAAGTATAAGCATGATATAAACTTGCTAAATCGTGTCCAAAACCTACCAAAACATGCTATAATGATATTAGTAGAGTCGGAAAGGCGGCAACGCCTTGTCTGGCTCTTTTTGTTTTCCCCGCCAACCTTGTTGCCACTGAGCCCAGCTCACCCAGTGAAAACAGAATCTCGGGCTTCCCGGGCGCGTGCCGAGCTCGCACGCCGACCGAGATGGCCCGGCCCTCATGCGTCGAGCTCGCGCATGCGGGACTTGGCGTGGAAAGCAAAACAGACTGGCCCAGTGCCCTCGTCTGACTCTGATCCTTGAAATCTGAAACCCTTGCGCAAGGTCTTGGTCTGCGCGGGCGCAGCAGCAAGGGGAACCAGGACCTTGCCGTTTTTCCATAGTGGTAGCCGAATCGCACCCGATCACCTTCCGGAGACCGGTTGCAACTCGCTAGTATTGGCAGGTGTCCGACACCTTCTTGATGGTCGAAATCTGTAGCGTGCGGTCTCTTGCGGTAGGCCCTATCGTGCCGGAGATAGCAACCTCTTTGCCGTTATAGCCGAGAAGAGCATCGTGGTCGCCTTTAAGCCTATAAACATCGCCGCGACGAGTTCCCAGTGTGAAGTACCCATTAATCGACCCTACGCAACCCACCACCGTGATGGCGCCGGGGGCGGTCGAGGGAGCATTGTTGGGGGCATTCTGGCCCGAAGGCGATTGTTGGGCGACGGTGATTAGCGACAGTAGCAGAAGGCAAGGAAGCAGGCTCCAGGTTTTCATGCGCATCTCCGTGTGTGACCCCTGCAGTATAGCCCTCCCGACGCCAGCGCAGTGAGGACCTTTCTCGAAACCCGCCAACCACTGTGCTCGGCCAGTTTTCGCTTGCATAAGTTCGACTTCCAATACAAACTCCCATTAATCTCGCTGTCAAAGCTCCCTTTATGCGCCATTGCATTCACGTTTGGTTGCTGCTATTTTTCGTCGGCGCGGTGCCACTCGCCGTGTCGAGAGCGGCCACTGCTCCCCAAGGTCTGACCTGGCTTCCGCAAGAGTTGCAAACCGGGTCCGCATGTTTGTTTACGGTGCAGATGGACGGCTCACCGTCAAAGTTGAGCGGCAAGTGGATGGGGCGTGACGTGTCGTTCTTCCAGGCGCGGGATGGCCACGTTTGGTATGGCCTGGCCGGAGTCGATGTGGAGAGCGTACCGGGAAGCTACCCGCTGGAAGTCGTGGCCACCATGCCGGATGGGAAGGTCATTCGGCTGGCACGAGATGTTCCTGTTGGCCCCTCGAGCTACAAGACGGTATCGCTTCGCGTGCCCGACCGCTTTGTGAAACCCGACGCGGCGACACTGCGCCGAATTGAAGCCGACAAGCAAGCCAAGGCCATCGCTTTTTCCCATCTAACTCCGGCGCCGGAATGGGCGGGAGACTTCCTGGCCCCCGCAGGTTCGGTTGTGTCTGACTCGTTTGGCACCCGCCGCGTCTTCAACGGCCAGTTGGCGAGCATCCATCGCGGCTTGGATTTCCGGGTCAAGTCGGGATCGCCGGTGCTGGCGGCAAATTCCGGCGAGGTGGTCCTGGCTCGGGAGATGTTCTATGAAGGCAACTGCGTGATCATCGATCACGGCGGCCAATTCATGACGCTGTATATGCATCTGTCTCGCTTCGAAGTTGCAGAAGGGCAGAAGGTGACTAAGGGTCAGGAGATCGGACTCAGTGGCGCCACCGGCAGAGCAACCGGCCCACACCTTCACATGGGCGTTCGCTGGGAGGGCGCTTACCTCGATCCCGCGAGCCTGCTGAGCCTGACGTTGAATAATCTTCCATAAAACGCAAATAGCCGGAGCGCCATCTGTACGTGGTGGGAAGCGTGAACGACGGAAACAACTCCGTAGCGCTTCTGGGAATCAGACGCGATCTTGCATCCTACAGCCTTGATTTGGCTCCGTTGCCTTGTGGGGATTAAGCAACAGGGCGCCCCCCGGGTGCATCTAACTTGCGGAGGCGGGTAAAGTTCGTGCCGGACCGTCGGCAGCCTCATCGTTAAACAACCCGCCGCCCGACCCACAACCCGCAAGACAAATCACGCGGAGAGTACGGGTCGCTTTATCTGGAAAAGCAGTTTTTCGCCGGATGAAGGAAAGGTAAGAACCGCATGCCGCTACTTCAAGTAATCGTGACCCTGATCGTCGTGGGGGTCCTTCTATGGCTCGTCAATCGCTTTATTCCGATGGCGGGTTCCATCAAGTCAATCCTTAACGCGGTGGTTGTGATCGCCGTCGTCTTGTGGCTGCTGAATGTTTTTGGATTGCTTACGTTCCTGTCGGGTATTCGCGTAGGCAAGTAGCCGATAACGGCTGCCGGCCCGGGCGTCGAACTCTGCTCAGCCACTAACTACTGAATCTCGATTACGCTGCCGCTGTCTGCTTCCTGCAATTCCCGGGTGCGTTCGATCACGCGCTGGGTAAACGCGAAGAGCGACTTGGCGTGCGGAGACTGGTCGCCCTCCAGCACGATGGGTTGACCGCTGTCGCCACCCTTGCGGATATCAGGATCGAGTTCGATGCTGCCCAGAAACGGCACGCCGAACTGTTGCGCGGTGCGCGCGCCTCCGCCCTTGGAGAAGATGTCGATCTCGTGCTGGCAGTGCGGACACACGAAGTAGCTCATGTTCTCCACGATGCCGAGGATGTCCACCTTCACCTGCTTGAACATCTCGATGGCTTTGCGCGCGTCCTGCAAGGAAACGTCGCTGGGCGTAGTGACCACGACGGCCCCTGTCAGCGGCACCGTCTGCACGAGCGAGATCACGACATCGCCTGTGCCCGGCGGCAGATCGACCACGAGATAATCGAGGTTCCCCCACTCCACTTGTCCGAGAAACTGCTTGACGATGGAATGCAGCATCGGCCCGCGCCACACCAGCGGCTTGTCGCCCGGACTGAGAAATCCAACCGACATCACCTTCAGCCCGTAACGTTCCGGCGGCAGAATGTGGTCCTCGCCGACCACGCTAGGCGCCATCGTCGTGCCCAGCATCAGGGGAACGTTTGGCCCATACACGTCAGCATCCAGCAGCCCGACCTTGTGGCCCATGCGCGCCATCGCGATGGCCAGGTTCACAGCGAGAGTGGTTTTGCCGACGCCGCCCTTGCCTGAGCCCACGGCGATGATGCTGTTAACTCCCGGAAGCGGTTGCGGCCCAGCCTGCGGTTGGCCGGGCATGTGCGAATGCTGATGACTCACGTGGCTTCCTGTAGTAATGGGAATGAAGTGCGCAAACCACGATTATACGCCGGAGCGGCGCTGCTCAGAGCGAGGGCGAGCCATCCTCGTGACACCGCTGTCGGCCCGACGAACACCGGCGGCCTTTACACGCTACTGCGTTGGTGATAAAGTTTCGCCCCACAAAGGCCGTTGCGGGGGACGTTGCGCGAAGGCTCTTTGTGAGGATATTGCGCGCGTCCTCGTCGTTGCACCTGTCACCTGCTTTCAGGGTTCTGGTTTCCGATTGAATATATACACACAGTAGGATCGCGCCACCATGCAAGACCAACAGACGCCACAGGAGCCCATGATCACTTACAAAGCTGTTTCAAGGCTCTGAAGCTCATCCATCTGGCCACGTTAGCTTTTGTACCGAAGTACCACAATGTGAGACATACCTGCGTATATGTCAACCGACTGGCCATAGAAGGAGCTTAACCATGGCACACACTATGCAACATGGCGGATGGATAAGTGGACTGAATCGCAGAACATTAGCATCCATCGCACTCGCGATTCTGCTGACCGTTATCGCCTGGTACCCGGCGGCAGCGCAAACCCTGACTGCTCTTCACGGCTTCAGCGGCATGCCCGATGGGGCGATGCCTATTGGCGGACTCACGATGAGCGCATCCGGGGACCTCTACGGCACCACCGAATACGGCGGCACCGAGGGTTGGGGCATGGTCTTCAAACTAGTGCACACCGATGGCACTTGGATCATGCACCCGCTGTACAGTTTTCCCAGTATTTACCAGCAGGGAGCCAATGATGGCGCTGCGCCCACAGCCGGAGTCACGATCGGTCCGGATGGCAACCTATACGGTACGAACACTGGCGGCAGCGGCAGTTCAAACTATGGCACGGTGTTCAAACTGTCGCCCCCGGCGTCGGTGTGCAAGAGCACGCTCTGTCCCTGGACCGAAACCATTCTGTATCGCTTTACCGGAGGCAGTGACGGAGGGGTGCCCTCGAGCCCCGTCTTATTTGACAGTGCTGGCAATCTCTATGGCAGCACGAGCTACGGTGGTGTGACGTGCGGTCCGGGCTACAGTTGCGGCGTGGTCTACAAGTTGACACGGTCAGGATCAAGTTGGACGGAAAGCGTCCTTCACGCCTTCTCCGGCTCGCCGGATGGAGCGAATCCAGGCGGCGCGTTGGTGTTTGATCAGGCTGGCAATCTGTATGGGGGGGCTAATGGCGGCAGCGCTGATGATGGCATCGTGTTCCAACTTACACCCTCCGGTTCCGGGTGGACAGAGAACATCATTCACAGTTTCGACTATTTCGACGACGGCGGAGGGCCAACGGGTGGACTCATCTTCGACAGCGCGGGCAATCTGTTTGGCACCACGTCATTTGCCCCCCTCGGGAACGGAACGGTTTTCGAACTGACGCCCTCCGGCGGCCAGTGGACCTTTACTCAACTCTACGCCTTAACCAGCGGGCAGTCCGGACTTCCGGGTCCGCTCGGGCCGCTCGCGATGGACGCGTCCGGCAACCTCTACGGCATGACCTTTGAGGGTGGAATCGGCAACTGCATCTATTCATGCGGCACCGTATTCAAGCTGGCTCCCACCGCGGGCTCCTGGGTCTACACGTTGCTTCACGAGTTCACCGGCGGTACCGATGGGGGATTACCGTACGACGGCGTAATTCTGGATCGCAACGGTAACCTATACGGGACAGCTTCGGCCAGAGGCTCGCGAGGAAACAACGGGACCGTCTTCGAGCTCACGCCGTAGTTGAAGTTCTTTGCGTTCACAATGGCCGGCATTCTCAGCTTGGATGCCGGCCACTGACCCGGCTGATTTTCACGGAAAAATGCTTTCACTTGCCGGGTGGTTGGAATTGCTGGGCGAGTTCCGGCGGGCGAATTAGCAAATAGGTTTCCTGGCGGCTGAATCAGTTTCACTTCCGCTCGTAGCGAATCTTGAAGACTGGCACCCAGTCGCCGTCTTTCTGCATGAAGACGGTGAGCCAATAGGCATCGTTGCCGTCGCGCACCAGCGTTGACCGAATGTGTCCGGTCTTGCCATTCGGATGCATGATGTCGAACTCCTGGCGCAGCGTCTTGCCGTCCGCGTCGGGAGTGGCCGTGCCGATCGTCAACTCCCCTTCTGAATTTGTGTAGTAGAAGCCTATTGTCTTGGCCACCGGATTGTAGGCGTAAAAGCCGAAATAGTGAGGCTTGCCGTCGAAGTCCGTGTTGAACTCGATGGCCTGCTGGTTCGGGGCCCAGCGGATGTGGTTCTCGACGTGGGTCACACTTCCGTCCGACGGATCTTTCACGTCCGAGACCCATGTTCCACCGACGAGCCAGGCGATCGGCGCAAGCGATTCAGCACTGGCCTTGGGCGCAGCGGGTTTTGATTGGGCAAAGCCGCTTGCGGCAAACGTAGTAAGCATGAGAAGGAGTACAGTAAGAGTGGATCGCTTGTTCATGTTTTGTCCCTGTTCCTGATTGCGGCGATGCGGGTCGAGCGGCAACCAATCCAAAGTTTCCCTTGCCATCCACCCGCCGACCAAGCATAATAGCATGTTCGCTTTTCTTCGCGCACGGGGAGCACGGTGCAGAGCTATCTACCCTTCGATTTCGAGCCTACCGAGGAACAACGCCAGGCCATCGAGCACGTGCACGGACCGATGCTTGTGGTGGCTGGCGCCGGCACCGGCAAGACCACCGTGTTGTCTCGCCGCATCGCGCACCTCATCGAGAATGAAGCCGCCAAGCCGAAGGAAATCCTTGCAGTCACGTACACCCGCAACGCTGCGGCCCAGTTGATCAGCAAGGTCGGGGAGATACTCTATCCCCATCTGGACCACGCCAGCGCCGCGCGGAAGCTGATGGCGAGCGGGTTGCGGCCTCACACCTTTCACTCCTACTGCTACGGCTTGCTGCACGAGGCCAACATTCAGTTTGCGCTTCTCGACGAGAAGGACTTGCAGATCCTGCTGCGGCGGCGTATCGGCGACCTGCCGCTCAAGCGCTTCATCCGGGCGGCCGACCCAGGAGAGTTTCTTAAGCACCTGCTGGAGTTCTTCCGCAGTTGCCACGACGAACTGCGCACTCCTGACGATTACGATACCTACGTCAAGCGTCTTGAGCGGCGGGAGATTCCGCTGCCGCGTGTAGGGAAATCGAAAGACGCCGCGGTCATGCCTGACGAAGAAGTGTTCGAACGCTGCCGCGAGATCGCGCGGGTCTTTCACTATGTCGAAGATCTGCTGAAGCAGGAAGGTCTGGGCACCTTCGGCCACATCATCACCCGCGCGGTCGACATGCTCAGCCGGCGTCAGTCGGTGTTGCAACGCGCGCAGAGACACGCTCGCTTCATTTTGATCGACGAGTTTCAGGACTCCAACGTCGCTCAGATTCAGCTTGCGCGCTTGCTTGCCGGGGATGAGGCCAACGTGTTTGCTGTTGGCGATCCCGATCAGGCCATCTATCGTTTCCGCGGCGCCACCAGCGGGGCCTTCGACCAGTTTCTGAGGACCTTCGACCCCGCCCGCGTGAAACGCGTGACTCTCTCCAAGAATCGCCGTTCGACGCCGCCAATTCTGCGGTGCGCCTATCAGGCCATTGCGAGCAATCCGCAAATTGCCAGTGTTGAACTGAGCGATGGCGGCTGGCCGCGCGAGCCCCTGCGGTGCGCGCGCGCGGAGGGCGATCCAATCCTGCTGGAGCAGGCTTCGGCGGTGCAGGCCGTCGTGCACAACGGCAACCGGCAGGAAGCAGAGTTCGTCGCCGACACCATCGAGGCCATGCGCCGGCAGCGCCCGGCGATGAAGCTTCAGGACATCGCGGTGTTGTACCGCCTGCATAACCACCGGAAGGAGATGCTTACCGAACTTCGTCGTCGCGACATTCCCGTGCAGGTCCAGGGGGTTGACCTTTTCGAAACCCCGGAGGCCCGCGATGCTATGGCGGCGTTGCAGATCATGGGTTCGTCCAATCCCGTTGCACTGGTTCGCGTAGCAGCGTTTCCTCAGTTCGAGGTTGATCCGGAGGAGTTCCGCGCTGCGCTTGCCCTGGCCGGCAAGAAGGCTCCGATCGAGTCGGTGCTGGAGAAAGTGCCGGGCGGCTTCGCGGTCATGGAAGCGGTGCGCGAGGCGCGTCACGACCTTGTCGACGCCGGCGATCTGGCCCGACCAGCGACGAAGATTGCCCAGGAAGTTTTCCAGATCCCGGATTCTCTCCCGTTGCGCCGCCTGCAGGAACTGGCCGATCAATGGTGCGTAAAACCCAAGCCGCTAGTGGGGCAGGGAACGCTGCGGGAACTGCTCGAGTACGTCGAGTTGTTTCGTGAAGCGGGTGGATGCCTTGCGGAGGACGGTGGCGAAGTTGATCCCGTAGCGGCACTGGCGCCTGCCGACGTCGGCAGCCAGCCGCTGGAAGACGCTGTGCAATTGATGACGGTGCACGCCGCCAAAGGACTGGAGTTTCCCTGTGTCTTCGTCCTGCGCGTGTCTTCGCAGTCTTTTCCGGGCAATTATAAAGAGCCGCTGGTTGAATTTCCGCAGGAACTGCGCAGCAAGGATACGGCCGCCGAGAGTCCGCCCAAAACCCTTCACGAGGAAGAGGAGCGTCGCTTGTTTTACGTCGCCATGACGCGCGCCATGGACGAACTGTATGTATGCGGAAAGAAGAGCAAGGCCAAGAACGACCCGACTCCCACCAAGTACATACGCGAGTTGGTGACCGACGGAAAGCCTGCCCTCAAAGGCGCCATCGAGTGTCGCGTCTTGCTGCCGAGCGATGTCATTCCGACCCTACATGCGGGGGCGGAACCGCTGCCGCTGATATCGCAGTGGGTACAGCTTCCGGCGCGATGCGATGCGCCTCTTGGTGAACTGAGCGCCAGCGCCATCGAGCAGTACGAGCGCTGTCCGCTGGCATTCAAACTTAGCCGCGATTGGTGCATCCCCGAGGAACCTGCGGCCATGCTGCAGTTCGGATCGGCGATGCACCTGGCCCTGAAAGCGTATTTCGACGGCATCCGTGCGGGGCAGCCGCCGGATGAAGATGCGGTGATCGCTTGTTTCGTCGATGAGTTCGGCAAGGCGAAGATCGACGAGAGCGCGCAACGCGACCTCTACGAGAGGGATGGCTGCGAGCAGCTCCGTCGGTTCCTGCGCTCCGATCTGGCCCGGCCCGCTGGAGAAATCCTCAACAACGAGCGCTTCTTCCGTGCTGACATCGGCGGGGCGGTGGTGAAGGGAAGGATGGATCGCCTGGAGCGGATCGAGGGTAACCGGGTTAGCGTTATCGACTACAAGACCGGCAAGCCCAAGACGCAAGACATCGCCGACGAGAGTCTACAGCTTTCCATCTACGCGCTGGCAGCCAAAAGTATGGGTCTGGTCGCCGACTCGCTGGTCATCGTCAACCTTACGAATTGCACCTCTATCGAGTCGCAGCGCTCGGAACATCAACTTAGGGGCGAAGAGGCCAGGGTGAGCAAGGCCGCCGCCAATATTGCCGCGGGAAACTTCGAAGCCAACCCCGACAGCCACTGCCGCTTTTGCTCATATCGCAACATTTGCCCGGCCAAGGAAGATCTGACGTTGATCCAGCCCGTCACGCGCGCAGCCCAAGTGAACTAGACACAGCAAGTTCTTGTCCGTTTGTCACCCAACTGAGCCAGCATACTGACTTGTCATCCCCAGCGGAGCCAAGCATATTGATTTGTCATCCCGAGCGGAGCGAAGCGGAGTCGAGGGATCTGCGGTTTCCGTCGAGGTCCTTTGCAGATCCGCACGATGCACGCTTCACTGACGGAGGATGCGGCCCTCAATCGCAAGACACCAATAACGGGAAATGTGCGATATTCGGGGTGGTGAGCTTCAGTCGTTCAGCTCGGATCGTGTTTGGCGTTATCCTCGCCATCTCTCTTCCGCATATTTCAGCTCAGCAGCCCGCTACTTACCTTGGGATGGACCGCAACGACTATCCCGGCGATGCGAACATGACATCACTGCGCAAGACCTTCGCGTTCACCGGATACTGGTTGAACAATCCGCCCGGCGCAAGCAGCAATACCTGGCAAGGGAAGCGCCAGACGCTGCAATCCATGGGCTACGGATTTCTTCTGCTTTTTAACGGTCGCGAGTATCGCCAGCTCAAAGTCTCGGGAAACGCCGCCCAGGTGGGAAGCAGCGATGCTGCGGCGGCGGTCAGCTCGGCCTCACGCGAGGGCTTTCCGAAGGGCGCAATTCTATTTCTCGACCAGGAGCAAGGTGGCCGCATGCTTCCCGAGCAGCGGGCTTACATTCATGCCTGGGTGGAAGGAGTGGTGCGCGCGGGCTATCGTGCGGGCGTCTATTGTTCTGGGATTCCGTTTCGCGAATCCGCTGGGATCTCGGTGGTAACCGCCGACGACATTCGAGATCACGCCGGTGGTCGCGAGATCCGCTACTTCATCAGCAACGATCAGTGTGGTCCGTCGCCGGGCTGTGTCTTTCCCCAGCCGCCGCCCTCTCCCGCCGCTAGTGGCTCATCATTCGCCGATGTTTGGCAATTCGCGCAATCCCCCCGGCGCCCGGAGATGACCGCAGCCTGCCGCCAGACCTATGCGCCCGATGGCAACTGCTATCCGCCAAACCTGCCTGCAAGTTCGGGACTGCATGTTGATGTGGACACAGCAACCTCTGCTGATCCTTCGCGGGCAAGAGGGAAGTGATTGCTGAGACAAGTTTCTACAAGCCGTCTCGTAAATCGCAGCAGGTCAGGTTTATATCAGGGCACGACTTCCACAGGCTGCTGAAAAACTCCATACTGACAAGAGTTCGGGTAGTGCGGGCCTTCAGGCCCGCGTTCAATTGGTTTTGTGAAGAGGGCTTTAGCCCTGAGGTACGTTGTCCGAAGCCGCTGGTATGGCCGCATCTAACAAATGTCCCCAGGCCTAAAGGCCGTTTCACTGTACTCGCTTGACCCGGCGCTGAAGCGCCGCACTGCCCGAACTCGCTCCTGAGAGGACTTTTTCAACAGCCTATTCCAGTCGTGCCGTGGACATGGTTCGAGATTACGGCTTTGCCGCTGCGGGCAGGAGCTAAAGTCCGGCGAAGAAGCATTCCTTCCGCGGCTGAAAGCCGCTCCCTGATACAAATCGTAGCTTCAGGCAACTTGTGAAATAGGTCCCAGCAAGCGCTGCAATCGCTCTAGAAGGCGTATCGCAGAGCCAGGGTCGTATTGTTTGCGTGAAAGTAGCGCGGCGCGGTAGGCCCAACAAAGGATCCTTCTCCGTACTGGTAATAATTCCAGCCGGCTTTGAAGGTCACGTTCTTGTGGATACTTACATCCACCGCGGCCAGAGGAGACTGATAGATGGACGACAGCGGCCCCAGCGGCTGCAGCGTATTGAACGACGTAGTGTTGCCCTGATTGTCGACGATGCTGTAGCCGAGGCGCATGGTGAGCCGCTCGATTGGTGTCAGCGTGAGCGCGAAGTAACCGTATTGGGTATGAGTCTGGTAAAGTGCCGTAGGACCTCCATCAGCGAATCGTCGCCCAGGCAGGTGAAAGAGTCCGGCAGGAATCACCGCACCCTCGTAGCAAAGGTTCATGTTCTGCTGAATGGCGTCGAAGTTATACCCTAGGTCGAGCCCCCAACGCTTGCAGGCGTTATCATGGCGTTGATCGTGGTGCTGTAATTGTGCTGGTTGTAGGCGATGATCGCTGTTGCTGTTGGTAGCTCGCTGGAAGCGCAGGTTTCCGCCCAGCATCAGCCACGGCTGCGGAGCATAAGAAACGTTGCCGTTGATGTTGAAGAAGCGGACGGGGTCGATGCGATAGATCCAGTTGTCGGCACCCCCAAATTGCGCGTCGACATTCGCGTGCAGCCCACTGCCCTTCCGGAACCACGCGCCTAGGACCCCTGAGTAGCGATTTATCTCAGTCGTTGGACTTCCCCACGGCGCGATGAGTCCGCTGAACGTGCAGCTGCCGTCGGCATTCAACGGCAGCCCGGCGCAATTGCCGCGGTTCGGCATATTGGGGTAGTAGACGTCGCCAAAAGCCTCCTGCTGGGTATTTCCCGGCTGGACAATGTAATTGCTCCACACAAATCCTGCACGTACGCCAAAGGAGCGCGACATGTCATATTGCACCTGAAAGTCGTTCTGCTTCATGTTCTGGCCGACCAGGTTGATGGTCGATTCGTTGATGATGTCAGCCGGAGAGCTTGAGCTATGCAAGCAGGGTCGTGGGCGGGAACATGAATACCGGGCTTAGCAGGGTGGCTGTGCCCTGGCTGGCGGCCGTAAAGAAATTTGACTCAAGGTCCAGATAGTTACCAGGACACCTGAAATCGTGGAAACGGAAAGTCTCCACCAGACGAAACTTGTCGCTGATATGAAAGATTGCCGAGATGTTCGCCGAGGAAGAATTCCATCTGGAATTGGAGGTACTGCCCGAGGTGTTGTAACCGAGATTGTTTCAGCGCGTAGAAAGGCCGGCGAAGATCGCCGTCAGTGGTGTGTCGGATCGCGCGTGACTGTACTGATACTGGCCGTTGAAATCCAGCCATTTGAGAGAAGACGATTTCAGGTTTACCTGTTCGGTGGGAATGAAAGTGCTCACGTTCTGGTTGAGGGTGTAGTTGAAGAAGCCGTTGCAGGCAGGAGTCGCTATCCCATTATTAAGCGGTGCACTGCACGGGCTACCGCTGTTGAACCAGGAAAGTCCGAAAGTGACCGGCGTGCCGTTGGGAAGCGGCCATGAGTTGAATGGGTTCAGGCCGTAATTAGTCTGGCCGGAATACTGCTGAAACATCTGGGTGTAGCTGAGCGTGGTTTTCTTCGCCACTCGGACATCGGCACCAAAGCGATATCCATTGAGGGTGTTGTTGTAGCTCTGATCAAGCTGCGCCTCCGTGCCCTCATGAACACTGCTGTACGACGGCCCGATAAAGCGGTTCCGGTTGTAATCGAAGCGAAGGGAAACTGTGCTCTGGGGCAGCACAACGATGCCGAAGTTGTACAGGTTTTGCCGGTTGTAGTAAGCGTGCGGCGAGGTAAGAACTGGGATGAACGGCGTGCCGCCAGTGGGCGGGTTCAATGGATTGGCAAACAGGTCATAGTCGAAATAGTTCTGCATGTGTTGGTAGCTTCCACTGAACGTATACCAGCGGTATTTTGAAATCCGCAGGCGCGCTGCCTGCTCGGGATCGCCTCCCCATCCGAAGCTGCTGAGCGTCAATGTGTCGAATATGTCTTCATGGGTTAACGATTGCATGGTTAGAGACTGGTCGAGGATGCGGGCGCCGCTCTGGTAGTCGACCAGAGTGTCGTACATCGGCTGGCTACCACTGACGTCGGAGATACGGCCACCGAACTCGATCGATTGCGTCACGTGAAAACCGCCGATGTCCTTGCCTTCCTCCCGGCGGGGGGCGGACTCGGCGGACTGGCCGGAGCCGGGGGATGTTTGCGGCCTGGCAAAGCAGTTGTCAGCAACCAGGCCGCCGTCACTACCAACCCCAGGCGATAAGCGCCACTCTTGTGAAGACCCATGACACGCCTCTCAATTACCGGAAGAATACGGGACTGAAGTTGGACCCGTGGATCTGTGTATGGCACATCGTGCACGCTTGATATTTGGCGGACTGGTTATGGGCCGGTCCGCAGGCGCACCCGCCGCGCCATTCATATTGGGCGTATGGCAACGAAGGCACAGGAAGTTGACGTTGTTCACCTGGAGTAAGCGCGGATTGGTCGAGCCATGCGGGGTGTGACACGACAGGCATCCTTCATCGGTCTTTACCGGGGCGTGCTCGAAGACAAATGGGCCCATGGTATCGGTATGACACTTGGTGCAAACCGCGAACTGTCCGGCTGCGGTGCGCACCTGGTGGCCCGTCTCTGTTCCGTGAGGATTATGGCAGTCACTGCACTGTATCAGCCCAACATCGACGCGATGACGATAAGGCCTTGCAAATTGGGCTCGTTGAGCGGCGTGGCATCCATAGCACAGCTCCGTCTGCGGCTTTACCAGCAGGAAGTTGACGTCCTTTGAGCCATGCGGGCTGTGGCAAGACGTGCAACTCACGCCATTTGCCAAGTGTTCGGACTTGGAAAAGTTCTGGGTTTCCAGGCTGGACTGGTGGCATTTTGTGCAAATCGCCGCCGTCTCTGACGGACTCAACTTTTCAAAGCGGATGATCTTGGTCACGTCTCCGCCGCCATCAACGTGGGCCTGCGCGGGACCATGACACCCCTGGCATCCATGCTGGTCGCCTTTGAGCAGCGCCGCGTGCGGAGTATTCGCAAAATGCTTGTCCCATACGTCTTGGTGGCATGTTTGGCAGACGTCCGTTTCGGCGTACTGGCCGGTCGTAGCACCCGGAAGTGCTGAAGACTTTTGCGGCGCGGGATTGCCCGGGTGTTCCTGGGCCGGAGCCGCGGCGCCCAGGCACCAAGCTACGAGAAGTGCGGACAAGTAGAGCGGAATCGGTCGGTAGCCGGTAGGAGTCATCTTCTCTCCAGCGTAGTTTTTTCCGTCTGTTTGTAGTGTTCTTCGTGAGAGGTCTTGCGGGCGTCGTGGCCGACGTATTGGGGAGGTCCGGTTGATACAACGGACTTCTGGGGATTCGGCGCAGTCGCCCGTTCATGCGCGGCTGCCATGGCCCCGAAGCAGCAGCCTGGTAGCCCGGCAAGAAAAGGTGCGATCGCTCTGCGACGGCTTAGTGCCATATCGCTCCCACATACCACCCGAACACGTTCGGGCCTATCCGACTTGATTCTGCGGCCAGGAATCAGCGGCGCGACCAGCGGCAGCTTCGATATTTCACGTCAGAGTAGCTGCTGTCCGGAAGTAATGCAACCCACATTTGTGCCGTTGATTGTTAAGACAAAGTTACCCCGATTAACCTGCGCGACTGACGTGCCATTGCGAGGGCTGGCGATGTGGTCGGGCATCGGCTAGTCTGGGTGGTGCGACGCAGACTATGGCGCCGGGAACGGGAGGTTGGGGTGCAAAGGTACGTAAGATATTTCAGGTTTGTGTTTATGCTGGGGTTGACCGCAGCGATCGTCTTCGTTGCCCGTGATGCCGGAGCTTCTGGGCGCACGGACAGCGACGGAGCATCGCCGCAACATCAGGCGGCGGCTGCTGAGCTCGCGCCGGGGAGTGCGCAGCTTGTCAGTCCAGAAGATCTGGTTGAGGTTCTTCAGGCCGCGAAAGCCGAAAAGCCACTCATCCTCAACGTGGGCCCTCATCTGTTGTATATGCAGGCACATATTCCCGACGCCGAATACATCGGCGCCACGTCGGATCCGCAGGGAATCGAATCCTTGCGAAGACGGGTAAAGCTGTTGCCGCATAATACGTTCATCGTGCTGTATTGCGGCTGCTGTCCCTGGAGCCACTGTCCCAATGTGCGCCCGGCTTACAATGAGCTGCACAAAGCGGGCTTCACCAATGTGAAGGTGCTCTATATCGCCGACAACTTCGGAGCCGATTGGGTAGAGAAGGGCTATCCCACCATTAGGGGCCAATAGAGGCAATGAGAAAAATTATCCTGATTGTGGTTGCGATCCTAATCGTGTTCGCGATCTATAAAATGGGCCGCCACTCCGGCCCTGCCAAGCCTGCTGCTGGACCTGTTACTGCGCACTCGCTCGCGCCGGACTTCTCGCTTGAGGGGGTGAACGGGCAGCCACTCAACCTGTCCGCTCTCAAGGGCAAAGTGGTGCTCCTTGATTTCTGGGCGACATGGTGCGTTCCTTGCCGTTCTGAGATTCCGCACTTCGTTGAGTTTCAGAATAAGTATGGCCCTCAGGGTCTTCAGGTTGTGGGCATTTCAATGGATGACGGTCCCAAGCCAGTGCGCCAGTTTTATGACGAGATGAAAATGAACTACCCGGTCGCCCTCGGAAATGAGAGCGTGGCACAGTCGTACGGAGGTGTTCTTGGATTGCCGATCACATTCCTGATTGACCGCGACGGCCGCATCTACAAAAAGCACATCGGCGAGGTGGACATGTCGCTTCTCGAGCAGGAGATCCAGACACTGCTACAGACCAAGTGAGATCAGTTTCGGCCTTGGCCAAAGTCTTGCCTATAGAGTTGTGTGGAGTCTAGAGGAGCGGTGAGTTCTGGCTACCTGGCGCGAACGGCCCAGCCCAACATAAGCAGACCGGTAGCTGCTATCCAACTTCCCGCGACCCGCACCGCGATGCGTGCCCACTCCGTCCGCAAGCGAATGACAAACGCCGCCGCCAGCGCGACGAGGACAAATACACCAAAGACCAACCCGAGTAGAGCTACCGCTGCGGCGGTGGATGTTCCCAGACCGGTACCATTTAGATAACCGTGGTAGAGGCCGAGTAATGATGCTATTGCCGTGGTGACGGGCACAGAGATCCCCGCATCGGCGGCGAGCAATATTCCCAGCAACAAAAACCATCCTGCGGCGACGAACGGATGCGGATTGGCAGCGGACGCACTGAGGCCGGTCAGTCCGCCAACCAGCCACGCGGTGGGAATGATAAAAAGGGCGCGGCGTCCGTGACTCGCCCCACGTAGTCCGGCTAAGAGCGCGAGCGCCAGTACGGGAATGATGTCTTCGGGACTCATCAGGAAATGCATCAGTCCGTCGTATAGAGGACCCATGCCAGTTGTGTTCAGATGGGCTTCCGCTGGAATGGCTCCCATAACAAAGGCGAACACGATAAAGGCATAGAGCGGGACGCGGGACTCGCGGAGAGGCTTCATGCAATTGCCTTCCACATGAAGAATGCACCGCCCACGGCGACTAATCCGCCGGCAAAACGGACGAGGTTTTGTCCCCATCGCCAGCGATGAACCGTGCCAATCCCAATGCCAAGCGCATGTAGACAACCAGTTGCGATGACGAAGCCGATGCTGTAAAGCATGGCACTCTGTCCGGGCGGCAATTCGGTTCCGTGGGCGTGTCCGTGGAAAATGGCGAAGAAGCCAACCAGGGCCGCAGCCACTCCGAGCGGCGGTCGGAACTCGAACATTACCGCCGCGCCGAGAAGAATGGCCGATAGGGCAATCCCGTACTCGATTCCGGGGATCGGCACTCCCATGAGCCCGAGCATCCCACCGAATGCCATCACCATCGGAAACGCGACAGGCAGCAGCCAGATGGCAGGACTGCCAAGTTGTGCCCCCCAGAGGCCGACAGCGACCATGGCCAGGACATGGTCTAACCCAGAGATCGGATGACGAAAGCCGGTCAAGAAACCGACAGCTTCGCCCTTCTGAGGGTGGGCCAATGCGGGCTGTGCGCACAAGAACAAGAGCACAGCGACTGCCACTGTCTGCGTTGAGATATGCAGCCGCGGTGTTTTCATCGTGCTCCTCCGAGGAGCAGGGTTATCCGCTGCACCGTCCAGAATGCACCGAGAGAGCCGACCGTATAACCGGGAAGGGCCTCGACCCATCGCGGCCAGCGTATTTCGAGGATTTGGAACGAGCGCTCAAGTGCGAGGATCAACGCGATGAAGCCGAGTTGCCCTAGCTCAACGCCGACATTGAAGCTCACCAGTGCCAACGGCAGTTCGTGGTGAGGCAGTCCGGCGCTGGTAAGAGCGCTGGCGAAGCCGAAGCCGTGCAGCAGCCCGAAAGCAAACGCGACAACCCAGGGATGACGGATGGTGAAGCTCGTCTGGCCGCGCCAGGAACGTACGATTTCAGGCCCAAGAAACAGGATGCTCAGCGCGATGGCCGCGTTCAGCGGAACGATTGGTACTTCGGCATAACCCAGTGTTGCGATGGCAAGAGTGATGCTATGTGCGACCGTGAAAGCCGTTACCGTCTTCAACAGCATCCATCGGTCTTTCACGATCAAGAGTAGCCCGAGGACGAACAGCATATGGTCGGCGCCGAAGAGAATGTGACGAATGCCCTGCACGATGTAAGTGCCGACGACCCCGATCCAGGTTTGCGACGCTGCGATGTCAACCCACGGCTGCGAGGGATGCACGATGGTTGTCCACTTACGGCCATCGAGCATCTCCACACGCACCAGCACATCAGCAATCGTTAACTGAAGTCCGGGGAACTCGATACGTTGTCCAGATAGGCCTTTCGGTCCAGCGTCAATCGAGCGGCGCTCGACCACAGAGTCGGCAAGTTCTTCTACCGTGGGCTCCGTGACGTTCTTCACGCCGTCAGGCAGACTTAGCGCCACCGGGAGACGCATTCCCGCGAGCACGGGAGTGCGCCAAAGGACAGCGTATTGGCCGGGCGCTGTTTCCTTAAGTTCAAGGTATGCCGGACGGGCCTCATGGGCTGAGGCAAACAACACACCCAGCAAGACACACGCAATCACAGAAACAAGGTGCCACCGCAGGCGACTCACAGAGGCGCCTCACCGGAAGACGTTGGGACTTGCTTCTTAGCTGGAGCGGTCGTCGCAGGTGCCTGGGCCGCTTCCCCTGGCGCAGCGGGTAGGAGGACGATGTACTTGGCACGCATGTCGCCATAAGCCTTCTGCCACGCGGTGGCCTTCTGCTCGCCAAGCCATGCGGTCTTCACGTCAGGCTCGATTTCTTCGAAGGCCGGAATGCGTCCCGGAATGACAGTGTCCACAAACACCAGATGCCAGCCGTAGCCGGACTCGACCGGACCCTGCCACGAGCGGGGCTTTAGCTTCTCGAGAGCCACTGCGAATTGCGGCCCGAACTCTTTGGCAATAGCGCTGGGCGTGCGGTCGCCATAGTAGTCCTGGAACATGAAAGAATCCCCCTCGGAAGCTGCAAGTCTGGAATCTTCCGGCTGTCCGGAGATTCTTGCCAGGGCCTGCGCTGCGTCCCGCTGAGCATTCTTGCCGCGCTTGTCAGGAGAAAAATAAACGTGCCGAAAACTGTAGCGGCCGGGCAGAGCGAACTTGCTGTTATTCTTCTCAAACCACGCTTTCAGCTCCGCAGTCGAAGGTTCATGCGCCGCGGCAACATCCTCGGCGAGGAACTCCATTTTTTGCGCCATTCGGCGCTTCACAATCGTGTCATCCTTATCCAGGCCCATCGCGAGGCCCTCACGATAGAGAACCTCTTCCCTGATTTTGTCTTCCACCATGGCCTGAAACTCTTGTGGGGTCGGCTGGCGATGCCACTGTGATTCGAAATACGTCTCCATGACCCGAAGGTCTTCCAGCGAAACGGTAATCTGCTTCGAGGGCTCAATCCCCATTCGGCCGCGGTTAATGTAGGAGTAGACGCCGAACAGCACGGCGCCGATCAGGAGGAAGTGCAACAGGGGCTCTCGAAGCCAGCGCTTGATCGTGGCGCCGAAAGAATACTTCGGTTGGGAGTCGAGTAGCCTCTCCTGTCTGTCCGGGACGATTTCTGTCGAACTTCCAATCATCGACAACAACAACTCCTAGGGTTTAGCCGGCGTATACCAGATGGGCGAAGTCCAGGCCCTCTGTTGCTCGAACGGCGGCACCGCAGGACTAGGGGGAAGGTTCAGCTTGACCGCCCAGTAGGTAGACCATCGTGGGGTTGGAATCTCCAGCACGCGGGCGTAATACGTTGCATGAGCCGAAGGATCGAACTCAGGATCCGTCCATTCGCCGATCAATTCCGCAGCGCCGATATTGTTGGTGTAAGTGGCCGTTTTCACATCGACCGTATTGCCCACAGCGGGAACCTTGCCGGTCTTGGGACCGGGTTTGCGGTCACCGCTCCACACCGCATCGAAGACCTTCTCCCGGCTCTTGCCATTCTTGGTGGTGACTTTGATGATCTGGATGCGATCGAGATTACCGCTCTGTGGATCTTTGATTGCGTGCAGCAGGAACGTCGGCCCGCTTTTCGCGCCTGCAGGTGACAAGTCACCGCCCATGGGAACGCCGTCGGCGTAGGCCGTCTTTACCCAATCTGCGCTGTTAACCAGGTCCTTCGGGTACTTCCAGCCGCCGAACATGCGCACCTTTATGCGCACGCCCGAGGTGCCAAAGGTCTCCTTGCGTTTGAAAGCCGCAAAGATGGCCTCGCGCGTGTTTTCATCAGCCCACACGCCGGTTAGCCCGCCGGAACCGATCGCTGTCGGCGGCTCGCCGCTGACCGATTCGGTCGCGGTGATCACGGCGCGCGGATCGCTGTCCTGGTTGCCGTGCGACCCGACATAGTTACTGGGCTCCGTCGAAGACACGCCGGAATGGAAGTCGGTACCCGCCTCGATGCCATACTTGAACGGGTTGACCCCCAGCTTCTGTTGCAATTCCTGCCCTACCCCATAAGCCTGTCGTAGATAGCTTCCGGTTGCCGACTTCGCCTTGATGTTCGTACCGATCAGGTAGGTGAACATCTCAAAATTGGCGAACTCATCGTTGGGTGAAAGGGCCGGGCTGGTATCGCTCTGTCCCTTTCCCTGAATAATCTCAGCCAGGGGCTCGTTGGCCATACGCCGTTCTGCATAGTCGCGAGTCAAGGGCTTGCCGGAAAGGTCTTTGGTGTCAAACATGAGCCCATTGCTGGCGTTGGCATTGTGTGGGACCGCGATGACGTCAAGCCCCTGTTTTCGTTGCAGCTCCAGATATTCCCAGAGCTTCTCCGGGTCCTGTGAATCGAAGGAAGAGAACGGCATCGCCGGCCCTTTGTTGGCGAAGAGCACGCAGCGATGAAGGTTCTGGTTCTGCGGAGCAGAGGTCCATTCGAATCCTACAAATGATGTGAACTTACCGGGCTTGTAGTACTTGTCGGCAATCGCGGCATACTGGCTCCATGCCTCGGCTGTGAGCTTGGGATTGGAAAACTCCGGCAGAGGCTTGTTCACGACGGTTGAGCCAATGAGTTTCTTGAACGCTTCGCCCGACACCTTAGGGTCGGTGCTGGTCATCAGCTTGTACCACTCGGTATTGACGAACGGGCCATTCGGGTTGATGGTGTCGCGCACCACGCCGAGGTACTCCGCGTGGTCCGTAACGGCGAGAAAATCAAGCGGGACAACGCGCTTCACCGGCCTACCCATATACTCGACCGTTTCACCCATCGCGTACTTAAACGAGTCTTCCGGCGTGGTTCGCGTGCCGAAAGCGAAGGCATCCATGGAGTAGCTGGTATGCAGGTGCAGGTCGCCGAAGTAGGCGTTCTTGAGCGGGTTGCGCGGGGGCCTGGCTTCGGCCAACTGCGCTGACTGCGCTTGTCCACCCTGCGTGACGGCGGGCGCCTCGTGGTTATTTTTTGAACAATCCGCGAGACACAAAATCAAGCTTGCCGAAGCAATTAGAAGCACCGAAGTTCTGGTCCCACGCATTACGCCCGTCCCGCCGACGCCCACAACCCGCGGCCATGCTCTGCCGCGTGCGAAATGGCTGCGCATCAGCTTGTCCTGACTAGAGTTTTTGAAGCAACACGATTGTATACTGCCCGTGATTCGTGGAGGAGGGCTGCGCCTCCGCAAGTACGGACACTTCATTCACCCACTGTCTCCCACGGCTTCTCAACTGCCGCCGACATAGATAGGGCACTGCATGGCCGGGCGTGCATCACTTACCATGCGGCAATTCTCGCTTGCAATCATACTGGTTGCAGTAAGATGGCGTCACCCTCTGGAGGTCTATGGCAATTGTCCCGACCGTTTTCAGCTTGTTCGTAGTCGGCCCCGCCAAGTGGGGCGCCGACTGGGCATGGGGCCTGCCGTTAATCGTGGCGACCGTTCTCATCCATGTCTTGGGCCTTGGAGTTATCGGCAAGAGAGCTGCTCGCGTTCCCAGCCGCGCGGTCGAGCGCCGCCACCCCACGTCTGCCTTCGTGATGGTGATGGGTACCACGACTTTGTTGGTCACCATCCTGCACGCGCTAGAGGCAATTATCTCGGGTGCCGCCTACCGGCTTCTCGGTGCGTTGCCTGACAACAAGTCCGCGATGCTCTATTCGCTAAACGCGATAACCAGCTACGGGCACACGAATCTGAATTTGGAAGAACATTGGCACCTCATGGGAGCGCTAGAGGCACTAAATGGCTGGCTGCTGTTCGGGCTAACCACCGCCTTTCTGTTCGGCATGCTTGAGAAAGTCCGGTTGCTAGGCAATGGAGGACACAGATAGCCTACTGATCACCCGTTCAGGTCCTTATGGCGCCGTCTTTTGTGCTTTGAACTGCGCGCCGACTAGCAGAGCAACGAGGATTGCATGGGCTACAACCGCTGGCCACAATAGCAATCCAACAGCCTCTCCTCGGACGCCGATGCGAATGAGGTATAGCATCGCCAGCGTGCTGTAGGTCAGCATCCCGTAAAGCGGATGAAAGGCGGGGTTGCCCGGCCAGCAGGCCACGCCCAGCGCGATCAGGGCGATGCCACCGATGCGGCTCATAATAACGCCCACGCCATTGATCTCCACACCGAACAGCAGCCGAACCACGATCGGCGGATACGCGACCAAAATCACCCCTGTTCCCGCTTCCGCCAATGCCGCCAATGCAAGGACGTATTTCTTCATACCCAGCGATTCTTTCTTATTTCCGTTTCTACATGTCCCGCTTCACCTTGGTCTCCGCCTTCTGGATCGCCTGGCTCCCCATCTGCTCGATCATTTCCCGCCGCTTCTCCTCGCGCATTTCCTGGAACTTCTTCTGCTGCGTCGGATCGAGGATAGGCATGATCTTGGCATCGATAGCACTGCCGATCTGCTTCAACTGCTCTACCTTCTCCAGCGGCTTGAGCGAGGTGTTCTTCTTCAGTGCCCCGAGTTGCTTTACCTCGTCTTGCAGGAAGGGGACAATTTGCTGTTTCTGCTGTTCGTTCAGTCCCAGTTCGATCGAAAAGGAGTTGAGTGTGGCGGTGAGAGGATTGAGCACGAACTGTGGGCTCGGAATCATCTCGTAATTGGCGTAGCCGAATTCGTTGCTGCGCGCGCCGTAATAGGTGTCGCCCAGTTTGTACACAGTCACCGCATACGGTTCCTGGGAAATTGTGGTCACCACTTTGCCGCCTTCGATCTTGTACGGAGTGGTGGTTCCCTGATAGCCGTCGCGAACCGGGTTCCCGTAATAGCTGGGAGTCGCGACGTTCTTGCCGATATGCCAGACATTGCTCTGGCCTTCGGCAGTGTAGGCGATGCTGAACTGATCACCGGTTGCGTTGTTGCGCACCCAGAAGGCCTTGCCGACGACGAGTGCCTTCAGTTGGGCATCGCCCAACTGGGTTGCGCCTTTGGCCTTAAGGTCGGTCACCGTCGTGCCGGCGGGAGCATTCTTTCGCGCTTCTGCGGTAGGCGTGTACCAGATAGGCGAAGACCAGGCGCGTTCCTGCCCGGTTAGCGGAACCACGTCGGGCGGGGTCAAGCCGGCCTTGACTGCTTGCATGAGGGTCCAGCGCGGGGTGGGGATTTCCAGCACGCGAGCGTAGTAGAACGCATGGAGGCTGGCATCGAATTCGGGATCAGTCCAGACGGTTTTGAGTTCGGTGGAACCGACGTCGTTGGTATAGGTGGCTTTCTCCAGGTCCACGGTGCTCTTTATCGCGGGAACGCGGCCCGACCACTTGTCAGGCTTGCGGTCGCCAGACCAAACCACGTCGAAGATTTTCTCGAAACTCTGGCCGTTCTTGGTCCAGCCCTTGATGACCTGAATGCGATCGAGATTGCCGGAGGTTGGGTCTTTCACAGCCCATACTACGAAGGTGGGAGCCGTGCCCTTAAGCGGAGGCAGGTCGGCGCCCATGGGAACGCCGTTGGCGTAGGACTGATGGACCCAGTCTTTCGCGTCAAAAGCGTTCTTGTTGTAACCCCATCCGCCGAAGAAACGAACCTTAATGTGAACACCGCTGGTACCGAAGGTTTCCTTGCGATACATGGCGTCCCAGAGGGAGGCACGGGTGTTTTCCTCGGCCCAGACGCCGGTCAGTCCGCCCGGGTTCTCCAAGCGAACGTCAATCGTGCCAAACGCCATGACACCGGCCATGCGGTGGTCGAGGGTTCCGTCGATCTGAGCGTGACCACCATAGAAATTTTCCTGGCGGTAAGGACTGCCGGTGTTGTGGGAGTCGGAGCCGCCAGCCATGCCGAACTTGTAAGGGTTGTAGCCGCGGGTGTCCTGCATGGTGATGCCGTCTTTCAGTGCCTGGCGTGCGAAGCCTCCTTGAATGTGATCGATCCGGCCAACGGTCGGTGGCGCACCCAGCAGGCCGGTGAAGAGCTCGTAGTTGGCGAACTCGTCAGTGGGTGAGAGCAAGGGATGAGTCTCCGACTGTCCCTTGATCTGCTTGATCTCGACCAGGCGTTCGTTGCGGTCGCGCGCAGATGCATAGGCTGCGTCGATGGGCCTGCCGAAGCTGTCAACGTCGGTGGGATACATCCAGCCGTCGCTCAAGTTGGCGTTATGCGAAATGGCCAGTAACTCGTTGCCTGCAGCCCGCTGCGAGTCCATCCACTTCCATAAGTCTTCGGGGTGGTAGGAGTCCAGAGCGCTGTAGGGCATCGCCGGCACCTTCTCACAATCGCGGAAGAAGATATTGCGGTGCAGGTTTCGGTTGTCAGGGGCGGAGGTGTACTCATACGAGCAGAACGCCGTGAATTTACCGGGATGGTTGTTTGCGTCGGCGATCTTTATGTTTTCTCTCCAGATCGAGCCGGCCACCTCGGGGCTCATCAGAGCTTTCACCGGAGGTCCGTTGAGCATGTTCACGAGGTAGTTGAAGACCTTCGTAATATCCGCCTGGTTATTGGGATCGGTGAGAATAAGAGGCTGTGCTGCGGGCAACTTACTCGTGGGGGATCCTGGCGTGTTGGCTTCCTTGGTGACGCCAACGTACTCGGAATGGTCGGTCACACCCATGAAGTCCATAGGCGTCTCGATCTTGATGTCATAGCCCAGGGGATGCTTGATGGTTTGGCCCTGCGCATACTTGAGGGCGTCATCGGGGCCGGTGAGGCGGTTGCCCATGAGCCAGGCATCCACCGACCAACTGGTGTGGATGTGCTCCTCACCGAAGTAGGCGTTGCGGTCGGGATTCTTCTCGACACGCTCCTCAGCTGGCAGAGCACCGCCGGCTTGCTGGGCCGTCTGCTGCGGCGCCTGGGATTTGGTGCAAGAAGCCAGAACCGCGATCAGAGCGAACGTGAAAAAAAGCTTAATCAGCGCTGCGAATTGTTGGGTACGGCTGCATCTCACTTCGGGTCTCGTCGTCATGTTCTCTCCTAGGCGATTCCGTTGCAGCGACGCCGGTCCTTCGGGGACTGCCCCCGGAGGTACACAAAACAAATGGTTGAGCGATGATGGGACTCTAAGCTCCGTCCCAGCTGAACACAACTGATAAAAGTGCTAGTCGGGGGTCTAAACTACGGCGAGGGCTATTGCTCCCAGCTTGCCGCTCCCATATTTCCCAGATCGGGATCACAAGACTGGACGATCAGCGATTGACTGGCGACTGCCGTGACCCTGCGCATGAAAACTCAATCGACGATCTCACGCCTCTGCTGAGGAACTTAGGTGCAAGGGCGTCGCGGAACATGTGCGCGTGGCAGGGCTTCGGAGTGCCATCCGGTTTGCGGAAGCCAGCCGGCCGGTATGGAGGACACGGCCGCGCGCTTGATCTACAGCTTAGGTAAAATTTCCAGGTACCGTGTCAGTAATCTGTTTATTTTAAATAGTTTATTTTGGTGGAGCTAGTCGGGATCGAACCGACGACCTCATCGTTGCGAACGATGCGCTCTCCCAGCTGAGCTATAGCCCCACGAGGTTGGAAACAGGGAACTGCGGGCGGGAATCAGACACGCGCCCGCGCTTTTCATTATACAAAGAATGTCGGGCACACGAAATACGCGGAGCGATGGGGGCCGGCTGAGCTCTCGCTTTCGGCACGACAATTACGACGATACGCGCTGCTCTGCTTGCGCAACCGTCGGGGCACGATGCCTCCGGACATACGTCCCAAGTAGAATCAATCCAAACCCAGGGAAAACAAAGTAAGGCCAGAAATCGGCAAGACCACCCTCCGGCTTCACCACGCGCAGCGGCAGCGAGAGATTCGAGCTTTCGGAGTTGTGGCTGACGGCAACGTTCAGCACCCAGTCGCCGGCAGCCGGAAGATCCAGTTCCGCGGTTTGAAGCAGTTTATTTTCGGAGTCGTGATTGGTGGCGCGGACCGAAGGGGTTGTAACTTTAGCGGCAGTCGGGCGCGCACTAAGCTCGACCGTCGAGTCGAGCAGCACTTCCTGCGCGCTTTGATCCTGCACCAGAACGCCGAAGCTGGCAGCACCTGCTGGAAGATCGCCGGGGGGAGCAAAGACCGCGACGCTGAACGGTCCACTCTGCTTCCATATCCGGAGGGCCTGGTTGTCATCGTCGGACGAGTTGGCGATCAACAGCGAAAAGCACAATCCGGTCGCCAAAAACACAGCCACAAACCACACCATCTCCGCGGTTCTGCTTTGCATTCGCCGATGGAGAGAGTCACCGAACAGCCGAAGTCTGCGGCCCGAGAGCGACTCGACAAGCGAGGCGCGTTCGTCCTTACGGGTTGGAACACCTCCACCGTGTTCGACGCGCTTAGAGAGACAGTGAATAGCGATCACGGCTGCGGGAAAAACGTATGCGAACCCACCCAGGACCCACATCATGGCTCCCGCAGCTGCCTGGTCCTGTTGCGCCGTAAAGCCAAATAGACGCGGGGTCATTGCGTAGGAGGGATAGATCACCTGATCCGAAAAGACCAGGATGGCCGACAGAATGGTGTTCTGAAGATCGCCGATAAACAAATACGGCACCATCGCCCACCGCGGCCACTGTGCGCGGCTGGGCCACGGTTGCACGACTGGCCACCAGAAAATTATGGAGGCGAGAAAAAAGCACGCATGTTCTACCTCGTGCCACGCGCTCGAACCGAGAGCCAACTCGTAAAGCCTTGGGGTGTGCCAGGCGAATGTTGCTACGCCCATGAGTATCAGCGCGCAAATCGGATTGGCCAGCGCAGTTCCAACTCGATTGGCGAGCGGCCAATTCAGAAACGGTCCGGCAAATTCGCGGGCAGCGAATCGCGGCAGACCGCGAACGATGGGGATCAGGGGTGCGCCCAGAAGGATCAGCGGAGGCGCCACCATCATCAGCAGCATGTGTTGCAGCATGTGCGCCGTCAGCACGAATCCCGAGAGAGTATCGAGCGGAGAAGCCAGCGCGAACCAAAGCAAGAACATTCCGGCGAGAAACGCGCCGGCTCGCCAGGGCGGCAACTCGGTGGAGCCCGCGCGGCGGAGATTGATCCAGCCGCGCAGGTAAAACAGTGCCGTCAATAGCAGCGCGAAGGTCGCAACTGGAGGAATAGACCAGGAACGTAGCGTAGCTTGATAAACCGATTGCATGCGAACCTAGCGGCTGCTGGCAGGAGAATCGTTGTGCTCTTCTTTCGTGACCACAGCTTGTGCGGCGTTGCGGGCTGGCGGCCGGCCGGCGGGGTATAAAGTCTCCAGGAACGAAACCAGGGCGGTCACTTCCGCAGGCTTCAGGTTCTTGCCATAGGCAGGCATGTTACCGCCGCCTTGGATCACCTGGCGCACCAGTTGATCGCGGGTGAGCCTGGTGGCGACGGTATCCAGTGCGGGGCCGCGCTTGCCGCCAGAGTCTCCGATTGAATGACAATTCCGGCACTGCTTCACCTGGAAGACCAGGGCGCCTTGACGCTCCAGCGGCGAGCGGCCGTTGAGATACTCCACCGGTACCGGATCGCCGCTCCAGCCGTCCATCACCGGGCTCCAAGGCGAATAAGTGGCCAGTTTGGTGAAGGTACCCAAGGCCACCGCAGTCAGCAGCACCGTGACCACGGCAATTGGCCGCCGCTTCCAACTCTTTTCACCTTCACCCGAGAGGAAGGGCAGCAGAATCAGGAAGCCCAGGACGACAACTGGCGCGATCAGCAGAATCGGAGTTTCCATCTGTGGCGGCAGCAACGCCAGCATGGCGTAGATCCACAGAAAGAAGAAATCGGGCTTGGGAATAGTTTGGACGATGGTGGGATCGGGATAGCCGCTCGGACCGAACGGACCGAAGTACGCCGCACATGCCATCACGCTGACGATGATGGCGGCAGCGAAGAACATATCTTTCCATACCGCGTCCGGCACGAACGGCACACCGTCCTTGTGCGCCATCTCATGGTATTCCTTTACGTAGGTGGCGCGGCGGACGATGCGCCCGGGCATAGGCCACTCGTTGATGCCCAGCTTCAACACCATCAGCAGGTGTAAGCAAACGAAGCCAATCAGCAGGCCGGGAATGACAAAGACGTGCAGCGCGAAAAATCGCGAGAGGGTGTCGCCGGCGATTATGGGGCCTCCCAACAGCAGATGCACCAGGCTTGCCCCAAGAAGCGGAACGCGGCCCACAATGGCGACTCCGATGCCGAGACCCCAATAGGCATCCTGATCGAAGCGCAGCACCTGGCCGGTGAAGGCCATCCCGAGCGTCATCAACAGCAGAAACACGCCGACGATCCAGGTTAGCTCGCGGGGAAACTTATAGGCTCCGAACAGGAACACCTGCGCCATGTGAATCAGCACCAGCGCGACCATGAAATTGGAGCCCCACCCGTGCACTCCGCGCAGAAACCATCCCAGGGTGACGCCGTGGTTCAGATACTGCAGGCTGTTCCACGCCTGGCCGGCCGAAGGAACGTAAATGATCGCCAGCATGATGCCGGTGAAGACCTGCAACATGAAGACGGTGAGGGCAGCACTGCCGAAGACGTACCACCAGCTTGCCGATTGGCGAGGCACTTGATGCTCGGCCGTATCGCGGACCGTGCTCGCGATCTGTAGGCGCTGCTCGAACCAATCTCCGATCTGCTTTAGCCTTGACATCCACCTCTCCTCGTCTGCAGGCTGGCGGTGGTTGACAAGGTGGGTATCTGCCCGGCCTCGATCATCAACTTGCCGTTCTCAACTTTGTAGGAATACTCAAACAGGCCGCGCGGAGGCGGTCCGGACGCGCGCGAGCCATCCTGGTAATACACCCCGCCATGACAAGGGCACATGAACAATCCGGATTGTGCGAACCAGCGGACGGGACAGCCCAAGTGGGCGCAGTTAATGGCGAACACCTGAAACTTTTCGCCTGTCAGGCGGCGCACCCAGCAGGGAATCTTGTCGGTATCGCCGTCCCAGGAATTGGAGATGGGGTTGCGAAACTGGGCCAGACGGGTCTGGCCTTCGGGAAACTCGTCCAGCATGCCCAACTCAATCCAGCGCTGATACTGTCCGCGGTCGGCGCTCAGCAGGGGCGAGATCAGATACCCCACGACCGGCGTAGCCAGCACAACCACAGCCAGCCCGTTCAACAGCATGCCGACCTTGGCGAACAGGTCGCGGCGTGAAACCTCAGCCTTGGTTCCAGGAGCGTCAGGCTGGGGGGCCTTGGCGGGCGTCTCACTCAATGCACACCTCCGGGCGAAGATGAATTCGCAGAAGAAGTAGAAGCCGGGTTTGTGATTGCAGGCGAAGCCGTCGGGGGACGCTGCGCCACCAGCCACGCCACCACATCGGAAATTTCCTCATCGCTCATAGGATGCCCTGGAACGTTGTCCCGCCAATCGGGCGCGTTGAAGTCAGGCCGGCCAGTGATGACGATCGTTCGCAAACCCTGGTCGCTGATCAGGCTGAGATACGCCCCATTGGTCACAGAGCCTGCCCTTGGCCCACCTTTGTTGTCGCTCCCGTGGCACGAAGCACAGTACGTGCCATAAACCACCTGACCTGCCTGCGCGCTACCGGGCGTTTTGGCCGCGTAGGGCGGAGCCGCCACGCCGCTCAAGACGTTTGGCTCACCCCAGCGCTCCCGGATTCCGTGAATGATCGCGTCGACCTGCTGGTCGGTCAGCATGCCGCCTTCCTTCTGCGCAAAGGCCGACATCGCCGTTCCTGTCCGGCCCTTGGAAATCGTGTTGCGCAGAGTGTCGTCGCTTACGATTGCCAGATAAACCGGATCGGACAAGGACATGGCCGCGCCGTTTCTACCTTCGGCTCCATGACAACCCGCGCAATTCTCGCGATAGAGCACAACTGGATCCAGTATCGAATCCGGACGCGGGACTTCAGGACCCGGAGCGGGCTTGCCCCGCATGGTGCAGCCCGTGACTGTCAGCAGCGCAGCGAGCGCCAACCCCAGCAATGCGAAACCATGCTTCATCGGCGAGTGTCCTCGCCGTCGTGCTCACCGATGATGCCGGGCGCTTCGATTCCGGCGCGCATGGCCAGAGGCAGGTTCTCGGTGGTCCATACTTTGTTTTGCCGCACCACAACCAAACCGGCGACCACGCCGAAGGCCACCTGCGACACCGCGAACCAGATCCAGTTGATCTGCTGGTCCAGCAGCGGGTTGATGTAGCCCAGAATGTGATACAGCAATCCCGTCCACAGCAGCGGTCCAATGATGCCACCCAGAATGATCGGTCGCGTGGGAAGCATGGGCAGCATGGCGCCATACAACAGTCCCACCAAAAGGCACATGGTGATGTGCATGGCCAGCGCAAACGCGAACCATCCCAAATGGAACTGCAGCAGCTCTGCCTGGGTAGGAATCGCGGGAGCATCGTACAGACTACCGGCGATCAGGTTGATCGGGTACCAGAGGCTGCGGAAGAACACAACGCCATAGAGCATGGCCAGCACCGCCATGGCCACGCCGCCGGCCAGCCCGCCCTTCACTCCGGCGGAGACGGGATAGATCTTCAGCGGCAGCCAAGCGCGCTTTACGTGCGCCGCCACGGGCAGGCGCATTACTTCGCGCGCCACCACCGCTGCCTCAGCTTCGGGCTCAACCGGCACCTTTACGTGGTGCTCATGTGGAAACATCTCACGGAACCATCCCACCGCGCCGGCAAGATACAAGACCGCGCCCAAGACACTGATCGAAACGTTGGTCAGCAGCCCGGCGAAGATCAGCGCCACGCCCAGCGCCAATGCGAAGGGCCACGCGGTCGGTGCGGGCAGCACAACCTCGGTGGGCTCGACATCGCCGATCTGTGGTTCGTGCATGTGCATTACGTTGTCGTCCTTGCCTGTCCGTCCCGCTCAGCGTGCGATGAAGTACACCACCGACAAAACCACCACCCAGATGGCGTCGACGAAGTGCCAGTACATGGCAAAGACCCCGATACGTTCCGCGTGCTCCTGCCTCACGCATCCCAGAGCGGTGAAGGCCAGGATGATCGAAAGCCCGGTCAACCCCACCAGCACGTGGAAGGCGTGCAGTCCCACCAGCGAGTAGAACGTGGTCCCGAACAGGCTGGAGCTGATGGTCACCCCGTCGTCATAGATCAGCCCATACCACTCGCGCGCCGTGCCCAGGATGAAGATCGCACCCAGCACAATCGTCAGCAGCCACCAGATTCCGAACACCTTGACCCGGCCGCGTGCGATCGCATGCTCCGCCATCACGATCGTGAAGCTGCTGGAGAACAGGCAGATCGAGTTGAAATACGGCACGTGGAGGACCTGGGCTGGCGTCGGCCCGCTCAGGCTCTTACCGGCGTAGTACAGGTACGCCACCACGAAGATACTGAAGATCGCCGACTCGGCGGCAATGAGACACCACATGCCCACCCGCCCGCGCAGTTCATGCGAGAGCGGCATTTCGGGTTGCGGTACTGCGATGCTCGTGGCTGCCAAGCGATGGTCTCCTTCTGCTCGATCTCTACTCGTACTTCCAGTCCGGATCTTCCGGATGCTTCAAGTCCCACAACGGACGACGGCTACGCACCACCGGAATTCGCGCGAAGTTGTAATCCGGCGGCGGAGAACTCGTGCTCCACTCCAGCGTCCACGCATCCCAGGGATCGTTGCCCGCCAGCTTGCCCTTGAAGTACGACGAGACCAGGTTGTAGACAAAAATTAGAATGCCAAGCGCTTGAAAAAACACGCCGATGGTAACGATGAGGTTCCATGTATCCCAGCCGCGTCCCGGCTCATAGGTATAAATCCGACGCGGCATGCCCAGGATGCCAGGAATGTGCATGAAGTCGAACGTCAAGTGAAAGCCGATCAGGAAAATCCAGAAGTGCAGCCTGCCCAGCTTCTCGCTGTACATTCGGCCCGACATTTTTGGGAACCAGTAGTAGAAGCCCGCAAACAGGGCAAACAGGATTCCGCCGACGATGACGTAATGGAAGTGCGCTACCACAAAGTAGGAGCCGCCCAGTTGCCAGTTGAAGGGCGCAACGCTCAGCATGACCCCGGTCAGTCCGGCGATCAGAAACTGAAACAAGAACGCCACGCAGAAAAGCATCGGCGTCTTGAATATCAACTTGCCGCCCCACATTGTGCCCAGCCAGTTGAAGATTTTTATCCCCGTCGGAACGGCGATCGCCATAGTCGAAGCAACGAAGAAGGCGTTGCCATATGACGTCATGCCCACCGTGAACATGTGATGGGCCCACACGCTCATGCTGATGAAGCCAATCGAAACGGAGGCCGCCACCATGATGGGATAGCCAAAGATCGCTTTGCGCGAAAACACCGGAATAATCTCGGTGATGAAGGCGAACGACGGCATGATCAGGACATAAACTTCGGGATGGCCGAAGACCCAGAAGAAGTGCATCCAGATAATCGCGGATCCACCAGCCTGGGTGTCGAAGAAATGACCTCCCAGATAGCGGTCGATCAGCAGCATCAACTGCGCGGCTGTCAGCGGTCCAAGGGCAAGCACTACCAAGCCAGCGGTCACCAGGTTCAGCCACGCAAACAGCGGCATCTTGCCCAAGGTCATCCCGGGGCATCGCAGGCAGAAAATAGTGGTCAGGATGTTGACCGCCGTGGCGATGCTGCCAAAGCCGCTTATCAGCAGCCCAATGATCCAGTAGTCGGTACTGTGGCCCAGCGAGAACGATGGTGAGGTCAGCGGCGCGTACGCGAACCAGCCTACGTCGGGAGCGCTGCCGGCGCCGTATAGCCCGCTGCCGCCTAGAAAGCTGAAGTACAGGATGATGCCGCCCAGCGCGGTCATCCAGAACCCCCATGCGTTCAAGCGCGGGAAGGCCATATCGCGCGCTCCGATCATCAGCGGAACCGCGTAGTTGATGAAGCCGAACATCACGGGCATGGCCACGAAGAAAATCATCGTCGTGCCATGCATGGTGAACATCCGGTTGAACACCTGGGGAGAGACGAAATCGTTATGCGGCCGGATCAACTGCAGGCGCATGATCGTGGCTTCGATGCCGCCCACGACCAGAAATACCAGCGCGTAAACGATGTACATGATGCCCAGTCGCTTGTGATCGACGGTGGTGATCCATCCATGCACCCGGTCGAATAGCGGAAGGACAGCTTCACGAACTGGGGGTACCGCCAGCGGCTTCGAAATTGGTTCAGCGTCCCACATCGTTTAGTCCACAGTTCTTGCTACTTCAGCGTCACCAGATAATCGGTAACGGCGTCCAGGTCTTGCTGATTCAGTTGCATCGCGGGCATCAATACACCCGGCTTAAAGTAGTCCGGGTTCTCCACCCATTGGCGCAGATTGTCGCGCGTATTCAGCGCTGCTCCCGACGCAATCGTCTCCCGGCTCATCAGGTGAGTCAGATCGGGCCCAAACTTCCCATGCGCATTCGTCCCGGCTATGGTATGGCAATTGACGCACGCCGTGGTCTCGAAGACCTGGCGGCCTTTGGCGATGTTGTCACCCGGTGGTTGCGCCGGTTGCTTCTGCTCGGCCACCCAGCGATCAAAGTCAGCGCGTGATTGCACAATTATTCGCAACAGCATCTTGGCGTGCTGCGTACCGCAATACTGTGCGCATTGGCCCACGTACAGCCCGGTTTCATGCGGATCGATCCACATCTGATTGGTGCGGTTGGGAATCAGGTCGGTCTTGCCTGCCAGTCGTGGCACCCAGAAGCTATGGTCCGTGTCGGCCGATAGCAGGGTGATGTGGGTGGGCGTCGGATGCTGCGGGTCACTGACCGGAACATGCAGTTCGTTGGCCGCGATGAAGCCCTGCTGTGGATACTGAAATTCCCACCAGAACTGGTGTCCTACGGCCGTAACCTCCGTCGTGCCCGCGGGCATGCGCGCATCCTCGATCGCATGGATGACACGCGCCGTGGCCAGGAAAAGCACCACAACAATCAGCACCGGAATCACGGTCCAAGCCAGCTCCACCTGGTTGCTGCCATAGATTTGTGGCGGTTCTCGCCCATCGTCTCCCGCACGCCGCCGGTACTTTATGACCGAATATGCCAGCAGGCTGAACACGGTGGCAAAGATCGCCGCAGAGACTGCCAGCACGAATAACGACAGATGATAGATGGAATCCGCCGGTGTCGAGGCGGGTGAGAATATGGTCGCCGGGTCCGTGCTCCCCTGAGCGAACGATGCCTTCGCCATCCCAACGCAAAGCCAGGCCGAAGCGATGCGAGACAATTTTCCGGGACGCAAGTGCAAACTCAAAACACGATTCTCCCAGCTTGCCGGCGACGTGATGGTTATCTGGTTGCGCCGCGGATGTTAAAGGACAGTCAATACCCGGGCAACCCTTGCCATTTCTTCAGTGACGGGATGATTGCTGCCCATGCGATTTTTGTCAAGAGGTTTTGTGACCGCGATTTTCTTCAGGCTGGATCGTCCCGTCCCGCGCCGCTTACGAGAGAATAGCCCGCGTCAACAAGGTTGGGTAGTGATAAGCTGCGCCTTTCGCTCAATCAGCCGCTCCGGCAAGACAGGCATAGTAGAATTCGTCCCGCGAGCACACACGTCTCGGTAGAGTGCAGTCGCAAAAAAGGGGCCGTCTTTCTGCCATGAAGCTCTTGAATTCACGTGTGATTCGACTCGCCTTGGCCAGCCTCCTTACCGGAATCCTTATCGGAATCGTGGGCGGTGCATTCCGGTATCTGCTGATAACCGCAGACAATCTACGTGACGTCTTGGTGGTTTGGGCGCACGCCTGGCCTCGCGTCGGCTGTGTGGCGCCTGTCGCGCTCGGCCTTGTAGGAGCTGCTCTGGCGCGTTTTATGGTGGTCAGATTTGCCCCCAGCGCGGAAGGCAGTGGGGTCCAGCGGGTTGAAGCTGTTTTCAGCGGCGAAGTGAAGCCGGCCCCGCACTCGATCGTTCTGGTCAAGTTCTTCGGTGGCTTGCTGGCGATGGGATCTGGCCTGGCGCTTGGTCGCGAAGGCCCAACGGTGCAGATGGGCTCCTCGCTCGGCATGTTGGTAGGGCGCTTCGCAGTGAAGCACGAGGATGACCGCAGGGTTGTCGATGCGGCTGGCGCTGGAGCAGGTCTTGCGGTGGCCTTCAATGCCCCCATCGGAGGATCAGTCTTCGTCTTTGAAGAACTGACCAGCAGCTTTACTCCCTGGCTTCTAGTTGCGACGCTTGCAGCGGCGTCGATCGCGATCTGGCTGATGCGATACATGCTGGGCGACACGCTTGTCTTCCGGGTCCAGCAGGTGAGTCTAACCGAGGGGTGGCGAATCTCCCCATTTGTGGCGCTCGGTGCGCTGCTAGGCGCGACTGGCGCTCTCTACAACTTCGCGACGGTCTCGCTGATCAAGTTCACCGATGGTCTGAGCAGGTATTCTTCCGTGCAGCGTGCTGCGTTCATCGGAGCAGTTGTCGGGGTTGTCGCATGGTTTGCGCCCTCATTGGTTGGAGGTGGCGACACGCTCACTCAGGCGATCCTGTCTGATCGCTACGCAGTGGGAGCGCTGGTGACCATATTTCTTGTGCGGTTTCTCATCGGTCCGTGGTCCTACGCGGCCGGTGCGCCCGGAGGCATCTTCGCCCCATTATTGGTGTTGGGCGCTAGTTCGGGTGCGCTGTTTGCCGGGACCTTCAACTACTTCCTGCCGACCCTGGGTCTTTCGCCGGTTGCTTTTGCCGTTGTCGGGATGGGGGCGCTGTTCTCGGCCAGCGTCCGCGCTCCTCTCACTGGAGTTGTGCTCGCGGTTGAGATGACCGGCCGCGGCGACCTGACGCTGGGCCTATTGGTAGCATCTCTCACCGCTATGGTGGTGGCCATGCTGCTCAACAGCGAGCCCATCTATGAGAGCCTTAAACGACGAATGCTGGCGCAGCAGGACCTGCAGAAATCTAAGGGCGTCGGCGTCGCACTGGCGATTATCCCGAAGCCGATCGCATGATCGAGGGAGAGAGCTAGGGTTTCCCCGTGACTCTCTGCGCGAACGCCTTCAACGGAAACCTCATCCCCTCGAACAGGATCTTCCGGCTAAACTTGGACTTGCCGGATTCACGCTCCGAGAAAATGATGGGGAACTCGCAGAACCGGGTTCCGCGCCGATGCAGGCTGAATTTCATTTCCATCAGGAACGCATAACCCTCGGAACTGATACGGTCGAGGTCGATTCCCCGGAGGACGTCGGCCTGGTATCCCACGAAACCCGCAGTCATGTCGTGGACTGGCACCCCGGTGAAAGTCCGGGCATAGAGGTTGGCGCCAAAGCTGAGGAACCGCCTGGACCAGTTCCAATTCTTCGCGCCTCCGCCTGCGACGTAACGCGAGCCGATCACTACCGGACACACTTTGAGCATCTCGATCATGCGAGGCAGCAGTTCGGGTGGATGCGACAAGTCGGCGTCAGACTGTATGACATGGCTGGCCAGGTTCTTCCGCAGGATTTCTTTCATCGCATCGCGACACGCTGACCCATAGCCGCCTTTGCCTGGACGCGCCATCAAGTGAACGTGAGCTGTCGCTCTTCTGAATCCGGCGGATCTCATCGGCGGTGCCATCGGGAGAATTGTCGTCCACAAAAAAGATTGGCTCGTCTCCGACAGCCTTGCGAATCCGGGACACCAGGACGGCAATATTTCCCCTTTCGTTATAGGTGGGGATGATCAACATTGGGCAGGCTTTCCAAAGTGTGTGCTCAACATGGATAGAATCGGTAATCCTACAAGATTCAGGGACTCGATGGGCAATTATTGTGCGGCCAGCGTGAGCGTGACCGCATCGGCGGCCTCGAGTCTGATTGCGTCCGGCGTTTGTGAGACCCAGTCCAGCGGGGTTGCGATCAGGCGCAGCCTGGTGATCGCGGAGCGCGGAGTCGGCCGCCAACGGCTCTCCTCGGCGTCGAAGTAATGGACGAGGTCTGGCGCGCTCCACGGATAGAACCAGACTTCCGTCGAGACGTTAGGCGCCAGCACGAACCATTGCAGGTTCTGGCTGCCATCGGCGCGCGTGATCTCCACCTGCATGCGCTCCGGCTTGCGCAGTTTCCACAACGGACCGTATTGCACCGTGAGGCGCAGCCGCAGAAAGTCAGCATTGGAGGGCCAGCTGGGAGATCCCAGATCAATCGTCGAACTGCGCTCGGTTATTGGGTAGGTCTGAGCCGTAAGACCGAGGGCCTGCGACTGCTGCGAGATTCGAGAGACACGCGAGTCATCTCTCAGCACGCCGACGACCCCGGGGCTGAGCTGTTGCTCCGAGCGATAGTGGTGCAGCAGCCAGAACCAAACTTCCGGCGTGCGCGTGAAGTTCGCGACGCCATCAACCGGCAGGCTTAAGTCAAGGTTTCGCCAGTTGGCGAGCTCACTATTGGACCAATGACTCATGTCAGGATCGGGCAGATAAAGTCCGGCCGGGGCAGGGACGCGCTCCAGTCCCGCGATCTCCAGTTTCGCCAGATCAGGTCCGCTCGCTGTGTATGGCTGCATCAGCCCTCCCGCCACGTCGTGGCGCGAAGCAATCCCAAACATCGTCTGGTAAGGGAAGACCACGATCGGGTCGCTGGTGCCACTGTGTTGTTTCACAAAGTCGGCCGCTGACTGCAACATCCCCGTGAAGGCAGGCGCATAGCAGACGCGGTCGAACAACGTGAGGCCGTCAGGGCATTCTGTCAAAGGACTTCGTAGATCGGCGTAAAGCTGGGTGAAACCCGAGGGCTGAAATGCGGCCTCTCCAGAGAAAATGGAACACATGAGGGCGGCCAGCACGGCAACCATGGAGACGTTGGGCGATTCGAACGAGAACAGAATCGTGCCCGCCAGGAAAACCATGGCGAAGCACGCCGAGACGATATGCCCGTTATCAGCGCGCACCAGCCCGCTCTGCATCATCACCACTGCAAAGACAAAACCGCTGAGCAGGAAACCCTTTCGTTGGGCGATGGCAGGAGTCGTGCCCCGCCCGATGATCCCGCGAAGCAGAAAAATCGCGGCACCAACGATAAGCGTGCCGAACAGATGGGCGGCTCCGGCCGGCGACATGTGGAACGGCGTGGCCCAGCGATAGGCGGACACCTGGGTGAACGAATCTCGCCAGAATCGCAAATCGAAGGGCCTTGCGAATATGGTATTGACCACGACTGCGACGACGACCGACCACGCCACGATGAGCAAAATCGCCGGCAAGAATGTTTTGACGAGATTTGTTGTGCGCCGTGTATCGAATGCGACCGCGGCGAAGGTAACCAACAGTGCCGCCATCACGTAGACCCCCTGGTCAGCGGCGACCAGGAATGCGGTCGCGCATAGCAGGGCGGTGACTCCCCCGAAGGCGTAGGCCTTCACGCGTCCCTCGGCGACTGCGTACCAACCTCGCAGGAAGACCGCGAAGGCGAGGACGGCGAACGCCGTTCGCAAGGACGGACCCCAGAATACGCATAGCAAGAGCAGGAGTAGAAAGCGCTTCCAGGGGCGTTGCTCAGGTAGCAGGAGTCGCAGCGTTAGAAACCCGAACAGCACGGCGCACCACAACGGCACCGTATCCCACGTCGGGTAGATACCTCCCATGGAGACACCCATGGAGCGTCCCGGAATGCTGGAGAGCCACTGAAACAGCGGGCCATGCGTGAACGCAACATCGCGGCCCACCCAAATTCCACGCGACGCCTTGAATACCGCGTCGAGGTGCCAGTTATCGTCGATGAACCCCGGACTTCGGACGACAGCCAGCATACGCGGCGATAGCCATGCCGCCGGCGTGGACGCAATTACGATCAGCACTATCGCGAGGAAATCCCAGTTTCGTCCAAAGCGTCCAAGCGGACGCCTTCTGGCCGTTCGGTGCGCCGGTGGACCTGGTTCGCTTACTACTGAATCTAGCTTCTCCGTCATTGAATCCAGAATACCTCGCCGCAGGGAAATCGTGAGTATAAGGGTAGGGCCAGCCACAGCGTCAGCACCCCAGTTGTTAATATCAGGACGGAATTTCTTCCGTTCGGTTCTTGTCGCCGGAGTGATTCCTGCCATACTCGAAAGCCAGAGGCGATTCTCAACACTTGCGCCTTGGTCAGATTTTTTGCGCACTCAACTCGACGAGGGGACATGCAGACTTCGGGCAAGGAACCGGTACAGTCCGTCACTTCATCGCAAACAAGACCCGCGGGAAGCCGGAGCGGTGCCGGCAGTTTTGTTGCGGCTGGGATTCTAGCGGCCTTCTACTTCGCCACCAGTCTCTATATCGCGGCGCATCGCGTCTTCTGGTTCGACGAGCTCTTCACCATCCATATCGCCCGGTTGCCCGATATCAAGAGTATCTGGACGGCGCTCGGTCATGGTGCTGACTCCTTGCCTCCGACTTACTACATGGTTGTAAGGTTGTTCGGCGATCTGTTTGGCAACAGCGAAGTCGCAGCCAGATTGCCCTCGGCCCTGGCGCTAGTGGCCGGACTCCTGCTGATCTTTGATTGTGCCCGTCGCCTGACCAATGGTCTGCACGGACTGATCGCGCTCGCGGTGGCCACCTGCTCTTTCCTGCCTTACTACGGGTACGAGGCACGCTCTTACGCTCTCTACTTCATGCTGTCGGCGCTCGCACTGTGGGTATGGTTTTGCACCCGTGACGACAAAAAATCGTCTGCCATCTTCTTCGGGGTCGTGCTATTCCTGGGCGTGACGATGCACTATTACTTCGTCCTATGCCTGGTGCCCTACGCGATCTGGGAGATACTTCGCGGCAAACGCGGGCAATTGGCCTCCCCTAAGCTGATTGCGGGATTCGTGGGAGCTATTGTTCCTGCTGCGCTGCTGTCTCCAATCATCTTGTCCTTCTCCCACAAATTCTCGACCGGGTTCTGGAATCGTCCCTCCTTCGGCGAACTCAGGGCAATGTTCTCGCAGCTGTTTCCAGACGGATTGTTTCTGCTGGTGCTGATCGTGATCTGGATTGTTCTGGCCGACTCGGACAACAAGAACGTCGCTTTGCAGCCCATGCAACCGGGGGAAGCCATCGGCTGGTTGTTCCTGTGCATTCCTCTGTTCGGGTTCCTGCTGGCGGAGTGGAAGACCAATGCATTCTTTAGCCGCTATTTCATTAGCGTGCTTCCGGGTGTGTCGGTTGCGTTTGCCTATTGGGTGTGGCGGCACTTTCGCAGCGTATCCATGGTGTCGGCCGGAATATTCTTGCTGCTCACTGGGTGGGGAATGGCGACGCAATTAACCGTGGTGCGACACCCCGAGTCGATTGAAGCTACGGGGATAAGGCCGTACCTGGAACTGGAAAGTTCGTTAGGGGTGGAAGGGAAGCGCTACTTTGTGTTCTCGAATCCGCTTCTTTTCCTCGAGGCCCAGTACTATTCCAATCATCCTGAGCAGTGCATCCTGCTGCTGCCTCCCGACTTCACTCCGGAAGTGGACCCGAAGCGCACTAGTCCTGATCCGTATCTTCACCAGCGTCTTGAGTTGAACCTGTCGCAGTACTCCCCCATGCAATTTTGGGGAATTGACGACCTCAGGAAACATGCCGGAGAAGTAGCACTAATCGAGGCGCCCCCGGAGATCCTGAACGAGGTGAAGCAGGCCGGCTTCAACATTGAGATGCGGTTCTCAAAACCGCTGACGGTAGGGTACTTGCACTGAGTCAGCTTCTTGACTCGTGAGGGGATTTAGCCTACTTCTGCATCGTTGGACGCTTGCGCTATGATTCTCTCAGTACCAAGTATGGGATGGTAGCCAATGTTCCGGGTCATCACAGTTGAACGCGAATACGGCGCTGGTGGCAGCCTGGTCGCCGCACAGCTGGCGCGCCATAAGGGCTGGCAGCTCCTGGACCAGCAGCTCACTTGCGAGATCGCCAAGCTTGCCGCTGTCGACGAAAAGGCAGTGGCTCACCGTGAAGAGAAATGTGACCCGTTGCTACATCGCCTGGCAAAGGTGTTTTGGCGCGGCAGCTATGAGCGGTCGCTCCCGATCTCGGATGACAAACTCTTCGGCGCCGACGAGATGGTCGAACTGGCTACCAGAATCATCGAGAAAAAGGGCGAAGAAGGGAACTGCGTCATCGTCGGACGCGGCGCGCCTTATATCCTGAGGAACCGGCCGGACACGTTTCGCGTGTTCGTGTATGGCTCGCGCGAGGAAAAAATCCGTCGCTTGGTCAAGTTGAAAATGGAGGAGAAGTACGCTGAAGAAATGGTGGATACCATCGACCGTGAGCGTGCCGCCTTCATCCGGAAATATTTCAATGCGGAGTGGCCCTGCCGTCGCCTTTATCACTTGATGTTGAACTCGGACCCGGGGATTGAACTGGTGACCAACACTGTCCTGGCGACCATGGAAACCCTAGAGCGACAGGCGCAACCGGTTGCCTAGGCGATTTCAGTAGGCGGACCCTCTTACCCCCGATTCAAGCGCTATGTGTGCACTTGCACCAATTCCGTAGTGTGTTTCAGCTGTCCGCAGGCGGCGTAGATATCACGGCCGCGGGGCCGACGGACGAACGCCGGAATTCCCGATCGCGTGAGAATGGTTTGGAAGGCCAGTACGCGCTCGTCTGAAGGGGTCGAGAAGGGAAGTTCCGGTCCGGGATTCAGCGCAATCAGATTCACTTTGGCGCGGAGTCCGCGAATCAGTTCCACCACTTCTCGGGCATGGTGCACGCCATCATTGACTCCACCCAGCAGAACGTACTCAAAGGTCAGCCGCTCGCGATTGCGAAGAGGGAATTCGCGTAGCGCCGCCATCAACTTCTCTATGGTCCACTTCCTCGTGATGGGCATGATCTCCGTGCGCAACTCCTCGTTTGGAGCGTTCAGCGATACCGCCAGCTTCGGCCGGACCGCTTCGGCCCCGAAGTCTGCGATGCGGGACACAATGCCCGACGTCGAAACTGTCATGCGTGACTCAGGAATGCCAACCGCCTGCACCAGCAGGCGCACGGCCTGCATGAAGTTGTCGTAGTTGAGGAAGGGCTCGCCCTGTCCCATGAAGACCAGATTGATGCGGTCGCGCTCCATCTCGACGTGCTGGTCGTTAAGCACCGCGAGAATTTGGCCGACGATTTCTCCTGCGCTTAGATTACGTTTCAATCCCAGCAAGGCAGTCATGCAGAAGGCGCACTCCACGGCGCACCCCACCTGGCTGGAGACGCAGATGGTGGCCCGCTGGGGGCGACTTTGGGAAGACCGGCCGGATAGGGAAGATTTCGCCGCTATAGGGGTCCTTCGACTCGCCGACGCAACAACAGCGTCGGCTCGCTCAGGATGACAGGCGGAAATATCTAATTCCCGCAACTCCGCGTCGCCATCTTCCGAGCCGTCTCCGGCTTCGCCGCCGTCCCCATCCGGCATCCACACGGTCTCGACACTCTGCCCGTCCGAAAATGCCAGCAGGTAACGGACGGTGCCGTCGGGCGATACGAACTTCTTCTCTATTGCGGGTAACCCAATCGAGCAACCCGCCTCGCTCAGCTGCTGGCGGAAGGTCAAAGGCAGCATGGTGAACTGCTCCAGCGCCGACCACCTTTGCCGATAGACGCCGTCTAAAAGCTGGCGGGCCCGGTAGCCAGGTTGGCCTAAACTTTCAGCAAGCTCCGTAAGTTGCTGAATCGTAAGGCCTAATAGTTCGGTATATTGCGGTTCGCTCATGCATCCAATATGCTGACTGGGTTAGATTCCTGTGCGCCCGACGACGCTGCGGGCATTTCGTCCTTGTCGATTCATTCTTAACAGTGATCATTCTATCCCGCAGGCCTTGAAGCCACAGAGGAAGAAGCAGGGAGTTCTGGCCATGCGACGGTTGAGCGGGCGAGGTGTCGGCTCACGGGTCGCACGGAGCAGCAATCATGGTTGAAGAGGTTCGCAACATACAGCGCGAGGTTTTACCCAACGGGCTTACTATCCTGACCGAGCACATGAACCACATTCGTTCGGTCTCGATGGGGATCTGGGTGAAGACCGGTTCGCGCCACGAAGATCCCGCCGTGAACGGCATTTCGCACTTTGTCGAGCACATGGTGTTTAAGGGCACCACCAACCGGACGGCCGAGGACATTGCCCGCCAGGTGGATTCCATTGGGGGCAATATGGACGCCTTCACTGGCAAAGAGACGATTTGCTTCAACATCAAGGTCCTGGATGAGCATGTGCCCATCGCGGTCGACGTCCTCAGTGACATGGTCCTGCATCCGGTGTTTGACGCTAACGAGATCAAGCGCGAGCGCGGAGTCATCCTCGAAGAGATCAAGATGGACGAGGATAATCCCGATTACCTGGTACACGAGATCTTCACCCAGAATTTCTTTAAGGACCACCCACTAGGAAAGCCTATCCTGGGAACGAAGGAGACGGTGCGGCGCTTCGACCAGGACGCGATCCACAGTTTCTACCCCGCCAAGTTTTCTCCCGGAAATCTGATCATCTCGGCCGCAGGCAACGTGAATCATGAGGAGTTTGTCGAACTCATACGTCCGCGCTTCGGGCAGTTGCCGGTAGGCTCGAACGGGTGGCACGACAGCCCGCCCAAAGTGCATTCCCGCATCATCCTGCGCAACAAGAAGTCTTTGGAGCAGGTGCAGATTTGCGTGGGGGTTCCGTCCTACAGCATCAGCGACGAGCGCCGCTATGTGTCGTACATCCTGAATACGCTGCTGGGTGGAGGGATGAGTTCGCGTCTCTTCCAGAATGTTCGTGAGAAGCAAGGGCTTGTCTATTCCATCTTCTCGGAGCTGAATCCCTTCCGCGATACCGGCCTGCTGTCGGTGTATGCCGGCACCTCGCGCGAGTCCGCGCCCAAGGTCGTGCAGTCAATCGTCAATGAGTTTCGCCAGCTCAAACTGAATCCCATCTCGGATGAGGAGCTGAAGCGCGCCAAGGATCAGTTGAAGGGCAGCTTGATGCTGAGCCTGGAGTCAAGCACGGCACGCATGTCGAACCTGGCGCGCCAGGAAATGTACTACGACCGTTTTTTCAGCATGGACGAAATTATTGAGCGCATCCAGGCGGTTACGATCGAGGGCCTGCTGAAGTCTGCCAACGAGCTCTTCCAGCCGGAGCGAATCGCGGTGACGGTGTTGGGCAACCTCAACGGACTGAAGATCAGCCGCGACTCATTGAGCTGCTGAGGCGCAGGATCGGTAACCTGCGCCTCGTGAACTCGTACCGCGCTTCCCGCTTCACTTGGCGGTGCAGGTATCCGCGACGTGCTTGAAGCTCTCCACTTGAAAAACCGATATCACGGTAGCGCTTGACGCTGAACCCTGGACGGTAGTGCTCTTGGTTCGTGTTGAAGGCATACCGGTGACTTCTATTTCGTGTCCAACGTGGGGCTTGAGGTTGTCAACTTTGCCTCTCAGCGGATGCTTCGTGCCACTGCTATCCGTGAGGCTAAATTTGCCATGGGCATATGTCAGACATCCCTGCAACGTGGTCGTGCCGGACATCTTGCTCGCATCCGACTTGGGTGCCTCTTGGGCCTGCAGCCAGACGGCCGAGAATAGAACCAGAGCCAGCATCAGTGTCTTGTGCATACAGAATCTCCCTTCAACCTTTCGTGGATAGATACCTGCTACCAACAGTAGACTACTCGAGAAGAGCCACTGTACCGCTACCTAAATCGTAGTAGCCTGCGACTACTCTCAGCTTGCCTTCCTTCACCATGCCCGAGATAACAGTCGAGGCTTGGCGCAACAGGGCCGCCTGAATCTTGGCATTCGCCTTGGTCGCAGCAACCAGATCCGGCCCAGCCTGATCGATCGCGGGTTGGATATGAGGAAAGAGAGAGCTGATCTGCCCGGGCACCCCCTTGCCTTGGATGGCGGCCTGGACCGCACCGCAGCTGGAATGCCCCATCACCAGAATTACCTTTGTCCCCAGGACGGCGGCCCCATATTCGAGGCTGCCAATGATTTCCGGTGTAGCCACATTGCCGGCAACCCGGGTCACGAAAATGTGCCCTATGGTCTGATCGAAGGCGAGTTCCACGGGCACTCGCGAGTCCGCGCAGGAAAGAACGGCGGCAAACGGTTCCTGCTTTCCCTCAGTATGTTGCTTGAGAATGGCAAGATCGTGCTCATGACCGGTTAGCTTAAGTGAGGTGAACCGCTTGTTGCCATCCATCAATTCGGTTAGTGCCGCATCCGGAGTGAGCGTGCTCTGTGCCCACGTTTGCGGCGGTAGCGAAAGTTGCAGGCCGTTTGCCAGCAACCCAACAGCAGTTCCGGTTACCCCCATCTGCAAGAAACGCCGTCTGGACGGCACCGGGCCCAAAGAAGAAGCGCTCATAGATTTTTCCTTCGCGAACTGGATTTAAGGTGGCCTATGCCCCATAGGCCCGGACAGGTTAACCATTACCGATTGCCTTGTTCGCTCTCGCTCGGGCAGTCGAAAATGGCTGTGAACATAATACGCAACTTCCCAAATTGTCCCATGCTCTTTTGAGGCTAAGTTTGCGAAATGGGGTCGAGACCGAAGAACTCCCTGGTTCGCAACCTTTCGTTACAGTGACCGTCCAACCGGCAGAGCACACACGGTTGACGGCAGAAATCGGAGTTCCAGTGCAGTTTGAGATTCTGGCCCCTCGCGTCATTTCTCAAACTGTGCGATGCTTTGGGCATGGGAAACAAGAACGCACCAAGGCGCGAAGCCAAGAAGCCGCCGAAGAAGAAAACCAAAGCGACCCTCTAGGACTCCAGTTGAGCCGCTGTGCTGACCGGCGCGAGGCGTTGCCGAATCCTGCTGCCGTGAGGTATGCCCTCAGACCGAGGCCGCAGATTAGGGCGGCAGAGCACGCGTGAGTTGGCTAGAATAGTCAAGAAAGGTTGCCCAGTTATGCGCAGACGTAACCGAGATCGGGGCTTTACCCTGATCGAACTGCTGATCGTCGTAACCATCATTCTGATCATCGCCGCATTCACCATCCCCAAACTTACGAAATCGACCATCCCGGCGCACGAGACTTCCGCAATCGCCAGCATTCGAGCGATCAACGAGGCGGAAATGATTTATGCCAGCAGCCACCCAGATCTGGGCTTCACCCCCGATCTGGCCATGCTTGGCGGCACCACGCAAACGGGCGGCGAAGGGACGATAGACAACAACCTGGCCAGCGGCCGCAAGAGCGGCTACAGCTTTACCTATACTCCGGGAGAGAAGGTGAACGGCGCGATCCGTTCCTATACGATCACGGCCGTGCCCGATCAGGTGGGTTCGACCGGGCAGCGCAGGTTCTACTCTGACGAGGCTGGCGAGATTCATAACAATTCCGCGGGACCTGCGGATGCGACCAGCCCTGTAATCCAATAGGCCTAGATCCAGCCGCGGCGATGGACCCTAACCACGTAGGCACGAAGAGCACTCGAAGGGTCCGAAACCCCGCGTCCTCCGTGTCTCGGTGGTGAACGATTTTCGCGGGCGACGAGTCCCACACCAGCGCCGCCCAAGCAACGGTTGGTCTAGCCGGATAGACCTTTCCCCATGAGAAGATTCTTATATCGGCTGCGACCCGCGGGCCACAGCCTTCTCCTGCTGCTGGGCTCGTCGCCCCTTATAGCGCAGACCGACGTGCACGCCCTGGCCGCCAAAGTGGACCAGCACTACGATCACATGCGCACCCTCGAAGCCAGGTTCTCGGAAACCTATAGCGGCGCTGGCATGAACCGTACCGAGAGCGGGACTCTCCTGATGAAGCGGCCCGGCCGCATGAGGTGGGACTACGATCAGCCGCGCCCCAAGTTGTTCCTGACCGACGGCCACATGGCGTGGTTTTATGTTCCAGGAGAAAAGCAGGTTCGCCGCACACCGGTCAAGCAACTTGACGATCTGCGGTCGCCGCTGCGTTACATGTTAGGCAAGACCAAACTGGAGAAAGAGTTGGACGGCCTATCGGTGGCTCCCGATCAAAAACCGCTCAACCCGGCCGACGTTGTCCTGCGCGGGGTCCCAAATGGGATGGGTGATCGCATTGAACAGACCTTGTTGGAAGTCACGCCGGACGGTCTAATTTCGCGCATCGTAGTAGAAGAACGTGATGGCTCCGTCACCGAATTTCGCTTTCTTCAGCAGAAGGAGAACGTCGAAATACCAGACGCGCAATTTCGTTTTACTCCGCCGCCCGGAACGGAGGTCGTGGCCGGAACGGAGTTTGTGGAATAAAGCACTTGGCAATTAGCATTTGGCACTTAGTCTTGGCTCCGTTGCCGATTGGTCTTGAACTGGGGTAGGCGCCCATCGCGAACTCTGCCTCGTGAGGGTTCGCTAAGTGCTCAATGCCAGGTGCCGAATGTTAGACTAGTCACACCCTCTCCCCAAGGAACTTCTTACCCATGGCCGAATACCTGATCAAAATGGCCGACGAGCGGGGCCGCGTCCTCGAGCAAACCGAGAATGGAGTCTCGGAGGTCGAGATCCGGGACCGCTTCGCGCAGCAGGGCTTCATGGTCTATTCGGTCAAGGCCAAGGGTTTGTTTTCCACCGAGGTTGGTTTCCCGCGTCGCCGCAAGATTAAGCAAGACCAGTTTGTCATTTTCAATCAGCAGTTCCTGACTCTGATCCACGCCGGCCTGCCGATCATTCAGTCGTTGGAGTTGCTGATCAAGCGCCAGCGCAACCTCTTCTTTCGCTCCGTGTTGCAGAATGTGCACGACCGGGTCCGGGGCGGCGAACTGCTCTCCGAGGCGTTCGAGGCGCAGAAGGTTTTTCCCAAGGTCTACACCACCACCCTGCTGGCGGGCGAGAAGAGCGGCAACCTCGAAGAGGTGATGGGCCGCTACATCTCTTTCCAACGCGTGGCGGTAAGCTTTCGCAAGAAGCTGCTGGCTTCGCTGGTCTATCCCGTATTGCTGGTGGTCGTGCTGGTGGTCATGTTGACCTTCCTCATCACCTTTGTGGTTCCGCAGTTTGCAACCCTGTACTCGCAACTGGGGGCACAGCTGCCGCCGGTAACCGCCGCCATGCTGTCGATCGGCGTCAATGCCAGGCAGTATTTTCTGCCGACGATAGTGGTGCTGGGCGTCATCGGGTTTTTCGTGTGGCGCTGGATGAAGAGCGAGAGCGGCGCCACCAAGATGGACTTGCTTAAGCTCAAGATCCCCCTGCTTGGAGAAGTCTGGTTGAAATACCAGGTGGCGGTATTTGCGCGCATGCTGTCAACCCTGCTGGCGGGCGGATTGTCGCTGGTGCCGTCGCTGGAGACGGCGTGTGACTCGATGCAGAGCCCGTTGATCTCGCACGGCATTGAAAGTGCCACCCGTGGAGTCCGCGAGGGCCAGAGTCTGGCGCACAGCATGGAAGAGACCAAGGTGTTTCCTGAGATGGCGGTGGAGATGATCGAAGTCGGCGAATCGACCGGCGCACTGCCCGCCATGCTGAACTCCGTCTCAGAGTTTTACGAAGAGGACGTACAAAACGCGCTGGCCACCGCCATGGCGCTCATTGAACCCGTTATCCTGATCGTGATGGGTGTGGTAGTGGCCTTCGTATTGATTTCACTGTACCTTCCGATCTTCAGCTTGGGTTCGGAAGGACTGCATTAGGCAGTTTGCTAGTTGCTAATCGTTAGTTGCTAAGAAGGTTTTCACGTAATGGCAGACCTAAAGAAACCAATCTTCGTAGGCGGCGGTAACGGAAGTCCGATCGGCATCCAGGATGAGGTCGAACACGGCAAAGAGCTGGCCCGGCGCTATCGTTGTGAGTTTGTGGACCTGAAGAACTTCCACATTCAGCACGACCTCTTTCGCAAGATTCCCGTGGACTTGATGTTCCGCTACAACTTCGTGCCCTTGGAGGACAAGCCCGACGGCCGCCTGGTGATCGCCATCGCCGATCCCAGCCAGTTGATGATGATCGACGAAATCGGCCTGCTGCTGGCGCGGCGCATCACTACCAAGGTCGCGAGCCTGTCTCAAATCAGCGACATTCTGAAAAAGACCGAGCAGTCACAGCGTGTGCTGGAGGAAGCCAGTGAGGGCTTTGCCCTGGACGTCATCGTCGAGGACGAAAACTCAGACGAGACCATCTCTATCGAGAAGCTGACAGCCGAGGCGGATATCAGCCCCATCATCCGCCTGGTGGATACCACCATCTTTACCGCACTGCAGCGGCGTGCCAGCGACATCCACATTGAGACGCGCGACGATTCAGTGGTGATCAAGTACCGTATTGACGGCGTGCTGCAACAGGCCATGCAGCCCATCGCCAAGGAGCACCACTCCACCATCATCTCCCGTATCAAGGTCATGAGCGAGTTGGACATCTCCGAACGCCGTGTCCCGCAGGACGGACGTTTCCGTGTGCGCTACCTCGGACGCTCCATCGACTTCCGCGTTTCCATCATGCCTTCGATTCACGGCGAAGACGCGGTGCTCCGTGTTCTCGACAAAGAGTCCATGAGCGAGAAGTTCCACAAGCTGACTCTCGACGTGGTGGGCTTCAGCGAAGAAGATCTGCGCAAGTTCCGCCGCTACATCAAGGAACCGTACGGCATGGTGCTGGTCACGGGGCCGACGGGTTCAGGTAAGACGACCACCTTGTACGCTGCGCTCAACGAGATCAAGACCGACGAAGACAAGCTGATCACCATCGAAGACCCGGTCGAGTACCAGATTCGCGGCATCACGCAGATTCCGGTAAACGAGAAAAAGGGACTGACTTTCGCCCGCGGCCTGCGCTCGATTCTGCGTCACGATCCCGACAAGATCATGGTCGGCGAAATCCGCGACACCGAAACAGCGCAGATTGCCATCAACTCCGCCCTCACCGGACACCTGGTGTTCACGACCGTCCACGCCAACAACGTAGTGGACGTGCTGGGCCGCTTCCTCAACATGGGAGTCGAGGCCTACAACTTTATCTCTGCTCTGAACTGTATCCTGGCGCAACGGCTGGTGCGACTGGTCTGCGAGTTTTGCAAGAAAGAGGTCCACTATACCGACGAGGAGTTGGAGGCCAGCGGCCTGAATCCGCAAGATTGGGTGAATATCCCGTTCTATGAAGGAGAGGGTTGCATCGAGTGCTCGGGTACCGGCTTCCGCGGACGGACCGCGATCCACGAGTTGCTGGAGTTGACCGACAACGTGCGCGAAATGATTCTGGCGAAGAAGCCCAGCAGCGAGATTCGCCGTGCAGCCAAGGACGAGGGGATGCATTTCCTTCGCGAGTCGGCTATTGATAGAGTGAAACGAGGACTGACAACGCTGAAGGAAATCAATAAGGTGACCTTCATCGAGACAACGCGGTAGGTAAGCAGTTAGCTGTTAGCATTTAGCCTTTAGCTATCAGCGGTTAGCGTTACTGTTTGTCATCCTGAGCGAGGAGCGCAGCGACGAGTCGAAGGACCTCTATCGTCGCAAATTGCGCCCCCCAACGAGGGTGTTCATAGCAAAGGGACTCTTCGACTTCGCCGGGATGACACTGCTTTAAACTTGAAACTAATGTCAATGCTCTAATCACATTCCGCGGCCCCGGGTGGCCTGTGAAATAAGCGCTGAGCGTGTCGTCGCAGGACGTGCCGCCGAAGGCGCCCTGACTCTCGAAGCGGCCACAGCGCAAGCGATTCCTGATGGAGCTCTTGTGCCCGGTCTGCAGGCGGCGAATGTTAATGCTCGCGAAGCGCTCGTTTCTGCCCTGCGCGAGGCCTTATCGGCGGTTGCCGGCCGTTCCCGCGATGTCTGCCTGGTAATTCCCGACGCCACCACCCGCATCATGTTGCTGGACTTCGACACACTGCCTTCCAAGCCGGAGGAGGCGGACGCGGTTGTACGTTTCCGTCTGAAGAAATCACTTCCATTCGAAGTGGAGCACTCAGCAATGTCATTTGATCGGCAGGGAACGTCCGACCCGGTCAGAGTGGTCGCCGCCGTGACCCCGCGTCCCGTGTTGGAGGAGTACGAATCGCTGGTGCGTGAAGCCGGATTCAACCCCGGCGCAGTGTTGCCTTCGATGATTGCCGCCTTGGGAGTAGTCGATGGTGCGCGTCCGACCATGGTCATCAAGGTCGAGCGCGGAACCACGACCTTCGCGATCGTGGACAACAACCAACTTTTGCTGCATCGCGCCCTGGAGAATGGCGGCTCGGTCGTCAGCGGCGAGTCTCTGGTGGATGACGTGAACACTTCGCTGGTCTATTTCGAGGACCGTTATGCCGTGGGCGTGGACCGCGTGCTGGTAACCGGAGTCGAGTCGGCGCAGGCCTTACAGGAAGCCTTGAGCATGAGTGCGAATATTCGCGTGGAAGACCTGGTATCCAGTAACCTGGCGGGCGCAGCGGCCGGAAACATGCCGCGCTCGGTGCTTGCCGGAGTCGTGGGAGCGCTGGTTTCCTGATGCGTCTCAATATCAATCTTGCCAGCCAGCCCTATGAGGCCGCGCGCTTTTATCGGCGCCGCATGGGTGTGCTGTTGATTGCCCTGGCCGTGGTCACCGCCTTGCTCGTCGGCTACATCGTGTATCAGCGGTCGCAATCGCGCGACATCAACCGGCAGCTGGCCCAGGTACGGCGCGAGATCAATGGTCTCGACTTTGAAGATGCCCAGGCGCGGGCGCTTCTCAATAAGCCGGTGAACCGCGACATCGCGGACCAGTCGGAGTTCCTCAACGAATTGTTTGCCCGCAAGGCCTTGTCGTGGACACGGGTGTTCACCGAGATGGAGAGGATTGTGCCGCCCAATCTGCACGTCGTCTCCATGAAGCCGGAGTACACCAAGACTAACGACTTGATGCTGCGCGTGGTGGTGGCGACCGATTCGCGCGATCGTGCGGTCGAGCTGGTGCGCCGTATGGAAAAGTCGAACCATTTCCGTCAGGCCCAGGTGGTGGCCGAGAACGTCACCACGAATTCCAGCGATCAAAGTGCGGGACCGGGCAACATTCAGTTCGACATCGCTGCTATCTACATCCCGAATGCGCAGGATAACGATGCCGTAGGGGAGGCCGACAAGGACAAAGAGAAGGAAAAGAACCCGAACGGCGCCGCACCGGAAAAGGCGAAGGCTCCGGCCAAGGTAGCGGGAACGCCGGCTCACGGTCCGAATCAATCGCCGGGCAGCAACCCAACCCAGGCACAAAACGGTCCGCCGAGATCCATGCCTGTGAGGCCGCACTGATGGCGAGCATCCGCGAAATTCGCAAGACCCTGATGCCGGTTCTGATAACCCTGGTGGTGATTGACCTGGCTTGCGTTGGATATATCCTGTCGCCCGCGGGCCGCTCACGGCAGGCGCGGCAGCGTGATTACTACGAGCAGCGGGCGAAACTCACCGCCAAACGCGAAGAAGTGCTCCCCACGCGCGGCATGGATGTGAAATTGATTCAGGCCAAGTCGGACATTGGCAAGTTCTACACGCAGCGGTTTCCCACTCAGTATTCGCAGGTGTTGGAAGAGTTAGGTAAGGTGGCGGGCGAAACCGGTGTCCACTTTGCGGGTGTGAAGTACGACGACAAAGACGCCCCTATTGAAGGCTTGCGCAAGATGACCATCGAGATCGCCCTCTCCGGTGACTATCTCCAGGAAGTCAAGTTCATCAACCAACTGGAACGCGACAAGATGTTTTTCCTGATTGACGGGATCGCGCTGGGCGAGCAGCAGGGCAATGTCCGCCTGCAGCTCAAAGTGGAGACATATTTGCGCAGCGGAGCGGAAACCTCGTGAAGATCGGCACCGAGAACCGGACGAAGACGATCATCGCGGCAGTCTTGCTGATTCTTGCGGTGTTTCTGGTGGTGCATGCGTTTCAGGGGGGCGACGACACATCGTCGGCTGCTCAACCGCCTGCACTTGCACCCCGTCCGTCAACTGGCAGCGCAGGTGGACAATCGAAGTCCGGTGCGGCGAAAACGGCTCGCAAGCCGCAAGCGCTGTTGGCCCAGACGCTCGACCCCACCTTGCGCTTTGACCTTCTGAAGTCGAGCGAAGATATTACCTACAAGGGAACCGGGCGCGACATCTTCCGCTCGCAGGCCGAAGAACCTCCCATTCCCAAAGCGCTGCCTCCTGATAAGCAGCCGAACGCTGTGGTGACGCCGCCCCCGCCACCTCCAATTCCTTTGAAGTTTTATGGTTTCGCCAGCAGCCGCAAGGACGGCAACAAGCGCATCTTTCTCTCCAAGGGTGAAGACATCTTCGTCGCCAAGGAAGGCGACATCGTGGACCGGCACTACAAGATCGTACACATAGGGCCAAACTCCGTGGACGTGCAAGACGTGCTCACCAATTATCCGCCGCAAACGCTTCCGCTGTCGCTGGGATGAATCCCTGCGGCCCTGAAGCGATGCCGCCGGTTAGGATTGCGCGCTCTTTGATTTTGTGATCCCGAGCGGAGTCGAGGGATCTACGGTTTCTCGGAGTAGCTGGAATGTTGTTTTCCCGCAACCTGCCAGCGGCTTCCACGTCTATACAATGAAGGCTTAAGCGCCACCCCATGCACCACGCTCCTTCAGTTCGGTCGGCCATTGATCCGCGACGTCGCCAGCGCGACGGCGGTTATCTGCTGCTGGCTATTCTGCTGATGATGGCGCTGATGATCATTGCCGCCACCATCGAGGCCCCACGGCTGGTACAGCAGATGAAGCGTGACCGCGAGGAGGAGATGATCCGCCGCGGCACGGAATACGCGCGTGCAGTCAAGAAGTTCTACAAGAAATTTGGCAGGTATCCCACCACCCTTGAGCAGCTCGACAACACCAACCAGATCCGCTTTCTGCGCAAGCGGTACAAGGACCCGCTCTCCAAGGACGGCAAGTGGACGCTGCTGCACTACGGCGATATCCAGACGCTGGTGAACCCGAACGGCCCGGGCACGCCTGCGGCCTCTTTGGGATCCCAGGGGCAGGCGGGCAGCTCGCCCTTTGCCAACGGTCCGAACTCCGACGGCAGCAGCAGCCCCTTCGCAGGAAGTACGGCTGGTTCCGTGGCGTACATTAACGGTCCCGGCACGGATGGCAGCGGCAGCACCTCCGCAGGAGCGCCGGTCCAGCCTGCGCAGTACGTAAACGGTCCGAATACAGACGGGTCGGGAGGAGGCACGCAGCCAAGTAATAGTTTGGGGATCAGCCCCTTTGCCAACAGCGTCAACGGACGTACAGGTCCTGCGGGCACCCAGGCCGGCAACATTTTCGGACAGAATTCCACCGCCGGCGGTAGCAATCAGACGTTCGGCGGAGGTGCCATCGTTGGCGTTGCCAGCGTGAGCAAGGACCCCACCATCCGCCTCTTCAACAAGAAGAAAAAATACAACGAGTGGCAGTTTATCTATGACCCGATGTCGGACCGGACAAACGTCTTGCTGCGCGGTCCGTACCAGCCAGTCACGCTGGGCGGAGCGCAAGTCGGAATGCCGGCCGGACAGATAAATGGCCAGCAACAGAATGGGTTCGGCCAGCAGCAGCCGGGATTCGGCCAACAGGGAAGCACATTCGGCCAGCAATCCGGCAGCACAGGCCAGCAGAATGTACCCGGCGGCACAGGAACCCAGTTCCCGCCCGATCAAAACCAGCAGCATTAGATGCCGCTATTCGCTAGGTGCCATCGACTATTGGGCTGGCAGCATGAGGCCACCCACCAGCAAGAAAACGGTAGCAATAGCGAAGACGATCGAACCAATAAACCATCCTAGAAAGCAGAACAGCAGGATGCCTGTGACGGCGGGAATCACGGTACACAGCAGGACAAGCCCGCGACCGTTTGGCAACCGGCTGGCCCAGATGATGACCGGACAGAGCACGATCCCCGGCACCGAAAGACTCCACCACAGCGCCTTGAATACGTTGAGGATCTCGGGGCCCGCATTGGTGGCCGCGATTCGTGGCATTACGAAGGTGTATCCATAGAGGTGCAGGATCGCTCCGAAGAACAAGACCAGGCTTCCGATCACGATGAGCCAGCGAGCAATTTTCAAGGTTTCCTCCCTAAAGCAGTTGGCCCGGGCGATTTGACCACTATCCACTACCCACTATTTTGTGAACTCTACCAGCAATTGCAGCCGCTCCCGCGCGGCACCGCTGTCAATCGCGTAGGCAGCCAGCGGCACGGCTTCGCTGATGTGATCGGCATGCCCCGCAGCGACCAACGCGGCGGCTGCGTTCAGCAAAACGACGTCGCGGCGGCAGGAGCGCTCGCCATCGAGAATCGCGCGGATGATGGCCGCGTTCTGCTGGGCGTCGCCTCCTGCAATATCGTTCAGCGGCGCCCGTTGCAGGCCAAAATCCTCCGGTGTGACTTCGTACACGTGGACCTGACCATTGCGCACTTCGGCAACCTTGCTCGGGCCGGAGATTGTGATCTCATCCAGGCCGTCGCGTCCATGGACTACCAGGGCGCGGCGCAGCCCCAGTTCGCTCAGCGCTTCCGCCAGCTTTTCCACGAGCTCGGGCGAGTAAACCCCGACCACCTGGGCCGAAGCCCGCGCCGGATTCGTCAGCGGCCCCAGAAGGTTGAAGACGGTGCGCAGCCGCAACTCGCGCCGCGCCGGTTGCACATACTTCATGGCGGAATGCATGGCGGGCGCAAACAGGAAGGCGATGCCGGTCTCGCGAAGACAGGCCGCTATGCGCACGGGCGGCAGGTTGATGTTGACACCGAGCGCTTCCATCACGTCAGCCGAGCCGCACTTGGAGCTGATACTGCGGTTGCCATGCTTGGCAACTCGCACCCCGGCGCCAGCAATCGCCAGCGCCGTTGCCGTGGAGATGTTGAACGTGCCACTGGCGTCGCCGCCGGTGCCGCAGGTGTCGACCAAGGCATCGCGTTCGGTGCCGCTCAGGTCGAGCGCTTCGCCGTCTTCCGTCTTCAGCGGCGTCGCTTCATCGCGGATGGCCTGCGCGAAGCCGACGATCTCTTCCACCGTCTCGCCCTTCATGTGCAGCGCGACTAGCAGCGCTGCGATCTGCGCGTCAGTGGCCTCGCCGCGCAGGATTTGCGACATGACCTCGCGCGCTTCCTGACGGGTGAGGGAAGTGCGGTGGTTGGCGACTTTGTGCAGCGCGTCGAGGAGCATGGGAGAAGCGGCTAGCAACTAGCACCTAGCTTAGCATTCAGCCGTCAGCACTCAGAATTCGGGCCGCGAACATCATACTTTTGTTCTTCGGTGCTGCTGTAGCGCTCCGGACACGGAGTCCATTTCTTGACTGTCATCCTGAGAGCAGGCGGCGCTTCGCCGCCGGAGTCGAAGGACCCCTATAGTCTTATCTGGATCTGGCAGTGGGTAAGGTTGACTTAGACATGGCTAGGGTTGCAACACAGCAGTACTCGCCAATTGGCGTTGTCCTTCGCCAGATCCCCGCCCGGTTTGTAAATGTCTACGTTTTGACAGTCTTGATAAATGCCTCCGTCTTCAGCCTTAGCATCAAGTAATCTCCAGGCGTGAGGCGGCTGCAGGACTTCTGTTGCAGATCGCATTCCGTTCCACCGACCTCCCGCCAATTCGGCCTCAAGCGACGCAACTCTGCCTTCCACCGAGCTGCTCTCGATTGTGATCTTTTCGTCTTCAGCAGAGAACATTGGGCAGCCCGAACGAACACTAACCACCTTTTCTTCATCATTGGAAGGCCTCTGTTTTCCGAGGATTTATGAATCGGGTTTTCGGCAGGAATAGGGGTCGACTGCGACTCCTCGCTTCGCTCGTCGGCTCAGGATGAGGCGGCCAAGAAACAACTGACTGCTGACTGCTCGAAAAAAGAGCACTGTACCCTCCTGGCGAATTGCTCGCGACTCTCCTCGTCCGTTACAATCATAAGTTTCCTACTGTTACGCGATCCTCATAAGGAGCAGCCAACTCCAGCCAGTCTGGTCGGAGCTGCGGGCGCCACTCGGCCCGTGGTCATCATAAGAAAATGAAAATACACGAATACCAGGGAAAAGCCATCCTCGCCAGGTACGGCGTTGCGGTGCCACGCGGGCAGATGGTCGAGAGCCGCGAAGATGCGCTTGACGCGGCCCGAAAGCTATTCCAGGACGGCGCCACCGGCGTCGTCGTGAAAGCTCAAATCCACGCCGGCGGCCGCGGCAAAGGCGGCGGCGTGAAGCTTGCCAAGTCGCCGGAAGAAGCCGGCGAGCTGGCCACCAAGATGCTCGGGATGAAGCTGGTTACGCACCAGACCGGTCCCGAGGGCAAGAACGTGCAGCGCCTACTGATTGAGGAGACGCTGCCGATCGCGCGCGAACTGTATCTCGGCATCGTGCTCGACCGCGCCAACGGACGCCTGGTGTTCATGGCTTCGGCGGCGGGCGGCATGGAGATCGAAGAGGTCGCCGCGAAAGACCCCAATGCCATCATCAAAGAGCACATCGTGCCCGGCTTCGGGTTGCAGCCCTTTCAGGCGCGCGAGATCGCGTTCAAACTCGGGCTCGATGCCAAATACATCAGCGGCGCGGTGAAGTTCATGATGGCGCTGGCGCGCGCGGCAGAAGACACTGACGCCTCGCTGGTCGAGATCAATCCGTTCATCACCACTACCGACGGGCGGCTGTTTGCGCTCGACGCCAAGATGAACTTCGACGACAACGCGCTCTATCGCCATCCCGACATCAAAGATCTGCGCGACCTGACCGAGGAAGACCCGCTCGAGGTGGAAGCCAGCAAGTACAACCTGAACTACATCAAGCTCGACGGCAACGTGGGCTGCATGGTCAACGGCGCAGGCCTTGCGATGGCGACCATGGACATCATTCAGTACGCCGGCGGCATGCCCGCCAACTTCCTCGACGTCGGCGGCGGCGCCAACGAAGAGCAGGTCACACACGCCTTCGAGATTCTGCTTACCGACAAGAACGTGAAAGCGGTGCTCATCAACATTTTCGGCGGCATCCTCCGGGTGGATACACTTGCGAACGGCATCGTCAGCGCTGCCCGTAAGACGAATATCCAGTTGCCGATTGTGCTGCGGCTGGAGGGAACCAACGTCGAGCAGGGCCGTCAGATCTTGAAGGAGAGCGGCTTGAAATTCATCGTGGCAGAGACCATGAAGGACGCGGCCGAGAAGGTTGTTGCCGCTGCGAAGGGGGTTCAATGAGCATCCTGGTTGATAAGTCAACGCGATTACTGGTGCAGGGTCTAACCGGACGCGAAGGAACCTTCCACGCCAAGAACGCCGCTGCTTATGGAACGACCGTGGTGGGCGGAGTGACTCCCGGCAAGGGCGGTACCACACATGAAGGCTGGCCGATCTTCAATACTGTGAGCGCCGCGGTTGAAGCAACCGGCGCGAACGCGACTGTGATCTTCGTTCCGCCGCCGGGCGCGGCTGATGCCATCATGGAAGCCGCGGACGCCGGCGTGCCGCTGATCGTCTGCATCACCGAAGGCATTCCCGCCATGGACATGGTGAAGGTCTGGGAATTCCTCAAGACGAAAGAGTCGCGCCTGATCGGACCAAATTGTCCGGGCATCATCTCGCCGGGCCGGTGCAAGATTGGCATCATGCCGGCGTCCATTCACAAGGAAGGCAATGTCGGCATCGTCTCGCGCTCGGGCACGCTCACCTATGAGGCCGTGTACCAGCTGACGACGCGCGGTATCGGGCAATCAACCGCCATCGGCATCGGCGGCGATCCCATCATTGGCACCAACTTCGTCGACGCCATCAGCCTGTTTAACGACGATCCGGAGACGGAAGCAATCGTGATGATCGGCGAAATCGGCGGCACGGCGGAAGAGACTGCGGCAGAGTTCATCCAGAAGAACGTCCGCAAGCCCGTGGTCGGCTTCATCGCTGGTCAGACGGCACCGCCGGGACGCCGCATGGGCCATGCGGGCGCGATCATCTCCGGAGGGAAGGGAACAGCTGCGGAAAAGGTTAAGGCGATGGAAGCGGCCGGTATTCACGTTGCGAAGTCGCCTGCCGAGATCGGGGAGACGCTGGTGAGGGCAACCGGTATGGCGGTGAAGTAAAGGCAGCCGTCAGGTCGCCGACGGAGTAGAATGCGCGGAAATTCAGCCCCGCAGTGGCGGAAGCGCAGTTAGCCCACGTCGTAAGAGTCTGTGTGAGAACAAGAGTTTTGGTTCGCGTGTGGACCGGATCGAGCGAAAATCGAGCCCGAGGGGCGGAATAATGATAGCCCAGCACGTAGCCGCAACGAGGTCCCCGATTCGCGCCGCCTTTGCGCGAATTGGGGTGGGGAGGCGGAGTGCTCGGTGGGGTGGGAAGTGGATCCGAGTCCCCCGGTGACGACACAGGTTCTCACACAGTCGTAAGCCCTGGGCAAGGTGGAAAAATGAAATCGAGTCCTGTAGGGACGGCACGGTTCTCAAGCGGCATCGTCTGAACGGAGGTATCCAGTTGAACCAGAGTTTTTCGAAATCGGGACTTTCGGTCGTGCGGCACTTGGCTATCGTATTTCTGATATTAGGCTGCTGCGGCATTGTATTCGCGCAAACCGCGTCAGGCCCCGCAACCCCTGCCTTCCGCGTGCCGGCGGCGATGCGAACCCTCAAGAACGGTCTGATCATCGTTGTCTCCGAGGACCACTCTGCTCCCACTTTCGGCGTCTGTGTTGCCTACGGAATTGGTTTTCGCTTGGAGCCCAAGGGCCGCACCGGTTTTGCCCACTTGTTCGAGCACATGATGTTCGAAGGGACTCCCGTAGCCAAGAAGGGCGTCTTTGACCAGGTGATTGAGGGAGGCGGCGGCAACAACAATGGCGATACTCGCTACGACTTCACGGAGTACGTCGAGACCGCTCCTATCTCCGCGCTCGATCCTGTGCTGTGGCTCGAAGCTGACCGCATGAAGACGCTGGATTTTTCCGACAAGAACCTAGAGAACCAGCGGAACGTGGTCGAAGAGGAAGTTCGGGTCAACGTCCTGAACCAGCCTTACGGCTTCTTTTTTGCCATCGATCTTCCCATGAAGGCCTTTGACACCTACCCCAACAGTCACAACTTCTACGGTGATTTCCACGACCTGGATGCGGCGACCATCGCGGACGTCAAGGCATTCTACGAAAAGTACTACGCTCCCAATAATGCCGTGCTCGCAGTCGTGGGTGACGTCAATACGGACGAGGTCTTTACCCTGGCGGAGAAGTACTTCGGAGGGATTCCGCGTAAAGACGTTCCGCCACGTCCTGAAGTAAGCGAACCTCCGCAGACGGCAGAGCGTCGCGGTGTTCAGCCGGACAAGCACGCCAAGCTGCCTGCGTTCGCGATCGGTTATCGCATGCCAGAGCGTAACTCGCATGACGCTGTCGTGGGCGCCGTCGTCGGAGAACTCCTCCACAACGGCGACGCTTCGCTGCTCTATCAGCAACTGGTCAAGGAAGATCGTGATGCGGTTTCTGTATCAGGCGGTGTTAACTGGCCGCTGGGGAATCCGTTTGAGTTCAACGGGCCAACCTTGATGACGACGTTTATCGTTTCACCCCCGGGCACCAAGATGGACGCGGTGCTGAAGTCTGTGGACAAGGTGGTCGGTCATCTGGCGCAGGATGGCCCCAGCGCGGCGGAGTTGGCGCGTGTGGTTACCAAGATGCGCTCTGATCTCATTGACCAGATGGAGGCTCCCATCGACCGCGCCTCCGTCCTGGCACACGCCACACTGTTCGACGGAAATCCCGATCGCGTAAACAAGATTCCCGGAGAGCTGGCGAGTGTCACTCCAGACCAAGTTAAAGGGTTTGCCGCGAAATACCTGGTCGCGAAGAATCGTACCGTGCTTGAGCGGGACCCGGCATCAACGCCGGCAAGCGACGCAGAGAAGACGCCAGGAGGTGCGCAATGAAGGGTTATCTACACGTCTTTGTCCTGCTTCTATTCGTCAGTGCGTTGAACGCTCAGCAGACGCCGGCGGTGCCCTCGCTGCCTGCCGGACTGCCTCCGGCTGGAGCATTGAAGCCGGTGACTTCTCCGGCGGTCGAAGAGCACCAACTGGGCAACGGCATGCGTATCTGGATGGTGCAGCGTCCCGACCTGCCCAAGGTGGTGTTTACCTTGCTAGTGCGCGGGGGAGACTCCTTCGATCCGCCTTCAGCTCCGGGACTGGCGCGCCTCATGGCACAGACACTGACCGAAGGAACGGCCAGCCGATCTTCGCGTGAGATCGCCGAAGCCGCGCAGGGTACTGGTGGCGATCTGTCAGCCACCGCGGGTCCGGATTCGACGCAGGTTTCGCTGGATTCCTTGAGCGAGCATGCGATGGACGCGGTCGCGCTGGTGGCCGACGTAGCCAGGAACGCGAACTTTCCCGACAAGGAAGTGGATCTCGCCAAGTCCAACATGCAGGATGAACTTCGCTCCAGCGAAGCCAGACCGGGGTTCCTGGCTCGTCGCGCATGGTATCAGATCACTTACGGCGACCATCCTTATCACATCATGTCCGCCACCATGAAGACCCTGGAATCGGCGACCCCCGATTCGCTGCGGGCGCTCTATGCCCAGGAATTCAGTCCGGACCGGGCGCTGTTGGTGATTGTGGGCAGTTTCGACAAAGCCCAGCTGCTTCCGCAGATTGACAAGGTATTCGGTAGCTGGAAGAGGGGCACCGGTTCGCAGCCCGAGATCAAGGAGGCTGCTTCCAAAGGGGATCACAATATCTATTTCATCGAACGTTCCGGGTCAGTTCAAACCACCATGCTGATCGGAGCGGTGGGCCCCACGCTTCGCAACCCTGACGAACCCAACCTGAGGCTCGCAAATACGATTTACGGCGGAAGCTTTGGCTCGCGGCTCATCAGGAATATCCGCGAGGACAAAGGCTATACCTATAGCCCTTACTCCTACACGACGGCATATCGCTGGAGCGGAGCTATTCTGACGAGTGAAGATGTGCGCAACGAAGTGACGGGACCAAGTTTGAAAGAAACGTTCTACGAGCTCAAGAGGATATCCACAGAAGCACCCAGCTCGCAGGAGCTGGATCAAGCCAAGCGATACTTGATTGGGAATACCGCTCTTGACCTCCAGTCGCGGGCCTCTGTCGCAGCCAAGCTGGGAAAGTACTGGGTCGACGGAGAACTGGCCACGCACTTGACGGAAGAAATGGCCGCGATCCAGAAGGCAAGTACCGGGGAGGTGGCCAAGGCGGCAGCGAAATATCTGGCGCCCGATCGCATGACCGTGGTAGCGGTCGGGGAAAAATCGGTCATTCTCGAGCAGCTCAAGCCGTTCGGGATGCAGATTGTGCCGGCTCCGGCACCATGAGAAAGATTGTTTAAGGCAGCACGACGCAGCTCATCAATCACGAATACAAAGAGGACCCCAGCAAGCATGAAGACCATCCAACGCACTCTTTCCATCGTCAAGCCTGATGCCGTGGAGCGCGGCGCCACCGGCGACATCATCCATATGCTCCTGGAAAACAAATTCCGCATCGTCGGGATGAAGATGCTGCACATCAACAAGGCGCAGGCCGAGGGCTTCTACGCCGTGCACGTACATCGGCCGTTCTTCGAGTCGCTGACCGACTTCATGTCGAGCGGTCCCATCGTCGTAATGGCGCTGGAGAAGGAAGAGGCCATCGCCGACTATCGCAAATTGATGGGCGCTACCGATCCGGCCAAAGCCGAAGCAGGCACCATCCGCAAGAAGTGGGCCGCCAATATCGAAAAGAACGCGGTACATGGCTCCGATGCCGAGGACACCGCCCGCTTTGAACTCAGCTACTTCTTCGCCGGATACGAACTGGCGAAGTAACCCATCCGATCGGAGGCCGGAGCCGTCGGTTCCGGCCTCACGGACCCCCGGAGATTCATGCCTCACGTTCAGATCACAATGCTCGAGGGCCGCACCACCGAACAGAAACGCCGGACAGCCAAGCGCGTTACTGAGGTCCTGCAGGAGGAACTCAACGTCAATCCCGAAAAATTGACGATTGCGTTTGTCGAGGTGCCACGCGACAGCTATGCCAGCAACGGCACGCTGATGAGCGACCGCGAAGCCAAGAAATAAATCTGTCGCCTTCCCACGTTGGCAAAAGCTACACCGGTACCGTCAAGGCCACCCAGGATATCCGTGGAACTCTGGTGTTCGGGGGACAGAGTCATGCATTAGAATGCAGGAAGAGAGTGCGCCGGTTTGTGTGGCCGTCGTCGAGAGATGAGACTCGGCGAAGGTCCAGCGATCATGGCGTACCCCCCGAAGACAGCCACGCTGCTGCCCGATCAGGCACAGGGACAATTCTCCGGGAGACAGTTACCCTAAAGCGGACGGGCCGCCATTTTCTATGTCATCCCCGGAATTCCTGACGCAGGGCCAGCCTGGCGATTTTTTGCGCGAGGCCATCCTTCGTCACGTCCGCTATACCCTGGTTCGCCCCACTTCAGAGTTGAAGCCGTCCGACTACCTCAAGCCGGTGTCGCTGGCTATCCGCGACCGAATCGTCGACCGGATGCTGGAGACCGAGTCGCGCTACCGTCACAAGGATTCCAAGAAGCTGTACTACCTCTCGATGGAGTTCCTGATGGGGCGCTCCCTGGCCGATAACCTATCGAACCTGCGACTGGAAGAACTTTGCCGCGAGGTGCTGGCTAGCTTCGGCGTCAGTCTGGACGAAGTGCTCGACAGCGAGCCCGATGCTGGTCTGGGCAATGGCGGCTTGGGCCGCTTGGCGGCGTGCTTCCTGGAGTCGCTCGCTACTTTGGGCATGCCGGGTTACGGCTACGGTATCGACTACGAATACGGCATGTTCAAGCAGGAGATCTTCAACGGCTTTCAGCGTGAGAAACCCGATCGCTGGAAGGCGGAAGGCACACCTTTCCAGATCGAGCATCCCGAGGAGGCAGTCAACATTCCGCTGTACGGCCGCGTGGAAGCGGGCGGCGATCCTGACGAGAACCTGAAGCAGAGTTGGCTGAATCCCAAGATTGTCGTGGGGATTCCTGCCGACATGCCCGTCGTCGGCTACCTGGGGCAGACCGTGAACTGGCTGCGGCTGTTTACCGCTCGCGCCTCGGAGGATTTCGACATCGAGATCTTCAATCGCGGCGATTACATTCGCGCCGTCGAACAGAAGATCGCCTCGGAAAATATCTCGCGGGTCCTGTATCCCTCGGATTCGGTGATGAGCGGCAAGGAACTGCGCCTGGTGCAGGAATACTTCCTGGTCGCTTGTGCCATCGGCGACCTGATGCGCCGGTTCCGCCTGCAGCACAAAGATATCGAACTGCTTCCCAACAAAGTTGCCATCCAGATGAACGACACCCACCCCAGTCTGGCGGTTGCCGAACTGATGCGGGTGTTGCTCGACGACTATCAGTTGGAGTGGGACCATGCGTGGGACATCACCCTGCGCACCCTGGCCTACACCAATCACACGTTGTTGCCGGAGGCGTTGGAGAAGTGGTCGGTGCCGCTGCTGGAGAAGGTGTTGCCGCGGCATATGCTGATCATCTTCAACATCAACCATCACTTTCTGCGCGACATGCAACAGTATTCCTTCCTGGATGACGAAAAGCTTCGCAAAATGTCCATCATCGAGGAAGGCTACGAAAAGCAGGTGCGCATGGCCCACCTTTGCATCGTGGGCAGCCACTCGGTGAACGGTGTTTCCAAACTGCATAGCGATCTTATTGTTAACTCGTTAGTGCCTGAATTTGCAAAGATTTGGCCGGAGAAGTTCAACAATAAGACGAATGGTGTCGCGCCCCGCCGCTGGTTGATGGAAGCCAACCCTGGCCTCACCGACTTGATCAGCCACACCCTCGACGAGCACAAGTGGATTACCGACCTCAACCGGCTGCGGGAGCTGGAAAAATTTGCCGAGGATGCAGACTTCCGCGAGGCCTTCAAGGAGGTCAAACGGCAGAACAAGCTGAGGCTTGCGGAGGCCATTCAGGAGCAGGCGGGGGTCGTGGTGGATCCGGCGTCGATGTTCGATGTCCAGATCAAGCGCATTCACGAGTACAAGCGGCAGCTGCTGAACGTGATGGGCATCATCCACGACTACCTGGGTATCGTGGAGCGCGGCGAGATGCCGGAGGTCCCGCGCACCTATGTTTTCGCCGGCAAGGCCGCTCCCGGATATTGGGCCGCCAAGCAGATCATTAAGCTCATCCACAGCGTTGCGGATGTGGTGAATCACGACGAGAAGGTGAAAGACGCGATCAAGATTGCCTTCCTCCCCGACTATCGGGTGTCGCTGGCAAAGGTGATCATGCCGGCCGCCGACCTGAGTGAGCAGATTTCCATGGCGGGCATGGAAGCCTCGGGTACAGGCAACATGAAGCTGGCCATGAACGGGGCCCTGACCATCGGGACCTACGACGGGGCCAACATCGAGATCGCGGAAGAGGTTGGCGAGGATAACATCTTCATCTTTGGGTTGCGTTCGGAAGAGATCCAGGAGATGCAGAAGAAGGGCTCATACATTCCGCGCGATCTCTACGACAACGACGAAAGCATTCGCGAAGTGATGGACGCTTTGGCGTCGGACCGCTTTTGTCCCAATGAGCACGGGTTGTTCCGTTGGATCTTCGACGAACTGGTGCATCGCGGCGACCGATACTACCATCTCGCCGACTTCCCGAGTTACGTCGAAACGCAGCAAATCATCAGCGGCGAATATCTTAAGGACGATATCTGGTGGCGCAAAGCCATCCTGAACGTGGCGCGGATCGCGAAGTTTTCCAGCGACCGGACGGTCACGGAATACGCGCGCGACATCTGGCACATTGGTCCGTTTGAGAAATCAAGCCGTCCAGCCAAGATGCCGGTTCGCACCGAAGCGCCGCCTCCCAAGACCAACGTCGAGCCCGCCCCGATGGCCGAAGCCCCGCCGGAAGTCGAAGCCAAGCAGGTGGCGGACTAGAGAGTTTGGAGTTGGCAACATCTCGGGAAGGGCCCCAGGAAAAGTGGCGCTTCAGCGCCGCGTTCCCCGCATCTATTCTGCTATGCCTCGGCGATGATCTGGGGTGAGGATCGTGACGTATCGGCGTTCATCCCCAGCGGATCGGTCATGGGAAAGCCGAGTTTCTTCCACTCGTAGAATCCGCCCAACAGAGGACGCACCGGACGTATGCCGAGCTTGCGTAATTGCAGCGCCACCCGGGCGCTGGTCGCTTCGTTGGGTCAAGTGCAGAAGAGCACGATCTCTCCGTCGCGCGTGATCTCGTTGTTTCGCGCTTGCAGTTCCTCGGGCGATATCTGCAAGGCGCCGGGCAAGGTCCTGGGATCGGTGAGCCGGTCGAGCGGATGCCGCAAGTCAATAATGGTGACGGGTTCGCCCGCTTCCAGCTTGTGCTTCAGTTCGTCGGGAGTTATGCGGTCGCCCTTCACCTGTTCGATAAAACGCCGGCGCTCGTTCCAGCGATAGAACACATAGGCAATCACGGCGGCAAGGAACAGCAGCAGGAGAGATCCCCCGAAGCGCGAGGCGTCGGCGGCTATAAGGTCAATCTGCTTGCTGAACAAAAAACCAAGTCCAGCCCAGGCGCTGGTCCACAACAGCGCTCCCAAAAAATCAAAAAGGACAAAGCGTGGAAATTCCACGCCTACAAGTCCGGAGAGCGTGGGCGCAGCCGTATTTAGTCCGGGAACAAACTTGCAGATAAGTAGGGTCCGGGGGCCGAACCGGGCGAACGTGGTTTCGGTCTTGCGCACGCACGAGTCGGGTTCGAGCGCGATCCGGCAGAGCAAGTTCAGCACGACAGCGCCACGCCGCTTGCCAAAGAAGTACCAGAAGGTGTCGCTGCACAGTGATGCCAACGCCGGAATCAGAATTGCCAGCGCGAGATGCATGCGCCCCTGTCCGGCGAGGGCCCCCGCAGCCAGCAAGAGCGGTATTGCCGGAATGGGCAGTCCCCCTTGCTCGATCAGGACCCACACGAAGAGCAGGGCATAGCCGTAATGAACTACGAATTCGAGTGTTTCTTTCATGGGGTCCGGGAAGGCACTACAGGTTCAGTTGGATGCGAGCAAGCCGGAAAGGTTCCTGAACCTCATTCTTGGTGCGCTTTGCTCATGGAACCGGAAGTGCGCTCGGCGTTCAGGAAGCCATGTCGGAATCGCGTCTCCGACGTCACGTTTTGCGGTGCTAGGGGTTGACGCTCGTTTGCGCGAAACCGAGCAGCTTCACCATACGGCCTTGTTCCGAATGCCAGTATTCCGCCTCCTGTATGTTGACCCTCAATAGAATCAGGTTGGGATCGTCGATGCCTTTGGGAAACCATGTCTGGTAGACAGGCCTCCATAGTTGCTTCGCCTTGACGTGATCGCGAACCAGTTCACAGCGGCCGGTTATTGAGACGTATCGCTGGCTGTCGGCGTCGGAATAAGCCAGATTGACCCGGTGGTCGGTGCGTATGGCCTCCACTTTCTCAGTATGGGTATCGCTAAGAAACCAGATAATGCCGTCGGCCTGTAGCTCCTGGGTCGCCATCGGGCAGCTGTGCAAACTTCCATCGGTCCGAATGGTAGTCAGCATCGCGAAATCGATGTCTTTGATCAATTCGTTTAGCTTCGCCACCGGGTCGTTGGTCAGTGCCATGTAAGCTCCTTATCGCTGGTGAAGTGTGCGGTTGGAATCCCCGAGGGCCATGCCCTAGCCTCCTGAAGCGGCGATGAAATCCGCAGCCACCTCGTCAGGCTTCCAATCGTTCCCCGAGTATACCTTGACTACCTTCCCATCCCTGCCAATCAGGATGGTGCGTAACCCATGGACAATCTGCCCGTCCTTCCGGTCATGAGCTAGCCCGAAAAAGTCCGCGGCTTGGCGCACCTGTTCAGTAGAACCAGAGGCGAACTGCCAATGGTTGAAGCTGGGGTCGACGCGTCCCACATAACGCTCACCATAGCTGCGGAGCACGGCGGGCTTGTCGTTTTCGGGATCAATGCTGATGCTGAGCAATTGCGCCTGGTTGAAAGCCTTCGAATCTTTCTGCAGTTGTTGCATGACCTGGCCAAAGTTGTTGCTCATACGTATGCAATAGTCCGGGAAGGGGCAACGGGTGTAGATGAATGTGAGCAACAGTGGCTTGCCCCGAAATTGATGCAAGTCGATGGTCTTGCCATCCTGGTTGACGAGCGTGAAGTCCGGAACCTGGTCGCCCGCCTGCGGAATGCGCAGCGCCGATGTGCCGTCGCTCTCCTTTGCGTTGAGTCGTGTAAAGCTGATGTCCTGGAGTTCGGCATGGTCGCTGAGGACCAGAGTCGCGTGGATGCTGTCGCCAGAGGCAATGGCCTGAAAAATCCAGCTGTTTGCCTCGCTCACGGTGAAGGGCATGGTCATTCCCTTCATCAAGCCAGGAATGTCCTGATGAGCGATGGTCAACTGGCGATTGGCAGAATCGACGGCCACCACGCGACCCTGCAATTCGTAGCGTTTGGCGGTCGGAGCCTTGGAGCAAAAGGTCAGCGAGAATAAGAAAGCCAGGACTAGCAAACTCTTGGCGGTGACGTGCCGAGAAAGTACAGGGAAACTCATGTCGCTTCATTCTACGAAAGCCGCGACCCGGACGCATGAGCGGCTAGGAAACTAAATGTGTTCTACGGGAGGGGTGCCCGCAGAGAACCCCCTTTTCGGTTCTCGCACCGTAAGACGCATTGGTCAGTATCGAGACCGTTCCATGACAGATGTCTTTGACTCGTCGCTGAGCTCCTCGCTCAGGGTGACAGAAGATACTGGGCCATGCGCTGCCTCATGTTTGCGGCGACGCGCGAAGAATGGCATGCAGAACATCGTAAAAATCCTGCAGGCCGTTGAAAATAATTTGTATGCCGATACAGACCAGGATGAACGCCGACAGACGGATAACAATGCTGGTACCTGAGGGTCCAAGCAACCGCTCGAGTTCGTCGGAGAAGCGATAGCACAGGAAAATTGTTATCCCAATCAGCAGAATTCCAATCACCGCAGCCAACGCGCTGACGATCAGCTGCAGATGCGCTTCCTCGTGTATGTTGCTGCCCAGCGTGAGCGCGACCGCGATTGAGCCTGGTCCGACCGTGAGCGGCATGGTCAAGGGATAGAAAGCTTGCGACAGGATGCGCTCACGGCTGGGCGGCGCCTCCAACGCGCTGTCCTTCAGATCGCCCCGGCGGTTCAGAATTTGCCAACCGGCCACGGTCACGACGAGTCCGCCGCCCAGTTGTACCGCCGCCAGGCTGATCCCGAAGAACTGCAGGATGTACGACCCGATGAACAGCGAGCAGACCAGCAGGACCACGCCGTTGATTGCGACCCGCATGGCCACAGTACGGCGAATGCTGGTGTCGTATCCAAGGGTCATCTCTGCAAAGATGGGCGCCATGCCAAGCGGATTCACGATGGGCAGCAGCGCGGCAAAGACCAGCAGTACGTTCTTAATGATGGCATTCATGCAAGACAGACAGCATAGCGCAATCGCGCCGCTCGGTGCTTACCGCTCTCCGGGGTTGACCGCGCTTCGTTTTGCAGGTTGAATGTAAACGCGCCCGCGAACGTTGGCGTACAGTCACACCTCATGGGAATTCCGCCCCGCACATACGGCGCGCTTCAGGTCAGATTGCGCGAATCGCTGGTGACGCGTGCTTTGGTGCTGCCCATCCAGCGGTTTATCCATATCCAGGGGATCAGCAGCATTCTGTTGCTGGGCGCAGCGATCACCGCATTGGTGTGGGCCAATTCCGCCTGGCAGGATTCCTACCACCACGTTTGGGAGATGGAACTGTCCCTCTCTCGTCTGAACTTGCCTGTGCATGAGTGGATCAACGATGCCTTGATGGCCATATTTTTCTTTCTGGTGGGCATGGAGATCAAGCATGAGATCGTGCATGGCGAACTGGCCGACATGCGAAAAGCCGCCCTGCCGATATCCGGCGCCCTCGGGGGCATGGTGGTGCCGGCGGCCCTTTTCATGGTGCTGAATTACGGGCATCCCGGCCAGCACGGCTGGGGCGTCCCCATGGCGACTGACATTGCGTTCTCCCTCGGCGTGCTGGGTATGGTGAAGGGGATACCCCAGGACTTGAAGATATTTCTCCTGACCCTGGCGATTGCCGACGACATTGGCGCCATCGCGGTGATTGCGATTTTCTATACGAGTTCGTTGCGGCTGGAGTCCCTGGTCATAGGCCTGCTTCTGCTCGTCGTTATCTTCCTGTTGCGCAAGGTGGGGATCTCACAGCCGGTTTTGTACTTTGTGCTGGGAATGGGTTTCTGGGTGGCGATTCTGCGATCGGGCATTCACGCGACCATCGCGGGCGTCGTACTAGGGTTTATGGTTCCGACCACCGCGGCCTTGTCACTCAGCGAGTTCCAGGAGCTTAGCGCGGAGATTGTAAAGCGATTCCGCGCAGCCGTGACTGAAGGCGACGAGAAAACCGCGAAAAACTTGCTGGGCTCTTTCGAGCAGTTGGCGCAGGAGACGGAGTCTCCGTCCGAGCTGTTGACTCGTAAGTTGAACGACTGGGTTTCGTTTCTCGTCCTGCCCTTGTTCGCTCTCGCCAACGCCGGGGTGACGTTCTCCGGAGGGGCGTGGCATGAATTGTTGACGAGCCGGATCGCCTGGGGAATCGTGATCGGACTGGTCGTGGGAAAGCTCCTAGGGATCATGGGCTTCGCCGCTTTGGCGGTTCGTTTGGGCCTGGCTCAAGTCCCCAACGGGGTCACGTGGCGACAGTTGAGTGCCGTGGGTATGTTGGCGGGCATCGGGTTTACCGTGTCCATCTTTATCAGTTCGCTGGCATTCGACGATCCATTACAGCTTCTGCAAGCCAAGACGGCGGTGCTGGTGGCCTCCTTATTGGCGGGGCTCCTGGGATATTTTGCCCTTCGCAGCGCCGCACGGTTTGACCGGGGCTCAAATGTCGCAACTGGTGCAGACGTCAGTGGGGGTTAAATCCCCGAAAACGCGATACAATTTTAGAGACTCGTCCGCGTCATGGCGCCCTCGCCTCGCATTGAAGGCTTTGCGACCGTCGTTCCGGCCGCGCCGGATCGAATCGATTTACTCTCGGTAGTCGGCTGGATGGATTCTCGTCCAGCGTCACAACGAAAGGAATTATGGTTATGCGTTCTCGTTTACTCGCGCTGATGCTTATTGCGATTCTCGCGATGAGCTTTGCAGCATGTAGCAAGAAAGATCAAAGCCAGAACACCGCGGCGCCCGCGACGACGGATACGTCCACCCAGGCCCAGGCAAATCAGCCCGCCAACAATCCACCGCCGGGCGGCCAGATGGCGCCGGCCCAGCAGCCTGCACAGGCGCAGCAAGGAGCCCCGGCCCAGCAAATGGCTTCGCCGCCACAGCAGCAGATGGCGCAGCAAACCCAGGAAGCTCCTCCGCCTCCTCCACCGCTCGTGATTCCGGCCGGAACCAGCCTGGTGGTCCGGCTGGCAAATAGCATCACATCGAAAACCGCCAACACTGGCGACACGTTTACCGGATCGCTGGCGCGTGGGGTTACGGTGGACGGCGTAGTCGCAATTCGGTCGGGAGCCGGTGTCAGCGGAACCGTTGTCGATGCTAAGTCGCCCGGCAAGTTCAAGGGCGAGGGTGTCCTGTCGATTGCCTTGACGGCGGTCAACGTTGGAGGAGGCTCAGTACCCATCCAGACTTCTACTTACACCCAGATCGTAAAGGGTAAGGGCAAGCGGACGGCGGTCGCAGTCGGCGGCGGAACGGGCGCGGGCGCATTGATCGGTGGTATCGCCGGCGGTGGCAAGGGTGCGCTGATCGGAGGCCTGGTCGGTGCCGGCGCCGGCACTGCAGGCGCGGCGTTCACCGGTAACAAAGAGTTGGTGATTCCGGCCGAGTCTGCCATCACGTTTAAGCTCGGCAATTCCATTACGGTGCAGCGGCCAGCGCCAAAAGCTTCGCAGGACCAGATGGCTCCGGCGCAGTAAACTGGTACAACGTCAGGAAACGCAGGGAGGCCGATAGGCCTCCCTTTCTTGCCGGTACTTTGAATGGGGCGCGCCGTCAAATGTACCGTTTAAATCAGGCTTTTTCAGGGGCGCGCTTGGCCCGCGACAGATTCAGGAGTTTGGCGCGCCGCTCCGCCGCCCAACCCTCCTTTGTGACCTGGCGGCCACGTCCGATAGCCAGCGCATCAGCCGGGACATCTTCCGTGATACACGAACCGGCGCCGATGTAGGCGCCCTTTCCGATTCGGATTGGCGCAACCAGCGTCGCATCGCTTCCTATGAACGCTCCATCTTCAATCGTTGTCCCGTGTTTGTTCACGCCGTCATAGTTGCATGTGATGGTGCCGGCCCCGACGTTTACACCTTCGCCAATTTCGGAGTCACCCAGATAGGTGAGGTGGTTGGCCTTCGACCCTTTCCCGAGACGTGTCTTCTTGGTTTCCACGAAGTTGCCGACGTGCGCGCCTTCGCCAATGTCGCTACCGGGCCGCAGGTGCGAGTAGGGTCCAAGTTGCGCGCCCTGGCGTACAGTGGAATCTTCCAGGATGCATCCCGGCCGAATGAGAACGCCGTCGCCGATCTCGCAGTTGGTGATGACGGAGTAGGACCGAATGCGGCAGTTTGCGCCTATCTTCGTCCTGCCAATGAGTTGCACGAAGGGCTCGATCACGGTATCGGTGCCGACCTCGACCTCGACATCGATGTCGCAGGTCTCAGGGCGGAAGATGGTTGTGCCCGCCAGCATCAGCTCACGGGACTTCTTGTCTCGAAGCTTGGCATCGAGCTCGGCCAATTCGATTCGAGTGTTGACGCCCAGCACCTCGTTGGAATCGTTCGCCCGCAACGCCAACACCTTCTCGCGTGCCTTGCCCAGCAGCACCACCATGTCGGTCAGGTAGTACTCGCGATGGGCGTTGTCCGTCTTGAGTTTGCCAATATGGGCATAGAGTGGCTTGGTCTCAAAGGCGTATATGCCGGAGTTAATCTCGCGTTGCTCGGCTTCCTTACCGCGCAGGGATTTCTGTTCGACGATACGCTCGACCTCGTCGCTCTCCTTGCCCTTGACGCGCTTACGGAAGACCCGGCCGTACCCGGTAGGATCGGGAGGTTCGGCGGTGAGCATGGTCATTGCAGAACGATGCGCGGCGTGGAAGTCGCGCACGCGCTCGATCGTCTCTGCCTTGAGCAGGGGGACATCGCCCGAAAGCACCAGCACGGTTTCAAAATGCTGCAAGGCATCGCGCGCTTCCATCAACGCGTGGCCGGTGCCCCGCTGTTCGCGTTGCAGTACGAAGTTAATACCGGTAGACGCCAGCGCCTCACGCACTCGCTCAGCCTCGTGTCCGATGATCGCAAAGATATCGTGGGCCGGAACGACTTGAGCGGCGGCCGCCACCACGTGCGCCAGCAGCGGTTTTCCGGCGATTTCGTGCAGCACCTTTGGCCGCTGCGACTTCAGCCGAGTGCCTCTGCCGGCCGCAAGGATCGCGATAGCGAACGTTCCCGGTTTGTTCTTTGGCTTGGCCATTTCGATTCAAAGAATAGCAGGATAGTTTTTCTTGGTGCCCATAGGGCACTGAAGAGCAAGCCTTTTGGTTTTGCGTCGCCGTAGCTGGAGGCCACGAATTAGGCGGATTGCCCGCAAGTCTGAATCATGCATCTGTTTGGCACCTGAGCTTTGAAGGGGCACGGCTTCAGCCGTGCCGTTAAATACGCATGAGCGTCGGGCTTCAGCCCCTGAGGGAACTCGCCCTTCGCCTCAAAGGCGAGGTTCCTCGGCAGCTAAAGCCATCAGAAGAGCAGGAGCTAACGGCACGGCTGAACAGGCTGCTGAAAAACTCCATGCTGACAACAGCCCGGGTAGTGCGGGCCTTCAGGCCCGTGTTCGATTAGTTTTGTGAAGGGGGCTTTAGCCCCGAGGCACGTTGTCCGAAGCCGCTGGTATGGCCGCTTCTAGCAAATGTCCCCAGGCCTAAAGGCCGTTTCACTGTGCTCGCTTGACGCGGCGCTGAAGCGCCGCACTACCCGAACTCGCTCCGGCGAGGACTCTTTCAGCAGCCTGTGAAGCCGTGCCCCTTCAAATCGCGAGGGCCTAGGCAATGCAAGTGAAGGCCGGTTCCACTCGACAAGTCCCTTATAGTTCTCGCTGAACTGTCGTCACGGGCGACTCGCTCAACTCCATCATAAGCCGCAGCAGGTCGTGCGCGACTTGATGGGTATCGTGACGTGCGACCAGCCCTTCCCGAGGGTGCATCTCTTCCAGCAGATATTCGCCCAGGATCGGCTTGACTCCAAGGGCCTCGATACCGTCGAGATCGGTTTCGATCTGCGACTGCTGCTGCTCGGCGTACTTAATCGCCAGCGCGGGTGACGCGGGAGTGCGGTTGACCAACGCGTAGTCGAAGAATTGATGTCGCGCGTGTTTATAGAGTGCCCGAATGTGATCCGAAGCCGTCAGCCCCAGGCTCTCGTTGGCCTGCGTCATCAAGTTGCAGACAAACACCTTCACTGCGCGGCTGTTCGCGATCGCTTTGGAAACATCTCTTACCAGCAGATTGGGCGCCAGGCTGGTGAACAGCGATCCGGGACCGATGGTGATCAGGTCGGCGCTATCGATGGCCAGCAACGCCATCGGCAGCGGCTTCGCGTTCGCCGGGGCCATGCGCAGTTCGACGATCCGCCGCTGGCTCGCGGTAATGTTGGTTTCACCGCGGACAAAGGAGCCGTCGTCCATGATCGCGTAGAGTTGCGCGTTGCTGGTGGTTGCAGGATAGATGTGTCCGCGGGTAGCCAGAATCGCGGATGAATGTTTGACGGCCTGGCTGAAGTCGCCGGCAATCGCCGTCATGGCCGAGAGAAAGAGGTTTCCGAAGTTGTGTCCGCCCACGCCTTCGCCGGCAGGGAAGCGGTACTGGAAAAGACGCGACAGCAGGGCCTCGTCCTCCGACAGCGCCACAATGCAATTGCGTACATCGCCGGGAGCGGGAACATTCAGTTCCTTGCGCAGCCGCCCGCTGGATCCGCCGTCATCGCTGACCGTGACGATGGCCGAGAGATCTTCGATGCGCGGCAACATACCGTCAAGGGGCGCTTCTCCCGCAGCGGCCACGTATTGCTTTAAGCCATGAAGCAGCGTGGACAGGCCTGTGCCACCGCCCATGGCGACAACTTTGATGGCCCGCGGCGCAGCGGAGCTGGAAGAGTTCTGCATGGTCCCGATCAGGCCGACTCAGCTAAAAATGCCACTGGTCCGGCGGAGACGGATTTCCTGCGCTGGTATCGGGATAGAGCAACTCGGTGAACCGGGGATCGTCGGCCAGGTTTTTGAAGTCGCCATCGTTGCGGGCCTGGTAGCGATTGGCTGGGTTCAGACGAATCGCCTGATGCAAACTGGAGATGGCTTCGGGGAAGTGACCCGTCAGGCAGTTCAAGGTTGCCATACCGTACCAAACGAAATCCAACTTGGGAGCACTCTTGGTTAGTGCTTCAAAATTCTCGCGGGCGCTGACGTAATCGCCCATGTTCATCAGCGAGACGGCGTAATCAAATTGTTCTTCCGGAGTCTTGAAGGTGTTTACCGCGCGGCTCAATTGCTGGTTACAGCTGTTCAAATGTACCGAGGCGCGATCGGCGAGCTCGGGGCTCGGACCAGCCACCACCTTCTCGAAACAGATTTTGGCTCGGTCGTACTTGTGGGCTTGCAGGGCCTTCAGGCCGGCCTCGTAGTTTTGTACCGCCTGAGTGAAACGTGGATCGTCGGTCAACTTCATCGGTTTGCTTCCCCGGGGTCGGTTCTCTGAGCCTGCAGCGGATGTGCGTAAGCCACTCTTGCCCTTGGGCTTAGCGGTCGCTTGCTCACGTTTTTCCGCGACTTTTTTCTTCATGTCTTGGCTTCCTTGAATTGATCGCGATAGGGAATTGCTCAGGGCTGTGCAAATCCCTCCACCTGCAGGCTGTTTGTGCTGAGTTATATCCCGCGACTTGGGATGCCGTCAACTCACCAAAGTCCCATGCGCGAACGCGGACAAGATCAGTCGGCTTTGGCCGCCGCTTCCAGATCGATAGACTTCCATTCGCCTTTGATAATTCCGGCGCGAATTTCCTCCGGCGTTTTCTTCAGCTTGGTCTGCTCATACGCGTAGAAAGCTTCCTTCATGCAGATCCCACAATGCGCTCCATGCGTGCTCTCGAAGCAGCTGTGCAGGCTGCCGTGCCCGATGCGTTCGCAATAGCAGTAACATGGCAACTGGTGCAGCACTCCAGGTATTTTGGCAGCCAGTTCATAGCTCTTTACCTGGTAGGGATACTGGAAGGATTCTCCCCACAACTGGTCTTTGGGCAGGATCGGCATGGCATCGCCTGCTTGTAGCGCATGATCGTGGTAGGCGGGCACGTGATCGCCCTGTGCCAGGCAGGTGACAGCCAAGAGCACAGTAAGCGCGAGCAACGCAGATTTCTTCATGAAAGTCCTCGCCCGTTCATTCTAGCGGAGCAGCGCCGTTAGCCCAAATTGCCACCCTGCAGGAAGGTAACACCGATCAGCGAGCACTTCCAGCATTTCCTGGAGGAGATGAAGGAGACGTTTTGGGGCGATGTGTATGGCCAGACCAAGCTGGCGTGGCAGCGCTTTTTCGAGCTGCAATCGGAGCGGCAGCGGGATCGCTTTTCCGGTGCCGAACGCTACCAACGGCGGCAGGGCCGGCGTCGGGTCTATCGCAACGGCTACTACGAGCGGGATTTCGTGACCCGCTTCGGGACCATCCGGCTGCGCATCGCGCGCACGCGAGAGAGGAGTTTTCTGCCTCCTGGGCTGGAGCGCTTTCAGCGGCGGGCGGAAGAAGTCTCGATCCTGATCCGCGAAGCCTTTCTGCGCGGTATCTCGACGCGGCAGGTGGGGCGGGTAGTGGCCATGCTGACGGGCGAGGTGGTGAGCGCGCAAACGGTGTCGAAGCTGACCCGCGACCTGGACGAGGCGGTTCGCCAGTTTCATCAGGCCAGGTTGAGCGACGACTATGCTTACCTGTTTTTGGATGGGGTGAGCTTGCGGGTGCGGCGTCCGGCGGGACGCAAGCGGGTACAGATGCTGGTGGCCTACGGGGTGCGGCGCGACGGCACTCGGCATTTGCTGGCTTTCCTGCGCAGCCAGGGAGAAAGTCAGGCGGACTGGGAGGGACTGCTGCAGGATCTGTACCGGCGCGGACTGGAAGGCAAGCACCTGACACTGATCGTCACCGACGGCTGTGCGGGTTTAGCGGCGGCGATTCCGACCGTGTATCCGCGGGCGCGGCATCAGCGCTGCTGGGTGCACAAGATGCGCAATATTCTGGGGAAAGTTCGCAAGGCAGACTACGATGAGGTGAAACGAGGGGCGCAGGCCATCTACTTGGCCCAAGGTCGCCGGCAAGCCGAAGCCGCGTTTGGTCGCTTCCGCGCCCGCTGGCGACCAGACTACGGCAGCATGGTGCGGCGGCTGGAGCGCGATCTGCCGGAGCTGCTTTCCTTCTTCGCCTTCCCCCGGCACCTGTGGCGCAAGCTGCGGACGACGAATGTGATCGAACGCTGTTTCGTAGAAGTTCGACGGCGAACCCGGCCGATGGTGTGCTTTGTCAATGTCGAGAGCGTGGACCGCATCATCTACTCCATCTTCCAGAGATTCAACCTGGAGTGGAAAACTCGCACCCTCTCCGTATTTACACAAGCAGCTTGACATCACCACCGGCCCGCCGGCGCTTGACCCTGACTGGGGACGGGCGCATAATTACGCCGCTCCCTATGCAAGCGGATCCCGCGCTTTACCCGGGCATGGCGCAACTGCACCACCGGGCCTGACTCGAATTCACCTTGACCGCCACTGAGTTCGCGGGCCGTTCTTTCTCGGATATCGAGGTTTTGACATGACGGAACCAGTACGCAAGCAAATCGGCGACTACGAGATCATCAAGGAACTCGGCCATGGTGGTATGGGCCAGGTTTTTCTGGTACGCAACCTCATTTCAGACCGTATTGAGGCCATGAAAGTCCTGCTGCCGGACCTGGCAAATCAGGGCGATCTGGGAGCCCGCTTCATGCGCGAGATCAAGTTGCTCGCCAGCCTCGATCATCCCAATATTGCTGCGCTCCGGACGGCGTTTTCAGCCGACAATCAGCTCGTCATGATCATGGAGTACGTCGAGGGTGACACCTTGGCCCATCGTCTGGAGCGGGGAGCCTTCCCGCCCTCCGAGGCCCTGGACTACATCGACCAGGTGCTAGCTGCGCTGAGCTACGCTCACGCCAAAGGCATCATTCATCGCGACATCAAGCCAGCGAACATGATGCTGACGCCGCGCGGCGTCCTGAAGCTGATGGACTTCGGGATTGCGCGCTCAGGCAACGACCTTGGACTGACCGTGACCGGCACGGCCCTGGGATCGCTCGACTACATGTCTCCCGAGCAGGTGCAAGCGCAGCCTACCGACGCGCGATCGGACCTCTACTCGGTCGGCGTTTCGCTCTACGAAATGGTAACGGGTCAGCGGATGTTCAGCGCCACCAGCAGCTACTCCATCATGCAGGCGCACGTCCTCGAGACTCCGCGGCCGCCGATCGAAGTACAGTCCTCGTTGCCGAAGCCGCTGAGCGATATGATCCTCATGGCGGTGGCTAAGAATCCATCCGACCGATTTCAGACGGCCGAAGCCTTCCACAACGCCTTGTCGCAGATCAAGGAGCCTGGGGCCTCGCCGGGTTTGCCCAGGACGGTTGTGACCCCAGCAACACCGTTGCCCGGGCAGCTTCCGCCTACCGTGCGAGTAGATACTCCGAGGCCTCCTACTCCGGTGGGCCAGCCTGCGGGCGGCCCGGTCTATGCGCAACCGACTCCCGTTCCTGCTCAAACGGATTCCTCACTTCAGCCCAACGCTGGGCCTCGACACCCGTTCTTGATCCTGGCGGCCGTGGTCATACTCTTGCTGGCGACCCTCGCTGGAGCTCGCGCCTACAAGAGTTATAAGCAGAACGCATCGAGCACGGTCGAGCCCATGGCTCGCGGCGGTGGTGGGATGTCCGCGCCGACTCCGCCTGCCGGAAATCAGGGATCCGATCAGTCAGTCGCGAAGATCGACATTCCCGTCGCGCCTTCTACTCCCGAACCCACCCAGGGTACGGCGCCCGCGCCCGACAAATCGAAGGCCGGTGGAGCCAGGCAAGCGCGCCTCAATCCGCCGCCGGGTCCTCCGCCTAGTACTCCCAGTCCGGATGCGCAGCAGCAACAAGCCGCCATGGAGCAGCAAAAGAAGCTGCTGGACGAAATGGAGATCGAAGACGATCACTTGGAAAGCAGGGCTGCCGCGGTTGAGAGCAGCATGGGAGCCTTGGAGCAGCAGATGCAGCACAGCGGCTTAGGCTTGCGTGGAGACATGGTGTCTGCTCGCGCCAGCATGCGCAACGACCTGGCCAAAGCGAAGCAGGCGCTCGAGGGCTCCGATACCGATCGGGCCAGGCGCTATCTGGATCAGGCCAATCAGGAGATCAGCAAGCTGGAAAAATTCCTCGGCCGCTAGATGGCCCGGTGGAATTGCCACTACGAGCGAAGCGAGGAATCTGCTGTTATTTGCAGCTGCAATGATGGCTGGCAAGACAGCAGATCCCTCACGTCCTGAAGGACGTTCGTGATGACAACACAGCGCGAGATCTACCCGGCGAAACAATACTGTTGGTAGGCCGTCTAAACCAGTAAGATGGATTCTGTGCCCGCCGAAAATAATTCCACTGTTTTACTTCCCTCCTCTTCACCGGGGGCGACGGAACCGCCTGTTGCCGGGCCCGTCAGGCCGAAGCGATTGAAGCCTGCAATTTCGGGCTGGCTGCGCGACATGTTGATCTCGCTTGGGGTCTCGGCCTTCTTCATCATCTTCCTGTACCAGCCGGTCAAAGTGGAAGGCACCAGCATGATGCCCACGCTTGACGATCAGGAACGCGTCTTCATCAACAAGTTTGTTTACAAACTGGAACCCATCGAGCGCGGCGATGTCGTCGTCTTTCGCTATCCTCGCGATACCGCCAAGAGCTACATCAAGCGCGTGGTGGCGGTCGCCGGAGACCGGGTGAAAATCGAAGATGGCGTGGTGTTCGTGAACGGGCGTCGCGTGAGCGAGCCCTACGTGCCCGGGGTTTACGAGGACGTGCGTTCGTATCCTGAGACCGTGGTGCCGACGCGTTGCTATTTCGTGCTGGGCGATCATCGCAATCTCTCCAACGACAGCCGCGACTTCGGGCCGGTGGATGAGGACTTCATCTACGGCAAGGCCGTCTTTGGATATTGGCCAATGGCCAAGCTGGGCAAGCTGCGGTAGCGGCGGGCGGATAAATCCTGGACGTGCGGCACTTCGCGCGGAGTCGAAGGCCTGGTCGATGCTAAGCGCAGGCGGCGCCTCGCCGGCGCAGCGAAGGACTCTCCCCATTAACCTCGCGACATGCCTCAGAATCGTGCACAACAAATCCACAGCCGGCCTCTTATGCGGACGCGGGTTCCCTGATAAAATCAATAAAATCCAAACCCCGGAGATGCAATGCAGGCAATCCTTGCGTTGGAAGACGGACGGATCTTCCACGGCAAAGGCTACGGCGCAAAAGGCGAATGTTACGGGGAAGTTGTTTTTAACACCTCCATCACCGGCTACCAGGAAATCTTTACCGATCCTTCCTACGCCGGCCAGATCGTAGTTCTCACCAACCCCGAAATCGGTAACTACGGAACCAACTCCGACGACAACGAGGCCACGCGTCCCTACATCGAAGGCCTGATCGTGCGCGAGTTCTCGCGAGTTAGCTCCAACTGGCGCTCGCAAGAGGTCGCGGAATCCTATCTCGATCGCTACAAGATTCCGGTGCTGGGCGAGATCGATACCCGCGCCCTGGTGCGCCACCTGCGCACCAACGGCGTAATGCGCGGGGTTATCTCGACGCTGGAAACTGATACTGAGAAGCTAGTAGCCAAGGCGCGCTCCATCCCCAAGATGGATGGCATGGACCTGGCCAAAGAGGTGACCACTCGACACATGTACCAGTGGGACGAAGGCGTGCGCTCGCATGAGCCGACTGAAATCGTCGGGGTGAAGAACGAGCCGCCGAAGCATCACGTCGTCGCCTACGATTACGGGATCAAGCACAACATCATGCGGCGCCTGGTTGGCGAGTGCTGCAGCGTGACCGTGGTTCCCGCCACGACCAGCGCCGAGGACGTGCTCGCGCTTAAGCCGGACGGCGTCTTCCTGTCGAACGGCCCGGGCGATCCTGAGCCGGTGACTTACGCGCAGGAGAGCATTCGCAAGATGATGGGAAGGGTGCCCATCTTCGGCATCTGCCTGGGACATCAACTGATCGGCATCGCGCTGGGAGGGAAAACCTACAAGCTGCGCTTCGGTCACCACGGAGGCAATCATCCGGTAAAGCAGATGAAGACCGGCAAGGTCGAGATTACCGCGCACAATCACAACTTCGCGGTCGATCCGGATTCGTTGAAGCAGAGCGAAGTAGACCTGACGCACATCGACCTGAACGACAACACGCTCGAGGGCCTGCGTCATCGCTCGCTACCGCTCTTCAGCGTGCAGTACCACCCCGAAGCCGCGCCCGGCCCGCACGACTCGCACTACCTGTTCAAGGACTTTGTGAGCCTGATGGAGGAGTGGAAGGAAAACAAGGGATGAAAGAAGGGATTCCACTTCACATCAGATTGTTTTTTTGAAGGGGCGCGCCTTTAGGCGCGCCGTAAGGTGCAACAGAAGAACCGGGCTTTAGCCCCTGAGGGAATTCGAATTTGAGACCGACTCGACAGGAGACCCAGCCAGGCCAGACCTACTTTGTCACGTCTCAGACCTGGCAGAGGCGGACACTCTTTCGAAATCAAAAATGGGCCGAGCTGTTCCTCGAAACCCTGCATTCTTATCGAGGGCGAGCTTACCTGCTCCACGAATATGTCTTGATGCCTGAACACTTCCATATCCTCATTACCCCATTCGTGAGCCTGGAGCGAGCGGTACAATTTATCAAGGGCGGCTTCTCCTACCGAGTGAAGAAAGAATTGCAATCACCAATGGAGATTTGGCAGGCCGGGTTCTCTGATCATCGAGTCCGCGATGCTGAGGACTATCAGAACCACGTTGGATATATCTACCGCAATCCTGTCGGTCGGAAACTGGTGGAAAGCGCGGCTGATTACCCATACTGCTCGGCGTTTTCAGGAAGCCAGAAAGACGACGTCCCTCAGTGGCTAAAGCCACTCAATAAAGCCAACCTTGACGGCGCGGCTAAAGCCGCGCCCCTTCAAAATCCAGAGCCCTGTGTTGCGCCCAAAGGCGCGACCCTTCCATCGGAGGACAGCTACGGCGCGGCTGAAGCTGCGCCCCTTCCAGAAGAGGCACTAGCAACCAAGACCTAACACATGCCACGCCGCAACGACATCGCGAAAGTGCTCATCATCGGCTCGGGGCCAATCGTCATTGGCCAGTCGGCCGAGTTCGACTATTCGGGCGCGCAGGCCTGCAAGGCGCTCAAGTCCGAGGGCTACGAGGTGGTGCTGGCCAACTCCAATCCGGCCACCATCATGACCGACCCGGAGATGGCCGACCGTACCTACATCGAGCCGCTCACGCTCACCTATCTCGAAGAAATTATCCGGATTGAAATCGAGATGCTCGCTACCGGCGGTAGGCCCGGAATCTTTGCTCTTCTGCCGACAGTCGGTGGTCAGACCGCTCTGAACCTTGCGGTCGAGCTGGCTGACGGCGGCGTGCTCGAAAAGTATGGCGTGCAACTCATTGGTGCGCAGTTGGGCGCTATCAAGAAGGCCGAAGACCGCCTGCTGTTCAAAGATGCCATGACGGCCATCGGCCTTGATGTGCCGAAGTCGTCGCTGGTCAACAATCTGAAAGACGGCATCGACTTCAGCAGCAAGATCGGATTCCCGGTAATCCTGCGGCCCTCGTTTACGCTCGGCGGTACCGGTGGCGGCATCGCCTACAACCGCGAAGAACTGCTGGAGCTGCTCGCGCGCGGTCTCGATCTCTCGCCGGTCCACGAAGTGCTGCTCGAAGAATCCGTACTTGGCTGGAAGGAATACGAGCTGGAGCTGATGCGCGATCTCGCCGACAATGTCATCGTCATCTGTTCCATCGAGAACTTCGACCCCATGGGCACGCACACCGGCGACTCGATTACCGTCGCGCCGGCGCAGACGCTCACCGACCGCGAATACCAATCCATGCGCGACGCGGCTATCGCCGTCATTCGCGAGATCGGGGTCGAAACCGGCGGATCGAACATTCAGTTTGCTGTCGATCCCCATAACGGCCGCATGGTTGTCATCGAGATGAACCCGCGCGTCTCGCGCTCCTCGGCGCTGGCGTCGAAGGCCACGGGCTTTCCTATCGCGAAGATCGCCGCGAAGCTGGCGGTCGGTTACACCCTCGACGAAATTACCAACGACATCACGCGCAAGACTCCGGCCTGCTTCGAGCCAACTCTCGATTACGTCGTGGTTAAGATTCCCAAATGGCAGTTCGAGAAGTTCCCCGGCGCCGACGAGTCGCTGGGCCCGCAGATGAAGTCGGTGGGCGAAGTCATGGCCATCGGCCGCACCTTCAAGCAGGCCTTGCTGAAGGGCGTGCGTTCGCTCGACACGGGACGCAAGGCCACGGCCGATGACATCGAACCGCGCATCTTGACCAAGCGCCTGGTGACGCCACATCCCGAGCGGCTGGCCTATATCCGCTATGCGCTGGCGCAGGGGATGACGGTGCGCGAGCTGGCGCAGATGACCAACATCGATGCCTGGTTCCTGCACCAGCTCAAAGAGATCGCCGACGAGCAGGTGAAATTGAGCTCGGGCGACATCGACGCCGAGCGTTTGCGCGACATCAAGCGCATGGGTTTCTCCGACGCACGCATCGCGGACAGCTTGAACATGAATGGGAGCCGTGCCGCCGGCGAAAAAATCCATCAATTGCGCAAGCAACATGGTGTTCAGCCGGTGTACAAGCGCGTCGACACTTGCGCCGCCGAGTTCGAAAGCTACACGCCATATCTGTACTCGACGTACGAGGAGGAGGACGAGGCTACCCCGACCGATCGCAAAAAAGTGATCATCCTGGGCAGCGGGCCTAACCGCATCGGGCAGGGAATTGAATTCGATTACTGCTGCTGCCACGCTGCGTTCGCGCTGCGCGACGACGGTTTCGAGACGATCATGATCAACTGCAATCCCGAGACCGTCTCCACCGACTACGACACCAGCGACCGCCTCTACTTTGAGCCGCTGACGTATGAAGACGTAATGGCGGTGTACGAGCACGAAGCCGCCGGAGGCGCGCCGATTGGCGTCATCGTGCAGTTTGGCGGACAGACTCCGCTTAATCTTGCGCTGCCCCTTAAGGCCGCGGGTGTGCCCATCATCGGCACCTCGCCGGAGAGCATCGATCTTGCCGAGGACCGCAAGCGCTTCGGAAAGCTGCTGGAGGAGTTAGACATTCCTCAGCCTCCGGGAGCCACGGCAGCCAGCGTCGAGGAGGCGGTCGCCAACGCCAATCGAGTCGGCTATCCCGTCCTGGTGAGGCCTTCCTACGTGCTAGGTGGACGCGCCATGGTCATCGCCTACGACGACGAGTCGGTCATTCACTACATGAAGGAGGCAGTCGAGTATTCGCAGGAGCGGCCGGTGCTGATCGACCACTTCCTCGAATCGGCCACGGAGATTGACGTCGACGCGCTCTCCGACGGCGAGGACGTGGTCATTGGCGGCATCATGCAGCACATCGAAGAGGCCGGCATTCATTCGGGCGATTCGTCTTGCGTGCTACCTGCCGTCGATATTCCTGCGCAGCAATTGGAGACGATCCGCGAGTACACCTTCCGCCTGGCGCGGGCGCTGAAAGTCATCGGCCTCATGAATGTGCAGTACGCCATCCAGCGCGACAAAGTGTTCGTCATCGAGGTGAACCCGCGTGCCTCGCGAACCGTGCCGTACGTCTCGAAGGCGACGGGCGTTCCGATGGCCAAGATCGCCGCACGCCTGATGACCGGCCGCAAGCTTCGCGAGTTCCTGCCGGAGAACATCGAGCGAGCCAGCGATCTGGATACCGGCAACTTCTACTTTGTGAAGTCGCCCGTGTTCCCGTGGGGCAAGTTTCCCGGCGTCGACACCGTGCTGGGGCCGGAGATGAAATCCACCGGCGAGGTGATGGGCGTGGCCGACAATTTCGGCGAAGCCTTTGCCAAAGCGCAAACTGCCGCCGGACAAGTGCTGCCGACCACAGGGACGATATTTATCAGTGCCAACGATCGTGACAAGCCCTTCATGGCCGAGTTGGGAAGGCGCTTCGTTGAACTGGGCTTCAGCCTCGTCGCCACCCACGGGACCGCTCGCATTCTGGAAGACGCCGGCTTACACGTCGAGCGTGTGTACAAAGTGAAAGAAGGCCGGCCCAACGTGGTTGACCTGATCAAGGGTGAGCGCATTCAGTTGATCATCAACACGCCGCACGGCGTCGAGCCGTGGTTTGACGAAAAAGCCATTCGCCGCGCCGCCGTGACCGCCCGCATCCCCACCATCACAACCCTGTCCGCCGCGCGCGCCGCCTGCGAAGGAATCGCAGCCCTGCAACGCGGCGAACCCAAGGTGTACGCGCTGCAGCAGTTGCACGCAGAGCGGGTGGCGGCAGCGAAGTAGGGCGTGGCTTTGAAGAAGACAGCAAGACTCCGTTGCGCTACAGTGCGCTATTTTCCTCATCTACAAGATCGTCAGACACGTATAGATGACTGCTCCCACAGTCTTGACAAGGAACGGGCTCAAGCGGAGCAGCGTAGAAAGTGATGGCTTTGCTATCATCAGGCTCGCGGTCACCGAGGCTGATAAACCCGTCGCAAGTCTTACATTTCACTCCGTAGTATTGGGACATGGGTCAATGTTCGCACGACTGACGATGTTAAAGTCAAGAATCGAAAGTCGACATGTGGCCTCCTTTACTGCCACAAGAACTTCCCATCCCTCTTGAGCAACAGTATTACTAGCCCAGGAAAGCACAGGGCCAGTCCGAAACCGACGGCCTTGAATGGGGCTCGAACGAGCTGTTCTCCGGTAATGCCGCTAATTCCCAGCCGCAGCAGACTTAACGCCAAGAAATAGCAACCCCCCCGCAACTATTTTCCAGAACACGAATTTCGCAATCGACTTTTGGTTTTTCATCGATGCCACCGCCCGGGCATTATTAGGTTCCAGCGAGCAAGCAGCCCATCGTACACTTAAACAATTGTCTCAATATAGGTCTGTATAGGTGGGTTGGCGGGCCGCCTCTCGCAGCGCGAGTGATCACGGTTCGACAAACCACTTTCGGTGCAGAAAACATGGCGAGAATCTTTCTCGCGCGCTCTCTCGCGCTTTACCTCAGCGCGAATCCGAGGATACACTTGTGGCCATAAGTGGCTGCACCGAATGAAACGACTACTGGTCATCCTCTTAGTGGTGCCGGCGTGTTTTGGACAGAACAAACAGGCGAGCTCTGCCCCTCATACACAGATCGAATGTGGTACCAGCAAGGGATGTGCGACATTCAACGAGATCGGTCCGCGACGATGACCGAGACTTGCTTAGCTTTAAGCGCCGAGGAAACGGTCGGGTTACGACTTTGGTTTGCTTCGCCGAAGAAAAGGGCGTCGATTCATTTTTTCTCGTCACCTTCGATAAGCAGCAGGACTTGCCCTGGGAAACAGATAACGAAGCACGATTCCACGCAAAGAACACGCCTCTCCTGGAGTCTTCATGTTCAACGACTGACCCAAATGGGATGAGGAATCGTGCCGAGGTTGAGTGGCTTGACTGGGAGAGGCCTTCCCAGAAGTCACGGCAAGAGGATACGCTGGGCTCTGCCACGCTACTCCACAAAAAAGGAAGGTACCTCTGTCTCGATCGACGAAGCTGAAGTGGATTATAAGACCACTCTTACTACACGCGAGCGATCAAAAGGTGGAATACACTCTTCGGATTCGTCTCTCAACGAACCGATTTCAAGAGACGGCCAAGGTGTCATCGATAAACGTCACTCAGTCGGGACGGTGTGTAACGTTCTAGAGAAAGAGAGTGGTTCACAGTTTGAAGGATCGGGATTCCATGCTTCTACACGGAATCTTTCCTCCCATTACCACGCCGTTTTATCCCGACGGCAAGATCTACTTCCGCAAGCTCGAACAGAATGTCGAGCACTACTCGCTTACTCCGGTAGTCGGGATTGTCGCGCTCGGCTCGACCGGCGAAGCCATCCTGTTGAGCGACGACGAGCGCCGCGAAGTGCTCAAGTGCGTCCGCGAATCGGCAGCGAACGAAAAGGTTCTGATCGCCGGCACAGGAGTCGAGTCGGCCATCGAAACTCTGCGGCTCACCGAGTACGCCGCCGAACTGGGCTACGACATCGCGATGGTGCGCACGCCGCATTACTACAAAGGCCAGATGGCGAATCCCGCCAACATGCTGGCGTTCTATCGCTTCGTCTGCGACCGTTCACCGCTGCCGGTGATCATCTATAACTTCCCGCAGGCCACTGGATACGACATCCCCGCTGAAGTAGTGGTTGAACTTGCCGAACACCCCAACCTGATCGGCATCAAGGAGTCGTCGGGCTCGATCGAGAAGGTGCAGAAGATGGTCGAAGGCACTCGTCACATCAAGCGCAGCGCGATCGTAACGGAGACTTTTGCTGCCGTGACCGGCCGAATGCTGAACGCCGCTAACGCCGCTTCGGCCAGCGCCGAGGGCGGAGCGTTGGTAAGCGTCGGCGCTCTGGCGGGAACGGCCGCGACCAAACCGTCGTCATCGGCGGTGCACGGTGGTCGGCGGGCTGAAGACGCGACAGAAGGAAGTCGGCTTCCAGGTGCTGGTGGGCGCTGCGCAGAAGTTGCATCCCTCGCTCGATGCGGGAGCCGTGGGCGCCATCCTGGCGTTCGCAGACTGCGCTCCCACCGCCTGCTACGAGATCTACGCTGCGTGGAAAGAGGGAGACGCTGCCCTCGCGCGCGAGAAGCAGGAGCGCATTGCCAAAGCGGCCGAGCGCATCGTCGGAGGCTTGACCATCCCCGGCGTGAAGTACGCCATGGATTTCAACGGATGCTTTGGAGGCGTTCCGCGTCTGCCGCTGCTGCCGCTTACCGCCGACAAGAAGGCTGAAGTGGAGCAATTGCTGGAAAATATTCGCAACTGAGGGTCAGTCGCCAGTAGCGAGTGGTCAGTTTTCCAGTGCGCGCTCCGCTGGAAAGAGGCAAGGCCCTGTGAGCTCGTCCGTCTCTCATCCGGAACAGGACCTTGCTATGCCCGCTACGCAGCGATCGGTCTGCGCAGACGGGCTACATCTGCCATAGCCGTGGTATTTCAGTTTTCAAAAATCAGCGTCAGGCGCGGGCATTGGGCCAGCCTGTTTTATTCCGCCGCCGGTGCACACTGCGAGTTTCTCAGCGGCAAAACAAAAGGCACCGAAAAAAGGTACGTCTACCTTGTTTCGGTGCCAGATTCCACGTTAGCACATGGGAGCGGAGGCGAGCAGTGTCTGCAAGAGATTTTCCGCAGATCATTCCCAAAACGGAATCGGTCAACGGTGCAAACGGCGACCTAAAGATCCGTTCTAACGTCGACTCTTACGCCCCCGGCCTCTTCCCCTTCTTGTTGGACGGCTTCGCCGGGCGGCTGGTTCCTGGCTTCGCGTCGGAGTTTCCGCCGCGCCGCGAACGTTGACGCTCGGGGCTCTCCAGTACCGTCTTATCGCCGCTGATGAGATTTCCGACACCTTCCGGATTGCGTCCTCCACGCAGGTCCGGCTGCTGCGGCTGCTTCTCGCCGCCTCCCGGGCGTGGCGTGGCCGGGACGTCCAGTTCGCGATGATGCGAGCTCTTCTGGCGCCTGGCGCTGTCGCTATTGCTGGACTTCGACTCTTGCGTTCCGCGCTGCTGACGCGACTGTTCGTCCCGGTACATGTCGAGGGGATGGGTTCCGGGGTCTTCGCCTTCGGTCTCGCCGCTGCGCGGGTCGGTGATGAACAGCAGATCGGACAGATCGCTGGCGTGTTCTTCTTCGTCGCTCAGGATTTCCTCGATCATGACGCGTGTGGTGGGATCGTGATCGGCGAAGTGACGAATCATCTGCTGGTAAACCTCGATCACGATGCGCTCGGCAATCAGGTCCTCCTTGATCATGTCAGAGAGCGATTTACCTTCGGCATACTGCGAGGCCGAGCGTTGCACCAGCGACGCGGGATTGAAGTCCGGCTTGCCGCCAAGCTGCTGGATGCGCTCCGCGATCTTGTCCGCGTGTTCGCGCTCGGCGTCTGCATGCTCTTTGAACTCGTCACGCACCGCCATGGCATGGACTCCCGTCGCCATGAAGTAATGGTGCATATAGCGCAGCACGCAGACAATTTCCGTGGCCAGCGCGTCGTTCAAAATGGAGATGGTCTGCTCCACGTCGCCTTCGTAGGTGTTGGTTACCGCGCCGTCTTCGATTTTTTGAGCAGCGCGCTTGCGTATCTCTTCCACATCGGTCACAAAACCTGGCATAAGAGCTAAACCTCGCAGGGGGAAGCTACCGCCGGAAGGGCGGTGCAGGTGGTTGGATTCTCTCGGGGGGACAGGCAGATGTCTGATTCCAAAACTTTGTTTGGAACAAACGCCGAAGGACATGAAAGGCTGAGGCTTGCTGCGTCTCATACCTCTTCCGTCGCCACCACCAGCCCGCCGGAGGGCTTGTCCGTGACCCTGACGGCCTGCAGAGACGGAATGAGCAAGTCTGCCTCCGACAACTCGCTCGCCCGATAGGTCGTTGTCAGCCCAACCACCCGCAGTCCGCCGGACTTGGCGGAGCGAATTCCGGAGGGAGCATCCTCGAAGACGAGGCACGCCTTCGGCTCAAACCCGAGCGCGGCGGCGCCAGCGAGATAGGGTTCAGGATCGGGTTTGCCGCGGGTGACGTCGTCCGCCGTGACCATTCGCGGCGGTACCGGCAGGCCCGCCACCTGGAGGCGTCTGGTCGCGAGTTGTCGAGTACCCGAGGTCACGATGGTGTAGCGTTCCGGCGGGAGCGTTGCCAGCAGCGCCTTTGCACCGGGCAGGACCCGCAATCCGTCCGTGTCTGCGATCTCGCGCTGCTCGATGCGGTCCGTCTCCGCTTGCGCATCGAGGCCGGGAGTGACGGTGCGAACCGTCTCAATCGTACGCTGACCGTGGGCCACATGAACCACGTAGGCGGGGTCCAGTCCGTGCTCTTGCGCCCACGCTGTCCAGATACGGGTGACGCACGGTGTTGAGTCAACCAGCACGCCGTCAAGATCAAACAGGATGGCTTGGCAAACAAATGAGGGCATGGTTCAGTTTCGCAGACGACATCTGCGCTGGCCAAGTCTGGTGGCTTCGCAGACTGGACCGTCCTGGTAGTCGACCCTGGCTCGATTTCACTGAACATTTGTCAACGCATCGAATATATTGACTGCAATGCCTTCACTCGCCCTTTCCGATCTGATTGGCGCCCCGGCAATCGACAATACCGGAGCCACCGCCGGCAAGGTGCGCGAAGTCACCCTGGTGCCCCAGGAAAATTCCAGTCAGATCGCGGCCTTCGTGGTGAAGACCCGTCACGGTGATCGTCTGATAGGCATCAAGTCGATCAGCCTGATCAACGGCGGCCTGCGAATTTCTACTCCCGCCTCCGAGTGGAGCCCGTATGGCGGCGGCGAAGGCATGCTGTTGCTGGAACGCGACCTGCTCGACCAGCAGATCATTGACGTTCACGGGCGCAAGGTGGTGCGGGTCAATGACATCGACATCCACGAGGAGCTTGGCTACGACCACATCGTCCTCAAGGTGGGCGCGGTGGACGTGGGCGCGCGAGGCGCGGTACGGCGGCTGCTGAAGGGCGTCGTTCCGGCAGCGGCCCTGAATTTACTTCTCACCAGGATTCCACCGCGCATGATCCCCTGGGAGTTCGTCGACCTGATCGAAATTGATCCGGCGCGTCGCGTCAAGCTGAAGATCTCTCTCGATCGTCTGGCGAAGCTGCATCCCGCCGACATTGCCGACATCGTCGAAGACCTGGCGCCCGCCGAACGCGAGGCCATCTTCGAGACCCTGGACGAAGAGGTTGCCGCCGAGACGCTGGAGGAGATCGATCCCAAGATGCAGGTCGCGATTCTTAGCTCGCTCGATTCCGATCGCGCCGCCGACATTGTGGAGGAGATGGATCCCGATGCCGCTGCCGACTTGCTGGGCGACATGCATCCCGATGCCTCCCAGGAGATCCTCACCGAGATGGAGCCGGAGGAGCGGGCCGAAGTTGCCGGCTTGATGAATTTCGAGGAAAACACCGCAGCCGGGCGCATGACCACCGACTACATGGCCCTGGGGCCGGGTGCGAAGGTGGAAGACGCGATCGAGATGCTGCGCAACTTCTCGGGCGGCGTGGAAAGCGTCAGCACCATTTACATTGTGGACGACAAGAACAAACTGCTGGGGGCAGTTCCCCTCGCCAAGATTGTGCTGGCGCCCGCCGGCACGCTGCTGATGATGTTGAGTACCGGCCACCTCACCACGGTGCCTCCCGGCGCCAACGAGAAGGAAGTGGCTGAACTCTTCGATAAGTACAACCTGCTCACTCTGCCTGTTCTGGATGAAGACGGTAAGCTGACCGGCGTCATCACGGCGGACGACGTCATCAACATGCTGCGCGCCAAGCTGTAGGCAGTACCCGGACTGCTTTCCTGATTGGCGCATTCCCTGATGTCCGTTTATTCTGGGTAGTCTTCGCCAGCTCATCGTAATTCCCAGTGTCATGTCCGAAACCCGACGGCTAAAAGTCTGGAGAATCCGCCTGTTGATGTTCCTGGCCGTCATCGGTCCTGGGTTCATCACAGCCAATGTCGACAACGACGCCGGCGGTATCTACACGTACTCCGCCGCCGGGGCGCAGTTCGGATATCTGCTGCTCTGGGTCATGATTCCCATGACCATCGCGCTGGTTGTGGTGCAGGAGATGTCGGCGCGCATGGGAGCGGCCACTGGCAAAGGACTCAGCGATCTCATCCGCGAAGAGTATGGCCTGCGAATTACGTTTTTCATGATGCTGGGGCTGGTGATCACCAACTTCGGCAACGTCGTAGCGGAGTTCGCGGGAGTCGCCAGCAGCCTGGAACTGTTTCACATTTCACGCTACGTGAGTGTGCCGGTCGCAGCGGCGGTGGTTTGGCTGCTGGTGGTCAAAGGCACCTACAAGAGCGTCGAGAAGGTTTTTCTGGCGGCGTCATTTTTCTACTTTGCCTACATCATCGCCGGGGTGCTGGCGGGGCCAAGTTGGAGGGAAGCCTTCGTCGCCACTTTCAAGCCGCCGCGGGGCGGGGCCTTTCATCAGTCGTCCTATATCTACATGGTGATTGCCGTAGTAGGAACCACGATCGCTCCGTGGATGCAGTTCTATCTGCAATCCTCGATCGTGGAGAAGGGAATCGGCCCGCGCGAATATCGGGCCTCGCGCTGGGACGTTATCCTGGGATGCCTTTTCACCGATCTGGTGGCTTGGTTCATCGTGGTAGCCTGTGCGGCCACGCTTTACGCACACGGCGTCCGGCAAATCCGCGATGCGGCCGATGCGGCACAGGCGCTCCGGCCGCTGGTGGGAGAGTACGCGTACATTCTTTTCGCCGCAGGGCTGTTCAATGCATCGCTGTTCGCCGCCTCGATTCTGCCGATTTCCACCGCTTACACTGTCTGCGAGGGCCTGGGCTTCGAGTCGGGAGTAGGACATAAGTTCAGCGAGGCGAAAGTTTTCTACTGGCTGTACACGTTGTTGCTCATTGCGGGCGGCGGCGTGATTCTGCTTCCCAATATCCCGCTGGTCAGGATCAGCATCCTGTCACAGGTAGTTAACGGGATCGTGCTTCCGTTCGTGCTCATCTTCATGCTGCTGCTGGTGAACAAGAGCGAGCTGATGGGCAAGCACGTCAACGGCACCTGGTTCAACCTGATCGCGTGGGCCACGACCATCATCATGATCGGACTGACGATAGCGTGGTTCGTGACGGGCGGGGCAGGAAGCTAGAGCAGCTTGCCGTCGGCGATCTGCTGTACCAGGGCACGGTCCGCATCGAGGAAGTCGAGCGCCGGCAAGTCGCGCCGGTTCACCCAGCGAATCTCGCGAAAAATGCGGTTCTGCAGTTCGCCTTCATAGTGTTCGACCCTGAAGAAATGCAGCTCCACGGCATTGCCGTTCAGGTAGGTGTGCTGCAGTTGGGCGACTTTGCCGTCGATCTGGGCGAGGATGCCCAGCTCTTCTTCAAGCTCACGTCGCAAGGCTTCAGGAGCCTTCTCGCCAGCCTCGATCTTGCCGCCGGGAAATTCCCATTTGAGGGGCAGCGCCTGATATTCGGTCCGCTGGCAACACAGGATTTCTTCGCCGCGTAGGAGCAGGGCGGCCACCACTTGCTTGATCAAAGCGTGCGCCTCGCTTTTGCCGCTGCGCCGCCGGCGGTCAAGAGACTTTCTCCAGATAGCGGCCTACCAAAGCGGCGCAGTGCTCGACCAGCTTGCGGTCCTCATTGCGGAAGGCGGCGGGTGTGTGGCTGTCAATGTCCAGCTCGCCCACTACTGCGCCGTGGACTCTCACCGGCACGACAATCTCGGAGCGGGTCTCGATGGAGCACGCGAGGTAACGCGGATCGGACTGAACGTCATCCACTACCAGGGTCTGCCCCGACGAAGCGGCCGCGCCGCAAATGCCCTGGCTCAGCGGAATGCGTTTGTGCGGCGTATCCGCGCCGACATACGGGCCCAAAACCAGCATGGGATCTTCGACACCCCGTCCCTTCTCGATCATGTAGAAGCCAACCCAGTTGAAGTGGCCCAGCCGTTCCTGCAAGCGCCCGACGAAGACGCTCATCAAGTCCTCGACGCTCGCGGCCGCATCAGCCAGCGTAGTGAGCTCCTCGGCCAGTTGCTGATAGTTCGTCTCCATCGTCCTCCATTCATATCACAGGCGTTGAAATCTGCCGGATCCCGGCGGGCCGGGGAAACAGCTCGGGGTGCGAGGCCCAGGCCAGAGCACGCAGTCCGCTGAGCAGGTTGGTCGCGGGAGTGTTCAGCAGCTCATCGTTGATGCAGAACACTCGCCCCTGGCAAACCGCCGGGAGGTTTGCCCAGCCACGCTGCTCCACTATCTTCTCCAGCGGAACGCGATCTCCCGCTCCGCACCATGCAGCCACAATGACATCGGGCTGCAGGGAAGCAACCTCTTCCGCAGTGAGCGTCTTACCCGGCTCGGCGATGAACCCGCCTCCGGCAGCTTCTACCAATTCGGCGACCCACGGCTGTGACGCGATGATCGGCTTGCCCCATTCCTCGCAGAACACTTTAGGCTTGGATGCAGCGGAAGTGCGGCGGCGAACCTCCTCGAGGGTATTCTGCATAGCGGTGATAACCGTTTGCCCACGTTCCCCAGCCCCCATTACCCCGGCGATTGCCGCCATGTCGGTGTAGATATCGGCGAGCCTGCGCGGTGCCAGCCCGAGAAACCGAACTCCGGCCTTGAGGATCGCAGCGACCGCCTCCAGTTGGTAAGGAACCGAGGCCAGCACAAGGTCGGGGCGAGCGGCGAGAATCTGCTCCGTCTGGGCGGTCCAGGAATCGGAGACGATCAGGCGCGAGCCATCCGCAACTTCGGGACATACGTCCGCACAATACTTCGTGCAGGCGACGAGGCGATCAAGCATCCCAAGATCGCGCAGCGTGACCGTGGCGCTGGGCTGGAGGGAGACTACCCGTTGCGGAGTGTGATTGACGGTCAAGGCTGTTCGATTATACGGAGGAGGCGCGGTAAGCTAGGGGGCGGACGCGGCGGCCATGTATTCTTCCCAGCTTCTCGACCACTTCGAGCGACCGCGCAACTCGGGAGAGTTGCCGGACGCCGATGCTCAGGTGCGCATAGAAAACCCGGCTTGCGGAGACATTCTGGAGCTCGCAATCATGGTTGATGGGGGACGCCTTAGCGAGATCCGTTTTCGTGCTAAGGGCTGCGTGCCGGCGATGGCATGCGCCTCCGCGATGACCGAGCTGGCAAAAGGGAAGTCACTGCAAGAAGCTGCCGCGATCAACAGGGCCGAAGTTGTGGATGCTGTGGGAGGCGTGCCGACGGCCTCGGGTCACGCGGCGCAGTTGGCTATTGATGCGCTTCGGGCGGTACTGCAGAAGTGCGAATGAACTACACCGTCTCCGTTTCCAACTCTTCTTCCAGCAATTGCTTGTTGTATAGCTCGGTGTAGTAGCCGTTGCGGTCGATCAATTCCTCGTGAGTGCCGTACTCCACCACCTGACCGTCATGCAAGACGGCGATGCGATCGGCATTGCGCACCGTCGAAACCCGGTGCGAGATGAAGATGGTGGTACGCCCCCGCATGATCTCGCGCAGGTGATTCAGGATGCGATCTTCGGTCTGGGTGTCTACGCTGGCCAGCGCGTCGTCCAGCACCAGGATGCGTGGACTGCGGATCAAGGCTCTGGCAATGGCGGTGCGTTGCTTCTGGCCGCCGGAGAGGGTGAGGCCGCGCTCCCCGACCAGAGTGTTGTAGCCGTCGGGGAACGCTTCAATTTCGTCCGCGATGTTGGCGGCCGCAGCCGCCCGGCGCACGTCCTCATCGGTTGCTTTGTCGGTACCGAAGGCAATGTTTTCCCGAATGGTGTCGCTGAACAAGAATGTTTCCTGAGGCACAAAGCCGATGTTCTTGCGCAAGACCTCAAGCGGGAACTCCCGAATAGATCGCCCGTCAATCCGCACCGATCCGGCAACCGCATCGTAAATGCGCGGAATCAGAGATACCAGCGTTGACTTGCCCGATCCGGTGGGGCCGACAATCGCCAGGCTGGTGCCTTCGGGGACCCTGAGGTTGATGTTTTTCAGCACGGCCTCATCGCCGTGTACATGGCCCATGCCGCGTTCGGCCGCGATCAGCGTGTCACCGTAGTGGAAGCTGAGATTGCGGAACTCGATCTCGCCGCGAACCTCAACCGGCGCACCCGTTGCCGGGACAGCGGCGTCGGTGACCTCGGGCTTCTCCGAGAGCAGGTTCTGAATGCGGCCCATGGACGCGGTGCCGCGTTGGAAGAGGTTGATGACCCAGCCCAGCGAAATGATCGGCCAGGTGAGCTGCACCATGTAGGTATTGAAGGCCACAAAGCTGCCGACCGAAATGCGATGCAACAGGACTTCGCGTCCCCCGATCCACAGAACGATCACAATGGCAACGCCGAGCAGCGTCTCCAGCGTTGGCCACAGCATGCCCATCAGCCGCACCAGCTTCAGACTGCGCGCGATGTATTCCGTGTTCTCGCGCTCGAAGCTCTCGATTTCCGCTTGCTCCTGCACGTAGGCGCGAATCAGACGCGCGCCAGAAAAGTTCTCCTGCGCCTTGGCCGAGATGTCGGAGAACATCGCCTGAATGCGCTCGAAGCGTTCGTGAATCTTGCGGCCAAAATACTGCACCACGATGCTGACCACGGGCAAGGGCAGGAAGGCGAAGAGCGTGAGCCGCGGACTGATGCTGAACATGAACACCAGCGCGCCCGCAGTAAAGACCACGGTGTTGGCCGTGTACATGATGCCGGGCCCGGCCAGCATGCGTACGGCGTTGAGGTCATTGGTAGCCCGGGCCATGATGTCGCCGGTGCGCGTGCGCTGATAAAAGCTGTACGACAGGCGCTCCAGGTGCGTGAACAGGTCGTTGCGCAGATCGAATTCGATCTCTCGGGAGACGCCGATCAGGATCCAGCGGGTCAGGAACTGGAAAATTGCTTTGGTGCCGGCGACCGCCAGCAACTGCGCCGAGTACGTGAGCAGCTTGTGGCGCGTGACCCCGAGGTTCAGGTCGTCAATGGCGCGGCGGATGACCAGCGGGAAGAGAATCCAGACCCCGTTGTTGCACAGCACGCAGAGAGCGCCGATCCAGAAGGTCACTCGGTACTTGCGGAGGTAAGGGAACAGGGGGCTCAGGTTCTTGAACATGGTTAGCTTTCGGCTGTCAGCCATCAGCTGTCAGGAGAGTTACCGTCAGCGTCGTCAGCACTCGGCTGTCCATTTGGCAGATCGTTTCAAGGCGTTAGATGCGCAGCCCCGAATCCGGATTCGGTGAGCTCTGTAGCTGACCGCTGACAGCTGCTTTACGTCGGTACCCGCAACAGGAAGTACCCTCCGGCAAGGGCGAAAATAAAGTCGGGCGCCCAGGCGGCCAACATGGCAGGCAGTTGATTGGCATTGCCCATGGCCTCGAACAAGCCCGCGGTGACCCAATACACCACGGCGATGCCGACTGCGATCACGACTCCACCCAGCGCTCCGCCTTTGCGGCCCGACGCGGCGAAGGGAACCGCCAGTATCGCCATCACCAAAGTGATCAAGCGGGAAGGCAAGCTTCTTCTGCAGCTGTACCTTCAGGCGGACCGTGTCGAAGCCACTCTGCTCCAGGTCCCTGATGTATCGCTCAAGCTCTTCATAGTTCATTTCCGACGACTGCTTGACTTCCTTCTTGAAGTAGCCAGGGTCCTCACGCAGATCATTGAAGGTGGCAACGTCGAAAGTCCGGTAATCCTGAATGGAAGTACCGGAGAGGTTCCGTACCCAACCCTGCTCGAAGATCCACTTGTTCAGGCTCTCTCCCCAGTGCGCATGGGCGGCATAGATGCGGCGGGTAAGCTGGAAGGTATTGGGATCAAACTCGAAGATCGAGACTCCACCGAGCTGGTTGGTGTCGGGATCGAAGACCTGGTAGTAGTAGATGTCGTTGTTCTGGCCGAAAATCCACTTGCGGTCGGCCTGCAGATAGGTCTGCGGCGGTTTCCCTTTTATTTGATTACGCAGGATCTCCTGCTCTTTGTTGGTGTGCGGGATGTAAAGCTGGTCGAAGATGAACATGGCCCCGGCGAAGACAGCGCAGACGACGATGACCGGCAGCGCTGCGCGGTAGATGCTGATCCCAGTGGCCTTCATGGCCGTCAGCTCGCTGGATTTCTCCAGCAGCCCAAAGGTAATGAGCACGGCCAGCAGCACGGCGACCGGCGCCATCAAATACAACAGAGACGGGCTCAGGTTCAGCAGATACTCCGCCAGCATGATCACGGGTACCTTGTTGCGGACGATGTCGGTCAACAGCTCAAAGAAGGTGAAGACCAGCGCCAGAATCAGGAAGGATGACAGGACCATTATCAGGTACAAGGCAAAATCGCGCAGGATCATGTCATCCAGAATGAGCGGAAATCTTGCGCTGAAGCGTTTGCGGTGAGGCGCAGAGTCGCGAGCTCCGTGCGCGCCACGAGGGCGTGACGCCGTCGCGTCCCAAATTCCTGCAGCTTCTCCCACGCCGCCTTCCAGGTCGTGCTCAGGCTGCCGAGCTCGATCGGCATCCGATCCACGCGCCATAGCAGAACCAAGCCGCACAGGAAGAAGAAGATGTTGGCCATCCACACACCTTCCCACGGAGGCATCTTCCCCTGACGTGCCATGGAGACCCCGGTCAGCGAGAAGAAGTAATACACGAACACCAGCAAGATGGTCAGCACGAAGCCTGTGCTCTTACCTCCTTTGCGGGCCGAGAGTCCCAGCGGGATGCCGACGATGGCCAGCACCAGGCAAGCGGCCGGCAGGGCGAATCTGCGGTTGAACTCAATCTCGTAATAGCGTGCCTTGCTCAGGTCGTAATTCCAGGTCCCGGGATCGATTTTCTTCAGCGGCACCGCGGCGCGGCGTTCGCGGGCCGCATCGCGCAGCAAATCGTGTAATCCCAACTCGGCGACCGGAAGCAGGTCGTGCGGGTGCTCAGCATTGCTGGGCAGTTGGATGGGAATCTCGGTGCTCTCGAAGGTTGTAATCGAATACTGGTCGGTGGCCTTGGGTACACTCTCCTGCTGGGTGCCATCCTCGAGATGCAGGCGTAATTTGTCGGGTGAATCGCTCAGCAGGGCGCCGCGCTTGGCCAGGGTGACCTTGGGAGAGGATGGATCGCTGACGTCGGCCAGAAAGATGCCCCGCCACAGAGTTCGTCCGTTAGACGGAATCGCGTCCTGCACGTAGAGGACGATATTCTTGAACTCTTCGTAGAAGACGTGGGGCTGAATTTCAAACGAGGCCTGCGATGATTTCAGTTTGTCCTGCAGATGATTCAAAGCGGCTGCCGACTTCGGCGCCACATAGATGCTGTTGAACATGCCCAGCATCCATGCGCCAATGGCAAAAATCGAGATCGCGCGAACGAACATTCCTACGCCCATCCCGCTGGCTCGAATGGCGGTGACTTCGCTGTCGGCAGCCAGCCGGCTGAGCCCCACCAGGATGCCCACGAGCACGCCCATGGGCAAGGTCAAGGTGAAGGTGGTCGGTAGGGTGTAGAGAAAAATCTCCGCGACACTGGGCAGTGGGGCGCTGTTGCGGACGATCAATTCCAGCAGGCGCCCCAGGTCCCGCATGAAGATGATGAAGGTAAACAGGGCCACGCCCAGCAAGGCGTGCGAGCCCACCTCCTTCAGGATGTAGCGGGTAAGGATGCGCACAAACTAGTAGTTTAGCGGAATTGCAGCGTCAGCGGGCAGTCACGCCGCGGCTCGGAATGTTCGCTACGGTAAAATCACGACCGGCCCGGTTCCAAGTCGTTCGTCGCCCTGATACACTTGGTCGGCAAAACTTCCTCGAATGAGTCATAACAATTCCCCGAAGATCCGGTTGGTGCTGCTGTGGCACATGCACCAGCCGTTTTACAAAGACATGGTGACGGGCGAGTACCGCCTTCCCTGGGTGCGGCTGCACGCGCTCAAGGACTATTACGGAATGGTGAAACTGCTGGACGAGTTTCCCGAGGTCCATCAGAACTTCAATCTCGTTCCTTCGTTGGTGGCGCAGATCCAGGATTACGTTTCGGGCAATGCGCACGATCCGTTTCTTGATCTGGTGTCCAAGCCGGCGGCGGAATTGACGCCGTCGGACCGGCATTTCGCCTTGCAATACCTGTTCCAGGCGAACCCGGTGAACATGATCGGCCGCTATCCGCGTTATCGCGAGCTGTGGGAGCGTTATCGGGCCACCTGCGATCGTCCCGAGGGCGCGGAAGCCTACTTCGTCACGCGCGATTACGCCGACCTTCAGGTCCTTTCGCAGCTGGTGTGGTTCGACGAGCACTTCCTCGAAGAGCCGGAGGTCGCCGCCCTGATTCAGAAGGGCGAGGACTTCAGCCGCGACGATCAGGAGCTGGTGATCGCGAAAGAGAGCGAGATTCTGAGCAAGGTGCTGCCGGCTTATGCCGAGGCGGCACAGCGCGGATCCATCGAGCTCTCCGCCACCCCGTACTATCACCCGATCCTGCCGCTGATATGCGATACCAATGCGGGCGAACAATCCACGCCCGGCCTCGCTCTGCCGACGCGGCACTTCCGGCGACCGGAAGATGTCAGTCTCCAGATCCAACGTGCCCTGGTTTCTCACGAGGCGTTGTTCGGGGTACGTCCCAAGGGACTGTGGCCTTCAGAAGGGAGCGTTTCGGAAGAAGCGGTGATGCTGGCGGGCAAACAGGGAATTGAATGGATGGCGACCGATGAAGGTGTCCTGGGGCGGTCGCTGGACTTCAATTTCGCGCGCTATGGCAGTGAGCTTCTTTCCGCCGACGGCGCCGAACGCTTGTACAACATCTATCGCTACGAGAAGGGCGATACGCAGATGCACATGGTCTTTCGCGACCATCGCCTTTCCGACCTGATCGGCTTTGTGTACTCGGGAATGCCCGCCCAGGAAGCGGCGAATCACCTGGCTCGATAACATCAGGAATTCCGCACGACCCGTCCTGGAGCGTGGCAAGGACGCCGTGGTTTCCATCATCCTCGACGGAGAAAACGCCTGGGAGTATTACCCGAAATCGGGCCGCGAATTTCTGCGTCGCTTCTACGACGCCCTGCAGCGCGATCCGGAGATTGAGCCGGTCACGATCAGCGAAGCCATCGCCGCGCACAAGCCGGACGGCTTTGGGCAGTTGCAGCGGCTGGTTCCCGGTTCCTGGATCAATGCCAACTTCAACGTCTGGATCGGCGCCCCCGAAGACAATCGGGCCTGGGACCTGCTATCGGAAGCCCGCGATTACTACGACCGGCACGCGCAACGAGTTTCCGAGGCGCAACGCAAGCTGGCGTGGGAAGAGTTGCTGATTGCCGAAGGCAGCGACTGGAACTGGTGGTATGGCCCGGAGCATCACTCGGCCAACGATCGCGACTTCGACGAGCTGTACCGCAAACATCTCTCGAATGTGTATCACGCCCTCGAAGGCGTTCCGCCGGAAGAGCTGAGTACACCCATCATCACCGGCGTGGTGCGGCCCAGCTACATTCCGCAGACGGCTTATGTGCGGGCCCGCGTGGATGGTCTGGTCAGCGGATACTTCGAGTGGATGGGCGCAGCCAGCTACACCTCGGACCAGCGCACCAGCGCGATGCATGGCAAACAGTTTCTGCTGGACGCGGTCTTTGCCGGACTCGACGCAGATTCAGTGTCCGGCCGCCTGGACTTTCAGCACGCCGTCCCCGAAGGTCGCTTATCGCCTGATGGTGAACTTTGAAGTCAGCCGCGATGGGCATGACCGCAAGTCGCCGATGGATTCATACCGTCTGGCAGTGGATGCGCAGGGTCCGACGCTGCAGAAGTGGGTATTGAGTAACGGAGAGGAGCAGCACAAGCTGGCGAGCTTCTCCTCCGACAACGGCGCCTCCGGTACGAACGGCGTCGAAGTGGCACTCCAGGAGATTTTCGAGTTCCGCGTGCCCTTCGGCCTGCTTGGCGCGCAGGAGGGAAGCCGCATTCGTTTGCGGTTCGCCATCTGGCGGGACCATCTGCCGGTGGATTCGTTGCCTCTGGAAGGGTGGATCGATCTGTTCGCGGTCCCTGAAGAGGAGCTGGAGAACAATCTCTACAGCTTTTCGCCGCAGGGGTAGATTCAGGGCTGCAATTCCGGTTGGAGTTTCGTCCCAGCCGGCCAGTAGACCGGCCAGCCGCGCTCGCGGGCGATCTGCTCCAGATCGGGGTTGGGATTGACGCAGATGGGGTGCCTCGCCGTCTCGAGCATGGCTCGGTCGTGCACCGAGTTGCCCAAGGCCACGTCTACTGGTTTGCCAATGCGCTCGCGAATCGCGACCACCTTGTACTCATCGGTCGGAATGCGAATCAGACGGTCGGTGGCCCGGCCGTCCTCCACCTGAACGCATGCGGCCAGCACATGCTGGCGTGCGATACCGAATTGCCGGGCGCCATACTCCACCAGCCAGGTGTTGGTTGAGGAAACCGCCCAGAGGTCGCAGCCCTGGGCAGCCAGCCTGCGAGTTAATTCCTGCATCTCCGGGAAGACGCGCGGGCTGACGACTTCGCAGAAGAACTCTCTCGCCGCCCGCCGCAATAGCTTGCAAGGGACACCATGATTCATGGTGACCATCTCACCGCATATCTGTTTCTCGCCGACTTTGCCGGCCTTGTACTGTTTGTAGCGCGCCCGCGCCCACTGGGCAACGTCATGGCTGACGATGCCGCGTTCGATCTCCCAGTAGAAGAAGTCGGCGCCGGCATCGCCGCTCCACAACGTGCCATCGCAATCGAAAACCGCAACCGAGGGCCGCAGCGAGAGCACCGACTCGATGAACTGCAAGGCGCGGCTGGGAGGTTTTCCCTCACTCAAAATTGCTTCTCCGAGGAGATCCTGTCGGACTGAAACAGGCGTTCGTAATCCTGGGGAGTGTCAATGTTGGCGATGACCCGGGCGTCTTCGACGGAGACATATTTGATGTGCTGCTGGTGCTGGTGCTCGAGGTCGCGAGCCGTACTGTCGAGCGGCGCGCGCAGGAATGCCTCGATCATTTCGCGGCCAACCAGGATCGGATGTCCGTGGAGCCAGTCCTCTCCGCGCCGGAATTGCGGTATCACCGCCCACACATCGCGATCGGCGCTCAAGAAAGCATCGTGAAGCTGCTGCAGGGTACCGGGGAGAGCAGGCGGGCGATCCACCAGAGTGAGGAAGGCAGCATCCCGGCCGTGGTTCAAGACCTCGCGCAGGCCCAATCGGAGCGAACTGAACTGTCCTATCTCAGGAGCTGGGTTCACCACCAGAAATGCGCCGTGCGCGTAGGTCACGGGCCCGACGGTCGCCGCATTCTTTCCCGCGACCACGATGACCAGATCGGTGATGGGCTGCAGCACATCAATGGTAGCCCCGAGAAAAGTGTTGGCCACGGGTGTCCCTTCGGCCACGGGCGGCCACGGCAGAAGGGCCTTGTCCCGGCCCATACGCGTGGAAAAACCGGCAGCCAGGACGACTCCGCAAATGCTCGGGGACATTGCCATGCCACGAAGATACCAAAGCGCAGTGAGGGAAACCAGCCAACCGCGGGCGATGCCGGGTATACTTCTGCGACGGCGCGATTGCACCGGCATCGAACTCCCATGGCAACCCGGACACAATCTCTAAGCGAACAGGACCTGCGAGACCTGGGCTTCGGCGCTGTGGTCTCGCGGGCGAGCCGTCAGCGCCTGCTGAATCGTGATGGCAGCTTCAATGTGGAGCGCCGGGGCCTGCACTTCTGGTCGTCCTTCAGCCTGTACCATGCGCTGCTGACCATGCCCTGGTGGCAGTTCGCGCTGGTCGGCGTCGGCTGGTACGCAGTGGCGAACACTGCGTTCGCTCTGGCTTACGTCGCCTGTGGTCCCACGGCGCTGGTGAGCACCACACCCGGCATCGAGAACAATGCGTTCTTGCGGGCCTTCTTCTTCAGCGTCGAGACCCTCTCTACTATCGGTTACGGAAATATCGTACCCACCGGTGTGGCCGCCAATGTGATCGTTACCATCGAGGCGCTGACCGGCTTGGCCGGATTCGCAATTGTGACCGGGCTCTTGTTTGCGCGCCTGTCACGGCCGACGGCCAAGGTACTATTCAGCCGGCACGCCGTCATGGCGCCCTATCAGGGCATGCAGGCATTTGAGTTTCGCGTGGCCAATGCGCGCTCCAATGAATTGATCGAGGTTTCCGCCAAGCTGATGCTCAGCCGCTTCGAGGACGTTGACGGAGTGCGGACCCGCCGTTACTACCAGTTGCCACTGGAGCGTGACAGTGTCGTGTTTCTCCCGTTGACCTGGACAGTGGTGCATCCGATCGACGAAGCCAGTCCACTGCGCGGGGAGACCTCAGAGTCGATGAGGCGTTCGCAATCGGAGTTCCTGGTCCTGCTTCGGGGCTTCGACGAGATATTTTCTACGACCGTGCAGACCCGCACCTCGTACACGCCGGACGAATTGATCTGCGGTGCGCGCTTCGCCAACGCGTTCATGGAGAGCGCCGCCCAGAAGTTCGCAGACAGCAAGGGCAGGTTAAGAAGATCGCCGTAGATATGCGCCTCTTCGACAAGGTGGAAAAGGTCGTCGAGGCATTAAATCGTTGAATATCTGTGGCCGCACGGGCAAAATGGGGTGGCCTCGGCTGGCCGTGATTCCCAGCATTGTCATCATGAGCCGAGGCGCAGGATCTGCGTCCGGGTGCAGTTCAGGAAGGCGGATTCCTTCCGTCAAGATCAGGCGCTTGTTAGGAGAGTTGGAAGACGCTGACAGGCACTCAAACCTCAAACTAAGTCTCACACGCCGGCAGTCCTCTGCCTGCGCCCAATGGAGGAAGTATGGCTAACGCAATCGTTGGTGGCATCAAGCGGGTTTCTGGCTGGTCGATCGCGCTGGGCGTGGTGATGGTCATCCTGGGCATCATTGCAATCATGGCCCCGTGGGAATTTGGCGTCCTGATCGTTTTGGTAGTGGGCTGGGTGGCCATTTTCAATGGTGGAGCGCAGGTCATCTATGCTTTCCGTACGCATAACGGAGCGCGCGCGGTATTGGAAGGCATCCTCGGCTTGATCTATATTGCAGCCGGCATTTACCTGCTGATGCATCCAGCGGGCGGTCTGGTGGCGCTCACCTTACTGCTGGCTTGCTTCCTGCTGGTATACGGCATCGTCGCTCTGGTGCTGGCTTTCCACATGCGCCCGCACACCGGTTGGGGTTGGGTGTTGCTGGATGCCATCGTGACCATTCTTCTGGGTGTCCTGATCTGGATCCATTGGCCACTTAATACGGAGTGGGTTGTCGGGACGCTGTTCGGCATCAGCATCATCATGTCCGGCGTCACGCGCTTGATGATCTCCATGGCATTCCGGCGCATGGCAGCACAGGCGGCATAGAGGGCGAAAGAAATTCAGTGCGTTCGCGTAAGGGCACAGCCTTGCTGTGCCCTGTCGAATAGTTGCTCTCTCCTGCCGGGTGATAAATTCCACATTCCCGAACGGCCGGGATGAATCGCGCAGCTCAGGTTAGAATCTAAGATCAAGCGGGCCGTAATCCTTTCACATTCTGGGGCATATCGCGCTTATACGGACAGGGACATCTATGATTCATCGCAGTCAAAATGGGGAGGCCGCACTTCGCTTTGGGTGGGCGAGTCTCTTCGGGTTGTGCACCATGGCATGCGTGCTCTTGCTGGCCTCCTGTGGCCGCGGTAAGGCGCAAGGCCCTCAGGGCGTTCCTTCGTCGCCGGTCAAAGTGCAGACGGTGGAGGAGCACCCGGTCGGCGACACCTCGGAATATGTTGCCACCATCAAGTCGCGGAACTCGGCCACCATCATGTCCGACGTCGAGGGCTGGATCTTCGCGATTCACGTGCACTCGGGTGACGTGGTGAAGAAGGGCCAGACGCTGATGGAGATTGATCCGCGCCGCCAGCAGGCCACGGTCTCCAGCTTCGACTCGCAACGTGCTTCCAAAGAGGCGACCCTGCAATGGACGAAAGTCCAGTTGGAGCGGGCCAAGACGCTCTACGCTTCCGGCGTCATGAGCAAGCAGGACTTCGACCAGGCGCAATCGAACTACGATTCGGCGGCCGCCGACGTGAAGTCGCTGGACGCGCAGATCACGCAACAACAGGTGCAGCTGAAGTATTACAGCGTCTTCGCGCCGACCGACGGGATCGTCGGCGATGTTCCGGTCCATGTTGGCGACCGGGTTACCAACACCACCCCGCTGACGACCATCGACGAGCGCCGCGGACTCGAGGTGTACATCAGCGTTCCCTCCGAGCGCGCCCGCGAGGTCAAGATGGGTGCTCCCGTCGAGGTGCTCGACAACAGCGGAAAGGTGCTACTGCAGACGAAGGTGTATTTCATCTCGCCGCAAATCGAGACGTCCACGCAATCGTTGCTGGTAAAGGCCCCAGCCGATCAGGCTGACAATGTGCTTCGTTCCATGCAGCTGGTCCGCGCCCGTATCACGTGGAGCACGCATTCCGGCATTACGGTGCCGGTGGTCGCAGTCTCGCGCATCAGCGGACAATTCTTCGCCTTCGTGGCCGAAGCGCAGGACGGGAAAACAGTGGCCCGCCAGCGGCCGCTGGAGTTGGGCGAAATCTCCGGTAACGATTACACCGTGCTCAGTGGCCTGACGGCCGGTGAGCGGGTGATCGTCTCTGGCGGTCAGAGCCTCGCCGAGGGCGCGCCGGTAAAGATTGAACAGTAGTTTGTAAACAGTCAGTAGCAGCAGATCGCTTGCGGGGTAAAACCCGCTCGTCATGAAAAAATGAAGAGGTTAACGGCGCACTTAAAGGTGCGCCCTTTCCAAACGGTGGCTAAGACGCAACATTTTCGGCGGCCTCTTCAGCCGCGCCCATTCAACCTGAGGGGTGTGCCCGGTGTTTGCTGATTTTTTCATCCAGCGTCCAGTCTTCTCGACTGTAACCTCGCTGTTCATCGTCATCGCCGGTGCCGTTTGTATACCGTTCCTGCCGATTGCGCAGTTTCCCCAATTGGCGCCGCCGCAGATCCAGGTCACGAGCTTTTATACCGGCGCCAACGCCCAGGCAGTCGAGTCGTCGGTGACGATCATTCTGGAAGAGGCCATCAACGGAGTGGAAGGCATGCGCTACATGACTTCCACCAGCGGCAACGACGGCAGCAGTGTTATCACCATCGTCTTTGAGTTGAGCCGGCCGCTCGATATCGCGGCGGTGGACGTGCAGAACCGAGTCTCCGGCGTCCAGGGACGTCTGCCGAACGAAGTCAAGGCCACCGGCGTGACCGTCAACAAGGTCTCCACTTCCTTCGTCATGGCGGCCGGCTTCTACAGCCTCAACAACCGTTACGACAACGAGTTCATCAGCAACTACATCGACATTTACGTCAAGGACGCGCTGAAACGGGTGCAGGGCGTCTCTGACGTGCAGATATTCGGAGAGCGCAAGTACTCCATGCGCTTGTGGCTCGATCCCGCGCGTCTGGCCGCCCGCGGATTGACCGCCTCCGACGCTGTCTCCGCGTTGTCACAGCAGAACGTTCAGATCGCTTCCGGCCAGATTGGCTCGCAGCCCTCCGCCGCCAATCAGATGTTTCAGATCAGCGTGCGCACCATTGGCCGCCTGACCGATCCCCGGCAGTTCAACAACATCATTCTGAAGCCGGGCGGGAACGGCGCGCTGGTCCGGCTTATCGACGTGGGCTACGCGGAACTGGGAGCTGAGGATTACAATACCCGGCTTCGCTTCAACGGCTACGACGGCGTGGGCATCGGCGTGACGCAGTTGCCCACCGCGAATGCCCTTGATGTGGACAAGGCCGTCCGCGCTGAGCTGGACAGGCTCTCCAAACGGTTTCCGCCCGGTTTGGAGTATAAAGTCGCCTTCGACACCACGACGTTTGTAGGCGATTCCATCAGCGAGGTCCTAAAGACGCTGGCGGAGGCCATCTTTTTCGTCATGGTGGTCATGCTGATCTTTCTGCAGGATTGGCGGAGCACCCTGATTCCGGCGATTGCGATCCCGGTATCGCTGGTCGGTGCTTTCGCTTTCATCAAGCTGCTGGGATTTTCCATCAATACCCTGACGCTGTTCGGAATCGTTCTGGCTACCGGACTGGTGGTGGACGACGCCATCGTCGTGATCGAGAACATTCAGCGCCACATGAGCCAGGAGCACAGCGACTCGCACGCCGCTGCCTCGGTAGCCATGAGTGAGGTGACCGGCGCTGTAGTCGCGACCTCGCTGGTGCTGGTCGCCGTGTTCGTTCCCGTCGCGTTCTTCCCGGGCACCACCGGCCTGCTGTACAAGCAATTCTCGCTGACCATCGCGTTTTCCATTGCCATCTCGGCGTTCAACTCGCTGACCTTCACGCCCTCGCTTTCGGCCCTGCTGCTGCGGCCGGAGGGAGGGCGCAAGAATTTCTTCTTCCGTGGCGTGCAGCACGTCATCCATCGCACCACCGCCTATTACGTGGTGGGCGCGAAGCGGGCCTTGAAGATAAAGTACGTGATGCTGCTGATCTTCTTCGCGGGCCTTACCGCGACCTACATTGTGTATAAGACCGTGCCCACCGGCTTTGTGCCCGACGAGGACCAGGGATGGTTCATGATTACGGTGCAGGCGCCGCAGGGGGCGTCGGTCGAGTACACCTCGAACGCAGTACACGAAATCGAGGCCATCGCCAACACCGACAAAGACATCATCGGCGCATTCAGCGTTATCGGCTTCAGCTTTACCGGCAATGGTCCCAACAAGGCCATGGTGTTTCTGACCCTTAAGAGCATTAACCAGCGGCCGGGAGCGCAACGCTCGGCCAACGCCATCGTCAATCGGTTGCGCGGGCCGCTCATGGGACTTAGCGACATCCAGGCATTCCCCTTCCTGCCGCCCGCGATCGCCGGCGTCAGCAGCCTCGGTGGCTTTACCTTCGAGATACAGGACGAAGGCGGGAACACCGTGCAGGACTTGTATAACGTCACCCAGAAGGTCGCTCGCGATGGCAATTCGCGCCCCGACCTGAGTGGACTGTTCAGCCCGTTCACGGCCAACGATCCGCAGTTTGTGGTCAAAATTGACCGCGAAAAAGCGCGCAGCCTGCAAGTGCCCATCCAACAGATTACCGACGCCCTGCAGGTTTACATGGGCTCGGCTTACGTCAACGACTTCGATTTCAACAATCGCGCCTATCGGGTTTATATCCAGGCGGCGCAGGCGTTCCGCGGCCAGCCGCGCGACATTCGCAACCTGTATGTTCGCTCCGACACCGGAGCCATGATTCCGCTCGACAACGTGGTGGAGATCAGCGAGGGCACTTCACCGCAGGTCATCACCCACTACAACGTCTTCCGCTCTGCCGAGATCGATGGTGCGGCCGGCGCCGGCTACAGTTCGGGCCAGGCCATTGCGGCCATGGACGAGCTGGCCAAGAAAGACCTGCCTATCGGCTTCAACTATCAGTGGTCCGGTCTCTCCCTGGAGGAGATCAAGTCGGGCGGCCAGTCGGCCATGCTTTTTGGATTGGGTTTGCTTTTGGTGTACCTCACGCTGTCGGCGCAGTACGAGAGCTTCATCCTGCCGTTCATCATCATGCTGAGCGTGCCCATGGCCATGCTGGGCGCATTGATTGCGCAGTACCTTCGCGGGCAGTTGAACGATGTCTACTGCCAGATCGGGCTGGTGATGCTCATCGGACTGGCCAGCAAGAACGGCATTCTGATTGTGGAATTCGCCGAACAGCTGCGCGACAAGGGGCTTTCGATTAAGGAGGCGGCCGTAGAGGCGGCGCGTATCCGTCTGCGTCCGATCCTGATGACCTCGTTTGCCTTCATCCTGGGAGTACTGCCGCTGGTCTTTGCCAGCGGCGCCGGCGCCGAGAGCCGCCACTCGGTTGGGACCACGGTCTTCGGCGGCATGATCTTCTCCACCGTGCTGAACCTGTTCTTCATTCCGGTGCTGTACGTGATTGTGAAAACGTTGACCGAGAGAGAGAAGGCGCCGGCGACGACTTAGCTGGCCGAGGATTAGCGTTCGCTTATATTAATCCTCAATGAATTCCGCAGTGAGGAATCACGCGTCACAGCGGTCTTTCCGTAGGATTAGGAATGGTGGTAGCCTCAAGGTTCCGCTCACCATGACATTTGTTTGTTGAGTCTCAACGGGAGATCACTGCGTTTTGTCCTCCATCGCGCCCAGCAGCAATAATTATTACGACCTGGTTGTCGTCGGTAGCGGTCCGGCGGGACAGAAGGCCGCAATCTGCGCTGCCAAGATGCGCAAGAAGGTCGCCGTGGTCGAGCGTAAGCGCACCATTGGCGGCGTCTGCGTGCATACCGGCACCATCCCCAGCAAGACCTTTCGCGAGGCCGTCCTTTACCTAAGCGGTCTACGGCAGCGCACGTTTTACGGCCGGGGCTACGCCCTGAAGGAAAACATTTGCATGCAGGACCTGGTCTTCCGCTCCGATGCGGTGATGGCGCGCGAGATCGAGGTCATCAAGTCGCAACTGCGCCGTAACCGGGTGACGGTTTTCGAGGGCAATGCGCGCTTTCTTGATGCCCACACCATGGAGGTCAGCAGCGATGACGGCCTGACCATGTTGCGCGGAGAGAATTTCGTCATCGCCTGCGGAACCCGGCCCGCCCATGACGCGGAGATCCCGATTGATGGGAAGCGCATCTTCGATTCCGATCAGGTCCATGACTTGCAGGAGCTGCCGCGCGAGCTGATCGTGGTGGGCGCGGGAATTGTGGGGCTGGAGTATGCCTCCATGTTCGCCGCCTTAGGCGTCAAGGTGACGCTGCTCGACCAGCGGCCCACCGTCCTGGACTTTGTAGACCGCGAGATTGTCGAGAGTTTGTGCTTCCAGCTTCGGCAGCTGGGCACGGTCTTTCGCTTGGGCGAGAAAGTAGTTTCGGTCGGATTCGATGCGGAGCGCGATCGGGTCTTCGCCAAGCTGGAGAGCGGCAAGACCGTGCACGGAGCGGCTTTGCTATATGCCGTCGGACGGCAAGCCAACGGCGATGAGCTTAACCTGGAGTCCGTCGGCCTGGTGCCTGACGGTCGCGGCCGGCTGATTGTCGACGAGAACTTCCGGACCGCCATCCCGCACATCTACGCGGCCGGCGATGTGATTGGCTTTCCCGCGCTGGCCAGCACCTCGATGGAGCAGGGAAGACTCGCGAGTTGTCACATCTTCGGGGTCTCCGGCAATATCCCGCCGAACCAGATACCTTACGGGGTCTACACCATCCCCGAAATCTCCATGGTGGGTGCGACCGAAGAGCAATTGACGCGCGACAAGGTCCCGTATGAAACCGGCATCGCTCGCTATGCGGAGCTGGCGAAGGGACAGATGTTGGGCGACGATCAGGGGTTCCTGAAGCTGATCTTCGATCCCGCTACCCTAAAGCTGCTGGGCGTACACATCATCGGTGACCGCGCTACGGAGATCATTCACATCGGGCAGGCAGTGCTCTCCCTGGGTGGGACCATTGAGTATTTCCGGGATACGGTCTTCAACTATCCCACCCTGGCGGAAGCCTTCAAGGTGGCAGCGCTGGACGGGTTGAACAAGCTGTAGCATTGGATGTCCACAGAACAACGCGGACGGGGGTCAAATCCCGTCCACGCGCTTTTTCGGTCAGATTTGCTTACGCCGCCTTGCGCTCCTGCCGCATGGCGCGAACGCGTTCCAGAGTTCCGACAATCGTCTGCGCCTGGTTGCGTACGGTCTCGAGAAGGTCGTCGGGAAGTTTGTTGTCGTTGATGTACTTCTCGTAGTGGTCCTTGGCGTAGCTGTCGCCAGTCTCCATCGACGACAAAATGGCGTCGTCGCCTCCGCCTAGATTGGTCTTCAAGTCGGTCCAGCCGCGATGGATCGCGCCCATCACACTGCCGGAGCGATCAACGTCTGCTTTGCCCAGTTGCACCGCGTAGGTCTCCAGCTCGCCTGCAAACTTGGCTCGCGCCAGGCTCACGGCTTCCAGAAACCTGCGCAACTGAAGGTCCTTTGCATGTTCGGCTGCCTCGCGATAGCCGTTCTGCCCATCACGAGCAACTTCAATCAGGTCTTGTAGTGCGTCAACCGCATGTTTTTGGTCAGACATATTCGTCTCCTAGGATGAATCCCCTGCGTTTGGTTAGATGCGAACGGAGAGGAGGGTTTGCATGGACCCGCAGGCAAAATGCGCAATATTGCGCTAAAGGGAGAACTTCTTTCATGGCCTGCGGTACGATACGGCGATGGACATGAACTTCGATGATTTCCGTGAGTCCTTGCAGCGCGACGGGCCGTCACGGGCGCTGGACCATGCCCTCACCGCCCTGTGGTGGGATGCCAAAGGCGATTGGAAGACAGCCCACGAATCGGCGCAGCAGGACGAGGGTCCGCGAGGCGCGTGGGTACACGCCTATCTTCATCGCAAGGAAGGCGATTCCTCAAACGCGCAGTATTGGTATCGTCGTGCCGGCAAAGACTTTCCGCAGACATCGCTCGAGCACGAGTGGCGCGAAATCACCAAAGCACTGCTGGCGGAATAGCCTCAGGGTTGAATTTTCAACGGCGCCAACTGCTTGCTATCGAACTCCTGCCACCGCTCGACCAGGGACGCCGTCGCCTGGTGCAATTTGGGTACAGCCCGTGCAGCCTGCGTTGTGGGCGCGGCATCCACGTCCTGTAGCACCGACAACATCTCCAGTAAGTGATCCATGCACGCCTGAGAGAGTCTCGGTCTGCGGCCCCGTCGGCGGCGTCCCTCGGCTCCTTCCAAAGACTCCAGTTCCTGGATGGCAGTATCGATCGCGGTAGCCTCGGTCCCGGTGGCCTTCTCGCGCATGGCCTTCAACCTGGTCAGAGTCGCAGCAGCTCTTGTCCATTACTGGCTGCAGGACGAGCAAGTCGTCATAGATCTGCTTCGACAAATCAAACTGCTGTTGCAGACCGGCAGTGGAGGTCTTGACCCGGGGGTCCATTTCGATGGTCAGCGGCTGCGTGTAGCGTTGCCCGTCCACAGTGAGAACGACGTTGTATTTGCCGGGCATGACCCATGGTGACGTCGGTGCGGGGACGGTGTTGAATGGAACCGCAGCAATCGGATACTCGGGCTTCATGCCCGGCACCGGCGAGTAGTGCATGTCCCAGACAAAACGATGCAGCCCGGCAGCGCTGGACAACGTTTGCGGCGGCCGCAGCCAATACGCAGGAATGGGCAGTTCAGGGTCAGGTGGAGGAACGGGGTCGGTGCTGGAGTACCGCCGCACCAGCGTGCCCGCACTATCGAGGATTTCGAGCGTGACCGGACCAGTAGCGGCCGACTTCAAGTAGTAGTTGAAGATGGTTCCATCCGGCGGATTCTGTCCCGCAGGCTCGTCAGGCGGCAGCGGCGTGTCGGGATTGGTGTCCCAGCGAACGCGATACGCCAATCTCAGGCGCGAAGAGGAACGCGTTACCGGCCACAACTTTGTCGTCCAACTGGCGCAGCGGCGTGATGTCGTCGAGAATCCAGAAGCCGCGGCCATGAGTCCCCACAGCCAGGTCGTTGTCCTTGATCGTCAGGTCGCGGACCGAGGTCGCGGGCATGTTCAGCCGCAGCGATTGCCAGTGATCGCCGTCATCGAACGAGACGTACACTGCGCGCTCGGTGCCCGCAAACAACAGGCCCTTGCGTTTGGGATCTTCACGGACGGCGTTGACGTTCTCGTTTTCCGGAATGCCATTGGTGATCTCGGTCCAGGTCTTGCCTGAATCGCGCGTGCGATAGATGTGCGGCCGCAGATCGTCGAGACGCAGGGTGTTGATGGCTGCGTAGGCGGTCTGCGCATCGAAGTGGCTGGCTTCGAGGACCGAGACCTTCTGCCATGCCGACAACTGAGGCGGCGTGACGTTGTTCCAGTGCGCTCCGCCATCGGTGGTCAGCCAGATCAGGCCGTCGTCCGTGCCCGCCCAGATGCGGTTGATGTCGAGCGGCGAGGGTGCGACGGCGTAGATCACTCCGCGCTGCTTCGGCTGGGCCGACGGCTCGTTGCTGAAAGATGCCGACCGTTGCGGGCACTTCCCAGGTCTTGCGGGTGAGGTCAGGACTGATCTGCTTCCAGCTTTGTCCGCCGTCGCGCGTGGTCCACAGAGTGTTCGACGCGAAGTAGAGAAGATGCGGGTCGAGCGGCGAAAAGACGATTGGCTCGGTCCGTATCACGCGGAAGTCCGGTCCTGGGATCGCGACCGGCATCACGTTCTGCCCTTGCGTCGTGCGCCGGTCATAGCGCGTCAGTTTGCCGCCAAAGACGATGTCAGGATCGAGCGGATCGGGCACGACGTAGCCATACTCTTCGGCCGCCACCGGATGCCAATCGCGAAAGGTGATCTCGCCATCGTTGCCGCGGCTGGAGATGCAAACCGAGCCGCTCTCCTGCTGTCCGCTGCACAGGCGATAGGGAAAGGCATTGTCGGCGTTCACGTGATAGAGCTGCGCCGTGGGCTGGTTGTACCAGGAGCTCCACGTCTCCCCGCCGTTGACGGTAATGATGGCGCCCTGGTCGCTGGTCAGGATGATCGTGTTGGAATCGTTGGGATTGATCCAGATGTTCTGGTAGTCGTCGCCGCCGGGAGCGCCGCGAAAGCCAGTCCAGGTCTTGCCTCCATCGGCTGGATTTCCAGGTGACGGTGCTGGTCATGTAAACCACATCGGGATTCTTCGGATCGATGATCGGCACAGGCAAATCGCCGCCGCCGATACGGCTCTCTGGGACGCGGGTCCGTGGTCGCGATCGTCCAGGTCTCGCCGCCGTCGTCGGAGCGATAGAGATCAACCTTGTCCTTGGTAGCAACCGAAGCGAACAGGCGCTTGGGATCGCTGCGCGCGATGGCAACGTAGGCTTGCACGATGCCGTCCGGCAGTCCTCCAGCCAGAGGATGCCAGGTTTGCCCGCCGTCGGTTGACTTGAAGATGCCGCCACCGGTTCCGTTCAATTCGCCGTTTTCCCACGGCCCTTCCCGCGCCTCCCACAATGTGGCATAGACGATATTCGGGTCCGATGGATCGATCTTCACGTCGCCGGCGCCGATGTTCTCGTCCTTGTAGAGCACCTTCTCGAAGCTCTGACCGCCATCGGTCGAACGGTAGATACCGCGTTCGGGGTTCGGCCCATAGGGATGTCCCGCGACGGCAACGAACAGCCGGTTCGGCATCGTGCGGATCAATCGCCATCTGCGAAATCTGCTGGCCGTCGCGCAACCCAAGATGTGTCCACGTTGCGCCGCCGTCGGTGGACTTGTAGATGCCGTCGCCGACCGACAGGTCGGGACGGTGCAGTCCTTCGCCGCTGGCGACGTAGATGACATTGGGATCGGAGGGCGCAACCTCGATGGCGCCGATCGAGCCGGTTGCTTCATGATCGAAGATAGGCGTCCAGGTCCGGCCGAAATCGGTGGTCTTCCATACGCCGCCGTTCACCGCGCCGATGTAGAAGACATTCGGCTGGCCGGGCACACCCGAGACTGCACGGGTGCGGCCTCCGCGAAAAGGCCCGACGTTGCGCCAATGCAACTCGCCCAGCAAGTTTGGGGCTCAATTGCTGGCTTTGGGCTGGAGGAACGAAGCCAAGGACTGCAAACAGGAGAAGGAAGGACGGTACAAGCGAGTTTCGCTTCATCAATGAGTCACCATGAATTCGTTCATCATGAGAATGGGGAAAACACGACCGCCGGGCCGGTCAACGGCACGGCTGAACGGGCCTCAAAAGCAAATGGTCTGCCGATTGGTAACGGTGAGCGCCCGGTCCGCTCTACCAAGCACCGCGAAAGTGTAATCTATTGCACGTATCTTTGCAGGGGTAGAGGACTGTCCGATTGAAACTCAGCGCCCGACGTTGTTGCCAGTTCCTGTTGCTTTTCGTTGTTTGTTTCCCCGGCCTCTCCGTCCGTCGCTCAATCCGTATCGCCCGATCTCTTCGGCGGTCTGCAATGGCGACTGATCGGCCCATTTCGCGGTGGACGTGTCGTGGCCGTCGCCGGCGTGCCGGGCGACGGAGCTACGTTTCTATTTCGGCTCGGTGGGCGGCGGTATCTGGAAGACAACCGACGCCGGGGTGACGTGGACACCGATCTTCGATCAGCAGCCGATCGCCTCGATTGGGGCGCTGGCGGTTGCGCCGTCGAATCCCAAGGTCATCTACGCGGGCACCGGCGAGTCGGACATACGCGCCGATCTCTCCTCGGGCGATGGCGTGTACAAATCGCTGGACGGTGGGGCGACCTGGAAGAACATCGGTCTTCGCGATTCCCGCCAGATCAGCCGCATCGTGGTTGATCCGCATAACGCCGACATCGTCTACGTTGCGGCGCCTGGGCCACGCCTATGGCCCCAACGACGAGCGCGGCGTTTACAAGTCAACCGACGGAGGAAACACCTGGACCCACGTGCTCGACAAGGGGCCGACCATCGGGGTCTCCGACCTGGCCATGGCGAGCGGCTGCTCCGAACATCTTGTTCGCCGGCACGTGGAACGCACATCGTCCGCCGTGGAGCACCTACGCACCGCTGCAAGGGCCGGGTGGCGGACTGTATCGCTCGACCGACAGCGGCGCGACCTGGACACAACTGACCGGCCATGGATTGCCCGAGGGCGATTGGGGACGGGTTGGCGTTGCGGTCGCGCCCGACGGCAAGCGCGTGTACGCTTTGCTGGATGCAGGCAAGAAGTCGGGGCTCTATCGCTCTGACGACGGCGGCGACACCTGGACGCTCGCCAACAGCGATCCGCGACTTACCAGCCGTGCGTGGTACTTCAACTGGATCACGGTCGATCCCAGCAATCCCGACGTGATCTACATTCCCGAATGTCGCGCTCTATCGCTCAGAAGATGGCGGCAAGACCATTTCTATCGTGCGCGGCGCGCCGGGCGGCGACGACTACCATCAACTTTGGATCGATCCCAAGAACTCTTCGCACATGATTGTCGGCGTCGACCAGGGAACATCCATCAGCCTCAACGACGGCAAGACGTGGTCCTCGTGGTACAACCAGCCGATCGGGCAGTTCTATCACGTGATCACCGACAACGAATTTCCCTACCACGTTTACGGCGCGCAGCAGGACAGCGGCAGCGCGGCGGTGGTGAGCCGAACCGATCATGGACAGATCACGGCGCGCGACTGGTTCATGGTCGGCGGAGGCGAAAGCGGATGGCTCGCGCCCGATCCCAGCGATCCCAACATTCTTTACGCCACCGGTGTTTATGGCAGCGTGGTCCGTTGGGACCGTCGAACGTCGTTGAGCCAGGACATCACCCCGTGGCCGTATTCAAATTTCGGCAGCGAGATCAACGAGCGCAAGTACCGCGATCCGTGGACGCCGATGCTCATCTTCTCGCCGGTTGAGAAGAACGCGCTCTATCTGGGGACGCAGTACGTGATGAAGACCACAGACGGCGGCCTGCATTGGGAGACGATCAGCCCCGACTTGACCGGGGCTGCGTCCAGCGCCTCCGGCGAAAAGCCCGCCGGGCCTACGACCGTGCAGAACGCGAAGGAACGTGGGTTCGGCGTGGTATACAGCATCGCGCCTTCGCCCTTGAAAGCTGATCAAATATGGGCCGGGAGCGACACCGGGTTGATCCATCTCACCCTGGATGGCGGGAAGACGTGGCAGAACGTTACCCCGAGCGGTGTCAGTGACGTGGAGCAAGATCGCCATGATCGAAGCGTCGCGCTTCGATCCCGCTGTGGCCTACGCGGCCGTGGACCGCCATCGCCTCGACGACCAGAGGCCGTACATTTATCGCACGCGGGACTACGGCAAGACCTGGCAGCCGATCGCGGCCAACATCGCGGCGCAGTCATTCGTCAATGCGATTCGTGAGGACACCGAAAAGAAGGGCCTACTCTTCGCCGGGACGGAGTTGGGCGTCTACGTGTCGTTCGACGATGGCGATCACTGGCAGCCGCTGCAATTGAATCTGCCGGTCGCCTCGGTCCGGGACATCACCATTCACGGAGATGACCTGGTCATCGCCACGCATGGACGTGCGTTTTGGATTCTCGACGACATCACCCCATTGCGGCAGATTACTGGCGAGCCGCAGAACGCACAGCTATTTCATCCGGCCACTGCGATTCGCATTGACAACGATGTCTTTCTGGGTTCGCCCCTGCCCCCGGAGGAGCCGGCAGCGAAAAATCCTCCCGACGGGGCTGTCATCGACTACTACCTGAAGTCGCCGGCCAGGCAAGTGATGCTTGAAATCTACAACTCCAGCGGACAGTTGGTGCGGCGCTTTGCCAGCGGCGCGAAGGCGCCAACCTATCCACCGTTGCCCATTGCTCCACGCTGGCTGCCAACGCCCGTCACACTGGAGAACACCGCCGGTATGCACCGGTTTGTATGGGACCTCAGGTGGAGCAGCTCGGGAAGCCCTGAAGAAGTTGAGGAGGACGAAGGGTACGGGGCTCCCCGTGGACCGCGGATCACATCTGGTATCTACCAATTAAAGCTCAATGTTGACGGCAACACCCTCATCCAAAACCTTAAGGTAGAAATGGACCCTCGTTCGGCGGCGACGTCGGCCGAATTGGACGAACAGCTGCGGCGCGGATTAGAGATCTTCGGAGAGGTTCGGCTGAGCCGAAGGGCGCTGTCTGAAATCAAGGCGGTGAAAAAACATCTCGACGACGTGAAGCAGAAGCTGGTCAACAACCCAATCCTGCTGAAGCAGGTCACAGAGTCGGAAGCTGCAATCACAAGAATAGAGAAGGGAAGTGTATCGACCGTCCCGGCGACGATGGGACTGGAAGCTGCAAGCACAGGTCTGTCATCGGCGCTTCGGGTCGTGGAGGGTAGCGACCGGCCGATACCATCACAAGCGATCGAGTTATACCGACAGACCGATGAGGCTGCAAAAGCTCGTATCGCAGAGTGGACGAAGCTCAAGAGCACGAACCTGGCACAACTTAACGAGGCGTTACGGAAAGCTGGAGTCCCTGCAATTCAGATATCGCTGATCGAGTACGAAGTTGAGTTCCTGGTGTCGCAATAGGGCGTACCGCGCAGTGGAGTTTTCCGAGCACTGGCTTCGGGCGTTAGAATTGTGCGGGAGGTCTCGTGAACCGACTCTGCCCGGCGCTCCTGATTTTGGTGTTGGCCGCCACCGCCGGGGTCGCCCAAGGTGGCCAGGCGCCCGACGGCCAGAGCACGTCCCGGCCTCAACCGGAGGCGCCGGCGTCACCACCTGACGCCCCTGTCCCCGATCAAGGAACCCAGACCACACCTCCGGCCAAGTCTGGGACCAAGCGGATCATCAACAAGCTCGATCCCCATTGCATTGACGCCATCTTTCACACCTGCTGGTCTTCGCCGGCAGCTACCCCGCAGAAGCCGATCTCCGAAGACGATCAACTGGCGGCCAAAGACATCGAAGTTGGCTATTACTACCTTCGGGAGAAGAACTACCGGGCCGCCGAGTCACGCTTGAAGGAAGCGGTGGAGATTAAACCTAAGTCCTCTGAGGCCCTGATTGGGCTGGCGCAAGCGCAGCAAAAGCTCGGTAAACGCGATGATGCGCGCCTGAACTACGAAGCCTACCTGGCACTGAATCCTAATGGGGCCGACGCAGAGAAAGTGAAAAATGCGCTGGCACAACTCAAGTGACGGATTGGTGCGCGTTTGTCCGTCACCCGCCGCTGTGACGCGCCTCGCAGAGTTTCTCCGGGAATAGAGAGAGTCTTGAGAGTGAAAAGGAGTGTGTAGATGCGAGGAGACGAGAAGGTCATCGAGCAGTTGAATACGGCGCTGAGCGCTGAGTTGACGGCCATTGCACAGTATATGGTGCAGGCGGAAATGTGCGCGAGCTGGGGTTATCACCGACTGGCCGCTCTGACCAAGGCGCGGGCGATCAAAGAGATGCACCATGCCGAGGGACTGATTGAGCGCATCCTCTTCCTCGATGGAACACCGGCCATTAATGTTCCACTGACGCCGAAAGTTGGCGCCACCGTCGAGCAGCAACTGAAATTCGACTATGCCGACGAAGCCGATGCGGTGCGCCAATACAATACGGCGGCAAGCATCTGCCGCGATGCGGGCGATGCCGGATCAAAGGACCTGTTCGAGCGCATGATCCAGGATGAGGAAGGACACGCCGACTTCCTGGAAGCCCAGCTACATTCGATCAAGGAAATGGGAATTGGTGCGTACCTCTCGCAGCAACTGGTGAGCCCGAAGTAGAGCAGTCAGACCGCTTTCTCCGCCGCCGCCGTTGAGTGATTCCCTCGACGGCGGTCTTTGCGTGGATTCAGAGCAGTTCAGTTCTTGGCGGAGTCTTGCAGAAGGTGCCGCCGGCTAAACAGTTTGCTGAAAAACTCGAAACCGCAGATCCCTCACCGACTAAAGTCGGTTCGGGATGACAAAATTAAAGAACTTATGACGGCGCGCCTGAAGGCGCGCCCCTTCAACACGTCCAAATTCGAGTTTTTCAGCATTCCGTGCCGCCGGCTCCCGCACAGACGAAGCACGCAAACGCGGCGCTGAAGCACCGCTCTACCGGGTCTCGCGGCTACATTAGTTCGAAAACGGATTTATTCCGCTGATTCCAGGTTCAAATCGCCCGCGCCCAGATGCGCGCGCAGCTTGTAGACGCCCGAACCGTCCCAGTGAAAAGAACGAAATAGCCCCTGCTTGCTGGCGCCGAAGGCGGGTGCATTCAGGTCCCCGGCATAGACCGACGCATCCACTGAGCGATAATCGCGGGCGTGCGAGACTTCGACGTTAACGTCGCCGGCATGGCTGGTGATGTCGAGATCGCCTTCGATTCGCTCGACCTCGATATCGCCGGCTTGCAAGCGGATCACCAGGTTGGAGTGGCAGGGCACCTCGATCGTGAAGTGCGTATCGTTGTGCGGGCCACTGGTGGTGATGCTGGCTTGCGCGCCACGAATCTCAATTTCAGCACGCAGGCGCTTCTGAGGGTAGGGATCATCGGTGGTTCCCGTCACATGAATCTGGTCGGTACCGGCGCAGCGAACGGAGTAGTCTCCACCGGTTAGCTGCATCTGAATTTTTCCCCGTGATGAGAATTGCCGGGTTACGGACAATGGCGCGTCGGGACCGTCGTCGGCGAATGTAAGCGGCGTGCAACCCAGAGCGGCACACAAAAGCACACCCAGAAAGACGTTGCGCATGGATTTCCTCCGCGGCGAGTGATTCACTGCCGAGTGATACGCTACCCGAGTACTTGTTGTTCCGCGAAAATTGAGGTTCTGTGGGCTCGGCTGGTTCCTCTCCGCAAGGCGGCGGGATGTGTTTTGATTCTCGATGGGCCCATCTCAATTTCTTGTTTCCGCACACATTTACAAAACTTATGCTTTCTTAACAACTGTGCCGCTACGCTGCGTGTTTAGGTTGTTATTGGTGGGAAATGCTGACCATGACTCCAATGCGAAGGCCCGTGTTTGCCTTGAAGTTTTTCGTAGCCGCGACCTTTGTCGTCGCGCTCGCCACTCAGCACTGCGTCGCCTGGCAAAAAGAAGGAACCCAGGAGGCCGCTGCGGCGAAAGCAAGAGTAAAAGCAGTGGGGACCATCAAGTCAATTACCGGCAACACCATCGCGGTCACAACCGATACGGGAACAGAGGTTAGCGTCATCCTCCAGCCGTCGACTCGCCTAGTGCGAAGCGTCCCGGGTCAAACCGACCTGAAGAGCGCGACTCCAATCCAAGTGCAGGACTTGCAGGTAGGCGACAGGTTTCTCGCCAGCGGGACGGCCGCGGACGATGGCAAGTCCGTTATGGCCACCACGGCGATTGTGATGAAGAAAACCGATATCGCCGAGAAGCAGCAGCAAGATCGCGAGGCTTGGCAGAAACAAGGTGTGGGGGGTGTCGTAAAGGCGACGGACGCCGGAGCGCAGACCATCAAGATTTCGACCGGTACGTTGGCTGCGAAAGAGGTTGAGATTCAGGTTTCGAAAACCACCATCATTCGCCGTTATGCTCCCAACTCGGTCAAGTTCGATGATGCCAAACCAAGTACGTTTGATCAGATCAAGGCCGGTGATCAACTTCGCGCGCGCGGAACGCGCAGCGCTGATGGTAACCAGCTTGCCGCCGATGAAATTGTCTCCGGTACCTTTCGCAATATTGCGGGCACGGTGGTCGCAGCCGATCAAGGGAACAGTTCGGTAACGGTGATGGACCTGGTTACCAAGCGGCCCGTAACCCTGAAAATAACCGGGGATTCGCAGTTGCATAAATTGCCGCCCATGATGGCGCAACGTATTGCTATGCGCCTGAAGGGCGTTCCTACGGGCGGCGGTGCGGGCGTCTCCGGCGCCGCTGGTGCGCCAAAGCCGGCGAACGCCGATGCACCTTCGAACGGGAATGGTCCGGGACAGCGCGCCGGCGGAGCGCCAGACTTCCAACAAATGCTGAGCCGCATGCCTGCGGTCACGCTCGCCGAGCTGCAGAAGGGTGATGCCTTGATGATCGTGGCCACCGAGGGCAGCGCAGATTCCCCGTCAACGGCGATCATTCTGCTGGGTGGAGTTGAGCCCATTCTTACTGCCGCGCCTAGCTCAGGCTGGAACAATCCTTTCGCCATGGAATTTGTCGGCCAGTGGAGGAGGCGGTGCGACGGGAGATACTCCGTAGGTTGCCGGCGGTGCTATAGCTAATAATGAGAGTGCAAACAGTTTCAATGCGTGTGTGTGCCATCTTCGTTGCTCTTTTGTTCGCTGTGCTTAGCGCAGACATGCGGGCGCAGACCGCCTCGGGCACGTTGCGCGGCCGAATCACGGATCCATCAGGAGCCGTTATTCCCAAGGCGACGGTGGCAGCGACCGGTGCTGACGGGAAGTCCGCAACGGTGGTTAGCAATCCCCAGGGAGTTTACGAAATCAAGGGACTGGCTGCCGGAGCTTACACCGTTACCGTGACCGCCAAGGGTTTTGCAGTCGATCAGGAAGCGGCGGTAGAGGTCACCGCCGGTCAGGTGCAGCAGTTTGACATTGCGCTTTCCATCGCCGTGGAAAAGCAGAATGTCGAAGTCCAGGAGGAAACTCCTACGGTCGATGTGAGTTCGCAAAACAGCGCCGGCACCCTGGTGTTGAAGGGCAAAGACCTCGACGCGCTTTCCGACGATCCGGACGAGCTGCAGTCCGAGCTGCAGGCGCTTGCCGGTCCGTCGGCCGGGCCGAACGGCGGTCAGATTTATGTCGACGGATTTAGCGCTGGTGAACTGCCCCCAAAGTCTGCCATCCGTGAAATCCGCATCAACCAGAATCCCTTCTCAGCCGAATATGACAAGCTGGGCTACGGACGAATTGAGATTTTCACCAAGCCGGGGACCGACAAGTTCCATGGCCAGTTTATGGTGAACGGCAACTCGTCGGCCTTCAATGCGCTCAATCCGTTCGTCACCGAAGAGCCGGGTTACTACTCGGAGATCTTCAACGGGAACATCAGCGGCCCGCTGGGCAAGAAAGCGTCGTTCTTCGTCACCGTACAACAACGGAACATCGACAATGTCAGTGTGGTGGTGGCGCAGATCCTGAATCCGAACAATGTCATCGTTCCGTACAACACAACCGTTCCCAGCCCCCAGACTCGACTCAACATCAGCCCGCGCGCCGATTTCCAACTTTCGCAGAACAACACCCTGACGGTGCGCTACCAATATTCCAAGAACGACCAGGACAACGAAGGCATCGGACAGTTCTCCCTTCCAACGCAGGGTTTCAACTCGAACAGTACGGAACAAACTGTGCAGATCAGCGACACCCAGGTGTTAAGTCCGACGATGGTGAATGAGACCCGCTTCCAGTACATCCGCGACAGCAGTAACCAGGTCCCGCTCAGCGATGCACCAACGCTGAATGTGCTGGGGGCCTTCAACGGCGGCGGCAGTCCTGGGGGCACGGTGATCAGCAATCAGGACCACTACGAACTGCAGAACTACACCTCCATTGCGCATGGGACGTCACTTCATCAAGTTCGGCGGACGGCTGCGAGGGACGCTGTACTCCAGCAACGAGAACTCCAATTTCAATGGCACTTATACTTTCCCCTCGCTAAATGCATATCAGATCACGCAAATCGGGCTGCAAGAAGGCCTGACGCCGACGCAAATCCGCAACATGGGAGGCGGAGCCAGCCAGTTTTCCCTGGTTGCCGGGCAGCCGTTGTCCGACGTTTCTATGATCGACATCGGTCTCTACGCCGAAGACGAGTGGAGAATCCGCCCCAACATTTCACTGAGCTATGGTTTGCGCTACGAAACCCAGACCGGCATCCCGTACGAAGGGAATTGGGCCCCGCGCGTGAGCCTGGCTTGGGGACTCGGCCAGTCCAAAGCGGCACCCAAGACGGTGCTGCGTGCGGGATATGGAATCTTCTACGACCGCTTCTCTTACAACTACCTGCTGGAGGCGGAACGGCTGAACGGCGTGACCCAGCAGCAGTATGTTGTCAACCAGCCCGACTTCTATCCGCTGATTCCTCCGCCCAGCGAGCTGAGCAAGCTGGCGAAAACCTCGCCCACGGTGTATCAGGTTTCTCCCACCCTGCACATACCGTACACAATGGACGGCGGCGTTCAGCGTGGACCGCCAGGTCACCAAGAACGCAACGGTGTCGGTCACCTATCTGAATTCGCGGGGCGAGCATCAGCTCTTCTTGCGTAACGCCAACGCGCCACTGCCGGGCACCTATAACCCGGCTGATCCCACCAGCGGCGTTCGGCCCCTCGGAGGGACCACCAACATTTACCAGTACAGCTCGGAAGGCGTCTTCGTGCAGAACCAGATGATCGTCAACGGCCGTCTGAGTGTGGGATCGAAGCTCTCGCTGTTTGGCTTTTACTCGCTCAATTTTGCTAATAGCGACTTGGGGGCTGGTGGCGGAGGTGGTGGAGGCGGCAGCTTCTTCGGTGGCGGTTCCAGTTCCGCCGAGTTCATCATGAACTCCTATGACCCGATGGAAGACTATGGTCGAGCCGGGTTCGATGTCCGCAGCCGCGGCGTGATCGGCGGCACCATCTCTCTGCCCCACGCCATTCGCCTCAGCCCGTTTATCCTCGCGGATTCCGCTTCGCCCTTTAACATCATCGTCGGTCAGGACCTGAATGGCGACTCGATCTTCAACGACCGTCCGGCGCTCGCCAGCACAGCCGGTCCCGGCGGCCAGGTCATCGTCACGCCGTACGGCACCTTCAACACAGTTCCGATTCCGGGGCAGCCTATCACCCCCATCAACTATGGCAGCGGCCAGAGCCTGTTTACCCTGAATCTCCGGCTAAGCAAGACCTTCGGCCTGGGACCCAAGATAGAGAGCCGTGCCGGTGGTGGCTCGCGCGGAGGAGGAGGCGGTGGGGTGGTGGCGGGCCTCGCGGCGGCGGTCTTGGCGGTCGTGGGCTCGGCGGGGGAGGCGGCAGCCCATTCAGCTTCGGAAACGAGACCTCTCATCGCTACAACCTGACGTTCAGCGGTCAGCGCTCGCAACCTGCTGAACAACGTCAACTACGCGCCGCCGATCGGCAACCTCGATTCACCGATCTTCGGCACATCGAACGCGCTGGCCGGACCGCCATTCTCGTCGGGCTCAGCCAACCGTCGTATCGATCTGCAGATGCTGTTCTCGTTCTAGGAACAGTGGCTAGTGACTAGTTTCGACTCCAGGGCTAGGGCCCTGTGCACAACAGCACGGGAACGCGGCGTGAAGGCCCGCGTTCAATTAGTTTTGTGAAGAGGGCTTTAGCCCTGAGGTACGTTGTCCGAGTACTCGCTTGACGCGGCGCTGAAGCGCCGCACTACCCGAACTCGCTGCTGCGAGGACTTTTTCAGCAGCCCTGACACAAGGCGATTGAGTGGAAAGCGAACCGCAGATCCCTCCGCTGCGCAAAATCGTGTCGCGAATGACACGATTTTGCTCCGGTCGGGATGACAAAACAGAAAGGCTGCGGTTGGCGCAGCTAAAGCTGCGCCCCTTCAAATGCGGTCCAAAGCGAGTTTTTCAGCAGGCCTTGAAGTCGTGCCCATTCGGGGCTCGTTCTTGACCGCTTCATTCCACCGTGGCGAACCAAGACACGGTTGCGACACAGTCTCTGAAGGCCCGCTCTACCAGAACTTCGCCAGGCTACGTTGATTCGAAGACTGATCTAGTACCCATCATCGGTGCGGTGCGACGTGGGACGCGGAGACCTCAGCCAGGTCGCTCTTCCATACCTGTTCATAACCGATCGCCGCGTAATAGAGCGCGCGATCGAAGAACTGTCCCAGCGAGCGGACGAGTTCCATCTCGCCAATGAGGTCTTCGGGCTCGAGCAGGCCTTCCAGCAACAGATAATCCCAGAGGACATGCTTGGTGGTTTGGACGGCGAACATCACCTGGCTGAAGGGCACACCCTGCCGGGCGCGTCTCGATCCCAAACCGATGTAGCGTTCCTCCACCTCGGACAGCGTCTTCGACAGCAGCCAGTCGCCGAGATGTTTGTAGATTTCGTAGGTGCGGTGTTTGAGCTCGCGGGCAGGCACCTTGCTCAAAAGTTCACTGCACTCTTCCGTGTTCTTCAATTTGTGGATTAGGGCTTCCGAGAGTTTGTCGGCATGCGTTTCGATGAGCTGGACCAGCCTGATGGCGAACATACGCTGCCTCCTCGCCTTGGGATAGAAGTGGGCAGCCCTGGGAGATTCGAGGGCGACTCTACCTGCCTCTATTCTCGGCCCGAGTGGGCGATCTGGCAGTGACCCGTGGTACACGGCGGCGTGATAACCCAGAGGGCGCAATCACGCCGTAACAGCGGCCACAGAGTGTTCCAGTTCGTGCGCCACGGCGATGGACAGTCGACGGATTCCCTCGCGAATCTGTTCTGGCTGAGCGTTAGAGAAATTCAGCCGCATGTGCGAACCGCTGTCTCCCGAAGGGTAGAACGGGTCGCCGGGCACGAACGCGACGTCCTGACGCAGGGCCGTGTCCAGCAGCTTCATGGTGTCGATTCCAGGCGGCAGCGTGACCCACAGGAACAATCCGCCGTGGGGGTGCGTCCAAGTCACTTCGGACGGGAAGTAGTCGTGCAAGGCCTCCAGCATCGCATCGCGACGTTCTTTGTACACCCTGCGAATCAGCTTTACATGCTCTTCCATGAAGCCATCGCGAGCCACTTCGTAGGCCACCATTTGCGTGAAGCTGCTGGTGTGCAGGTCGGTGCTCTGTTTCAACTGCACCAGTCGGGTGATGACGTCGGGCGGCGCCACGATCCAGCCCAGCCGCAAACCCGGCGCCAGCACCTTCGAGAAAGTACTCAGGTAGATCACGTTTCCCAGACAGGTACCCGTTATCGCGCAGCAGGTTGGTGCGATCCAGCACCACCAGCGGCGGAATGTGCTCGCCCTCGTAGCGCAGTTGCCCGTAGGGATCGTCTTCGATGATCGGAATGCCGTACTTATCGGAGAGCAGCACCAGTTCGTCACGCCGTGGAGCGCGAAAGGGTGGTCCCGCCGGGATTCTGAAAGTTCGGCAGGATATACATGAACTTCGGTCCGGAACGGAGTGCGCGCTCCATCTCGCTGGTCTGCAAACCGTCGTCATCGGTGGGCACGGTCACGTACTCGGCGCCCATCAGGTCGAAAGCCTGCAACGCTCCCAGATAGGTCGGCGACTCGACCAGGATGCGATCGCCGCGATTGATGAGCAGCTTGGCAATCAGGTCGAGCGCCTGCTGCGAGCCCGAGGTGATGAGGATGTTATCGACGGTGGCAAGGATGCCGTACCGCGCCATGTGGGCCACGATCAGTTCACGCAGGGGGCGGTAGCCTTCGGTGGGTCCGTATTGCAACGCGGTAGACGGGTTGGTGGACAGCACCTGCTGGCAGGCTTCGCGGAAACGCTCCACGGGAAAAATCTCAGGCGCCGGCAGTCCGCCGGCGAAGGAGATCACCTCAGGACGCTGGGTGAGCTTGAGGAGCTCGCGAATGATGGAACTCTTGGCTGACTTGGTGCGCTGCGCGTAGCGATGGGCCCAAGGCGCGGCCATACCACACCTCCGCTGTTACAGACCAAGTTAGCGCAGGTTTCACCGCCTGTCTGTGACGCCGGACACACGCGCCGGGTCAGCCCCGGACACGGCCGCACAGCGTCACCCGAACAGCTTCATCTGCTCCGCCTCTTGCTGCGGCGGATGTGCGCTCTGGCTGCGGGAGCTGAATTCCGGCCCGAAGCCGTGCTTCTTGCGCAGGGTCTCCATCAGTTCCGAGATGACGCTTGCTGTAGGCCTTGCTCACGAAAGCTGCGGTCGGCGAAGCGCTTGCGGTAGTCCTCCACCAGTTGGGGAAATTCCTTCTCCAGAAACGGTAGGAAGACATTGGCCGAGCATGGCTTCAGGAACAACGGGTTGGCGTAGATATACTTTCCGCCGGCCAGCTTAGTCGCACGTACGAGGGCATCGAGCGCTGCGGGTGAATCGGTGATGCCCGGGCAGCACCGGGCGCGCAGATGACACCGGCGTTGACTCCGGCAGCGTTCAGTTCGCGCACTGCTTCCATGCGCAGGTCGGGACGCGGAGCGCGCGGTTCCAGAATGCGCGCCAGCTTCGTGTCCATGGTGGTGATGGTGATATTCACGAACAGCGAATTGTGCTCGGCGACCCGCTGCAGCAGCGTCAACGTCGCGCACGATCAGGTCCGACTTGGTGACGATGCCGATTTCCAGCCCGTGGTGCAGGGCCAGTTCTTCCAGAATGCCGAGCGTGACCTTGATATCGCTTTTCCGCCGGCTGATACGGATCGGTAGCGGTGCCGATGGCGATCTGCTCGCCGCGCTTTACCTTCTTCAATTCTTGCCGCAACAGCCACGCCGCCTGCTGCTTGACGTAGATCTTGCGCTCGAAGTCCACGCCATCGCGCATCTCCATGAACTCGTGGGTGTAGCGCGCATAGCAGTACTTGCAGGCAAACTCGCAGCCGCGGTAGGGATTGATGGTCCAGGTGAACGGCATCCGCGCCGGACGTGCAGCGATTGAGCAGTGCCCGCGAGGGAAGCGTGAAGTACTCCACCAGGTGGCCCTGACGGATGGATTCTCCCTGCGCAGCGAGCTTGGCGATGCCCACCAACTGCGTGGGCCGTTCTTCGTCGGTCTGGAGGAGGAGAGGATGCACGGGAATGATATTCGCCTTTTGTTCGCCTATAAAGATAATGCCGAAATGGGCGTAGGTCAAGGCGGCGCCGGTGACGTCCTTGACTGACACAATAGGCAGGCACAATAAGCGAGATTGTGATAAGTTCGGCTCTCCATTTTTCGCCACTGACGTTCTGGTCGGACGTTCGGAGCAGTGCTCGCGGCTGGCGCTGAAAAACAGTCGCACTTACCTAAGGGAATGAGCCGCGCTCGACGATCCCTCCGACAAATTGCCGCACCTGAGAGAACCGTGTCCGGGAGCGGCTGAAGGGGTGGGGCGAATGGGAAGTATCCTCTGCGTTAAAGGAGCACCTTCATGACAACCTCAGGGCAGCATCGAGATTTGTTTCTCGCAGCCGGCACGAGAGCGGCAGCCATCGGGATCGCGTTGGCGATGATGTTTGCGGTGACTCTCATCACGACACAAGCGGCGCAGGCCCAATTCAATGTAATTCACAACTTCACCGGCGGAGGCGACGGAGCGCACCTCAGAGCCGGCCTGACGAAAGACGCCGCAGGAAATTTCTACGGTACGACTCGTGATGGAGGTAAGTACGGCTACGGCACAGTCTTCAAACTGGTCCAGAAAGGCTCCGCCTGGATCTTGACGCCGATCCACAGTTTCACCGGAGGTGACGACGGCGCCAATCCCGACGCCAAAGTAATCTTCGGACCGGACGGGGGCCTTTATGGCACCACAATTAATGGCGGGGGAGGAGGATGCGGCGGCGGCGGCTGCGGCACGGTCTTCAAACTCACTGTCCCGGCAACAGCGTGCAAGTCGGCAGTCTGCACTTGGGCGGAAACCGTAATTTACCGGTTCATGGGGGGAAGTGACGGATCGGGTCCCGCATTCAGTGACCTCATTTTCGACCAAGCGGGTGTTCTCTACGGCACAACCCGATTCGGGGGCGTAGCCGATGGAGGGACGGTTTATGAACTTGTTCCTTCGGGTGGGGGGTGGACGGAAAATGTTATCTACAGATTCGGCGGTTCGCCCGATGGCGATCTTCCCAACAGTGGCGTGATCCTGGATGGAGCCGGCAATCTCTACGGCACCACCTATTATGGCGGCACCGATGGCGTTGGCACCGTTTACCAACTGAGTCCCTCCGGGTCTGGTTGGGACGAGCGAATTATCCACGATTTTCCGGGGAGTGGAGAGGATGGAGTAGTTCCGGCGTGCGGTCTGATCCTCGATCCGTCAGGAAATCTTATTGGGGCCACACCTGCCGGAGGTTCGGGCGGTGGCGGCACGGTTTTCCAACTCACGCCATCGGGCGGCGCCTGGACGTTTAGCTTGCTCTACAACTTCAGCGCGGGCACGGGACCGTATGCCAGCCTGATGATGGACGCCGCCGGTAGTCTGTACGGCACGACGTTCACCGTCGGCACCGACGGATACGGTTCGGTCTTTAAGCTGACATCCTCGGGCGGCGGCTGGACGTATGCTGACCTCTACGATTTCACCGGCGGGAATGACGGGGCGAATCCGGAAAGCACGCCCGTATTCGACGCAAATGGCAATCTCTTTGGGACAACGAATGCCGGTGGCGTATACGGTCAAGGTGTGGTCTTCGAGCTCACGCCATAGCGGCGGTCCGGCCTAGAACGCGGGCCTGAAGGCCCGCTCTACCTTTGAATCGTCTTCTCACATTTCAAACTGAGGCACTACCAGGCTGAGGACGGAGGAAGGCAGACCCCTTGGCGAAAGGGGCCTTCAGAAGCAACTGAAAGTGTGGAGGGGTGGTTAGCTGGTCGCCGTCACTGCGGCATCGCCGACGAACTCCACGTTGGGCTTTTGCGGAATGATGCCGGCCTCATAACCCTTGTCCAGCAGCTTGGCGATAGCCTCGCGGCCGTCCTTGCCGTAATCGAGGGTGCGTTCGTTGACGTACATGCCAACGAACTTGTCGGCCATTTGCGGATCAAGATCGCGAGCAAACTGCATGGCGTATTGCAGCGCCTCTTCACGGTGGTCAAGAGCGTACTGAATGCTGTCACGCAGAGCGGTGCAGCAGGCATTGATCATTTCCGAGCCGAGGGAGCGGCGAATGGCATTGCCGCCCAGGGGCAGCGGCAGGCCGGTTTCATCGCGCCACCATTTGCCCATGTCGAGGATGCGGTGCAGTCCCTCGCGGTTGAAGGTGAGCTGACCCTCATGAATGATGAGGCCGGCTTCGTACTTGCCGTCCAGCACGCGGGGAATGATCTCGTCGAAGGGAACCGTCTCGGTGACGACGTCGGGGGCGAACAGCTTAAGCGGCGAGATAGGCCGTGGTCATGGTCCCCGGCACGGCAATCTTGCAACGCGTAATCTCTTCGACGGAAATATTGCGCGAGGCCACGATCATGGGACCATAGCCCTCACCGACGCTGCCTCCGCTGGGCATGATCGCGTACTTGTCCTGCACGTACGGATAGGCGTGAAAGGAAATCGCGGTGATGTCGTAGAAGCCGTCCATGGCCTTGCGATTGAGGGTCTCGATATCGCAGAGCGTGTGGGTAAATTTCACTCCCCGAACCCGGATCTTGTTGGTCGCCATACCATAAAACATGAAGGCGTCATCGGAGTCGGGACTATGCGCGACGGTGATTTCGCGGACGTTCTTGGATGGATTGCGGCTCATAGAAAAAGTGACGCCAAGTTTCCTTAAGAGGTCGGGTAGCCCATCTGTCCCGAGAAGGTGTTAATAAACTGTGCCATCCTCATGACGCGCAAGACTACAAGCGCGCCGCGAAAGCGGTCCATTTTGAAGTGCAAAGCGTGCCGGCAACCGGGGTTCGGCCGAACCCGCGCTTACACGCTGCGACGTAAACGAAGTGCGGCGGTGGCAGCCACGGTCACTTTCAGAAGCTCGGCGACCACGAACGGGTACAAACCGAAAAACCGCCGCGCGCTGCCAGCTGTGCGTCATCACGGCCAGCCAGCTAAGCCCGCCTGCGAAGAGCACCACCTCGGCAATGGCGCCGGCGGCCAGGTTACGGAGAAATCCAGAGGGCCCGCGCTCGGCAATCCACCCGGCCACGAACGCGACCAGCGGGTACGCCCACAGGTACCCAGCCGTAGGACCCAACAGTTGAGCCAAGACCTCCCGGACCAACCGGACTGAACACCGGCAAGCCCACGGCACCCCATGCCAGATACAGGGCAGCCGCGGCAGCGCCCCGCCGGCTTCCCAGAGTAAGGCCCACCAACAGCACGCCAAAATTGGCCAGGGTCAAAGGCACTGGGGTGAAGGGAAGCGGTAGAACCAGACGGGCGCAGACAGCGATGACCGCGCTGGCGCCAGATAACGATTACGGTTTGCTTAACCAGGCTGGAAGACGATTCAGCGACACTTGCTTCGGTATGTAGTGCGGTTCTCGACATGTTCTACCTCGCGACTAAGACAACCGGATTATGAAGTTTTCTCTATCGGTCGCGCTTTCCGCAGCGCCTTCAAGTACGGCCCGGACCTGGGCATCCATCTGCTCCTGACGGAGATGCCGCTTCACGCGGAAGTGGATTGCCAGGGCCACGATGACGAGCGCTGCGGTGCACACAACCAGAAGTACAAAAAATAGCTTTATCACCACAGGACCTCAGGATATCAGATTGAGGGACACCTGAACTCCGATTTGGGACGACTGGCGCGCCCCGTCTCATCAAGGATCACAACAGTTATTCGTCCTAGACACCGACGGGAAACGGCTTGGCGCTGTGTTCCTCGCCGCGCTCGCGCACCAGGCTGTCAAAGCGGCCCTGGAGCAACGACATCAGGCCGGTGTACCAGTATCCGAAGACAAACAAGAACAAGAACGGGACCGTGATGTAGTTTTCATTCGCGATTGCGTACCAGACGGTCAATGCAAAATACGTGCCAATCAGCAGCTCGATATACGGCACCAGCCCCAGGCGCTTGCGATATTTCCTGGCCGCGATGGCGGTCGTCTTTCTTGTTGATGACGCGATACTTCGGGGTGCGCGCAAATGCGCTCTGATGGCCGGCGAGCGCCTCCAGCACCGCCTTGCTGTTGGTGATGGTCAGGCCGATGCCCAGGGCCATCAAGGGCGGCAGATACAGGAAGGTGCGATACCACGTTCTGGGGAACAGCTCTTTTTGCGAAACCAGATAGAAGCTGGAGATGGAAAACGTCGACGCCAGAAACAGTGGCAGGTCAATGTAGACCATCTGGAACCAGCCCTGATAGAAGCGGATGATCATCGCCGGCAGCAGCAAGGTGCTTAGGACAATCATCAACGGGTAGCTGATGTTGGCGGTCAGGTGATACCAGGCTTCCCATTTCTCTCGCCGCGAGACGTTCGGCCCGCAAGACTTTTGGCAGGTCTTTCTTGGCGCATTGGATCAGGCCCTTCGCCCAGCGCGCCTGTTGCGTCTTGAACGCGGTCATTTCGATGGGCAGCTCGGCCGGGCATTCCACGTCCTGCAGGTAGCGGAACTTCCACCCCTTCAACTGTGACCGGTAACTCAGGTCGGTGTCTTCGGTCAGGGTGTCGTGCTCCCAGCCGCCGGCATCGTCGATCGCCTGGCGGCGCCACATTCCCGCCGTACCGTTGAAGTTGAAGAAAACTCCCGCCCGGGAGCGGCCGCCGTGCTCGAGCACAAAATGGCCGTCGAGCAGGATGGCCTCGACCTGGGTCAGATAGGAATAGGAGCGATTGAGGTGCGTCCAGCGCGTCTGCACCATACCGATCGCGGGATCGGCAAAGTGGTGGATCACCTTCATCAGCCACTCAGGCTGGGGCGTGAAATCGGCGTCGAAGATGGCGACGAACTCGCCGGTGGACAGCTTTAGCCCGGCATCGAGCGCGCCCGCCTTGAAGCCTTCGCGATTGTCACGATGGTGATAGCTGATATTGTGGCCCATCGCGGCATAGCGCTCGACCACCTCCCGCGCAACCTCCACGGTCTCGTCGGTGGAATCGTCGAGCACCTGGATTTCGAGCTTTTCGCGCGGATACTCCATCTTGCAGACGCAATCCACCAGCCGGTCAATAACATACTGCTCGTTGAAGATCGGAAGCTGAATGGTGACCCGGGGTAGCTCCGCAAAATGCGACGCAGGGTCGGTCACCTTGTTCTTGCGGTACTTGTAGTACAGGTAGACCAACTGGTAGCGGTGCATACCGTAAAAGGCCAGCAGAACCAGCACCACGAAGTACGGAATGAGCAGCGCCATGTCGAAGGCGTTGGCGTGGTAAAGGCCCTTAAACGTCGGATCCAGGAAATGAGATCTCAGGTAGTGGCGTAAACCGTGGGGTTCCACCAGCAGACTGCCGATCAAGCTGAGTGCGGCGCTCAGGAATGTACGCTCCGTGAGAAAAGATTGCAGACCCTGGCCCAGGCCCGCTGTCGCGACCGGGGCAGGGACGCTAACCGCTTGATTGTATCCGACGAAACCGCCGTAAATAGCGGGAACCCTCCGGCGCCTGTTACTGAAATCGGTACAACAAAAGACTAGTTCGGCCCGCTTCGCGACAAACTCGGCTTCGCCGCGTTGACTCTTAACCGGGAACGGCTAACAATGAAATAACGCGATACGTGATGAGGGTCCAAGCAGTCATTTCCGCGGTGCTGGGTTGCCTCCTGGGTTGTCCATATCTTCTCAGCGGGCAGACAGCGCCTTCAGGGCAGTCGCCGGCAGCAAGTGCGACAGCCGAACGACAATATCCCGAACAAGCCTATCTGTCTCCCACCCGATACACCAACGAATTCTTCGGGTTCTCCTTCAATCTGCCGCCGGATGCGCACCTGGAACCGATTCCGCAACCTGTCGCCACAGATGGACGCATTCAGTTATTGCAACTTGGTGGTCCGCCGCCCGCGGATGCAGCGATTTCGATCGTGGCCTTGCCGCCGGCGGGGAGGGGACCTCTTGACCCGAAGACGGTGCTGCGCCGGGCGCTTGATCAGGAGCTGTTTAGAGGCGTGGAAGAGCTTCACGCGCTATCGAAGATCACGCTGGCTGGTCACCAGTTCTACTTTTACGAAACCCGCCGCGGCATCGACCAGCACATGCTGGCAGCGACGAGTGTCGAGGGCTATGCGCTGATCGTGCAGCTGGGAAGCCATGATCCCAAAATAGTGAAGGACCTGGAATCGTCCTTCCAGCAGGTGGTGTTTTTCGCGCCTCAACAAATTCAGCAATACATAGCGGCGGACGCCCAGAAGTATGAAGGACCGGCGATCTCAACTCATCGCCTGGCCCAGTTGCAAGCCGATCCTCCGGAACGGCACATCGATGCCGGAAAACTCGAGGGCGGGACATACCGCAATGCCGCGCTCGGATTCACTTACCAGGTGCCGTCAGGTTGGGTAGTTGAGGCACAGGGAGCGGTATTGCCGGCGCTCGAACGCGCGCGCGAGCAGGAGTCACCCGACCTTCTCGACATTGGTACCCCCACTGCAGGCGCTGCCGAGCGGCAACTGATGAAGCTATGCAGCCGGACCCTGTTCTCGTTGTGGGCGAAGGCGCCCGGGCCAGAGGGTCCGATCGCCTACGACGATTTCGGAGAGATAACCCTCTCGGCGATAGCGGCGGAGTGCTTCCCCGGCGTGAAGTTTCCGTCGAGTTCAACCGACAGGCAGGCGATGCGCGATTTCCTGCTGCAAATGGTGCTGGCCCATCCGATCCTGCGTGACATGCGCGATGCGAAGGCCTTTACCTCCGATGGAGTGGTTTTCCTCATACTTCGCGGCACCATCGGATTCAAGGTTCCCAACGATGAATTGTCGCGGCGGCTCTCGGTTGCGATGGCCATTACTGAGCGGCGGGGCTACCTGCTGACCTGGTTTTTCGCTGCCCCACACGACAGCGAACTGCAACCGCTGCTGGCAAAGAGGGTCGGCTTCGATCCTGAACCGCAAACGAACAGCACCAGTTCCAGGCAAGCGAAAGAAGCGCCTCCTGATGGGGGTGCCAACGCTGCAACGGAGAGCTTGAATCCCGCCGCAGGCCTCAGCTCTCAACCGACTCCGAGCGCTGGCACTGGGACCAGCTCCAACCTTCCCGGGGGCGGGTCAACGGTGGACAACCCAGCCCGTGCAACTGCGGCCGCGGGGAATGCGCCGCCTGATTCGAGCGGGAGATCCGCGGCAAATTCTTCCCAGCCGCAGAGCGATCCGTCCACGGCAACAGTCAACCCCTCCGTCGTTGCTTCGCCCCGGTGAGAAGATGGAAAACCAGCAGGGAAGTGGCGCCCCGGTCCAGAAGCGGTAGGTCTGGGCGCGCTCGCTATTCCGCACGCAGGGATTGCACCGGATTCACGGAGGCGGTGCGTTGCAAAGAACACAAGGACGCTTCCACTTGCCGGTTGGGACGGTGTAATTGGCATCGCGCTTTCCCGAACTGTGGGGGGCAAGCGGACCGGATAGCCCCTTGCCCCTTTCTAGTTGCACGGCCGGTCGATGCCTCTGGTAACAAGTTCACAGGGCATTCGGTGCGTGGCGCAACGACGATGACCGTCGCCGTGCTGAGCTCCGCCCTTGCTTCGCGGACACCTCGCAATACGCGAAGACCGCGGAGCTCTCCGTTGCTGGATAGTGCGGATTAGCCCAAAAGCGTTTCACCATGAAACACATTTTATGAGGCATCTTTAACAACTTCGTGACAGAACCATGACAAATGCCTGCCGACACCCACCTACCATCGCCGTGGTTCTCTCAACGCGACTGCTCGCGTCACATTCGTTTCCCAACCAGGAGTGCACGACCATGAAGAGTATGTCCCTCTGCCGCCGGGCGGCGGCGCTGCTTCTCCCACTCGTCTGTTTTGTCTCCTTAACGAACGCAGGAGATCGCTTGCCCGCCTATGCCAAGGCACCCAAGCCGCCGATCGAGCAGACTGGCGGCGCCGATCCGATGGTGGGGATCGGATTTACGGTGCAAGACTTATTCGGCGGCCAAATTTTTGGCTACGACGTCGATCGCAACGGCACTGAAGGTTTGCTGAGCGAAGCGTTAGCCCAGCGGGCCGGCAGCTATCTGATTGCGACTGAGACCTTCGATCAGGCGACCGGTAGGATTACCGCGCTGGTGGAAGTGCAGATCGCGACCCAGGACGACTTCGTTACCCTCGGCGTGTTCGGAAACCATGTCGGCTTGCGTGAACGCGAACGCGTGCAGGGCCTCCGGGTTGTTCAACGCATTTACAACGTAATGAATCCCCTGTCAGGACACCGATTCAACGGGACCTGGACGCCCCCTATCGACGACCACTCCCAGTTCCTGGAGGACGTCGAGGGAAACCAGGGCACCCCCGGAGCGGCTGTGATGGCGTCGCCCTACGCCTGCTGTGGACGATTTGTGTTTAGTTCGAACGTAGCCGCGAATACCTTCGGACCGATTATCAATCTTCAGGATCCCATCATGACGGGGGGAGTGCCGCCGCTGCTTGCCTATGACAGCGTCACCAATCAAGCGGTTCTGGCGCAGGCCCAGGGCGCTCCTTACAGTACGCCGGTGATCGATTTGGTCAATCTCGCCACCAGCGGTGTGGTCGAGTTCCCCGGTCTTGGAGATGGATACGTAAACGGGTTGGCGGTGGACTCGAACACCGGGATTGCGTGCACCACGACCGAGACCGACAATAGCGCGGAGTTTTACAATCTGGCGACGCAGATGGGCTTCATCGTGGATCTACCGGTAATAGGCCAGTACTCTGCGGCTACGGTTGCCAACGATCCTGTGCACCGGCTGTTTCTGATCGCCCACCCCGTGCCTGGCTCGCCTGGGCAGATCCACGTCTATGACGAAAACGGAAATCTGGTGGAGTCGCTGCGCAATATTTTCTTTGGACCGGGCGGGGCGCCCATCGCGATAAACCCCAATACCCGAACTGGATTTGTGTTGGCCAATGGACAGCATGGAGGGTTTTCGGCGCTGCAGTCGTTTACGTATTGAGAGCAATTAGCCGTTAGCAATTAGCACTTAGCTATGAGCCGTTAGCGCTTGGCGGTTAGCAAACGGGTGAGGCCGGAGCGGTTGAGAGTAGTGTCTCTACAGTTTCGGCTGAGCGTTTGGAGCAGAGTCAGTTTGGTAGCCGAAACGCCAGAGCGCCGCAGGCGCGGAATGGCAGTTAGCCCAGGACGGAGCGTAGCGGAGTCCTGGGTAGGCAGGTTTTATGACCTCCGAGCCGGCTTCAGCCGGCGACACTCAGCCGTTTCGTTCCGCGCGTTAATCTGGATTCTCGTCTCCCACCCTAGCCAAAGGAAGGCTAGGATGAGGCACCCGCCGGCGACATTCAACCGTTTCGCCCCTCGCGTTAATCTGGATTCCCGTCTCCCACCCTAGCCAAAAGAAGGCTAGGATGGGGCACCCGAGGTGAACGGCTTCCTTTTCGCGTTACACGCATTCTCGTCTCCCACCCTAGCCAAAAGAAGGCTAGGATGGGGCACCCGCATCCTTAGTTCAGGAAGAACTTGGTGTACAGCGTGTCCCGCTGGGCGGGACGGAAGCCGGCATCGCGGATGATGCGGCGCAGCTCTTCTTCGGTCGTGCAGTTGCGAACGCCGGCGGCGCGCACCACATTTTCCTCGATCATCACCGAGCCAACGTCGTTGCCGCCGAAGCGCAATCCGGTCTGGCAGACCTTCAGGCCCTGCGTCACCCAGCTCGACTGCACGTTCTCGAAGTTGGTGAGGAAGAGGCGCGCGATCGCCAACGTCTTCAGGTATTCGACGGCGGTGGCTTCGTCCCAGCCGCGTCCGCCGAGCGCTGTATTTTGTGGCTGGAACGACCACGGAATGAACGCGGTGAAGCCGCCAGTCTCCTCCTGCAAATCGTAGATGTGCTGGAAGTGGTTGATGCGGTGCTCATAGTTTTCGCCGACGCCGAACATCATGGTCGCCGTCGTCCGCATGCCAAGCTTATGCGCGGTGCGGTGCACGTTGAGCCAGTCGTTGGTAAGGCACTTCAAGCGCGCGATCTTGTAGCGAACTTCATCGTCCAGAATTTCTGCGCCACCGCCGGGGATGGAGTCGAGTCCGGCATCGCGCAGGCGCCGGATCGTGTCTTCGATGCTGAGGCCGCTGACTTCGGCAATGCAGATGATCTCCGACGCCGAGAAGCAATGCAGGTGTACCTGCGGAAAGCGCTGCTTCATGCCGCTCAGCAGGGATTCGTACCACTCAATCTTCAGGTCGGGATGCAGACCTCCCTGCAGCAGGACGCCCGTACCCCCCAGTTCCACGGTCTCGCGCACCTTGTCGTAGATGGTGTCAAAATCGAGAAGATATCCCTCCTTCGCCATCTTGCCCTTGAGCGGGCGGTAGAAGGCGCAGAAGGTACAGTACTCGGTGCAGAAGTTGGTGTAGTTGATATTGCGGTCGATGATGTAGGTCACCACGCCGTCGGGGTGCAGTTTGCGGCGCACTGCATCGGCTTCCATGCCGATGCCGATGAGGTCATCGGAGTGGTACATTTCGAGCGCTTCAGCTTTGGTCAAAGACATAGAGGTTCACAACCCACAGCAACATTCTACCGGGCAGCGACTGCGCAGGGAAGCGGTCGGCCGTTCGCAGGCATCGGAAAACCTTGCCCCAATGCCGTCACATCCAACCTCCATGGCGCGCAACAATACGTTGCAAATGACGTTTATAACAGCGCGCCACCATGCAATGATGAGGATACGAATGCCAACGAATTTTACCGGTCGTGATCGACGATCAGCTGTGCAATTTCTGGCGGCCGCGCTCTTCTTGGTGCTGCCTCTCCAATCATGGGCGGTTTTGGGAGACAACGCAGCGTCCGTGCTGGCCGACCAGGCCCGCATGAAAGGGACCCTGCACAGCGTGGATGCCCATACCTACGTCGTCCACGAAATCACCGTCCCAATGGGTACAACGGTGCGAGAGTATGTCTCGCCCGTGGGAGTGGTGTTCGCCGTTGCCTGGGAGGGCCCGTTCGCCCCTGACTTTCAGAGCTTACTGGGACCCTATTACCAACAAGCCCAGCAGAGCGCTCCAACGGAGCCGCATCCGAGACGCGCGCCCATTCTGATCCAGACGCCGGGCCTCGTCTTCCAGCAAAGCGGGCATGCGCGGAATTTCCACGGGCAAGCCTACATTCCGCAACTGCTGCCAACCGGCATGGCCGCCAGCGATATCCGCTAGGGGGAGACAATTACGTGCGTACAACAGGACTGCTGATTGTGGTGGGAAGCCTGGCCCTCATGCTGGCCTGCGGAAGTGGCAGCGGAAGCGGGGGGTCGACGATTTCGTCGGTGAGCGTGAGTTGTACTCCGTCTACGGTGCAGTCGGGTGGGACCAGCCAATGCTCAGCAACGATAACGGGCACCGGTAGTTTTAGCGCTTCGGTGACATGGTCGGCGAGCGCGGGCTCGATCACTTCTTCCGGATTGCTTACCGCGCCAACCGTCTCCGCGACAACCTCGGTTACGGTGACGGCGACCTCAAACCAGGACAGCAGCAAGTCTGGAATGGCCACGGTTACGGTCATGCCCATCGTAAGCAATGTCCAGCCTATCGTAGTGAACCCGGGGCCTCCCGGGGTGGGCGCTGTGAATGAAGCCTTTACCAGCGTCACGGTCTGCGTTCCGGGCACCACGCAGTGCCAGACGATCGACAACATTCTGGTGGATACCGGCTCCTACGGCCTGCGGTTGTTGTCGTCAGCGGCGGGCGGAGAATTGACCCTTGCGCTCCCCCAGGAGCCCGATTCCAGTGGCAATCCTTTAGCTGAATGCCTCGTATTTCTCGATGGCTATGTGTGGGGGCCCATCGCCACCGCCGACATCACGATGGCCGGCGAGAAGGCGGCATCGGCGCCGGTCCAGGTCATCATTCCGTCGACCAGCACTCCCGCAGTCCCGGGCAGTTGCTCCAGCCAAAATCCTCCGGGAGGCAGCGGAAACGAGGGCGACAGTGTGGTCGCATTGGGCGCCAACGGCATTCTCGGAGTAGGACTTTTTCAGCGGGATTGCGGGGACGCTTGTACCACTCTCAACTCAAGTCTTCCAAACGTGTACTACGAATGCCGGTCTTCAGGTTGCAGTGCCAGCTATGTAACCCTGGCGCAACAGGTGACCAACCCGATTATCCTGTTCGCCTCCGATAAAAATGGAGTCCTGATCGAATTGCCGGCCGTTCCCGATGGAGGGTCGGCCACAGCATCTGGGTCGATGATCTTCGGAATTGGCACCCAGTCGGATAACGGGCTCGGCAGTGCGACGGTGTATACCGTGCCCGACAGCGGGAACAATATTGGCGATTTCATCACCACATTCAATGGCTCCACGTACCCCCAAAGCTTTATTGACAGCGGCTCCAACGGCTTCTTCTTCCACAGCACCATACCGACCTGCTCGGATAATCCCGGATGGTACTGCCCTACCACCTCGCCGGACAGCCTGACGGCAATGAACCAGAGCCAGGATGCGAGTGGCACTCCGATAGGTACGCCGGGTACCGTCGACTTCACGATCGAGAACGCTGACACGCTGTTCCATACCAATAACACCGCCTTCAGCACGCTGAGTGGCGGCCCCGGCGGGGGAGCAAATTCCAGCTTCGATTGGGGACTATCGTTTTTCTACGGACGCAACGTCTTCACGGCGATTGACAACATGAGTACTCCCGGAGGCACCGGGCCATACTACGCATACTGATGTTTCATTACGTTGGCCGGCTGGTTGTTGACCTGGTGGATGGGTCGGACGACGATGCCGGCAGGACGCCCTACAGCGCAATTGCTACCGTGCAATCACTCGTGGGGAAGGGTGCAGCATTCTGACTAGTGGCACTCGACCTTGTTGTCCTGCGCGGCAACGATCTGCCACTTGCCATTGCGCTTCAACCACGTATCGGTCCAGATCTGGCACTGCTTCGCGTCCGGATGTGTTTTGTCCTTGCCGAAGGCGTGCTCGCTGCCGTAGATGACCGCCACAGCTTCGCCGAAGAAGCGCACCTTGGCATCGTCGAGTGCGCAGCCGTGCGCCCAGTGCGGGCCTTTTTCATCGCGTAGCTCATCTGCCTTGCTATAGCGCTCGCCGCGAGTGCTCGTACCCTGGAAATCGTCAGCTAGCAGCTCGGAGATAACTCCGTTGTTGGCGCACACGCCCTCGGCCCACTTGCGCTCCATGTCGATCATGTACTTCGCAGTGTTGTCGTGGGGTGTGGCCCAATGGCTTTGCTGGGCATCAGCGGCCACCACAAGGACTGCGGCACACACCAGTTGCACAATTCCGTGACGCATCCTTCCTCCAGTCGATTGCTTGCGATATGGAGCGATATTACGCCAGTCAACGTAGCGCGCCCGGTACCGTTAGTTACGGTATGATCTGCCAGACGACACCACAGCCATACCCGCCGCCACCGTTCTCGCAATTCTCACCGGCTATGCCGCCATACGCCGTTGTGCCGTACACATTGCCATTCGCGTCCAGAATCACGCCGCCGGTCGGACCCGCGCCGTCCCCCCTGACGTGGCTAATGCCGCCTGTGAAGCCGCTAAAGTCGTGAAGGTCGGTAAACGACCAGCCGCCGCTAAATGGTGCCAACTTGAAAACCGAGCCTTCGCCATAGGCGCCGTCACCGGAGGTCGCGCCGTACAGGTTCCCGTCGGCATCCATGGCAAGGTTGCCTTGAGGTCCGCCGCCCACTATGCCGCCCCAAGCGTAGAGGAGGTGAAAAATCCAATTTTCGCCGGAGGGCGACAGCTCAAACACCGTCCCGCCGGGCCCCGAGCCTCCACCTCCGCCGGTGGTTGTGCCATAAAGATTGCCCGATCCATCCAAGAGTAGTCCGCCAACTGGGTACCCTTGATCGGTACCGCCTTGAAACGAGTAGAGAATACTCTCTACCCACGCCGATCCGGAGCGAGCTAGAGCGGTACACGGTTCCCTTGCCAAAGGCGCCTCCACGCTCCGTCGTGCCATAGAGGTTTCCAGCGCCATCCAAGATCACTCCACTCGCGGGGAAAATCCCATCAGCTCCGCTGAAATCATGAATCACGCTCTCCGTCCAGCCGCTGCCGGAAGGAATCAGCTTAAAAACGACTCCGTAATCGTTGGCGCCCCCTGATTCGGTAGTTCCATAGAGATTACCTGCCTGGTCGAAAACCGGGTCAACAGCGTTGGGGTATAGGCCATCCGTACCTCCCGTGAATGAATAAAGCACGGTAGCCGTCCAGGGACAGCTTATGCAAGCCGGGCTCAGCACGTTATAAACCGTGCCACATCCGAATTGGCAAGCTCCCGATCCTCCTTCGTTGGTCGTGCCGTATAGGGTACCGTCGGGGCCGAACACGACTCTGCCTAGTGGGATAGACCCACCGGGGTAAGTGAGAGTATTCAGCGCCCAGTTGCCGTCTGTGCGCTTCAATTGAAAGACCGTCCCTGGACCAAAGTCCTCGGTCGTCGTCCCATAGAGGTTGCCTGCTCTATCGAGAGTGAGACCGCCATAAGGTCGGTATCCGTCGTCTTGGCCGGTGAAGGTATAGATTATCGTGAAAGTCTGGGCATGTGCCGTTGGATTTGCGATGGCAGCTAATGCAACTAACGAAAATGCAGAGAGGACCAACAACGTGGTTATGCGATGCATGGGATGCTCCTTCGGGGCCGGGTGAGAGGGTGGCGTGAACGTGTGGGCTTGGGTTGCGAGCGCTCCGAAGGTTGCATCGGCGGCGCGGTGGTTGTCAACTACTATTTAGATAGTAGTGGCGAGCCTACACTTACAGTCTCGCCTTCCTTTGACGGCTCGATTAGCGTGACATAGCTGGCGATGACAAGGCCATTACACTCACAATCCTACCGTGCCGGTTGTTTGTGTAACGGCGATTTCACAACCACAACTTGTGGAGAAGGCCCAAGTCGAATTGCTGAGAAGGGAGGAAGGCGCCGTGTCGAAGAAATCGACGAGGAACGACCTCGATGGGCGCCGAGTCCCGACGCTAGGGTGCTTTCTCCGCCATTCCGCATCTACCGCGGGCGGCAAGGTATCGAGGTGGCTGAGGAACGTGACCACTTTCCAGATATGGTCGTCGGACACCGCCTGATCATGATGCCACTGACCGTCCCACGCCGACATGCCGGAGTACCGCACGCCGTTCCTGACGATCCAGAACAATTGCCAGTCAGGCAATCGTGGCGGTTCCCTTGCAAACTGCGGAACATTCGGGTAAAAACTTGCCCCGTAGTCGCTGGCCTGGCTGGGCTCGCCGTGACATCCGGCACAAGCGTCCTTGAAGGTCTTCATCCCTGCCAGCAGGTTTTCTTCCGTTGCCGGAATTGGGTTCGCTACATGAGGTGCGTGCCGCGCCACATAAGCATTCAACGCCATTTGCGCAAAGGCCTTCTCCCATCCCGGAGGACTTGCGTTGGCGTGAGTTGGCCAGAAACCGAGCCAAGCGACGGCCACAGCGACCACAGGAAGCACCAAAATCCCAGCCAAACAGCCTGCGAGAAATCCGCGCATACCCACCTCCCATCACTATCATGCCTTCGTTTATGCAGGAGGAATTTAGCTGGGACGCGGGCATATCGCAAGTTAAATGGGATGAAAGTGACTGGCAGGCGCGAGATCAGTGTCCAAACGCCCCGGTTTCTTGGCGTGAGTGTGGGCTGCCCTACGTTCCGAAAGGGAGCAGGATCAGAAGTTCGCTTTCCAAAGATAGCTACCGGGAACAGCGATTACACTCACAATCCTGCGCGGTGCCGGTTGTTTGTGTAACAGCGATGTTACGCTAGTTAATCGCAGACCAATCCCACCTCATCTTCAGCCTTGTCACGTCCCCGTGGCGCAACGGTCACTGACAGCCGTTCGGCAGCAGGATTAAGATGCAGCCGTTTGGGGGGCGTCCAGTTACTGGCTTTTCCTACCCAAGGCGAATCTCCGCTCCTACGGCAAACGGCCTCTCAACTTGACCTCGACCCTCGCCAAGGAGGGGATATGAACATCAGAACCATCTGTCGGTCTGCTCTTCTGATGGTGATCGGCTCCATGGTCGCGGCCCAACCAGTCCTCGCACAATCCAACCCGCCGTGCGCCGGAGTGTCGGCAACGGGATTCGTAAACTGGCCGCAGTTTCACTCTGATCTCTGTCACACGGGTTACAACCCGAACGAATTTCTTCTGAGCCCGGCCACGGTCGGAAACCTAGCTTTCAGATTGGAGGTACCCGACGGGGGATGCAGGTTGACTCTTCGCCGGCGTTGGCCAACGGCGTGGTGTACGTCGGGTCCGACAAACAATAACGTGTACGCCCTGAACGCCAGCACCGGAGCGCTCCTGTGGAAGTACACGACCGGATGGCAGGTCGTTTCTTCGCCGGCGGTGGCGAACGGCGTGGTGTACGTCGGGTCCAACGACGACAACGTATATGCCCTGAACGCCAGCACCGGAGCGCTCCTATGGAAGTACACGACCGCGGATCGTACATCGGTCTTCACCGGCGGTGGCCAATGGCGTGGTGTACGTCGGGTCCGTTGACCAGAGCTTGTACGCCCTGAACGCCAGCACGGGAGCACTCCTGTGGAAGTACACGACGGGGCGGCGGTCGTCTCTTCGCCGGCGGTGGCCAACGGCGTGGTGTACGTCGGATCTTCCGACCAGAACGTGTACGCCCTAAACGCCAGCACTGGCGCGCTCCTATGGAAGTACACGACCGGGGGGCAAATAGACCACTCCTCGCCGGCGGTGACCAACGGCGTGGTGTACGTCGGATCCTTCGACGGTAACGTATACGCCCTGAACGCCAGCACCGGCGCGCTCCTTTGGAAGTACCCGACCCGGTTGCTACGTCGAGTCCTCGCCGGCGGTGGCCAACGGCGTGGTGTACGTCGGCTCCTATGACCATAACGTGTACGCCCTGAACGCCAGCACCGGCGCGCTCCTGTGGAAGTACACGACGGGGTATCACGTCGAGTACCTCGCCGGCGGTGGCCAACGGCGTGGTGTACGTCGGGTCCAACGACGATAACGTGTACGCCCTGAACGCCGGCACGGGAGCGCTTCTGTGGAAGTACACGACCCGGGGGCAAATCGATTTTTCCTCGCCGTCGGTGGCCAACGGCGTGGTGTACGTCGCGTCCCTCGACGGTAACGTGTACGCCTTCCATCTGCCGGGCCACTGAGGAAAGCGGTGTGTCTTCAACTCCTGATGCGGACGCTCAGGCCCGGCCCCCGTCTAGGAAAACAGCTACCATAAACCAGCGTTGAACTCGTCTCCGACGGTGCGGTGGGGTTCGGATGCCTCCTGCCGGCGTTCCTGTTGAAACTGTTGTAATCAGGCGATTACACTCACAATCCCGAAACGGAACCGTTCGCCATATTCCTTGTGTAACGGCGATGTTACGTAAGTTAAGTGCCTTATCCTCGATGATTTGCTTGATGTTTCCGTAATCGGTCGGACAGCATACTAGCGAACCCCAGAAAAAGAGTCCGAAGCCGAACATCGCGGTGAGCACGGGTAGCATCCCGTCGCCTGGACCGTTCTTTGTTGGATCGGAGAATTTCGGCATCAACAGCACGCCAACGACAGCACCCAGAGCGATGCCGAATACTGGACCCAGAACGAGAATAGCGACTCTCAACACCTTCATTATGAAAACACCACGTTACGTCCCCAATAGCATACGGTAAGGCGATTTATCGATAGTTTCGGGCGACGCTGACTCTCTACCTACTTCCCCTTGTCATCATCCAGGCAATGCCACCGCCCGTCAGCCGCTCTTTCGTAAACGAAGTTGTAGCCGTTGGATTTCTGGAGGAAATTGCCCGTCGGCTTCTCGTTTGCGTTTAAAACAGCCGCTTTGAAAGATCCCTTCTCAACCTCCGCTTTGAATACAGACCAAATCTCATCCGCTTCCTTCCGCAAAGCAACCGCGTCGCTCGTCTTGAGGTCGGTTTCATACTTCAACATGAGTGCCGCCGGAGCTTGAGGAAAGTCAATGCGCCCGACTCCAAGTACCTTAATGACACGGCCGGAGGGAGCTTAAGCGATTGCGCTTGCTGCGCCGTGCTGCACGATTAGAGAGCCAATGGCACGAGCGACAGGCTCAGAGCGCAGCGAAGGATGGTTCGGTTCACGTATAGCAATATGGAGAGTCTGGGCCGCGTTGGAAAGAAAAGATGGATAACTGTTGGAAACAGGCCATTACACCACCAGAGCCTCGCAGACAGATGTGACACGTATCACCGCTACATCGGTTCCGATACTGGCGATGGCCGAGCGTTCGTAAACCACAGGTGGAGCGGCTTGCCGTCGGCCCCTTGCTTCCAAAGAACATCTAGAATTAAGGCCGAGGTGAGCGATGGCTGACAAGAAGAAAGCGCCAGGGCCGAAGGCATCCCGTCCTTCTATGTTGGGTTATGGCGTGCCGAAGTCGATGGCAGGCGCCCTGCCCTGGAAGTGGGCCGAGGACCGGCTCAGCAAGTCGCACAATTACTGGATCACGACCGTCAGGCCGGATGGCTCGCCCCATACTATGGTCGTGTGGGGCATCTGGCTGGACGGTGCGTATTACTTCAGCACCAGCTCGACCAGCCGCAAGGCGCGGAATCTCGAACAGAATTCAAATTGCGTATTCTGCAACGAGAACGCAGAAGAGGCCGTCATCGTGGAGGGGACTGCCCGTAAGCTGCCCGAGCGCGATATTCCACCTGCCGCCTTTAAGGACTACAAGGCGAAATACGGCTGGGAGCTCGATCCCAAGCGCGGACCCGTTTATGAAGTGCGTCCCCAGACAGTGTTTGCCGATGCCCGAAAAGCAGTTTCCGAAGGGCGTGACCCGCTGGAAGTTCGCGTGATTCAAGGTTGCCGGGTGGTAAGAGTCTATAGTGTCTCAGTTTGAATTGATTGGTGAATTTTGGTAGAGCGGACCTTTAGGGCCTGCCCTGAGTCAGCCGAAGGGTCCGCGTTAAGGCAGGCCTCCTTGAGGTGGAGCCCCCGGAGGGGCGGCAGGAGAACGGTTTTGTGCCGTACCTGAAGGTACTCAGATTCTCCTCGCGCTTCGGACGCGGGCCTGAAGGCCCGCTCTACCCGTACGAACGGATACACCAACCCGGGACGTGCGTCAGCTGGCAGTTACGCGGCATCGTGCATAGCGCTCGACGGTTTGCTTCCACGCCGATTCTTGTTCTGATGCCGATAGCGCAGCCAGAAGTACAGTCCTATCAGGCCGCCGACAACTCCTAAGCCAATCAGGGTATACAGGAGCGGCTCATAATAGCGACCGAGCCAGCGCAGGATATGGCGGCCGTAGATGGTTCCCAGATAGGCCAGCAGGGTGTAGCGCACACCGCGCCCCAGCAGCAGAGCGGCGAGAAAATGCTTTCGCGGATACTGCAAAGCACCCGCAGTTATGAGAAAGGCAACGAAGGGAACCGGCGGGGGCAAGATTGCCCCGATGGTAATCGACCAAAATCCGTAACGCTCGAAGATGTTGTAGACCTGTGCGGCCCGTTTCTTGGAGATTTTCTTCTCCAAAGTCTCTTTGCCGCCCTTAGCGCCCAGGCGGTAGGTCATGAATCCGCCGATGATGGAGCCGATGGTCGCCATGATGGCGTAGTACCACCAAGGTTCCTTATGCGCTGCCGCCAGCACGATGGTGAGCGCGTCCACGCTGCCGGGCAGAGGTATGACTGAATTGTCCACCAGTCCGAGTAGGATCAGGCCCGGACCACCTAGACGGCGGAGCCAATGCCAGGTTGCCTTACTTAGGACGATCGCTGAAAGAAGATGCATGCGCTTGTGTTCCGGTACGGCCTTAGCTTAGAAGCAGAACGGTGAGACGGGGTCGGCTGGGAGTGAATTTTCGTTACGTTTCCAACCGCTGTCGCACACTTCAAGACCCGCCTCGGAAGGTCCGCACATTTCCTGCTCGCACCTTAGAATTTAGGCCGGACGCGCAGCGCCGGTTCGGGTTTGGGTGCCCCTGTCTCCAGGTCCTTGCCCTTTACCTGGTCACCGAGTGTCCTTAACTTTTCGGTGACGTCAAGCGCAACCTCTCGCTGTCCCGGCTCCCAGCGGTACCCAGTCCGCGGTGGGTCATCCTTACCCCTGGCAACCAGCGTCATGATGTTGGAATCGCCGGGCGCCGGGTTCTCCACGGAGTCGGCATAGTCGCTGAGGAATTGCTGCAACAGCGAAGTGGTGGAGCGATAGCGAATCCAGCGATGGTTGTCCCACGTCATGGGAGTAGGCTCGCCATCGTCGGTTCCATCGATGAAGTGCTGAATCAGACGATCGCCGGCTTGGGTTCCATAGCCGCTTAGATCGGTGACCAACTGCTTCGGCATGTTCAGGTTCAGGCCACCCTCGTCGGGATCCAGGAAAACGTGAACTATGCGGTCGCGGTATCCGGGCACGGTTGCCTGCAGGTTGTCCATCCAATTGCGCGCGGCGTCGATCATGGAACCGGCGAACGGAGCGAAGCCAAAAAAACTGGGACTGCTGGCGAGTCGGGTCCAGATAGGCGCAATACCACCACCGTTTGAAGTCGGCATCCAGGTGCGGGGGGACTTGACGGTCATGTCGGGCCGCAGGTCGTCCAAATCCAGACCGAAGGTCGGCCACCGCGGGATTGGACTATCGAACAAGTGAAAAGGGAAGTTGCTGGTGATACCACCGTCCGCGAACCACACCCGCTCGGCAGTAAATGGGTCGTCGGGGCCAAGCGCGTCCCCAGGAACACGTTTTGCCGGCACGGGGTCGCCGGGGGCCCTCTCCCTGCGACTGAAGTCCACCGCGTAAAGAGGAACTGCGCAAAACAAAAAAGGGAAGCTCAAGGTCAGCCGCACTGCCAGGATTACCGGAAGATCGTCAGCCGCCGGCAAAGGCTTTAAGCCGTTCAGATCAATCTGCCTTTTGGGATGAGCTTCGGTATGCGTCGGCAGGGCCGGATGGTTCTCCATCCAGGTGATTACTTCCGCGGGAAGATAGTTGCTCAGCTCCGACGGGGAGAAGTAGAACAGGTGCGAGTCAAAGGGAAGGGTAAACGGCCGCCCAAAAGTCAGACAGGTCGTGATCATCTTCAAAGTGATGCCAGTGGGATTGTCTGCGTTAACGCATTTTCTTAAGTCCCCGAAGGTCAGCGGCTGGCCTGGCGGCAGGGCGGCGAAGCTGTTGAGCTTTGCATTCAGCCATTCGACGAGGGATATGGCTTGTTTGTCGCTGGTGCGTTTTGTGTATCCGAAACAGAATCCGTAGTGATGGTTGGGCAAACGGCGTAAACGCACCAGCAGGCCGAAGATGCCGATCAGCAGAATTCCGAATGCAGCAGCCAAGAGCCCGAGAATCCAGACCAGGACAAGTTCCCATCCGGAGTTTTGTCTGCCGAGATAGATGAGCTTGCCGCCGAAAACAAGTCCCAACAAGATTTCAAACCACAGCACACGGATCACTGCGACCGCTCTCGGGATGAATCCCTTGAGCAGGAATGCGGTCGCGAAGTGAAACAGGCCTTTCATTGCCGGCTGGGGCTGGAAGAGGTTAAACAAGTTGGAACCGCTTGCCGGTTTGGGAGCATCGGCGCCGAGAAACGCTGGCACCTCGGCCAATTCGGGGAAGACGTTGCGCCCTTGGCGACGGGCCAACTCGGCGGCTGCGGTGAGCGCCGCGGCGATGCCACCCGCTGACGTGCCTCCGACGTTTTGGAAGTCGTATTTCTCAGCAAGTTTGCAGACCACTCCGGGATAAACGATTCCCGAGGTGATTCCACCCTTCATAACGATGTCGCATTTTTTCACAGGACACCTCTGCGGCTAATCGCTCTTCGCTCTTCGCTAATCGCTCTTCGCCATTCGCTTTTCGCCAGAAGGAGAAGGCTGGCCGCGCGTCGCACCATCGGCTTTGGCGAGCAAGACGCTTTCCCGGTCCACCGGAGATGCCGGCTCCAACTCAACCGGAGCCTCACTTCTAGCTCTGGCGAAGAGCGAAAAGCGATCAGCGCCCACTCCGGCGAAAAGCGAAAGCGAACAGCGAATAGCGAATAGCTCAGCTTTTTCTGGCGCTTCCGAATGCTACTGGCCCCAGAAAACGCAGCTCCGGAGCTGCCGGGATCAGTCCAATCTCTTGCGAGTAGCGCAGGAAGAGTTGTAACCCGGCATGGTTTTCGCGGTCAAGGAAGTAATGAATGTTTTCGGTGAGGTAACTATGAATGTCCGATTCGCTCAACCCGAGCTTGGGTGACCACTCCTGGGCGATGGTACGAAGGTTGTCCGGCGCAAGGCCGTTATCGCGGGACGCCTGAAACACTTTCAGCAAGTTCAAGCTGCCGGGTGCCCGATTCAGCGCGTCGAGCCGTATCGCCCAAAAGGCAAAAACAAACGGCTTGCCCGTACGTTCCCGCCACAGGTGCGCCAGGTCATACACGAAGTGCCCGGGCCGGCGTTATCTCCAGGGCTGCGTCGCCGATCAGCAGGGCTGCGTCGTGATGCTGCAGCATCGCCTCAAGTTGGGTGCATGCGGCGTGAGCTGCCGTGGTCCCCCGAAAAACTTGGTGAACAGCACCTGCGTCAGCGCGACCGAGGTGCGCGAGGAGGTGTCGGTCGCGACTGTCGCGAATCTTCTTCGATCGGCTTCTTGCTGACCAGCAGGATGGAGCGGACGTGGTCTTTGGCCGCAATCGCGATGTTGGGCAGGATCACCAGCCCCGGTATCTCCGCATAGGTGATCGCCGGAATGATGCCGATGTCAGCCTGGTTCGCCGCCAGGGCGGCGGCACACGCGGAAGGAATGGTGTATTCGATGGCGAAGTCGCGGCCCGCGTCTCCGTGCTCGAAGTCCCACATGAGCGGCGCAGTATTCAGGAAGGAGATGGCGGAGATCCGGAGCGGAGGCCATAAACCATCGAGTCTAGCAAAGGGCGCTCGACCGGCGCAGTCACTGCCGTTCGCACGTCCATCGGTGACGGCTCCCTTGACGGTAACCATTGAGCTGGTTACTGTCCGACTTGGGAGGACGTTTGCCCTCCGGGAGCGCTATGGAAACCGAAACATCGGTCAGAACTCATGATTACGCTTTGACTCGCAAACTGCAATGGCTGGCCCTGTCGCTGACCCCCGGCGTGGGTGCCGGGCGCGGTCGCAAGTTGGTCGAAATGTAGGCAGCATCGATCGCCTGTTCAGCGGTCGCTGACAGAACTGGAGGCGGCCGGACTTCCGGCGGCGGCGGCGCAGAGCCTGGCCTTGGGCAAGTCGATGGAGCTGGCCAGCGCCGAACTTGATCATGTGCGGGACTTGGGCGCTGTCGTGATTGTTCCAGGCGATGCCGAATTTCCACGGCGGCTGCTGGAAATTTATGATCCACCACTCGCGCTTTACCTTAGGGGAAGCGCCGAAGTCATAGATAAACCTGGAATTGCGGTCGTAGGAACCAGGCATCCGACACCCTACGGAACGGGTATGGCAGAGCGCCTGGCCTGCGACCTTGCGGCCCGTGGGCTCATCATATTCAGTGGAATGGCGCGCGGTGTGGATACCGCCGCCCATCGTGGGGCCCTGCAGGCGCATGGGCAAGACGGTCGCCATCTGGGGAACCGGTATCGACGTCGTCTATCCGAAAGAAAACCAGAAAATGACCGATCAGATCCTGGCCTCAGGTGGCGCCATTCTGAGCGAATTTCCGCTGGGCACTTTTCCGGCGCCGCAGAATTTTCCCATTCGCAACCGGCTTATCAGCGGCATTGCGATCGGTGTTCTGGTACTCGAGGCAGGCGAGTTTAGCGGAACCCGGGTGACGGCGCGTTGCGCTCTGGAGCAGGGCCGGGATGTTTTTGCGGTGCCGGGGAACGTCACCAATAAGCTTTCCTGGGGTCCTAACACACTGATAAAACAGGGCGCTGCGCTTGGTGGCGACGTGGGAGGACGTGTGGGAAGCGCTGCCCGCTGACGTTCGACTCGCGCTTACTCCGCCGGAGCAGCCTGCATCGGAGGAGGGCAATCCGTCATCACTTGTTTGACGCGGCGCAGTTGCCGCCGAGCGAGAAAAGGGTTTTCGCCCTGATGCGAGCGGACGAGTCGATTCACATCGACCAGCTGGTTGAGCGCCTGACGTCGTACCTCTCGTCGTCGGAGATCTTCAGCGCGCTGTTCGAGCTGGAGCTGAGCGGCCGGATTCGGCAGTTGCCGGGGAAGTACTTTGTGCGGACGATGTGACGGCGCGGAGCGCCGTCGCATGCTGTCAGCTGTTAGCTATCAGCCGTCAGCTAAAGCCCAAGGAAAGGAAGGTCTCCGATGCAGAGATTTTCAGAAATCTGACCGTATGGAGAAAGGCTCACAAACTGACGCTTCAGCGTTTATCGAGCTGACCGAGACCTTTCCGAGAACGGAAGTTTTTGGGTTGACGAGCCAGATTCGTCGTGCTGCGTCATCGATTGCGACGAATCTGGCGGAAGGGTGCGGGACGGACCCAGGCGGAGTTCGCGAGGTTTGTGCAAATTGCTTTCGGATCGGCAAGCGAAGTGGAGTATCAACTGCTGCTTGCCCAGCGATTTGGACTATTCTCGAGCACGGAGAACTACGAGAGTGTCGAGCTACCGAGGTCGATCGAAATCAAGCGAATGCTGACAGCTCGCTGATGCAAGCGACTGTCCGGGAAGTGTTGCCGCGAGTGCCAGATCGAATTCGGTCTGCTAATTGCTTGGAGAGCGTAGATTTAGCTGACGGCTGACGGCTGACGGCTGACAGCGGCGTTTCGCCGCTAGCGCCGAAACCGTGCTAGCTTCGTAAACGTAATTCCACAAGATCGAGGTTCCATTGTCAAAAGGTTTAGTCATCGTCGAGTCGCCCGCCAAAGCGAAGACGATCCAAAAATATCTCGGCACGGGCTATGAGGTGGAAGCCTCGCTCGGACATATCAAGGATTTGCCCAAGAAGTCGCTCGGGGTCGATCTCGACAACAATTTCGCGACCGAGTACGTCGTCATTCCCGGCAAGGAGAAGGTCGTCGCCCGGCTGAAGAAGCTGGCGAAGTCGGCCGACACCATTTATCTGGCGCCTGATCCGGACCGCGAAGGGGAAGCCATCGCCGCTCACCTGGCCGAAGAACTCGGCGGCGACTCGATCGATGGCAAGAGGAAGAGGAAGAAGGGCGCCATCACGATCCGTCGCGTCACCTTCAACGAAATCACCAAGCGCGCGGTGCAGGAGGCATTCCTCCATCCGCGCGACATCGACAGCAACCTGGTGGACGCGCAGCAGACCCGCCGCGTGCTCGATCGCCTGGTCGGTTACCAGATCTCGCCGCTGTTGTGGGACAAAGTGCGCCGCGGCCTGTCCGCCGGTCGCGTGCAGACCGTGGCCCTGCGGCTCATCGTGGAGCGCGAGCGCGATATCAAGGCGTTCGTCAAGGAAGAGTACTGGACGATCGACGCCCATCTGCACGCCGCCAAGCCGCCGGCCTTCGCGGCGCGGTTCATCGGCATCGGCGACGAGAAGACTCCAATCGCCAACGGTGAGGACGCGGCCAAGATCAAGAGCTGCCGTGGAGAATGCTGACTGGAGCGTTCGCTCGGTTGAAAAGCGCGAACGCCGCCGCAGTCCGGCTGCGCCGTTCACCACCAGCAAGTTCCAGCAGGATGCCTCGCGCAAGCTGCGCTTCAGCGTGAAGCGCGCCATGATGATCGCGCAACGCCTGTATGAAGGCGTTGATCTCGGCGACGAAGGCACGGTCGGACTCATCACCTACATGCGTACCGACTCGCCCGCAGGTGTCGAACGACGCCGTGGCCGAGGTCCGCGAACTGATTGGCAAGGAGTACGGCAAGGAGTTCCTGCCCGAATCGCCCAATACCTACAAGTCGAAGAAGAGCGCGCAGGAGGCGCACGAAGCCATTCGTCCTACCGCTGCGGCCCGCCATCCGGACGAGATGAAGCAGTATCTCCAGGAGGACGAGTACAAGGTCTACAAGCTCATCTGGCAGCGCTTCGTGGCTTCGCAGATGAATCCGGCGGTCTTCGACCAGACGACGGTCGAGATCGACGCGAAGAATGGCAACGACGTCTATCGCTTCCGCGTTACTGGTTCAGTGCTGAAGTTCGAAGGCTTCCTGAAGGTTTATGAGGAGTCGAAGGATACCAAGGACGAGGAAGACGAGGCGCTAAAGCACAAGCTACCGGTGCTGACCGAAGGCCAGAAGCTGACCCTGAAGGGCCTCGATGCCGAGCAGCACTTCACCGAGCCGCCTCCGCGCTTCAACGAGGCTTCGCTGGTGAAGGAACTGGAAGAGCGTGGCATCGGACGTCCGTCGACCTATGCGGCCATCATCAGCACCATCCAGGAGCGGCAGTACGTGCAGAAGATCGGGGGAAAGTTCATTCCCACCGAGATTGGCTTCGTGGTGACCGATCTGCTGGTCGCGAACTTCAAGGACATCTTCGATCTGCAGTACACGGCGCGGCTGGAAGAGGAGCTCGACGAGATCGAGGACGGCAAGGAGCGCTGGACCGACGCGCTGGCCGAGTTCTACAAGAAGTTCGAGAAGGAACTCCATTACGCCGAAAAGCACATGGAAAATGTGAAGCGGATGGAGAAGCCCACCGACGAAAAGTGCGAACGGTGCGGCTCGCCGCTGGTCATCAAGTGGGGCAAGCACGGATCGTTCTACGCTTGCAGCGCCTACGACAAGACCGATCCCAACAGTTGCACGTTCACCAAGGAAAACCCCATCGACCTGCCTGACCTCGATTCGGCCGACCTGCAGGAAACCACGCAGGAGGAATATTGCGATAACTGCGGCCGCGTCATGGTGCTGAAGCGCGGGCGCTTTGGGCAGTTCATGGCCTGCACCGGCTATCCGGATTGCAAGACCACGCGCCGTCTCGACCAGGCGAAGAAGGTCCCCGACATTCCGCTGGATGAAAAGTGCCCGCAGTGCGGACGCAACCTGCTGCTGCGGCATGGCCGGTATGGAGAGTTTATTTCCTGTAGCGGTTATCCCGAATGCAAGTGGGTGAAGCAGAACTACATCGGGGTCAAGTGTCCGGAATGCAAGACGGGAGACCTGGCGGAGAAGAAGGCGCGCCGCGGCAACTTCTTCTATGGTTGCTCCAACTATCCCAAGTGCCGGTTCACCTCGGCCTACAAACCGATCGACGAACCCTGTCCGGAGTGTGGCAGCCCGTATCTGTTGGAGAAGACGCTGAAGTCGGGCACGTTCATTGTTTGTCCGAACAACAAACGCACCGAAGCCGCAGCGGACGAGCCGAAGCGCCGCGGAAAGAAGAAATCCGGGGATGAAAGTACGGTTAAATGTGACTACTCGCGGGAAATCCACCCCGGGCTGTCGCATAATAGGATTTATCGTTAATCCAACCCGCCCGGCCCTATGCCGGGCATTCCTGTGAAAAGGGGTAAGAATTATGGCAGGACAATTGAAAAGCGGGACCGTCATTGCCCACCTGATCGTCAACGACGCTTCCAAAGCTCTGGACTTCTACAAGAACGGATTTGGAGCGGAGATCAAGGGTGTGCACAAGACGCCCGAGGGTAAGGTAATGCACGCGGAGTTGAGCCTCGGAGGAGCCCGGCTGATGCTGGCCGATGAGTTTCCCGGCGCCAGTTCAGCCAAGACGCTCGGCGGCAGCCCAGTGGTGCTGAACCTTTACGTTCCGGAAGACGTGGATAGCCTCTTCAACCAGGCGGTGGCCGCTGGAGCAACGGTCGTAATGCCGTTGGCCAACCAGTTTTGGGGCGACCGTTACGGCCAGATCACCGATCCTTTCGGACATCGCTGGGCGTTGGGGCAGCATGTAGAAGACGTTGCGCCGGACGAGATGGAGCGCCGCGCCAAAGAGGCCTTCGCGCAGATGGCACACAAATAGCCGCTGAGTCAGGAAGAATTCCATTATCAACACAAATCGAAAAGCCGTCATCCCGGCGGCTTTTTTCAATTCAATTTCGCCTGGAGGATTCATGAGCACTTCGCAAGCCACCCATCATGATGCCGAACTCATACTGAAACTTTACGATCTGCGCCGTGAGCCCGTCATGCGCGAAGCCCGCAACTTCGTTGCCGGTTTTGCTCCCAAGTCGGTTGACGACCTTCTCGCTGTCAGCCAATGCTTTCGGCACCAAGGAGAACGCCTACGTGCGGCAGGTGTTCGGGTACTGGGAGATGGTGGCCGCCCTGATCGTGCATGGCACGCTGAACGCGTTACTGGCCTACGACACCCTCCGCGAAATGTATTTTGTATACGCCAAGCTGCAGCCCTTCGTGGAAGAATTCCGGCAGAAGACCGGCATGACGGAGTTCCTGGTGAACGTGCAGAAGGTGGTGGAAGGCTCAGCCGAGGGCCGGGAACGACTGGTGCGGATGCAGAAGCGCCAGGCGGAGATGGCCGCGGCTCGCGGCGGCGCGCAAGACGCAGCTAGCTCAGATATTCCCGGATATAGGGATCGTTGCAGCGCAGCAGTTCTGCGGCGGTCCCTTCGAAGATAATCTTTTCCGTCCCGCAGGATCAGGAACTGGCGTGCAGATCGCGGGCGTTCGCGTCGGCGACACGGCACCATCTTGTTCTGCTCGCGGTCGAAATAGTGGCTGGCCATGGTGAACGCATCCTGCAGACGATGCGTCACCAGCAGGGAACTGGTCTTATACACGTCTCGCTGCTTCACGATCAGTTCGATGATGGTGTTCGAGGTCACCGGGTCAAGCCCGCCGGTCGGCGAATCGTAGAGGATCACCTCAGGTTGGGTGATAATGGCGCGCGCAATGGCCACCCGGCGCCGCATGCCGCCCGACAGCTCCGATGGAGACAGATCGACGGTGTGCTCCAGTTCAACGAAGCGCAAGGCCTCCAGCACCCGCTCGTGGATTTCATCGGTCAGCTTCCCCGTCTCTTCCATCAGGCGATAGGCGACATTTTCTTCCACCGTCAAGCGAGTCGAAGAGCGCACTCTCCTGGAAGACCATGCCGATCTTGCGGCGCAACGCGAACAGGTCTTCCTCGCGCATCCGGGTGATCTCCTCGTCCGAGGACGGTGATGCGCCCGGCGTCGGGCTTGAGTCAGCCCAAGCGCCAGCTTCAGGATCAGGGTCTTTCCCGTGCCCGCGTACCCAGCATGATCTTGGTTTCGCCACGCGGCAGTTGGAACGAGATGCCCTCCAGCACCGGGCTGCTCGAAGGCAATCTAACATTCTCGAAACGAATGACGGGCTCGCCCGGCGACAAGACGGTCGGTTGGGGCTGCTCGACCGGGGGTGCGAGGCTCGACATGATCAGTACTGGAAGATCCCCATAAGCAGCCGGGTAAGGAAGAAGTCGCTGACCAGGATCAGTACCGATGCCGCGACCACAGCCTGCGTCGTGGCCCGGCCCACACCCTGGGTGCCACCCTTGGCGGACAGTCCGTAGTAGCAGCCGATACTGGAGATGATGAAGCCGAAGATCACCGGCTTAGACAGATCCCATGAACACATCTCCAAAGCGCAGCGACTGATAGGCGGTGGTCCAGTACTGGTTGGCGATCGAGCCCCAGCAGGACGTAGGAAATACAGAAGCCGCCGGTCAGTCCCACCAGGTCGGAGATGATGCTAAGAAAGAAACAGCATGACCGCGCTGGCGATGACGCGCGGCGTCACCAGCTTCTTGGTGGGATCGACTCCCATGGCGCGCATGGCATCGATCTGCTCGGTCACCTTCATGGAGCCCAGTTCGCTGGCCATGCCGCTGGAGTTGCGGCCGGCCACCATCAGGCCGGTCAGCACCGGTCCCAGCTCGCGCACCATGGACAGCGAAACCAGCTTGCCGGTCAGCGACAAGCGAACCGAACTGCTGCAAGGTGCTGGAAGTTTGCAACGCCAGCACCGCGCCGGTGAAGAAACCGGTCAGCACCACGATGGGCAGGGATCCGACGCCGATGGAATCGGCCTGCAAAAGGGTGTCGGCAAAGTAGCGAGGATGCGCGAAAGAGGTTGCTGAGCGAGCGTCCGGCCAGCAGGGAGTAATCCTGTACCGCCTCGACGTTTTCCTTGGCGATTTCTATGGGCGAGAAAATTGGCATGCTTTGGTCCGGAAAAGCGGTACGAACGAAAATATATCAGAGAGGGCGTTTGAACGCGGCGTGGGAGATTGATGGACGGGGTTGATGCGAAGAAAAGCTGCCGGCACCTTGGGACCCAATCAATCGATCTGGCGGATCGGGAACCGGACTCGACTGACTCGACTTGACACTTTGCGTGTCGGAGCGGGTTGGTTTACCATGCAATGCCTAGCAGTTGCCCGAGCACGCCAGGAGTTGTGCGTATGGCATTTCAGGTCGATCGGAGTCCGTTCGATCCGGAATCAGGGTTTGAATATTACATTTGCTTCAAACCCCAGACCGAGGTCGAGGGAGACGAGGTTGAGTCACGGATCTCGGTGGAGGCAGCGCTGTCTCGTCTCGGAAACGGGAGACGTAGCCGACCTCAGCTTCATGCTGCCCAAGATCTGCCGCAATGATCACGCTCTTTCCTTCCTGAAACGCGATCCCACGGCAGCGTGCGTCGAGAATCGCGTGTTCATCGCACTGCCCGACCTAAACGGCGACGCCGTGTTCAACGCCCCAGCGACTCTCGAACTGGACCATGCCGGACGGATTGTAGCCATCGAAATCAACGGCTGCATTCCCAAGACCAGTACATTTCGTCCCGGCCACGCGTAGGGCGCGAAGTCGCTGTTCGCCATTCGCTTTTCGCTCTTCGCCATTCGCTTTTCGCTTAAGAGCACTGCACTCAACAACTGACGCACTAGCACGCGAGTTTCGACCGGCTTCAAGTCGATAAAGAGCCACCACGAAAGCGATCGAATTCAGGAGTCGCCGTTTTGGCGAAAGGCGAAGAGCGAAAAGCGAACAGCGACCCGCGCCTCCCTCAGTTATGATGTCGTCGTGACTGACGTGACTGCATTTGTTCTTGCGGGTGGGCGTAGCTCACGGATGGGTACGGACAAGGCACTGCTCTCGCTGGGCAGCGAGACATTCTTGGAGCGCGCATTGCATACGGCGGCAAGCGTCGCGGGAACGGTGTTTGTGGTTGGCCCGCGCGAACGATATGAGGGATACGGCGATGTCATCGAGGACATTTTCCCGGATTGCGGACCTCTGGGTGGAATCCACGCCGCTCTGTGCGCTACGCAAACGGACATGAACCTCATGCTGTCGGTGGACACGCCGTTGATGGGCCCAGAATTTCTTGTCTGGCTGCTGGCGCAGGCGCGCATGACCAGTGAATTGATCGTAGTTCCGGAGGCGTTAGGCGGGTTGCAACCGCTGGCCGCAGTCTATCGTCGCCCGCTGCGGGCTGTGGCCGAACAGGCGCTGAAAAGCGGGCAGTATAAAATCGGAAGCTTGTTCTCGCTTGCGCCAACCCGCTACATCTGCAGAGGATGAAATCCGCACGGCCGGCTTCTCGCCGATGATCTTTCGCAATGTAAATACTCTCCAGGAATATGAGGACCTGGCAGCGGAGACACACGGCCTGCCCGTGAGAGGCAACGGCGAATGAACGACAACAAGCCCTACATCGAGTTCCAGGACGTACATAAGGCGTTCGGAAGCAACGTCGTGCTGGATGGCGTCAGCTTCAACGTGATGCCGGGCGAGACGGTTTGCATTCTGGGGCGGAGCGGAGTGGGCAAATCGGTTTCGCTGCACCAGATCATGGGTTTTCTCAAGCCTGACAGCGGCCGAGTTTGGGTTGCCTATGAGGACATCACCGACTACGGCGAGGAAGACCTGGAGCGCATTCGCAAGAAGGTCACCATGGTGTTTCAGAATGGAGCGCTCTTCGATTCCCTGACCATCGGCGAGAATGTTGCGTTTCCGCTGCGTGAGCGCGGTGGCCTGCAAGAAGAGCAGATCTACCAGATCATCGACGGGCTGCTTGACATGGTGGGCGTGCGCGAATTCCGCGACATGCTGCCGTCCGATTTGTCGACGGGGATGAAGCGTTCCGTAGCCATCGCTCGCGCATTGGCAGCGCAGCCTGACGCGGTGCTCTACGACGAGCCGACGACCATGGTTGATCCGCTGATGGCGCACCTGTTGGGCGACTTGATCAAGAAGCTAAAGAAGCAGTTGAAGCTGACCAGCATTGTGGTCACGCACGACATGGCCCTGGCTAAGAAGTTGGCCGATCGGCTGCTGTTTCTGCACGAGGCGCGCGCTATCTTTTTTGGTACCTTTGCGGAAATGGCCAACTGCAAGGAGCCTATCGTGCAGGAGTTTCTCGAACTGGACTCCATGGACTTCGAGCGCTACTTTGGTGCGCGGCGCCCGGCCCACGAACCGCGGGTGTAGGCCACGCTGGTTTGGGGGTGGTCCTCGTATGAAGAGCTCGTTCAGAAAAGCTGGTTACCGGTCCAAAAGAACCATACAACCACTTACCTAGTATTCTGTATGCTTTCGAAGCCCTTCATGAATTGCGCGGCCAGCGGGGTTTCGCCGGACTGGAGACCGCCGCGTCCCATGACCCGCCATAGAAAGTTGCCGCTCGGCCACAGAGCCGCATCATACACAGCCATTACATCTTCGGAAGGCCGGCTGCTTACCAGGATGACGATGTCGGCGTCAGAGGGCCGGTACACGAGGGTCAGTTTGCCCCAGTCCTGAATGGCATTCTGCACGGCGACGATCGCTTCGCGATCTTCGGGAAGCAGGTTCGTATTGAACTGGTCTCCGTCATACGACGCGACGTAGACATAGCGCGCGTTCGCCAGGATGCCCGGAAACGCCGGCTCCTTCTCGGTGTTCGGATTGATCCTGGCGTAGGAGGAAATCGCCGTCAGCACTATCAAGCTGATCGCCATCAGAGAAAATCGCTTCATACAATGCCTCTGCGATGTAGATGACTTTGGAGGCGGCTGGGTCGCTGAAATGCAACCATCCCGTGACCGCCGCCCAAGCCCCGAATCTCTGCGTGTGGCCGCGCTGGTCATGCCACTGCTGTCTCGAAAGGGACGACGGCTCGCTGTGTTCGTCATGACACCTGCGGTCAGAAGCCCTGCGCGATCAGTCGTTCCACCGTCAGCGCGCCGGTTTGCTCGTCGCGGTGAGTCCACTTCTCCAGATACTTGGCGACGATGTCGGTTTCGATGTTCACGGGATCGCCGGGCTTCAACGAGCCAAGGTTCGTCATCTTTACGGTGTGCGGAATGATGGCGATAGTTAGACGCAAACCCTCAAGCTTGGCCACGGTCAGGCTGATGCCTTCGATGGCGATTGACCCCTTGAAAACGACATACTTCTCCAGCTCTTCGGGGATGTCGAGGAGCAGCCAGAAATCGTCCGCGTTGGCAATTGGCTCCAGGCCCACCAGGCGGCCCGTGCCGTCCACGTGTCCCTGTACCATGTGACCGCCCATGCGGCCGTCAGCCTTCAGCGGTAGTTCCAGGTTGACCTGCGCTCCCGCGGTAATGCGAGAGAAAGAGGTCAGCCGCCAGGTCTCCGCGGCCAGGTCGGCGCAGAAAGACGCAGGCTTGATATCGAGCGCCGTCAGGCAGACACCACTTACGGCGACGCTGTTGCCCTCTTTCAGTTCCTTGGCGGTATGGGGAGCGTTGATGGTGATGCGGTGATTGCCGCCACTTTCGACGATGCTGGCGATGGTTCCAACTTCTTCAACAAGTCCAGTAAACATGATGATGACCTCGGAGTAGCTGTCAGCTCTCAGCCGTCAGCTTTCAGCCCTCAGCTAAAGCTTACCAACCCCAAATGAACTGCGCATTATCGATGCCCGTCACAACCACAATTGGATGCTGATTACTGAAAGCTTGTGCGAACAGCCAATGGCGAAAAGCGAATAGCAATTCCTACGTTCCTTGCACCAGGTGAATGTCGTCCGCGTACGGATCGCGTAAATAGCCTTCTACGGCAAAGTCTTCGCCAAAGCGATGCAGGACGAGGGACTTCACGTAAGCCGCTTCACTGATGCGGCGATATCCTGCACCCAGCGCAAATGGAACGGAACCTGTACCGGCAAGAATCTTGGGAGCATAGTAAAAGAAAATCTTGTCCACGACGCCGGCGGACAGCGCGGCCCAGTTGACCATGGCGCCGCCCTCGATGATCAGGCTGGTGATTTCGCGCGCGCCTAGATTCGCCATCACTTTTTCAAGGTCCGGCCGGCCGTCGATCGCCGGAGCGCTGCCGGGAAATGGGATGGTGCCGTCTTCCACCGGGCGGTGCATCGGGACCTGCTCGACCAATACTCCACGTACCTCCAATTCACGCCGCTTGTTCTCCTCCGCGAAGCAGCAGAAGACGAGGACATCTTGTTGCGCGGTCTTAACCACACGCGAGTCGAGCGGTAAACGCAAACGCGAATCGAGGATGACCCGCAACAACCGGCGGCGACGAGGAAGGTCAGTGCGGTCCGTGAGCAGAGGATCGTCCGCGATGATGGTGCCCACGCCCACCATGATGGCGTCATTGGCGTGACGCAGTTCGTGCACGTGCGCCCGGGCTTCTTCGCTGGTAATCCATCCGCCGCTCGCCGTCAGAGACCCTATGGCGGAGGGCGTTGTGCCGTCTCCAGGAGGCGGAGCAATCTTTCCGTCCAGCGTCATCGCCGTCTTCAGGGTGACGAACGGGGTTTTCAGGCGGATATATTTCGCGAAGGACTCGTTCAGTTTCCTGGCCGCGGTTTCGCCAAGCCCTTCTGTGACCTCGATCCCGGCGGCGCGCAGTTTGGCCAGTCCTCGTCCGGCAACTGCAGGATTAGGATCGCGCATGGCGACGACCACACGTTTCACTCCAGCGGCGATTACCGCGTCTGCGCATGGACCGGTGCGTCCCACATGAGAGCAGGGTTCGAGATTGATGTAGAGGGTAGCGCCACGGGCACGGTCTGCGGCGGCTTCCAGCGCCAGTACCTCGGCGTGTTTGCGGCCTTCGTAAGTATGCGTACCGCTACCGACGACCTTGCCCTTGGCATCGACGAGCACCGCACCAACGCACGGGTTTGGCGAAGCGAGGGCAATTCCTTTGGCGGCAAGCTCCAGCGCTTGCTGCATGAACGCTTCGTCGCTTGAAAGCTTGCTCATTTCAATTGAATAGCGAGTCCACGAAGTCCTGCGGGTTGAAGGGAAGTAGATCGCCTACTTTCTCTCCGACTCCTACGTAGCGGACGGGCAAGCCAAGCTCCTTCGAGATGGCCACCACCACGCCGCCTTTGGCGGTGCCGTCGAGCTTGGTCAGCACGATGCCGGTAACGCCCGCCGATTGGGTGAACAAGCGAGCCTGCTGCAACCCGTTCTGGCCGGTGGTCGCGTCCATGACCAGCAGAGTCTCGTGGGGAGCGTTGGCGCTGAGGCGTTGCGCGGTGCGGCGCATCTTCGCAAGCTCTTCCATCAGGCTCGACTTGGTGTGCAGGCGGCCGGCGGTGTCCACGATGACGTAGTCGGTGGAGCGGGCCTTGGCTGCCGTCATGGCATCGAAGAGCACCGCTGCGGGATCGCCGCCCGGCTTGTTCTTGATGACTTCGGTCCCGGTGCGGTCGCCCCATATCTCGAGCTGTTCGATGGCCGCAGCGCGAAAGGTATCGGCCGCCGCCAGCAGCACGGTCTTGCCCTGGGCCCGCAAGGTGTGTGCCAGCTTGCCTATCGTGGTGGTTTTGCCCACGCCGTTGACACCGACCACCAGGATGACCTCAGGCTCGCCATCAACTTTTTGGACTGGTCGCTTGTCTGTCGTATTCAGAATGGCAAGCAGCTCGTCCTTCAGTACTCGTTTTAGCTCCTCGACGTTGGCCACCTGTTTGCGGTCGACCTTCTCGCGCAAGGCCGCCAGCACGGTTGTGGTCGTGGCGGTGCCGAGATCGGCCGTAAGGAGAGTCGCTTCCAGGTCGTCAAGAGTGTCGCGGTCGATCTCCTTGCGGATGGCTACAACCTCTTCAATCCGCTCGCTAAGGGTCTCGCGCGTCCGCGTGACCGCTTCTTTCATGCGTTGGAGGAAACTAGGCTTGTCTTCAGTGTTGCCAAATAGGGTCTGAATCATGAAGGAATCCGGCGCGACGGTCGCGTGAACACTTCATGGCTGGCCTGATCTGCCCGCCCACGATTGCGATGGCCGCGAAAGTTCATTATAGACAAGCGGTTGCACTACCGCTGTGACTCGTGTCGCGATCCTGCGGGCTGGTTTGTGGGAATCTGGCTAGCCCGCCAATTCATCTAAGGGAAATATTCCTAGAAGGAGGCCTCTATGGCGAAGTGCGACCACGTAAAGCGAACCAATCCAAATGTCCAGCCCAGCGGTGAAGTTTGCCAGGCGTGCGCTGATGCAGGGGAGCGTTGGGTGCAACTTCGTCAGTGTCTGACCTGCGGCCACATTGGCTGCTGCGATTCCTCCGCCGGACAGCACGCCAACAAGCACTTCAAAGAAACAGGACATCCGGTGATGCAGGCATTCAAGTCCGGCGATTGGAAGTGGTGCTACGTGGACGAGGCGTACGTGTAGTGCGCTGCTTTTTGCTCTCGCAAGGTTACTGACTTGGGGCTAGCGAAGAGGTCAGTTTTGGCTCAGCCAGTTTTCGCGACGAAGTCCCTCAATCTGCGCGAACTCTCTTTCATTGTCGGTGACGACGCTGTAGTGAAGAGTCAAGGCCTGGGCGGCGATCAGTAGGTCATTTGCGCCAATCGGTCTGCCAGCCCGTTCAAGTTGGGCACGCAGCAGACCGTAGGTGGCATCAGCAGGTGACTCGAAGGGCACAATCTCAAGGGCCCCCAGCACCGCTTCCAGTTGTGAGGTGAGCCGCGGAGACTGTTTCTTCGCGGCCCCGTAACGCAGCTCGGCAGCCACGATGATGCTGGTGCAGACTTGCGCCTCCCCGATCTTGCGAATGTGTTGTGCAACGCGACCGTGGGGATTGCGGACCAGGTCTGACACGATGTTGGTGTCAAGTAAGTGGCGCATCAGAGATCAACCGGATCGGGTGGCAGGTCGGATAGAGGTGGGAAATCCTCGGCGAGAGGTTCCAGAGTCGCAAGTAGCGCCAGCAGAGATTTGGGCGCGGCGGGTTCGATGATCAGGCGCTCGCCTTCCTTGCGCATGATGGCTTCCTCGCCCGGAAGTTCGAACTCACGGGGGATACGTACGGCCTGATTCCGCCCATTCTTGAAGAGTTTGACATATCGCTCAGCAGCCATACGAGAATTCCTTGGCATATGTTTCAGCATATGCCAACGAGGCCTTTATTTCAATCTCTTTCAGCGATCTGCCCTTGTATGTGCCGATTCTTGAATTTGTGTACTCTGTAGTGAGTCGTGGGGAACTTCGACCGTATTTCCTGATAACCCAATGGCCCTTTCCAGACCTACCAGATTGCGCCCAGTTCTGATCGCCTGGCTATGCCTACTTCTCCTGTTTTCATGTCCGGCAAGTTTTGCCCAGGTTCCGTCCCCTTGGGTCGATACCAAGCCGCTTCCAGTTGATACCGGCGACACCGGCCTCAAGGAGATGCTGCGCCGTCTGCATACCACGGCGCGTCTCATGCACACCGTGGCCCATCCCGATGACGAAGACGGCGGCATGCTCACGCTGGAATCTCGCGGGCACGGTGTGTCCGTGTTGCAGCTCACACTGAACCGTGGGGAAGGCGGGCAGAACAAAGTCGGCAGCAATCTACTGGATGAGCTCGGGATTGTTCGCACTTTGGAGTTGCTCGCAGCCGACCGCTATTACGGGGTGGACCAACGCTTCACCCGGGTTGCCGATTTTGGATTCTCCAAGACGCCGGAAGAGACCTTCCAGATGTGGCACGGCCACGATGTGGCCCTGGGCGACATGGTGCGAGTCATTCGCACTTTTCGCCCCGACGTGATCTGCACTCGTTTTCAGGGAAGCAGCCGGGATGGCCACGGAAACCATCAGGCTTCGGGAATCTTGACCAGGGAGGCGTTCCGCGCGGCTGCCGATCCCAGCACGCTTTCCCGAGCAGATTCGCGAAGGCCTGCAGCCCTGGCAGGCGAAGAAGCTGTACATGGACAATGTTCGCGGTACGGAAGATTGGACCATAGAGCTGGAGACTTCGCAGTTCGACCCCTTGCTGGGCGAGACGTATGTGCAATTTGCCTGGAAAGGACTCAAGCACCAGCTTTCGCAGGGTGCCGGAGCATGGACCCTTCCTGAAGGTCGCCGCACCAGCTATTACAAGCTGATCGATTCCGTGTTGCCGAATCCGCCGGCTGCAGGTACGCACGAGAAGGATTTCTTCGACGGGGTCGACACCTCGTTACCGGGCCTGGCAGCGCGGCTGGGTTCCGATCAAGCCAAGGCTCCCTGGCTGCGTCCGCAACTGGAAGCGCTTGCCAAAGCGGTGGACGATGCCACAGCAGCGCAGACGAACCCCCAGGCGGCGGCGAAGCCGTTGCTGCACGGACTCAATCTGACGCGCGCGTTGATCGGCAAAGTTGGACAATCGGAGTTGTCCGCTGCGGAAAAGGCCGACCTGCTTGCCTCCCTTCATAGCAAGGCAGAGCAGTTTGAGAAGGCGGCCAATCTGGCGCTCGGGATCGACCTGGGTGTTGGCCCGGGCACCCCCGATGGCCGTCCCATGGCCGAGGCGTTTCCGACCGCGAGCGGTGACGTGCTGGCAGCAGTCATCACGGCAGGGAAGTCGTTCCTGCTTCTCGCCAAGCTGCACAACAGTGGCGCGCTGCCGCTGGACCTGAAGCAACTCACTCTCGATGTTCCTGCGGGCTGGAAGTCCGAACTATTCATGGATCGCGTGCCCAAGCGAATCGCGCCCGGGGACGGCTGTGCCCTCACCTTCCGGGTAACGCCGCCTGCAGACGCGCAGCTGACCAAGGCTTATTTCCACCGCGACAATCCCGAGACCGACGCCATCTACAAGATTGATACTCCGGAGTATGTGACCCTGGCCTTGCCTCCGCCGCCCGTGCAGGCTCACGCCATCTACAGCGTCAATGGTGAAGAAGGGGAAATTCTCAGCTTCGCGCGTACGCCGGTGCATGACACTCACGGCGAGGCCTGGTCCATGCCGCTTGCGGTTGTGCCGCCCTTCTCGGTGGAGACGTCGCCGAGCACACAGATCATCCCGGCGGGATCGAATCCCACGGCGCAGTTGAGCGTAATGGTTCGCTCTACCGTGGCGAATGCAACCGGCACGGTGCGTCCCGAGGTGCCATCGGGATGGAAGGTTGAACCTCAGTCGGCGAGCGTCGAGTTCAGCAAGACCGGCGAACATGCCGCCGAATTCAAGATCCTGCCGGATGGAGCAAGAGAAGCTCGTTACCAGGTGCGCGCACTGCTGAATGCCGGCAATCAAAACTACAGCGAGGGCTACAGCCTGGTCACGAGATCGGACCTCGGCGGGTTCTTCTACTATCAACCTGCCGCTCAGCGCGCCAGCGTGGTGGAAGTGAAGGTGCCGCAGGGGCTGAAGATCGGCTATGTCATGGGAGCGGGCGACGACATACCGATCGTTCTGCAGCAAGTTGGACTGAACGTAACCCTGCTCACTCCCAGTGACCTTGAGCATGGCGATCTCGCGCGCTTCGGAACGGTCGTACTCGGCATCCGGGCCTACGATACCCGCGATGACGTGAAGAAGTACCATCAGCGGCTGCTGGACTATGTTCGCGACGGGGGCACCCTGCTGGTGCAGTACAACACCTCGCCCAGTGATTTCAATCCCGGTCACTACACTCCGTATCCCGCGGAACTCAGCCGTGACAGAGTGACGGTGGAAGAGGCGCCGGTAACCATTCTTGATCCGCAAAGCCCGGTCTTCCACTATCCCAATCAGATTACGGCGCACGATTTCGACGGCTGGGTGCAGGAGCGCGGCTTGTACTTCATGGATCAATGGGACCCGCACTACACGCCGCTTCTGGCTTGCAACGATCCGGGTGAGGCAGCCCAAAAAGGCGGTCTGTTGCTGGCGCAATACGGCAAGGGCTACTACCTCTATACCGGATACGCCTTCTTCCGGCAGTTGCCCTTCGGCGTGCCCGGCGCCATTCGTCTCTACGTGAATCTGCTGAGCGTGGGACATGAGCCAAGGTAGTTCTCCTGACCAGCCCGAACTGATTCGCGGGGTGGGGCTGGCGGGTGCGACCACGCTGAACATGATTGACATGATCGGCGTGGGGCCGTTCATTACGATTCCCCTGATCATTAGCGCAGCGGGCGGGCCGCAAGCCATGCTCGGCTGGATTTTGGGCGCGGTCTTCGCTCTCTGCGATGGCTTGGTATGGGCCGAACTGGGCGCGGCCATGCCGGGAGCCGGCGGCTCGTACTGGTACCTCAAAGAGATCTACGGCCCGCAAACGCTGGGGAGGCTGCTGTCGTTCCTCTTCATCTGGCAGCTCTCGTTCAGCGCACCCCTGTCAATTGCCTCGGGCTGCATCGGACTGTCGCACTATGCCGGATATCTTTGGCCCGGCCTTGACCACACACTGCTGGAGCATACGATTCATGCCAGCCTGCCCGGGTTGGGAGCGCTCGAAGTGCGCCTGGTCCTGATGCCTGGTACCTTCGTGGCCATTGCGACCTGCGCCCTGGTCGTCGTTCTGCTGTATCGCCGAATCACAGCGGTCGGGAAGCTTTCGGAATTGCTCTGGGTTGGTGTAGCGCTCACAGTGGCGTGGATCATCTTTGCCGGACTGACCCACTTCAGCAGTACGCGGGCTTTCGACTTTCCGCCTGGAGCATTCCACCCGTCGAATGCCTTCTTCACCGGGATGGGTGCGGCGATGCTGATCGCCACCTACGACTATTGGGGTTATTACAATGTTTGCTTCCTGGGCGCCGAGGTGAAAGATCCGGGACGCACGATTCCGCGAGCTCTCATTCTCTCGATCCTGGCGGTGGGCCTGATCTACGTCGTTATGAACATTGCTGTGCTCGGCGTACTTCCATGGAGGGAACTGGCCGGGCAGTCGAACCAGCAGAACAACTACGTGATGTCGGTGTTCATGCAGCGCATCTACGGCAGCTGGGCGGGGCGAGCGATCACCGGCTTGATCATGTGGACGGCCTTCGCTTCGGTGTTCTCGCTGTTACTGGGATATTCGCGGGTACCTTACGCCGCGGCGCTCGACGGCAATTACTTTCGCGCGTTTGCGCGCGTCCATCCCCGGCATCGCTTTCCTACGGTTTCGCTACTCGCACTTGGCGGAGTCGCCATGCTGTTCTGCTTCCTACGCCTGGCAGACGTGATTGCTGCCCTGGTTGTTATTCGAATCCTGTTGCAATTCATCGTACAGGCGGTTGGATTGATGGTCCTGCGCAAACGGCAGCCCGACTTGCCGCGACCGTTTCGTATGTGGCTTTACCCCCTGCCTGCGCTGCTGGCGATCGCTGGGTTCATCTTTATTTTGGTAGCTCGAAAGAACTTCCTGCGTGAAATCCGCTACGCGGTCGTCATTCTTGTTCTCGGCCTGGCGATTTACTTTGTGCGCTCATGGCGACGGGGCGAGTGGCCCTTCTCGGCCCATCCTGCCGGGGCGGAGGTCGCCGGATGAGGAAATCCGGAAAGGCGCAATTCGTCACGGAGCGTCAGCGTTCGGCAACTTATTCGTCCGAAAATGGACGCAGGTGGCTTACGTTTCTGCGGCTGTACGGTCAGATTCTCGATGGCCACGAGCGGAGCATGGCAGGAACCGATTGTCCCCCCAGTTGCGGCCCCGGCGACCACCGAGGCGCCTAAGCCCATGTCTGAACTCGGGTCCATCCCAGAGATGCCGATTGCGCCGCCGCGAAGGCGCAGCGTGCTCGGCCCCCTGCATGAGCCTCTGTTCCGGACTCTGTGGATGGCGGCGGTCGTCAGCTACACCGGCACCTGGATGCAGAACGTCGGCGCGGGATGGTTGATGACGTCGCTGACCATGTCGCCGCTGATGGTCGGCTTGGTGCAGGCGGCCGGCAGCATTGCGGTGTTCCTCGTGGTTTTGCCGGCGGGGGCCATTGCCGACGTGGTCGATCGCCGCAGGCTCCTGCTCTTTACTCAAACCTGGATGGTCATTGCGGCGGCCGCACTCGGCGTTCTCACCATCGCAGGCAAAGTCACGCCCTCGCTGCTCCTGCTGTTTACCCTGCTGATGGGCATTGGCGCCGTGCTCAACGATCCCGCCTGGCAGGCCATTACGCCCGAGATAGTCTCGCATCAGAACTTCGCGGCTGGAATCGCGCTCAACTCAGCCGGATTCAACGTGGCCCGCTCTATTGGCCCCGCGCTTGGCGGCCTGGTGATAGCTGCCGCGGGCTCGGGTATCGCGTTCCTGCTGAACGCGCTTTCATTCTTCGGCGTGATTTATTTCCTTTACCAATGGAGACGCAAACCCGGACGCACCTCCATGCGCGTGGGACATATGTTTACCGCGATGTCCGAGGGCTTCCGCTATTTGCGCACGTCATCACCCATGAAAGCCGTGCTGGTGCGCAGCGCGGTCTTCAGTATCTCGGCGAGCGCGCTGCCGGCTCTGCTGCCGCTGCTGGCGCATCCCTTCGGATCGCAGGGCTATGGACTGTTGCTGGGCTTCTTCGGACTGGGAGCCTTGCTGGGAGCGACGCTCATGCCGTTCTTCCGGCGGAGCCTTTCGGCCGACGCCTTGGTCTGCTTGGCGACCGGGATCTTCGCCATCACCACTTTTGCTGCCGGCAGTTGGCAGACGTTTCCGGTCCTCTCGGTCACCATGCTGGTTGCCGGCGTCGCGTGGATTCAAATCCTAGCCAGCCTGAATGTGTCCGCACAAACCATGTCTCCGGGCTACATGCGCGCGCGGGCGATCTCGATGTATCTGCTGGTTTTGCAGGGCGGGCTCGCCGGGGGGGCGGCACTGTGGGGTGAGATTGCGGAGCGTGCCGGCATCGCGCGTTCGCTGTCCTACGCAGCAGTGGGCTTGGGAGTGGGTATGCTGGCGACCCTCTGGTTTCGGCTTCGTTCCGTTGAAATCCACCCCAACGCGCTGGCAATGGATTAGAATCTCAGCACGCTCCCCGGCCACGATTTAGATAACACAGATCATTTCAGTGGAGGTTTTACTCGATGAATAGGCAAGTAGCAATGGGCATTTTGCTGTTGGCTCTGGGCCCCGTAGGAACTGCGGTTGCCGCCAATCCGCAAGCCATGCAAGCTAAGCCCGACATGAAACCGACGTTTGCGGCCGTCCTCAGCCGTTCGCTGATGAATGTCGAACACGAAGTCGTGCCCGCGGCGGAGGCCATGCCCGAGGACAAATTCAATTTTGCGCCTACGCAGGGCGAGTTTAAGGGGGTCCGCACCTTCGCGCAGCAGGTGAAACACATTGCGGCCGCCAACTACATGCTTGGAGCCGGAATCCTCGCGGAAAAGCCTCCCTTGGATCTGGAGGGGGAGAACGGGCCGGCCAAGATCACGTCGAAGGCCGATTGCGTTCAATTCCTGAAGGACTCCTTCACGTACCTCAACAAGGCGCTGAACAGTATCGATGATGCTAATGTTCTGGGCCAGGTCCCAAGTCCATTTGGGCCTAACAAGGTGTCTCGCCTTGGACTTGCGATCGGCGCGATCAGCCATCCCAACGATCATTACGGCCAGATGGTGGAATATCTGCGCATGAACAGCATCGTTCCTCCTGCCAGCAGGCCACAAAAGTAGTCTGCGCGGCTGAGGTAACGGTCAGGGAAATCAGGCGCGAGAAATCGCGCCTTTTCTATTGGTCGCAGCTGCTTCCCAAATCGGCACTTTGATGCTAACTTATCAAGCACGTTATTGCTATATTCGCCGGAATGTAGAATGCCGTTTGCTGCGCATTAGGAGGCCGTAGGGCGACGTTAATGGGGTAGATGGTAGCAAGACACGTCCTGCGGCTCCAAGTGCCTCTAATCGAACGTGAGCGCGGTTGCCAGCGGTTTCCGCATTTGGGAAAGTCTAAGCCCAGTTTATCCACCTGCCACAGCACAAATACCTCGCCCCGGAACAGATGGTCCCAAGGTGAGCGTCTGGGCAACACACAGCAGGCAGTTGACAAGGCAATTTAAATAGACGTTCGGCTGTGGTGTAGTATTGCAGCCTAATCAGCTACACATTTGGGGCTCTGCGAGCCGGGTAGATAAGCCCGCTGCAGTGCGGTTGGCAGAACGACCGGGGGAGAGTTGTGAACTCACGAAGCGCAACTTCGCTGCTATGCGCCACTGTTGTCAGCCTCCTGCTGTTAACCGCCTGTGGCTCAGGATCGGGGTCACCTTCCCCCTCGGAGAAGTCCGCTTGCACGCCATTGCAGCCGTCCAGCTCTCCGGGGTACTTGCCCGCAGCTCACCCAATTTTCTCGAAGAGGGCTGCTACAAATCCTGGCAACACGATGCAACTATACGTAGCAGCCAGATGGTCCATCCCTACGTCAAGGTGTACTACTCTCCCAACATATGGAGCTGGCTGACCAAGGGAGATCGCAGCGCCAGGATTATCGACGGCAGCATGATGGTCAAAGAGCAGTACCCCACGCTGAATAGCACCGAGTCGCAGTTGACGGACTGGACCGTCATGGTCAAGGACAGCTCGGTATGGGATACCTGGTACTGGGCCGACATAGGTGTCAACCCGCTTCCGCCGGTTCCGGTGACGAACGGTTGTGCGGAGCCGACGCCGGTGTACACGGGATATGGCCTGTACTGCCTCAACTGTCATGCGTCGACAGCGGATGGACAAGGCACTTTCGCAACCACAATGCACGTCTCGGGCTTGGGATCGTCACCCACACTGCAAGAGTTCGCCCTCAGGCCAACGAACACCGAACCTTCGGCGTCGGAGTTCAGCCCGCTTGAGTTCATGCATCACGCGAATTATCTAAGCAGCAAGGAAGCGTCCGGGAGCACGCGGAATCCCCTCACCGCGCCGCAATGTTCCAACGTATTTCCTCAGCAGCAGGCCCCGCGCAAATCGTACTGCATGGTGTCGGAGGCCTTTGACCACGTTGTTCCGTATGGCCGCCCCGCGGGACCACAGCAGTTCCTGACCTCTGACCAGTGTGCCGGCTGTCACGATGCAACCGGGACCATAAGCGGCACTGGCAGAAATGACATCCCGGCCATGCTCTATCCCAATGCTCTGCAGACGTGCGACCCCGGCAGCAACCCGCCGACGAACTGCAAGGTCAATGTCTCCCCCAACGGAGAATGGCGGTATTCGATGATGGGCCTGTCGGGACGGGACCCGATTTTCCTGGCCCAGCTCGAGACCGAGCGCACCATCCATCCCCAACTGAGTGGGCAAAAGAACGCGGCGGATTTCATTGACGACACCTGCCTGCGCTGTCATGGCGTGATGGGAGAACGCCAATACAAGATCGATACCAACGGCGGACTACTCACCCACGCCGACCTTTCCGACCCGAACTCGCGGTACGGCGCTCTGGCGCGCGACGGAGTTTCCTGCCTAGGTTGCCACCACATCGCCGCCGACGGACTCGGCACAGAGGAAACATATACAGGACAATTTAAAGTGGGCCCAGCTACGGAGCTCTACGGTCCCTATGCTCAAGTGGCGACGCTGCCCATGCAGAATGCGATCGGAGTCAATCCCCAGTTCGCCAATCAGGTGCAGTCTTCGCTGCTGTGCAGTTCGTGCCACACCATTTTCCTTCCCGTGTACGACAAGAATGGCAACCAGCCAACTGACGAACATGGAGCTCCAAAAATCTCCCACGAACAGACGACATTTCTGGAGTGGGTGAACAGCAACTTCGCGGACAATGGCTCTACTCCTCAGAGTTGTCAGGACTGCCACATGCCGCGGCAGTACAAAAACCAGCCCCTGGCCTTCAACATCGCCAACATAGAAGACAACACCTTTCCGCCTGAGGAATTCCGCGCGCCGGATGACCAGATTCAGCTGACCAAACGAACCGATTTCGCCAGGCACACTCTTCTGGGAATCAACGTGTTCGGGTTGGAGATGTTTGGGGAGTACCGCAGCGAACTGGGCCTGTATAAATCGAACCCGTTCCTGCCGGGATTCGCACTCAACGATACCTTTGCCAGCCAATACACCGCCATCAACGCGGGCTTGGAGGTGGCAAGCTCTACAGCCACCGTGAATATTGTCTCGCTGCAAAATACCGGCAGCGCACTGCAAGCTGACGTTAAGGTTGTGAATTTGGCGGGCCACAGCTTTCCGTCGGGAGTAGAGTTTCCGTCGTGCGTTCCTGGAGTTCCGCGTACTTGACGCCGTCGGCAACACGCTGTGGGTCTCGGGCCAGACATCGAACGATGGCGTGATTCTTGATAACAGCGGGAATCCGCTAGTCACGGAGTTTTTCGCGCCCAACCAGCAGGTCTATCAACCTCACTACAATCAGGCGAACCCGATCACGCGTGACGATCAGGTGCAGATCTACGAAGAACTGGCGCTAAATCCGGAAGGGCAGCTCACCACCAGCTTTCTGGCTCTTGATCAAGTCGTAAAAAACAACCGCCTTCTTCCGCAGGGATGGAGTCCCACCGGCCCGTCCGCTGACATGACGAAACCGGTCGGAGTCAATGGTGATCCAAATTACAGCGACGGCAGCGGATCGAGCATAGTTCGCTATGCCATACCCCTCAGCTCGCAATTGGCCAATGCGGCCAGCGTGGTTGCCACCTTGTACTACCAGTCGATTCCTCCCTATTACCTGCGGCAGCGAGGAGAGAGTGCTTCGGGAAACGATACGGCGCGACTGAAGAACATGGTGTGCTACCTGAACGTGAACGGCAACAATTCGCCGATACCGAACTGGCGGCTGCAAATCGCTCAAGCGAGCGCAGCAATCTCCGGCCGTAATTTAGCTATGTCGAAGCTGGATCGCTGACCAGCGTTGCTCGTCCCGCAGTAGCTGCGCCGGGACGCTGACCCGTCGGCAAGCCCAGGGCAGGCTCCGAAGTTTAGCTCCACCGATTCGCGGGATGAAAATTATTTTACCCGGTCTTGGATTCTTGGCTTCCCGCCCCTGTACGCAACCCCTCGGAAAAAGGTGAGCGCTGGGAAACGCCCCAGCAAACGGCTGTATGGGGGTATGGGGGGTCAATTGGCGAAATCGGCGTTCCGCCGCATGAGAATTTGCCAGTGAAGCGGCGAAATTACGGGCTGCATCTTCAATCTGTCAAAGGTGTGTTTGCTCTGACACTTATGTTCCAAGCGAAGGGACCCAGCCGTAGAGGGCTTATTCCGCATGATGAATTGAAGATGCCCAAGGGGCTGGCCTACGTACAATATTCCGATGATTATCCTTCCGTTCCTGCTCGCGCTTGCCCTTCAAGTCTCAGCCAACCCTTCCGATAAGACCACCGCGTTGCTGCGCGCGAAGGACCAGGCGCTCCTGGATGCCATCGCCCCGGGCGATCGGAAGGTATGGGAACAGACCCTTGCGCCCGACGCGGTGTATGTCGACGAAAACGGGACCATCATGGATCGAGCCGAGTTCCTCAAGCAGCTCGATCCGCTCCCGGCAGGCGCTTCGGGCAGCTTGAAGATCGCATCGTACGAATCGCACATCGCCGGCGACCTGGCTACGGTGATTCACACCGACGACGAGCAGGAGAACTATCACGGCCAGATGCTGTCAGCTCGTTACCTGATGACCGAGACCTGGCGTCGCGATGCCGGCGAATGGAAGCTCTACCTCGTCCACGCGTACGCGGTCCTCAAAGACCCTCCAGCGATGGCCTTGCCGCCCAAAGAACTGCAGCAATACGTTGGCAGGTACGTGGGTGGTCCCGATCTGGTCTACGTGATTCAGTGGGATGGCAAGCAACTGGTCGGCGGTCGCGAAGGCCGTCCTGCGAAGCCGTTGGGGGCGGAGGTTCACGACGTGTTTTTCGTGGCCGGCCAACCGCGGACCCGCAAGATCTTCCAGCGGGACGCGGGCGGCAAGATCATCGGATTCGTGGATCGACGGGAAGGGGAGGACCTCGTCTGGCGCCGCGATCCATCCGGTCCTGCTTAGAAAACGCGGCCCGCGCTAGTCCTTCAAATAGGGCAGCAGCTCTTTGAAGGCAGTGCTTCCCGAACGGCGCAGCAATTCATACATCATCATCTCGGCGGAGGAGATGACCGCGCCCGCCGCGCGCATGCGATCGAGCCCGACGCGCCAATTCCATTCCGCGCGCGAGCCCACTGCGTCGGAGGCCACGTGCACCAGGTATCCTTCATTGAGCGCGCCCAGCGCTGTTTGCATCACGCAGATATGCGCTTCCATCCCGCACAGCAGTACGGTATTGCGATTGCCGGGGAGCGTCTTGAGCCCGGCGCGGAAGGCGTCGCTGCCAAAGCAACCGAACTCAAGTTTGTCGATCGCCTTGACCCCGTCAAGCAGGGAACTGACTTCCGGAACCGTGTCGCCCAGCCCTTTGCTGTATTGGGTCGTCATCATGATGGGGATCGACAGGATCTTTGCCAGCCGCACCAGCAGTTGGGAATTCTTGACCAGCATTTCCTTGTTGAAGATGGGAGGCAACAGCTTCTGCTGGATGTCGACTACGATCAAGGCGCAATGCTCAGGCTCGAGCGGGCGACGCGCAACCTCCGATGCGTCGGTCGAGAAGACGGCGCTAGCCCATTACCGATGACATGGAACTCCTCCGCAGCAGAGATTGTCCTTCATTCTAGCGTGTTGCTTGTCGCCGGCACGAGCAACGGCCCGACATGCGGCGACCGCGTGCTCCCGCGAAGTTGACGCTGTATTCTCGCAACCAATACAATCCGGGTAGTGTCTGCGCGCATCCGAGCGCGCTCACCGTGGCCGCACCGCTGCCCCCTCGTTCAATGGTAGGACAGCTGACTCTGGATCAGCATATCGGGGTTCGAATCCCTGGGGGGCAGCCAAATTGAATCACCTCCACGTACAATCGAAAGTGTGAAGCGGGCGGCTTGGGCGTCGTAGAATTCCGGTGGCAGATTTGTCTCGGTCTGTGATACAGTCCCTGCAATTTGTTTGCAGAGCGTGGCTGTTGCCTGTTTCACGTTCGTTCCAGCCAACTCAGGGGCGTTGGAGGATGTGCAGTTTCGTTACCAAGCAGGACGCGAATCATCGTCCGTCTGCCGCATCTGGTCATGACGGCAGGGAACATGTAGCGCACGATGACCTGCGCTCCCTGGTTCATCACTGGCAACACACTTTCGGTAACCAGGCGGTACAGCGCCTCCTTCTGAAACCCGACCCCATTCAGGCTAAGCTCACCATAAGCTCCCCGGGGGACATTTACGAGCGTGAGGCTGATCGCGTAGCTGACCGGGTGATGCGATCTCCCGAGCCGGAATCCCAACACGCGTGTGCTTGCGAGGGACGCTGTCCGCAATGCCAAAACAGGGAACCTTTGCAATCCAGGAACCCCGGAGAGGGTGCAGTTCCCGCGAGTGAATCTCTTGTCGAATCCGCGTTACGCGGGTCTGGTCAGCCGCTAGATCCGGCTGTGAGGACCTTTATGGAGCCGCGCTTCGGTCGGGAGTTTGGTCGCGTTCGCGTTCACACGGACCGCCGTGCGGCGGAGTCAGCTCGCAGCATCAGCGCTCGGGCTTATACAAAGGGTGAACACGTCGTCTTCGGAGAAGGCCAATACGCGCTCTCCAACGAAGCCGGCCGCAGGCTGTTGGCTCATGAGCTTGCGCATGTGGTCCAGCAGAGGTCCGGTCCCGTGGCGTCGGGCCCCGGTACAGATGTGTTACAGCGGGCGCCCCTACTTCCCAATCTCTCAGCGTGCGCTGAAAGCGGCACGCCTCCAACCATGTGGATCTACCCCGAGAATTTTGTCGGTCCATTGATGACGGGGGAAAGGCGGGCAGCCCGATCGTGTCCCATAACTTGCTGCGATAAGTCTCTCGGCACTCTGCATGCCATGCCCTTGTTCTTCCATCAGAACCGGAGTGCGATAGTTGAGGCCGGTAGCCCGTTGGCGACCGGCATTGGAGCTGAGCTGCATTTCATCGCAGAGGACACCCAACCCCTAGGGACCGACCCTTGCCACTGCAACGACTTCCGTATGATCCAGGTCGTTACCACCAACAATACGACGGATCCGCGGAAAAAGAACAATTTCGTGGACAACAACGCAACGGGCACGCCCTTTTATGGTCCTACTTACGATTCCGGAAGGGGGGAGCACGAGATTTATCCCCATTATGTCGATGCTGGTGAAACCGTCAAGACCACGGAATCAATTTATGATAAGCCCACCAGGGCAACCGACGAGTTAGGTCCCACCGGCCTGAGTTGGATGGCAGAGACCTGCGTTACTTGTATCAAGGGGTCCGAGCCGGACCGCGTACTAGGATGCGTCACCTACGGCTTCACCCAGAATTACAAAGAGTCTGCTAAGACCGACCCGACGGCTGACCTTGCTCGCATTTACCACAGGTCTGCTAGAAACTTCGACCCGGTGGTTGCGGTTGCCCCCTCGTGCCTGACCGGGCCGAGCGCGAATTTTGTGAATACTCTGAGCACCGATACGAGTACCGCCTCGACTTACAAGTTCAAGGCCGCTCCCACAGCGGACGAGGACGAGTGCAAACAGCCCTAGGAGAGACCAAGTGACACCGGGCGGCCAAAGGCCCGACGCACGTCTGACATCACCCAAGCGCAGTTTTATGCGCGAAAGGGAGCACTCGCCTTGAGCGAATTATGCGAGCTGAGGCGGACGGGGATGGGAGATTGGGAAGCTAAATCGACGGGTTTCGGATCGTACTTGGCAGGAAGTCTGAAGGGTCTCAGCGGGCGGACTTTAGCGAAGTAGGTGCGGAAAGGCTAGGGGAATCGTAGCGTTATGCGGCAGCGCCAGGCGCTACAGCTTTCTTAGCGCTGGTTTCATCACCTTGCCGGCGCTGTTCTTGGGCAAAGCGTCTAGCAAGGTAGTTTCCTTCGGAACGATCTCGGGCGGCAGATGCTGAGTGCAGAAAGCGCGGAAACGATCTAAGAAGGAATCGTCCTTCTGGTCTTTCGGAACCACGAAGGCTCTCAGGGCCTCTCCTGAGACCTCGTCAGGCATACCGACCAGGGCTATTTCCAGAAGTCCGTCAAACTCCAGTAGCTGCTCTTCAATTTTTCGGCAACTCGTACGCTTGCCGCCGATCTTGACGAAATCCTTGGCTCGATCCGTGACATAGATGAAGCCGTCTTCATCCACGGTAGCCAGATCACCGGTGTGCAACTTGCCGTCGCGGAAGGTCAGCGACGTTTCTTCCTCTTCGCCCCAATAACCGGCTGTGATGTTGGCGCCTTCGGCAACGATCTCTCCTTGCTCTCCCGCGCGGACGTCGCTTCCCGTCCTCGTCGACCACGGTAAGCGTTACCCCGGGAATCGCTTTGCCAATTGAGCCAGTTTCTTGTCCAGCATCTCGGGAGGAACGTAGGCCAGCCGGGCAGTTGCCTCGGTCTGACCGTACATCACGAACATCTGCACCGCCGGCAATGCCTTGCGGAATTCGCGAATGAAGGCAGGCGCCAGGTGACCTCCGGCCTGCTGTACGTAGCGCAGGTGTGGAAAGTCCATTCGATCAATCCCGGAGCGGCGCAACAAGATCTGGAAATGACTTGGTACTCCGGCGAACCCGGTACATTGGCTGCTCTGCATGTGTTGCAGAATCCTTTCGGGATACATGAAGCGACTGTCGATTACCAACCGGCCTCCGACTCTCAGGTGCGTATGCAGCAGCGACGTTCCAAAGCAGTAGTGGAAGGGCAGGACGGTCATGATGCTGTCGCGCTCGGTCAGGCCCAGATATTCGGTGATGGAATTCGTGTTCGCAATGATGTTGCCATGGGTAACCATGACTCCGCGTGGCTTCGCGGTTGAGCCGGAGGTGAACATCACCGCCGCAAGGTCATGCGAAGCTCGACCAAGGGGAACTGTACTTCCATCGTCGAACTGTGGGGAAGGACGCTATCGATGTTTCGCAGATAGCTCCCCGGGACTTGGTCGCGGAATTGATTGCGAGGCGTCGACGATGGTAGTTCCAGCGAGGCTTGCTTTATGTTTCTGGTGAAAGCGGGACTCTACGAAAGCGAACCCTGGGCCGACTGACTGCATGATGAACGCGAAGTCCTCGGCACTGATTCCGATCGGTAGAGGCACGCATACCAGGCCGGCGCGGAGAATGCCAAGATAGCTCACCACCCAGAAGGGAGAGTTTTCTGCGACTAATACCGCCCGGTCGCCCTTCTTCGCGCCGGAGGCCAGAAGGAATTGTGCCACCTTGCGGGAAGCGGAATCCACCTCTCCGTAGGTGCACGTGCCGTCGACGAACTGCAATGCAATTCGTGCGGTTCCTTTCCTTCTAACAGGAAGTTCGCGACGTTAAGGACGCAAAGGTCGTCGCTCAAGGGCGGCAGGCGCCGGGAATGGCCGGCGCGACGGCATCGAGGCTGGATGGAGATTGGGTACCCACGGGTGCCTTGGTTAGTGCCCAGCTACGGGCGCGTGCGCGTCGACGCCCTCAATGGGTTCCATCAACACTGGGCCGAGGTGAAGATAACGCGTGGTGTTTCGCTTAGAGTCGATCTGCTGATAGACCCGCTCGACTTGGGTCTCCGTCAGTCCGGCCGCGCCCGCCAACTCTGCTGCCGGGATGCCGTGGTTCTTTCCGTACAGACACAGGTCCATCTTGTCGAGAGGAAGTGAGAAATAGAATTCCTCCTGCGACTGTTCGAGCGAATAGGTATCGGTGGTGGGTGGCCGGTGTTGGATCTCTTCGGGGACTCCCAGGTAGGCGGCCAGCTGATATACCTGGGACTTGTAGAGGTGTGCAATCGGCTTGAAATCCGCGGAGCCGTCGCCATTCTTCACGAAGAATCCCTGATCGTATTCCAGGCGGTTTGGCGTGCCGGCAACCGCATACTGGAATCGGTCCGCATAGTAGTATTCGACCATCTTGCGCGTGCGCTGTTTGAAGTTGGTGGCGGCGACGACCCCAAGGTAGGCGTTCGGGGTGAGCCGGACCTTCCTGGTCGATCCGTCGGGAGCGTGAGCTACCAGCGAAAACACGGCATATCGCTGCGGGTCGTCCACCGCCGGGAGGACAATCTTGCTCTTCCAGCCAGCTCCATACTCCGGGAGTGCGCTGCGAATAGCGTCGTCGCGGCGCTCATAGCAGCGGGCGCCCTGCAGTATCGGACTGATGTCTTCCAGGAAGGAGCGAACGCCAAGCGAGTCGGCGACCATGCGCCCGAGGCGAAGACTGTCAGGCGATGAATCAGCCTCAGGAGTAAACAGCACTACAACCCGTTCCGGCCCTAGTGCACGCGCGCACAGGAACGCGACGACGCTGCTGTCAATGCCGCCGGAAACGCCGATAACGGCGCCCTGCCGCTTCAACTGTTTGTACACGACTTCCCGGATTCTCTCTGTAATCCGTTCAACCTCCGCGGCGGGGTCGATAGTCAATATGTCCCGATTAATGCTGACCTCAGTGTTCACTCAGTCCTCCTGGATCCCAACGTTATTGTAAAAGAGACCCCACGCTACCTCGGTTAAAGTCAGCATGGGGTCGTGAGGGGGCGACGAGTTAGCCGTTTTGTCGTCGCCCCAAATTCGATGGAAAGCCTGCCTGCCCGCCTGCAGCGTGCTATTCGGCCAATTGCAAGTCTTCATGTCAGACGCGGTACTTTGAACCTGTCGATTGCATCCTTTAGACGGCTTGTGACAGTGGGCGGCGGAGAGTAAAAATTCCGCTGCCAATGATGTCTATGAATCCGCTCGAGTACTTCCTCCGGAAGAACGCCCCGTTCCGATGCCGCAACATTGCTCCGGACGTGTTCCGGCGTTCGCATTCCGGGAATCACGGTTGAGACTGCAGGATGCGAGATACAGAATCGCAGAGCGAAATCGGGGAGTGCTTCCAGGCTGATGCCCACATCGGTCATCAGATGCTGGAGTCTCTTCCATACTTGCTTCTTGCGATTTCCGGAGAAGTACTGGTTTCTGAAGTCGTGATCGGGGAAGATGGTCTCAGGACAGACTTTCCCGGCCAGGCTACCTTCATCGAAAGGCACCCTGGCGACGATCCCGATGTTGTGGCTCTGACAATACGGAAACAACTTGTCCTCAGGAGACTGATCGAACACGTTGTAGATAACCTGAACGCAATCAATCAACCCGGTGTCAAGTGCCTTCAGTATGTTCTCAGGTTCGTGGTCATTAATGGAGATCCCGATGTACCGGACCAGTCCGCATCGCCGCAGTTCTGCAATCGTCTCCAGCCATACCCCATCGTTTGCCCACTCGTCAGACCAAACGTGATATTGCAGCAAGTCGACGCTCTCACGCCCCAGGTTTCTCAAGCTCCGGACCAGGCATTTCAGAACGTGGTTCTTGGGAAACGCCTCTGAAATCGGGATTCTTGCGGGCGCCGGCCACTTTCGGTTCGCCGGCGGGACCTTGGTGGCGACGATGATCTCGCGGGAGTTGCCAAAAGCACGCGCCAGTAGCCGCTCGCTGTGACCGTCACCGTAGGCTAATGCGGTGTCGAAAAAATTAATGCCGGCGTCTCTCGCCGCCGCCAGAGTGCCTAACGAAGTCCCATCCTTTGCGCCGATCCACGAACTCCCTCCTATTCCCCACGCCCCAAATCCGATTTCACTGACCGCTAACTGGGTTCGTCCTAATCGCCTGTATCTCATTCCGCTTTTCCCCTCACAGATCGCCATGCGAAGCGGCCAGGCTTTCGGCCGGACGTGCAATGTTTGCCAGGCGATCAACCAGGGAGAGATACTCGCCCTTTCTAGACTCCCAGCTGTACGGACTAACGAACGTCTGAGCGCGCTCTACCTGCTGTGCTCGAAGGTTCACATCTCCCATCAGTTTCAACATGCATTCGGCCAACGCTTCAGCGTCGCCGCTGGGAAAAAACGCGACTACATCATCATTGAAGTAGTACCTGTCGACAGTTGTCTCAGCCAGAATGATCGGAACTCCCAACGTCATGAACTCCAGGGTTTTCGTACTGAAAGCCTCATCTCCGAACGAGTCTCGGCGCTTGGGAACAACCCCGAGGTCGGCATCTTCGATGACTGCGGATATGTCCCGCAGAGAAACCGGACGATGAAACAAGACAGCTTCCGTAACCCCTAATTCGTTGGCAAGGCGAACCAGGTCGTTCCGCGAGGGACCTTCGCCGTAGATATGAAACTCACTATCAGGTACGCATTGCCTTACCTTGGCGAAAGCTCGAATTGCGATGTCCAAGCCCTGGTGCCAATTCAATGTGCCGGGATAGAGCATGACAAACTTGCCATCCTGACGGCTCCGGCCGCGCTTCCGAAACACATTCGGGTCGGGATAGTTCATGAACACCGAACACTTGGCTTCCGGTACCGACCTGCCGATCAGCCTTTGTTGCCAGATGTGGTTGGGAGCGATCACGTGGTCGGCAAAGGCGGCGGAAAGGCGCTCGACCGTCAGCAGGGCAGAGAACATTGCTCCCCCTGAAGCGGAGCCGAACTTGGTGCCGTAGAGTTCAGGCGAAAGATCGTGGATATCGAGGACGATCCGTGCTCCTGTCAAACGGGTGAACGCTGCAGCAAACACCAGGAAATCCGGGACAGAATGGACATGCACGAGCTGGTATGGACGCCGTGCATGTTTCAGCGTGACCCTGACCAGGGCCCGCATGAAAAAAGTCAATATGCGAAACAGGTAAGACCACTTTGACTTCTCATTCTTCTTCCGCGACTGGATGCGATACACCCGAACGTCGTTGAGCAACTCCACCGGTTGCTGCCCGTCGCGGCCCAAAGCGAATACATCAACCTGGTCCCCCCTGGCGGCAAGCGCCTCGGCATACCTCATGACCCGGTTGTCGCCCTCATAGAAGGTATACGCGATCATGCATACGTTCATTGCGATTCTTTCCGTCGGAAGAGTTGTTGTCTTTGTAGAATGCCGTCCAAAACAATGCTTGGGCTAAGAGGACTGTCCAATTAGGTTTACAGGATTTACGGTAGAGCTGCTTCGGGGACGCTGTCGACCTGAACACGAGATATCTTGGCGGGGAGTCCAAGTACGTCGTTGCTTACCTGCAGAATGGTCTTTTTTACGGCGGGCATCTTCTGCGAAAGATAGGTGCGGATAATCTCTCTGCCATCAAACGCGGTATTGATAACGTCCATGATCTGATCTTCGGATAACTGTCTCGCATCGGCTACGAGTGAGGGAACTCCGATGGTATTCAGGACGCCGACGAACTTGCCGCTGTACGCGATGGTCACCGCAGGAATTTCCTGGGACAAGGCGGCAATGCACGCGTGCATTCTTGATCCCACAAAGAAATCGCACTGCCCGATGACGTACTTGATCTCGCATTGATCGAACTCGCCCCTCACGATCCTCAGGCGATCACCATACTGCCCGGCCAATTCAGCGAACACCTCTTCGCACGCCAGGACGTCGCTTTCGGAGCCAGGCTCAGTTCCAAACACGTGCGGGATGAGGAGGACCGTCACTTTCTTGTTCTCGATCAGGTTCCTGACAATCGATCTGATGAGGCCTCGATAATCGGTACGCAGACCGAACATGTTGTCATGGGTGTAGCCTCCCGCAAGCAACAAGCCGCTGATGTTTAGCCCGACCAGTGCAGAGCTGCCTTCCGCATTCGAAGAGATACCCATCAACTGCGCTCGGGCGGGCTTTCTAGGCTCGACCACGAATCCCACGTCGTAGCACAAAGAGTGTCTGCTCATGTCGTAATCAGTCCCCAGCAGGCTCTTAAGGTCTTTGATGCCCTGATGATCTCGTGAATAAACTCGCTCGGCACGCCGCATGATCCAATTCGCTATCAATCGGGGCAGTCTGCCGGAAAATGGTCCCAGGGTCTGCGGAAGCAGAATGAGCTTCTTGCGGAGCACAATCGCCAGAATCATCGGCAACGATACGTAGAAGAACCTCTCCAGGCCGTAGATATCGCTAAAGCTGTCTCCACCGGAAATTGCCGCGATCAGGTCTGCGGCGCAAATCTGGGACAGGCACCGGTTGCGCGCGATTACCCGCTGCCTCATTTTGACCGTCGGAAGGAGTCGAACCACTATTGCGAGCGCCAGCAGTACAGCAATATTGTTTGGCAGGTATAACTTTTTCGAGAACCTCATGGCAACGACGGGCAGACTGACGCTTGCTCCCAGCTCGTCGAAGGTCTGGACAGTTTCTTCGGTCCCATAATCCAGCAACGAGATCGATACCTTGTGCTCTTGCGTCGTCAAGCAGCGTATGGATCCAGACGCCAGGGCGCCGACCCCCATGTTCTGCGTATTGAAAGTGGCGCCAAAGAGCAACACCTTGAGGGCCTTTTCTTCAGACATGTTTCTCGCGCCACCCTGTCTTTTCGTTGGTGTCAATCAGTTCGACGTTGAGGTTATTCTCTGCCAGAAAGAACGCTATGTCTTTGTTGTTGAACGCCTCACCTGGCCGAGGGGGCTGGATGAATCTTGCGCCCTTCGACTTCAGCAGGGGAATCTCCAGCTCCAGATCGTTACATCGGAAACAGATGTGATGAAGACCACCGCCCCTGCGTGCGAACGCGGCAACGGGAGAGTCCGCCGCCGAGGGCTGAACCAGCTTCACCGTAAGGGAGCCCGGTTTGGCTAGAAACACGACGCGTACTTGCTGGTGGCTATTGACCACAACATCGGATGCCGTTAGATATCCAAACAAGTCACGCCACTGCTCTATGCCCTCTTCCAGAGAACTGACAACCACGCCAATGTGATCAATCACCATGACTCACCAGGATGGGTTTGGTTCAACACACTTTCTGCTGAGCGCCGAAACACGGCTGGCCGATTGCAGGTCAGGATAATGACAGACACGTTTCGATGATTCGCCATGATGTCTCGATGCCTGGGTAATCAATTGCTGGGGCGGGTTTGCGGATTCCTGGACGGGGGGCGCATTTCATATTCTCCGAAGTGCTTGCCCAGACCAGGTAACCTAGTCGTGATTACAATAGTGCGGCAATGCCGATTCCAGACGCATTTTTGGTCACCTACAGCCATAACCGCCTCTGGCCGCTCGATTGCATACACACCGGGGTTAGTCTTCTGACCGTATTCTGGCCTAGTCTCGAGTAATAAGTCGTTAAAAACAATACGTTTATGGTTAATGTAGCCCTCTTGATTTGGGACAGCTTGACCATCCGAATCGCGGTCTCAGGGTCGTTTCTCTGCCATAACCTGCTCGATTAGGACCGAGGGGGTGTGAGTCACGCCAACATTTTTTCGCAGTGACTGACTAAATACATATTTTTGTTAGCCTTACTCTGGCTACGACTGCGAGTCAGGTCGTATCGTAACCGCTTGCAGGGCAAGAACTGCTTCCTGAGAATGTAATAATTACACTATACTTTACCAGTACGGTAATTAACATTTCGATTACTACTGTAATAAAAAGCGAATACTTTTGATTGACTCCTAATGGTGCCTATCTCATTTTGAAGTGGGCACGGAAGTCTTAAGCCCGTTCCAAGAAATCAACGCAAGACAGTTTATTCCGGCCGTAAGAACCCGAGGTTTTTCCAGGAGAAATCGCCATGATCAGTCAAAAACCGGCATTCCGTGCGCTCACTATGCTGGCACAATTGGTGCTCGCGTTCGTTGTCATTGCGATATCCGCCCAAGCCCAAAGCCCTGTCGGCTATTGGAAATTCGATGATGGTTCCGGGACCTCGGCTATCGATTCCTCGGGTTACGGCCATACTGCCACTTTGGTCAATGGCGTCAGTTGGGTCACGGGAAAAATGGGCGACGCGGTTTCTGCGCGCGCGGCCAGCAGTCAGTATGTCAAGGTTCCCGCGATTGATCTGAGCGGCACGAAAGCCGCCACGGTTACGCTCTGGGCAAATCGGACTTACTCGACAGGCGGGGGCCATGTGCTGTTCGAGGCCACCACTAATTTCAACAATTCCACTACCGGTTTTGGTTTCTTTCCTGATGATGCCACCTGCGAGGGTATTCAGGCCGCGCTGCATGGCAATGTTGGATATGTCGCTAACTGCTACAACCAGCCTTCCTCTGGAGTTTGGCATCACCTCGCAGTTGTTTTCGACAAGACCCAGACAGGAGGAAACCAGGTCAAGTTTTACGTGGATGGTGTATTGCAACCGGTCAACTGGAATATTTTCGCTTATACGAACACGAATTATTTTGGCAACAATCCCCTCTTCCTGTTCTCGCGTGGTGGGACCCAGGAGTTCAATTCGGGCGTGATCGACGATTTCCGTATCTACAACACTGCCCTCACCGCGGCACAAATCCAGCAGATATACAATGGCGCATCGTTGGTGTCGATCGCTGTGACACCCCTAAATCCTTCGATTGCGGTGGGAGCTCACCAGCAGTTTACGGCGACCGGAACCTACAGCGACGGCAGCCATCAGGATCTGACCAACTCCGCGACCTGGACCTCAAGCAATCCGTCGGTGGCCATCATTAACAGCACAGGCCTGGCGACCGGAGTGGGCGCCGGAAGCACTACGATTACGGGCGACTTCGGGAACGATCTACGGTTCCACGGGTCTAACGGTGACGGGAACTCCCGTGCTGGTGTCCGTGGCTGTAACGCCGGTCAATCCTTCCATTGTGGTGGCAACCCAGCAGCAGTTCACGGCGACCGGAACTTACAGCGACGGCAGCCACCAGGACCTGACCAATTCCGCGGCCTGGACATCTTCCAATAACGCGGTAGCGACCATCAACAGCACAGGCTTGGCCACCGGGGTCAGCGCCGGGACAAGTACAATCACGGCAACCTCCGGCGCGATCTATGGCACCGCGACATTGACGGTTACGCCGCCGATGCCACATTGGGTGGCTTTATCGTGGACCGCCAGCACATCCCCAGTGGTGGGTTATAACGCCTATCGCTCCACGACTTCGGGTGGGCCATACGCCAAACTAAATTCCAGCTTGATCTCCGGCACGACATACAGCGATCAGACGGTACAACACGGCACTACCTATTATTATGTAACCACCGCTGTCAATTCGCAGGGTCTTGAGAGTGCCTACTCGAATCAGGCGGTCGCTACCATTCCATAGGGAGCTATATTCCAGATGCGAGTGCAAGCAGGACAACGAATCATAACCATCTGTAGCGGAGCAACTCGAACAAAGGTAGGCAAGACGATGAACGTACTAGTAGCAAAGGTTCTCCATACTCAAACCTCAACTTGTGTATCGGTCTTCACTTGCATGCATCTGCGGATTGGGCAAGAAGCCCGACGTTCGGTGGCTCGTTGCCCGGCAAGACTCAAGACCCTTGCATTAGCCTTGATCAGTTTCTCGCTTTTGGCGTTTTCCGGGCTCCCTGCATTCGCGGCCTCCGGCTGTGATGGCGCCGGAAACTGTTATGTACGGGCCGGAGCAACTGGAGCTGGTAGCGGAGCGGACTGGACAAATGCCTACACAGCACTCCCTTCTAGTCTGACCCGAGGCGTTACCTATTACATCGCCGGGGGAAACTATACCTCTGGGCACAATTTCAGTGATGCTGATTCGGGTTCTACGCCGATAACTATACAGGCTGCAACCATTGCGAGCCACGGAACATCGACGGGATGGAATAACTCTTACCAGGCGCAAGCGGTGTTCACCTGTTGCTGGACATTTGGGACTGATTATTACATTATCAATGGCGTTTATCGCAGTACCGCCAGCGGGAACCCAACTACGGACTGGACCACGGGTTACGGTTTAAGTTGACCAATCAAGTTGCCCACCACAATTCTGCAGCGATCGCGGCAGGTTCCAGTGGAGGGTCTAACTGGGTCCATGACGTTACGATCAAGTACGTGGAGGTCAACGGCTCCCATGTGACGGATTCCTCAATCGCGGACGACGGCATTGATTTCCAGGATGGCAGTTACAACATCAAGATTTTATATAATTATGTGCATAATGTCGGCGACAACCTTCTCACCCTGGAAGGAAACCACGGACACCAAGGCGGTGGAGCAGGCTACGGACCGGGGAATAATTTCATCGTCGAGTTCAATTATTTATCCTATGATTGCTGCTCGACCTCGGGTAACCATGGTCAGGCTTGCCAGTGTTCAGAGGGCTTGCAAAACCTGGTTTACGCCAACAACATCACCGCTAATATCGTAAGTACCGCCTCCATCGCGACCGCAACCGCTTCCGATTACAACAACGGGAACGGGGCAAATGGCCCGTGGTACATATTCGGAAATACCTTCTACACCAGTGATCCCTCGTATTGCGCCGCTGGTGATGGCATTATGCTGATCTTCGATGCCAGCTTCTGCACCATTACGTCTGGCTCCAGTTGCGCTGGAAAACCGAATGGTGGTGATGTTTATTTCGTGAACAATACCATCGCCAACATGGGAAATCCTCCGTGTAACGGAACGATTAACACTGGGATCACCTGGGGAGGTGGATATACGACACCCATGCGCAATTTCATCTCGGAGAATAACTTGTGGTGGAAGACAGACTGCCCGGGTGTAGCGCGGGCGATCAGGCACTCGCCAACGTGACCCCAACCGGAACAACCAGCGCGAACGGCGCTACGTTTCTGAGCGTGACATGGGATTACAATGCATGGTTCCAGTCGCAGTATAGTGCCGCCAACGACTCCAGTTCTCACGTGCAAAAGGGCAGTTCTACCGATCCGTTCACCGCCTCCGGCTCCTTCAATTATTCGCTTGCCTCGGACACCGCTGCGGGAACCAGCACCCACAGCGCTATGGTCGCGGCGGGATGCACGGATGCCCGGGGAAATATTTGCAATGATTACGATCTCCTGGGTAGTGGCTCGAGCGGCAGATGGAACGTGGGATAGAGGAGCTTTTCAGATCGCGGGAACAGATCCGCCTCCCGCTCCCCCCACAAACTTCACTGCAACTCCACACTAGAAATTAAAGTCGACCTTATCGTGAGCTGCTCCAGTGCGCGTGCGACGTCGCGGAACCGTCGATGGCACGCGCAAGTTCTTTCCGCCGCCGCTTGAACCTGTACGACCTATGCATCTTCGAGAGAGCCGTTTCTGCTCTGTAGCCGCTTGTACAACAGCTGGACAGCGGGACCGGCTCTCATCTCAGCTAACTCGCCTGAGGTAAAACGATCCTGGCTCGTCGCCCGCTCCGAGGCATGGGCAACAGCGACGCAGTGATTCATGGGCCTCATGCTGGAGATAGTTGAGGGCTGCAACGACCTCCCAGTCCCGGTTGTGGCTTAAGAATGCCTCGAGCAGATACTGTTCATTCCATAGACGGACTTCTTTTGCCACCCACTTATAGTGATAATGTCGAGGTGAAAAAATGTCGTGGATGTGGACGATCACGCCCGCGTTTAGCACCGGCAAAATCTCTAATATCTCCGTCAGGACGTCGCCCTGGGGACGTATGACATGTGACGAATCGATAAACAGAATGTCGTCGCATTCCAATTCCTCAAAGACAGAAAGCGGGACCTCTTCTATCCTTTTGCGGACGATCGTGGCGTCCAGCGTTTCAAGCCAGGGCATTTCGTAGGGCTCGATGCACATGTGATTGCAAGTGACACCGTTCTCCTGACGGTTACGCCGGAGTGCCTGGATCGCAAAGCGCGTCGAGTGTCCAGATCCCACCTCAATGATTCGTCGGGGCTTGATCGCACGTATAAGGCAATACCAAAACTGTGCGTCGGCTCCGTCAAAGGCTTTGTTTCCCAGAGGCAGGGCGTCAAGCTCCGGCCCGTACTGTTCGAGACGGAGAACAAACTGCGATTGGCGCGCTAACTGCCAATCGATTCCGGGCAGATTGCGTGGCGCCGCGAACCTATCGTTCAGATGCGCAGAGTTGAAGAGTGGTTCATAGTAGTGGTCGAGAATGGGGAAAGCACCTGCGAGTGAGAACATCCTTCTACAGATCGGCATGTGCTCAACGCCGGCTCGCCGAACAAACTTTGATATTAGCGATGAGCCCAGGACCATGGGGGCAATAATCGGGTCCATCGCCCGCAGAATCGCATTACGCATCAGTCGTGCCCTCCTGAATCAGGATTGTCGCTCGGATTGCTGGAGAGCGGGTGTCGTTGGTTGAGCTGGAAAGATTGCCACCCAGCCGAGACCGAAGAACGCGCGACCATGGCCTCGTTGCGTCTCTCGGTTCGGCCGATTTCAGTTTGCCGGCTGTTCCTCTCATTGGAATGTTCCGCCCGACCAGTTTGCCGCGATGTGGTCGGATGGGTTACCACCCAGAACTTGCAAAGATATCCCGGGATACCCCGCCGTAATGTTGGAGTCTGATGTACTAAGCAAGAGCACCCCGGTTGTGACGTCGATCAGACTTACCAACGTGCCTTGCACCTGTCCGCGAATGTAGTCTCCTGGTGAGACGGAAGACCAGGTCTGGTCGACTACCAGAGGGGTAATTACGCCATTAATCACAGTCGCAATTCTGGTCTCGGCAACTCCGGGTGCGCCGACCAGGTTAACGTCCAACACGTACAGAGTGTCGCTGGTATCCGAGGCACGAAGCTCAACTGCGTTGTCTCCAAGCGCGTCCTCGTTGATGATTTGGATTTGAGACCACTGATCGTTCGGAAACACTCCGTTGGCAACGTAGTGTTCCTTCGACGGTGGAGGACCTCCTGCCGGGTATGGCTGTATCTGGTCGCTCACAATCTGGATGGGACCGTGACCGAATCCGATCGACCAGTTTGGCCCCAGATTCAACTGATCCGGCCGATTGAAGTTATCGCTAGCGGTCTGCACAACCGCCATGGGTGCTATGAAATCGCCTGCATCCCAGTTTGCCATGATGTAATTTGTGACACTGGAGGTGCCCGCCGCATCCACCAGTCCGGGATACCCGCTCAGAGATAGTGTTGTCGGTGGCTGTCACCAACGTCGTCTGCGTGGTTTGATTGGTCATGCTTAGCGCCGTCCCCGAAATAGTGCAGCGGACGACGTCGCCAGGCCGGACGGTGGCGGTTGTCGAGCCGGCGAGTACCGAAATGGCTGTCGCATTGTCCAGAATAATCTCGACCGCCGCATTGCCGGTGCCGGTGTTGAACACGATGCATGCGTAGTGAGTGTCGTTCGAGCTCATGCGAACCGCGGGGCCTTCGTAGCCATTGCCGCTCGCTGTGACGATCTTCGCTTCACTATATTGATCAGGCGCCCACGTCAGCCCCCCGTAGTACATTTCCTTTCCAACCGCAGGACGTAAGTCCGGTGGACTGGACTTGGTTACTCACGACCTGGAGCGCCAGGTTGTTACTGGTCCCGACAAGAGGAGTCCAATTTGCCCCCAGGGTCGGAGCATTGGACCGGCTGAAGTTGTCGCTCGCCACTTGCGACATGGTGGCGGGCGCTACCGTCAACACGGCACTCTGCGGCGTGCTGTTGTAGGTCGCTGTTATCGTAACCGGAGTAGTGAAGGTGACGCCGGCGGTGCTTATGGTGAAGGAGGCGAGGCTGGCGCCGCCCGGCACACCTACACTGGCAGGCACAGACGCAATCGCTGGGTTACTGCTGACGAGCGTTACCGTCGCCCCCCCGGCCGGCGCCGGCGGATTCAGCGTCACCGTGCCAAGCGAAGGATTCCCACCCGTAACCTTGGTGGGCTTGACGCTGATAGCCAAAGGACCCTGAAACGCATTCTTGAAGCAAAGGACATACGCTACCCACTGAAGCTGGAAACGGCGGAGGTAGCGGTGGCACGATAGCTGCCATTGGCAGTGACGGACTTGTCCTCCAGCATGGATGTAGCATCGTAGTTGCGGAAGGTATAGCCTGCCCCGGCCGTGTATGGAGTCGCGTATCCGTAGTAGCCGAACAGTCCAACGATCGTTTCGTTGGCAAAGTTTGTACCCGCAGCGGCAGTACTATCCTGAGCTACGCCCGTCCCCGTGGCCGACGCAAAGACATTGAGCGGTGCGGAGGGATCCAGCCCGAGTATTCTGCTGCATCTACGAGTGAGATTGACGGTTGTTTGAGCGGAGTAAGTGACGGTCACTCCGAGCTGGGCACCGCCATTGATGTTCTTGGCGTACCAGGCCTGGAAACGTGCGACGCGCACCGACGTTTATGGGCCCCGACACGGGGATGTATGTGTTCCCTTGGTTGTCGGTGACGGTTGCTGTGATTGCCTGGTTGTCCCAGTGTGAGAAGACCAGGATCAGGTTTCCGGTCGTCACGTGTTGCTCAGGTAGGTGTCTGGAGATGGTGGCCGCACCGGTATCGCCGGATGACCACTGGACGAACTGTCCTCCAGGAGGCGTCACCGTCAAGCCGGTAGTACCGTTGATTGATCCCGAGGCCGCCTGGATAGTGGTGCTTCCGGTGTTCACGCCTGTCGCCAGGCCCGCACTGTTAATGGTCGCCACCGCAGGAGTTTGACGAAGCTCCAGGTCGCTCCATTGGTTAGGTCCTGATGGCTGCCGTCGCTGTACGTTCCTGTTGCCGCGAACTGCTGCGGCGCCCCCATCGCAATGGTCGGATTCACCGGCGTTACAGCGATCGACACTAACGTTGGGCCAGGGGTGACCGTCAAGGTGGTCGATCCGTTGATCGATCCCAGCGCGGCCTGGATGGTTGTGCTTCCCACGCTCACACCAGTGGCTAGCCCGCCGCTGTTAATGGTCGCCACCCCGGGACTCGTCGAGCTCCAAGTCGCCGAATTTGTCGACGTCCTGATGGCTGCCGTCGCTGTACGTTCCCGTCGCCGCGAACTGCTGCGGAGTTCCCACCGAGATCGAGGGATTCACTGGTGTCACCGCAATCGACACCAGGGTCAGCCCGGTGGTGACCGTCAACCCTGTGGACCCATTGATGGCTCCCGAGGTGGCCTGAATCGTCGTACTTCCCGCGCTCACGCCGGTCGCCAGACCGGTACCGTTAATGCTTGCCACCGCCGGGCTCGTCGAACTCCAGGTCACGAAATTCGTCAGATTCTGCAAGCTCCCGTCGCTATACGTTCCGGTCGCCGTGAATTGCTGGGGGGTGCCCGTCGCAATCGATGGATTCACCGGCGTCACCGCCAGCGATGCCAGCGTCGCCGTGTAAACCTGTTGGATTTGCGTCCCGGTAAGCGCGCTGTTGTAAATACGTAACTCGTCTACTATCCCGGGGCGTATTCCGAAGTACCGCCCGCGAGAAAACGTAAATCGGATTACTGCCAAAATTGTTGGTGTTGGTCGAGGTCACCAGGCTGCGGGTGGCGGTCTGCAAGACCCCATCCACGTAAAAACTTACCTCGCTCGCTCCGGCCTTACTCTTGTCAAAGACCAAAGCCAGGTGGTGCCAGACTCCGGAAGACGGTTGGTTGTAGCAGTTGGCCACGTATCCTACGTTGCCATGCAGCGTGGCCTGAATGCCGCCGCAGCTGTTATCGTCAGGAAAGACCCCAAAACCCGTAGTGGAGCCGTTGCAAGTTGGTGGTCGCTTCAAACAGGGTATGCCCGCCGCTGGTCGAGTAGGTGCGATTCACCCATGCCGTCAGCGTCACCGCATTCGTGGCGCTGAGGTTCACCGCCGGAATGCTTACATACTGATTCGTTCCGTTGCCCGAGACGGCGTCCCCGATCTTGCCGTTCACCCAACTCACACCATTGACCAGGGTCGCGGTATTGCCGCTCCCCGAGGAGTCGGCCGCGGTCGTACCCGAACCTTCATTGAACGCCCAGTAACCGGCCAAGCCTGACACCTGTGCCGGCGGTGACCGTCAAGGTGGTCGATCCGTTGATCGATCCCAGCGCGGCCTGGATGGTCGTGCTTCCTACGCTCACTCCCGTGGCTAGTCCGCCGCTGTTAATGGTCGCCACTCCGGGACTCGTCGAGCTCCAGGTCGCCGAATTTGTCAGGTCCTGGTGGCTGCCGTCGCTGTACGTGCCGGTCGCCGCGAACTGCTGCGGAGATCCCACCGAGATCGAGGGGTTCACTGGCGTCACCGCAATCGAGACCAGCGTAACCCCGGCGGTGACCGTCAGGTGGTTGACCCGTTAATTGCTCCGGAAGCGGCCTGAATCGTCGTGGTTCCGGCGCTGACACCAGTCGCCAGACCGGTGCTGTTAATAGTCGCCACTCCAGGAGTCGTCGAACTCCAGTTCACAAAATTCGTCAGATTCTGCAGGCTGCCGTCGCTATACGTTGCCGGTCGCTGTGAACTGCTGCGGGGTGCCTGCCGCAATCGTGGGATTCACCGGGGTCACCGCCAGCGACGCCAGCGTCGCCGTGTAGACCTGTTGGATTTGTGTCCCGGTAAGCGCGCTGCTGTAAATACGTAACTCGTCTACCGTTCCCGCGGCGTATTCCGTAGTACCACCGCGCGAGAAAACGTAAATCGGATTGCTGCCAAAATTGTTGGTGTTGGTCGAGGTCACCAGGCTGCGGGTGGCGGTCTGCAAGACCCCATCCACGTAAAACTTTACCTCGTTCGCCCCCACCTGACTCTTGTCAAAAACCACAGCCAGGTGGTGCCAGACTCCCGACGAGGGTTGGTTGTAGCAGTTGGCTACGTACCCACATTGCCATGCAGCGCGGCCTGAATGCCGCCGCAGCTATTATCGTCAGGAAAGACCCCAAAGCCCGTAGTGGAGCCGTTGTAAGTTGGTGGTCGCCTCAAACAGGGTATGCCCGCCGCTGGTCGAGTAGGTGCGATTCACCCATGCCGTCAGCGTGACCGCATTGGTGCCGCTGAGATTGACGGTCGGAACGTTTACATACTGATTGGTTCCGTTCGCGGAGACAGCATCCCCGATCTTGCCGGCTCACCCAGCTGACGCCATTGACCAGGGTCGCCGTATTGCCGCTCCCCGAGGAGTCGGCCGCTGTCGTTCCCGATCCTTCATTGAACGCCCAATAACCGGCCAGGCCTGACACTTGTCCGGCGGTGACCGTCAAGGGTGGTCGATCCGTTGATCGATCCCAGCGCGGCCTGGATGGTTGTGCTTCCCACGCTCACCCCCGTGGCTAGTCCGCCGCTGTTAATGGTCGCCACTCCGGGACTCGTCGAACTCCAGGTCGCCGAATTGGTAAGGTCCTGGTGGCTGCCGTCGCTGTACGTTCCGGTCGCCGCGAACTGCTGCGGAGTTCCCACCGAGATCGAGGGATTCACTGGCGTCACCGCAATCGAGACCAGCGTTACCCCGGCGGTGACCGTCAAGGTGGTTGACCCGTTGATTGCCCCGGAAGCGGCCTGAATCGTCGTGGTTCCGGCGCTGAGACCAGTGGCCAGACCGGTGCTGTTAATAGTCGCTACTCCAGGAGTCGTCGAACTCCAGTTCACGAAATTCGTCAGATTCTGCAGGCTGCCGTCGCTATACGTTGCCATCGCTGTGAACTGCTGCGGGGTGCCTGCCGCAATCGTGGGATTCACCGGGGTCACCGCCAGCGACGCCAGCGTCGCCGTGTAGACCTGTTGAATTTGTGTCCCGGTAAGCGCGCTGCTGTAAATGCGTAGCTCGTCTACTGTTCCCGCGGCGTATTCCGTAGTACCACCGCGCGAGAAAACGTAAATCGGATTGCTGCCAAAATTGTTGGTGTTGGTCGAGGTCACCAGGCTGCGAGTGGCGGTCTGCAAGACCCCATCCACGTAAAAACTTACCTCGTTCGCCCCCACCTGACTCTTGTCAAAAACCACAGCCAAGTGGTGCCAGACTCCCGAAGAGGGTTGGTTGTAGCAGTTGGCCACGTATCCCACATTGCCATGCAGCGTGGCCTGAATGCCGCCGCAGCTGTTGTCGTCAGGGAAGACCCCAAAGCCCGTAGTGGAGCCGTTCAAGTTGGTGGTCGCCTCAAACAGGGTATGCCCCCCGCTGGTCGAGTAGGTGCGATTCACCCATGCCGTCAGCGTCACCGCATTGGTGCCGGCAAGATTGACTGTCGGGACGGTTACATACTGGTTGGTTCCGTTCGCGGAGACAGCATCCCCGATCTTGCCGCTCACCCAACTCACGCCATTGACCAGGGTCGCCGTATTGCCGCTCCCCGAGGAGTCGGCCGCCGTCGTTCCCGAACCTTCATTGAACGCCCAATAACCGGCGAGGGTCTGGGCTTGCGCGGATGAAACTGCGAATGTAAGCGCAAGCACGACTTGCGTCAAAAAAGCGAAAATGCAACAAGCGGCTTTTTGGCGTGACATAGAAACTCTCCTACTGCCGTGGATCGTCGTCCACTTCGGCAGAGCATATTCAGGCTATCGATTCTTGGTAGTACTATTCGTTCTATAGGGCCTGCTGGAACTAAAGAACTGCATCGTTGTACATACCTCGCCTAGGCTTGGTCCTTCCGGGAATTGAAACAGGGAATTGAGTCATACTCCCGGCACTTGCGGCAGCGAATGATTTTGGTGCGGAGGAATCTAGAACTTCAAATAGGTATAGGCATTTAGTGCGGTTTACCAGTCAACCCTGTGACTTGCAAACCCTCATATAAGGCGCCAGGGTTGTGGCTCCTTGTCCCGACATCTACCGACAATGTAATGTGATCCCGTGTCCGACTCAGGATGTGGTGTAGGGCTGGCCACCCCCACCTCGTAATCGTCGTGCAGCAGGTTACAACCGGCAATTCTGCTTTCCACTTCTTCTGCATATAGCGATAGGAGCGCCAGAATGCTCGGGAGAGATAACGGACGCCGATACTGTTATGAATACAGAATGCGGGAATAATATAGGTGTTCAATCCTTGCTTCCTGGCCTGCAGGCAGATGTCGGCGCCGTACAGATGAAAACCAGGCAAGCGCTCGTCATAGCGCAAACCAGAGCTCTTTCGAACCACGAGCACTAGTTCGTCCAGCGACTCAGCCGGAATGGGTGTTACAAAAGGGTGCCCCAAGACTCTCTTCAGTCCGGTTGAGTAGCAGTAGCCCACTCGGCGTTCGCTCCCTCGTGCCACCCCGAAAACTCCCAGGACGCCCCACTGTGGGTCACGCTCCGCCAGATGATCCAGAGCACACGCAAGTTCGCTAATCCAAACCTCCGGTAGATAAACGTCTTGATGAGCAAAGACGACAATGTCATTCCCCGCTTCTTGGATGCCCAAATTGTAGGCTTCGCCTGCCGAGCGGAACTCCTTTTTTATTATCAATTGGCATTTTTCGCTAATCGCAGGCGATGTTAGCAGCGTTCGCGACAGCACGGTATCGTCGTTGCTTGCGACAACAAGAGACCACCCGTCAAGACTTTGCACCTTTGCGCTCACTGATATGTCACTTCGTAGAATGTCATGGCGTTTTCAGGCCGTGGCAGACAGTTCAACCTGTGCGCTCTCTGCCGTGACCACGTTATACAACGGCAGTTGTAGCTTCTTTTTGGCCCAAGGAGCTACCCGGCGCGGCATCCGTCTTCCCCAGAAACTCCCTCTTAATCATAAGAAGGCTTGGGATCCCCGCCCCAATTGCCAGCGCCAAAGCTATCGGAGTTCGATAGGACGCGAACCGCGTCGCCGGTAGGCTACGGACCAGGATCGCAGCTGCAACCGCCATAAACATCATTCGCTTGTTGCTGCTGGTCCAGGCTAACGGGACCTGTCGGCGCAATACCACCCATACCACGGCGTAATAAATCACATATGTTGCAAGGAAACTTACTCCTAACCCTTGCAGCCCGTATAACCTGACTGCGATCCAAGTGCTGCTCAGGGTCACAACGCCGCCAATGAGCTCGGTGAGAAAGTATGTAAAGGAGCTGCATCGGGCCAACACGGCAAACGACATGGTCAGGCTGGAGAACTTGAACACGTCACCTATCAGCTGCCATTCCAAGATGTCGACCGCCGGCTGAAACTTATGCGAGTAGACAATTGGAATAAGTATAGGGACTAAGGCTAGAGTCCCCAATATGATAGGAACGGCGACAATCATTACCAGGCGGTACTGGTCGTTTATCAGCTTTACCAAGGCGATGGGATCATTCCCTGCGGCAGACAGTCGAGGGTAATAGTCCTGGCCCATGGCGGTCATGAGAAATCCGAGATAACCTACGGAGATGGCTGCGGCAGCCCGATAGTAGCCAACGCTATTTGTATTCAGCAGGTGGACCACCACCATTGGCAGCGCTAGCTGAACCCCGGTTCCAATCAGTATGCTGGCGGTGTATGGGCCACCAAATCGTAACAGGACACGCAGGGCGCTCGTGACGCCAGCGTAACTTGGCCGAGTTCTCGGTGGCGTCACGTATCGGCGTAGAAAGTATCGCGATGCCAGCCAGCCCGCGACCCCGCCCCCGACTACAGCAGGAACTACACCTTCGATCCGCCATATGAGCACTGCAACGATGCTCACAGCGGCGCTCATCACCGTGTTGGCGACCGAGGATTTGGCTAAGGCCCCGACACGATGGTAGGCATTGAGCACTCCCGTTTGAATGGACGCTGCCGCCGTGAAGAGAACACCGACCCCCATCCAAACAATTGTTGTACCGTGGCGGAAGTCGCCTAGGGCCCAATAGCTGATGCGGGCACGGAATAACACTAGAAACAGCATGCCGAGGACCCCAAGGCACCCAAAGATGATCCACGCGGCGATGCGTAATTCCGCCAGCTGCGAGTGGTCGTTCTTGGTGGCCGCCGCGGCGCCCAGTCGGACAAGTCCCGTTGCCGCACCAAGGCCAGCAATCAAGCTCACAACGGCGACGAAGCTCTGCAGCAAGCCGTAGTATCCATATCCGGCTGGGTTTAGATACAGAGCCAGCACCTTGGCGGTTGTCAGACTTAACAAAATACTGACAATGGAGCTGCCGCTAAGGATCGCGGTCGCCTTAAAAATTGACTTCATTGGATGGAGTCCCGGACAGCGCGAACTACACTCGCAGCTTGATCAACCGGCAAGTGGGGCCCGATTGGCAGGCTAAGCACTTCCTCATGAATCTGTTCTGAAATAGGTAGGCTTCCTCTTGTCCAGCCCAAGTCACGGTACGCTTCCTGTAGGTGGGGCGGCACGGGGTAGTGTACGAGCGTGTTAATCCGGAGCTGCTTCAGGCGGTCGACCAACACGCCTCTGTGCTTGCTTCGGACGACAAAGAGATGGTGGACTGGTGTGGCCCAGTCGGGTACAAATGGCAAAACGAGACCTGAGTCCCTTAGTTCTCGCTTATACAGGTCTGCGATACTACTACGCCGGTCGTTCCACTCATCAAGAAACTTAAGCTTCACCCGCAAGATCGCAGCTTGGAGTTCGTCCAGACGGCTGTTGAAACCCTGGGTCTCGAAGTGATACTTGATGCGGGAGCCGTAGTTCCTCAGAACTCGAATTCGGTCGGCTATTTCGCTGTTGTTGGTGGTCACGGCGCCCGCGTCGCTCAGAGCGCCCAGATTCTTGCCAGGATAAAAACTCCAGGCTGCCGCGTCTCCCAGACTCCCCACCGGTCTCCCCTTGTAACGAGCGCCGTGCGCCTGGGCAGCGTCTTCGACTACCCACAGTTTGTGCTTTCGGGCTATGTCAACAATGGGATCCATGTCGGCTGGCTGCCCATACAGATGCACGGGAAGAATCCCTTTCGTGCGCGGCGTGATCGCGGCTTCCAGGCGACTGGGGTCTATATTGTATGTGGCCGGATCAGGCTCGACCGGTACCGGAACCCCGCCGACATAGCTCACGGCAAGCCAAGTGGCAATGTAGGTATTGCTCGGTACCAATACCTCGTCTCCACGGCTGAGCCCAACTGCGCGCAGCGCGAGATGCAACGCATCCAGGCCGCTGCCCACTCCGACACAGTGGAGCGTGCTGACATACTCAGCAAACTCGCGCTCCAAGCTCTCCAGCTCTCCGCCGAGCAAATACCAACCGCTGTCAAGAACGCGTGCCACGGCCCGGTCGATGTCTTGCTTTAACTCTAGGTAAGCGGCTCGCAGATCGAGGAACGGGACCTCCGCTCTAGTCGCGGAGAGCTGTTCTGAAGTCGTCATATTCTCTGTAGTAATCAGACTCGTCATATTCCTCCGATGCCACCACCAGACAGATCGATCCCGAAGAGAAGTTCTCCAACTCGCGCCATATGAGTTGGGGGACGTACAAACCATAGTGCGGACGGTTGAGAAAATACTTTCTTCTCTTCTTGCCGTCATCCAGGACGACTGTAAAGCTGCCCGACGCAGCAATAATGAACTCCTCCGTCCTCTTGTGTGCATGCCCTCCTCGCATTGCGCCGGCCGGTACGTCGTAGAGGTAATAGGTGCGACGCAAAGGAAACGGTATGTGACGATCGCCCTCGATGAAGGTCAGGTTTCCCCGTTGATCGGCTATTTTTGGTAGATCAATGATATGAGGGCTCCGGTGGTTTAGCGGGACCTGCCCCTTAACATATCGGCTTACGACGGCTGGAATACTCATGGTTGGCTCACACTTTCGATAAGGGTCCACTAGGCTCTGCGCGAAATCCTCAACCGTCTGTATCTCTTGGTGAGAGCTGGCACGGCTGAAGCTGCCCCTGGTTTTCGAAGGATTCATTATTGTGTAGGAGGTGACCGACGCTGCAGGGCTGAGAGGGACTATCAGGTTCCCGAGAGTCGGTTATTAGTAGTAATTTAGGCTGTGTGCGATCATTGCTCGGCCACTCTGTTCATGGCCGCCGAAAACCTTGCCCTGCGACGACAGCAGCGATAGTCACAGAGTATCCTGCTGGTGGGGCGTTTCGGTCATCCACTTTTCAAATCCCACACCCGCCCACGGCATGCCACGATCAAATCGGTACATCCAAGGATAAGGTTTACCTGTACCTAGTGCTCTGTACTTTCGGACATCCATCGCTACCCTTATCGGGTCGCCGATCGCAAGGGAGAAGTCTGGGAGGTTCTTATTTACTACAGAATTCGCTCCCACTAGGCAATTCTCCCCCACCTGTACCGATGGAAGAATCACAGCGTGAACGCCAATCTGGCTGTAACGGCCAATGTGGCCGCCGCTTACCCTATCGGATGGGGGACAAGCATCATTTGTCATCACCGAAAACGGATACATAAACACGAAATCCGCCAGCGAGCAGGTTTGCGAGATGTGGACATTACTGTGGAGTCTGCAATAATTACCAATCGCAACTGACCCTTGAATATCGCACATGGTTCCGACCGAACAGTAATCTCCGATCCGGGTGGTCTCGCGGATTGTGACATGGTGTCCAGTCGAGAAGTGCCGCCCAATCACACAGCCCGCATAGATAATGCAATGGCTGCGAATGAGCGCGTCCGGTCCCACCGTCGTGGGCGGATTTTCATAGGACATGTCGTCGTAGTATGCGGCTAGTGGCTCCCCGAGCACCGAGTCATTACAAATAATCGAATTGTCCCCAACCTGCACGTTGTCGTAGATCGTTGCGTTGTCGCCGATCCTGACATTTGCTCCTATTTTCGCCTTGCTACTGACAAAAACGTTGCGATTATTGAATTTCATAGCGGTTGCACTCTACCGGGACGCAGGTTCTGACTGCGGCTTAGGGCCATTGTCTAATTTCCAGCTGGCTCTGTCGTATCGAATGGCTTTCGCCCGGTCACGCCCCAACATTGCAGCCACAGCGCTTGGCATCGTGCGAGCGAGGAACCATTTCAGAAGAAGACCGGGGGCAACGCCATAACCAAGGGCCTTCCGCATGGAACGGCGCGCCTCCACATAGTTGCCCCTGTCCAGATACCAATTGGCCCAACAGCTGTGTAGGCGTCGCAACTGTCGCCGCACTGCCTGTTGTATATTCGGAGAGAGTTGGGTGCTTAGTCTCAGCTGCTTCTCAAAGCGGTGCTGGTCCATTCGAAGGCAAAACTCTTCCTTGTGCCAATTCTCACCCTCCCCCACATGTCGCTCTTCGGCAGGTGAGCGATCGATTAGCACCAAAGGCATGCCAACAAAACAGAATGTCGTGTGCAAGGCCATCCGAAAAAGAAAATCATGATCTTCGCTGTACCGCAAAAATGGGTCGAAGCCTCCCACTTGACGTATTACATCCGCCCGGGCGATTACTGTCTGCGTCCAAACAGGATGCATGCCTACAACCATTTTGACTGGATCAGCGACCACGCCCGTCGCGCCCGTAAGGCCGCTTTGTGCAAAGTCGAAGAGCGGCTTCTTCATGTATGGGTTATTCATGAACCAGGCATCCGTGAAACACAACGCACACTCGGGATACTGCTGGAGAGCACGCAGTTGCCACTCCACTTTCCACGGAAGCCACAGATCATCCTGCGCCGTGAAGCCGATCCATTCCCCTTTAGCGCGCTCGATGCCTGCATTGAGCGCAGCGCTTTGTCCTTGATTGCTCTGATAGTAGTACCGAACCCGATCGCGCCACGACGGTCTGGCCGCGATGGATTGCCGCATCATGTCGGCGGTGTTATCGCTCGATCCATCGTCAATGACTATAATCTCGGCGACCGGTAGCGTTTGGGAGAGTACACTCTCGATTACTAACTGAAGCAGCTTGGCGCGATTATATGCGGGAATTATGACAGAGACACTGGGAGTCATTGTATATGTCTTTCAGGCTTAGATGCCGGGGATGCCGGCTACAAGAGGCTGTCGGTAACATTACTGAGTTACCGCACGGGTTCGCCATAGCTTCTTTGCCCGCTGCAGCAATGCGCCGCGACCTAGTAGCCTCTTGGCCGCCTGGTCGCCGGCAACTACTGACGTGCGGAGCAGGTTTAAGGCAAAGCCTTTGAGCGTGGGTGCAAACACATAAAGCGAGCCTTCCTGCCATTCGATGTCCGCCAATACCGCCTTATACTGAGCGTCGCCGAGGCCAAAGTCTATCGATTGTGGTCTATCTTGCGACTCGTACATTCCTTCTATGACATTGGTAACAACGTACATGCCAGGGGAATATCTTCCGAAGTCTGCGTCATAGCCCATGAAGTCGCTATAAAATGTCTCACCATACCTCTTGCCGATCCAAAATGCCACCGGCCTATCCTGAATATAGAGAAGATAGGCGCGTAGCCATCCATGACGTGCTTCGAGGTACAGCCGCTCTCGCATGGAAGGGCTGTCAACAAAACCGACGCCCAGACCACGTTGATAAGTCTTACTGGCAATTTGCTCCACATCGCGAAACAGCTTGTCGAGTTCTGGAGGGAACTGGTAGCAGCGCAGCACCACTGCACCCGGATGGTCCTTGACCATCCGCCGCGATTGCCACCTCAGGTTCTTGCGGACCTTTGCCGAACCCGATCGGTACAGGTCGTCGGCGTGCTGCGGAAGCGTCATGCTCCTATGCGTATCAATCTGCGGGCAAAGATCTCTGGCGAGCACGCGTACTGAACGGGTCATCGTACGATACAATTCACAATCGGTCTTCAGCTTATTAAAGAACGCCACGTCGGCTTCGTGCCGTCGCAGGCAGCCATGAATTGTGGCGCCTAGATTGTCGCAGTTCTCGGATGAAGCGTTGCCCAGCAATCCGCAGTAGACAAAAACCATCCGGCGTAGCTTGGGACTCACGATGGTCTTGTATCCCAGCTTCGCGTTCACCTCACCTATATCCTCCCGCCCTAGTAGCATCGCATCCGGTATACCGTCTCGATATGCGACCAGGACAAGGGGCGCCGCACCAGGCGTCATCCTAAGCGTCGAAATGTAGGCATCCATGTCGGCGTTCGGATGCACCACCCACCGTTGCCAATAGCTGCGCAGACCCTCAAGTTCGTCGATCTCGCGAATGATGCGGATGTGACATCCAACATCTCCTGGATGAGGGCGGGCGAGCGCTGACGATGGAGGTAGCGTGGCGGACTCAATCAATGCGTGGTCCATACTGAGGGTAACGGATGGGTTGGAGCTAAGCACTACGCGAAGAAACTCGCCTTAGCTGCACCGAATGTCCTCTCCTGCAGGTACGCTTGCTCAGGAAACAGGTGGTCTGAACAGTGGTCAGCTTCACCGGTTAAGGCAGGCACCGCCGCGCTCGCTTCCTCTGCCAGTCGCGGATGGGTCATGGCAATGGCCAACAGTATCCAAATGAGATACGACTGTTGTCCCCAACCAAATATGGCGACATTTGTCATGAGGAAACCGAATGACACGATATCGACGAGCAACACCAAGCAGAGCAATTGTCCGGGGCCTTCCATCCGGCGATACTGCCGATATGCGGTCAAAGCGGCGCGAATTAGCAGCAGGGCGACAATCAACAAGCCAACGTAGCCGGTTTCTATCATCAAGGCGGCTACCGAGCTGTCACAACTCTCGAAAGGCACGACTGCCCCTTGAAACTCGCCCTTCCACCCTAAGTAATAAAAAGACTCCGGCCCGTAACCCCAGAGCGCCCTGCCAAGATCATTATTGAGATGCCGGAAAGCAATGTCATACAGCGCATAGCGCCATTGATAAGAGCCTCCTTGGGCCGTCTCCGGGTCTAGAGTCTCGCCATATAGATTTTGGATCGAGCTGAACACGCCCGGTCGCACCACCAGTGTCACCACCGTCAGGACTGCGATCACAGCAACATACCGCCGCATCCGGGTGCCCCCGAACGTCAGAACTGCCACTACAGCGAACACAGCCGCCATCCACGGGCCCCGGCTCATCGTCTTGTACAGGTTGACAAACATAAGTATGATCGCCACCCAAAGGAGGACTCGCTGTTTCCTCGTTTCAGCCATACTCAAGAGGTAAAGCGCGATCGGTACCGCCATCGCAAGCGCCGCTCCAAATAGGATGGCGTGGCCAAATGTAGCTTGCACCCGCGCATCCCGATCAACCACGCCCACCAATCCCGCAAACCGGTGGCTGGCAGTAGGGAACAAGCTAAGGACGCTCCACCCCTGATAGACCTCCAGAATCCCAAATATCGAATTGATCGCCATTGCCGTAACTACTGCACCGAGGACCCTGTTCACAGCTCCAATACTGGTGAGGCTTTTCGCACAAATGTAGTACAGGAGAAAGAAGTCAAAACATTCGGAAAGTACCGTCTTGAGGCTAACCGACACAACTACTGAATTGACAGTGGAAAGAGTCATCCAGCACAGCAGGAATATGAGTAAATACTTCAGTGGAAGCTTGCTCTGGCGACTCACAGTGTCATGGGCACTGCCCCACATAAGATAGATCACGGCCAGCGAGAGTATGACGATCCTTTGGGTGGTCAGATCGAACAGGCCGGGCAAGGAGAGCTGCGATTCAAATGGGAAGAGCAGCAGTAGACATGTAGCCACGGGGAGCGTCTGTTCGATGCCGTGTCTTCGTGCCACGCCGAACAGTACCGCAACGACTATGATGTCGAGGATGATTACCAGAATCATATGATTAATGCTTGTGAGGACCTTGCAAGCGTGAGAGGTTCACGATGGCAGGTCGTGACCGCTTCTTGCGCCTTATCGTCCCCACAGCCAAAAGGCATAACACGGCAAACGCAAAAAGCGGCCACCCTCTTTCCGCGTACACTTCAAGGTCGTCGAAGCCCTTTGTATAGTAGAGCCGGGTCAAGAATGCGCCGATGCTCCACTTCGAAAGGGTGAGATCGCGAAAATCAGAGATTCGCCGAAGCAACATTACACGGAGATCATATTTGGCGTAATCATCAGGTAACCGCCGCAGATCGTTCCGATACATGATGCCTATCTGACGAGAGGTACCCGCCGGAAGCGTAACGGTAAGTGTGAGGTTGCCGCCTGCACTCGCAAACGGGTATCTCTTGCCGTCAACGGTTACCGACTCGATCCCGGCCGGATCAGCTTCCTGCTTATGTATGACGAACTCCGCTTCGTGCTGATAGGGGTTTTCCAGCTGAATACGGGAGCTGAGCATCATCGTGTCGACCCGGCCGTCCTGGTTGAGTCTCAGGAGATAGAGATGCGTCGCTATGCATCCCAGGCTGCACCAGTGCGTCCCCGGTTCCAGGCGATTGATGAGATCGGCCGTTTGATTGAATGCGCCACTGCCGTCTGCGAATAGACCGTGATGCCCATAGAGGAGGATCGGATTTCCGAGAAAAGCATTGGTCGCGAGAGTCACTTCTCGGACCGGAACTTCGGCGGAATAGCGCATTAGCGACGGAAACTGATCGTAGCTCGTGGTGAATGGACGAAGTGTAAATGCAGGATCGGTCGGGGTTGTGGATCCTAGCGGTACATCCTGGGAATTTACCGTCGCCAGAAAGTTGTAGCGTTTTAGGAGTTCCAGTGTGGCAGCGGGGGCGATTCCATGAGGGAACACCATGACTGGGTCATAGGTAATCCCGGTCAGGAAGCTAAAACGATCCATCCTGTTCAATGCCTGTTTGATATCCGCTTCTTGATCGCTTATCGGTGCCACGCTTAACTGGTCAAATTCGCGATGATCGTGGTTGTTACCGTGAATGGCGATCGAGAATCTATTCTGATGCGACCTGATGAGAGAAACCACGGCTTCTTCACTGCGATCGAAGTTCCACGGAATAAAAGCGATCGTCGTGTGAAAATTGTGCTTGTCCATCTCACGTAACAGATCATCGTAGTGTAGAAATCCATATGGCTCAATCAGCCACGGATCATCTATGGTCAAGTTCGCATAGTGTGCAGGGCTATGCCACCCGTAGTCGCCAGAGGCATGCCTCACAAAAAACATGAAAGGGGCGGCAAGGCTAAATACGTCGCTAACATCCCGCCAGGTGGGCCTGCGGACCTCTTGGGGCATCTGTAACTGCGATAGCAGAAAGATCTCAGTGGACTTGGTGACCGCCCGGATAAAGGTAGGGCTAAGCCCATTGGCCAGCCTCACGGACAAAACAGGGTCGACGTCATGTCCGCCATCGGCCTCGAAGCTGCATGTAGGCAGGAGCGAAAGATTCATTTGCTCGCCAGCCAGCTCTCCCGTAACATCTTTGTCCGCACCAACAATATATGCCGTGCCGTCTAATGACGGAGGCAAAGTGCGGCAGCGCGAAACAGCATTCGCAGACCAACTGCGGAGTTGACGCGCGTTTGCATCCGCAGTCACGCCAATGATCATTATCGGTATAGTACGGTTCTGGGCACGAAGGCTTTGGCGAAAGATCCGGCCATCCATTGCAGCTCCCAGCGCCGATGAGGTAGCCACGACACCCAATGTCTCGGAATGTTTAATGCGATTGAGCTCCGCGATGAGATCGGCGTCTGAGTTCAGTCGAACTTCAACCAGGTCTATTCCATAAAACTGCGTGGCTGTCTTCAATGCGTCCAACTCTTGCCGGTCCTCACCAGCAGCGTGCCAAAATGCGATCTCTCCTCCCCAACCGTCCAGGCACGTACAAGCGACCAGCAGAGCCAGAACCATAGTTCTCGTCAGATTTGCTTTGAGACTGCTCACTGCGGCCATGGGCAATTTATCGACTCGGACTCGTTCAAACGGCAGGTTGTGGCGGGCTGAGGGCACGCAAGGTGGAAGTGACCTACGCAATCGCATCCAGCTTCTGTCGCCTCCGGCCCATTATGGGGAGGAAGCGCTGACGCTGTTGACTACGGCGAGCCCTTACGAATTCGGTATCCGGAATACGCCCCAGGGATCGCAGGTAGCAGGACATAAATCCTGCCATGTAACATAGAGGTTGAACAACTGAGAGATTCACCAGGCCGATTTTAACGGCCTTTCCAGCAACGAACGGTGGCCAGCTCCATGTAAAATACTCAGCTCTGCCGCGTTCCCATTGGAGACGGCTTGCACCTATGCCGGTTCCCGTTGGTCTGCAGTGAATAACTTTGTACTGGAAGAAGCTCTTTGTCTTCCAACCTTTGATCCAGGCATTTACCTCGTCGATCGTGTCCCACCCGATGCCAGCGCACAAGCCTCCAATTTGCTCGAAGCACTCACGACGGTACATCTTGAGTGCGCCGCGAACATGGTACTCAGGGACGCGTTCAAGCTCCAGCCCTCCATCGTTCTGGACATAAAGGCCGCCCCCGGCTATTCCCAGCCGCGGATCTCGTGCAAACTCCTCGAGGATTTTGCCAATGTAGTCACTCTGGAGGGTTATGTCGGCGTCAAAGCGAGCCAGAAACTCATAATGCGATAGGTCCACATGGCTAAGCGCGTGCGCAACAGCATCTTCTCCACCGGCCTTCCTGATCGCGCGCGCCGGCAGGTGAACAACGTTTATGAAGTCACATCTTCGAGCGTACTCGTCAACTATTCGTGCCGTTCCATCCGTGGATCCATCATCTACAATGATCCACTTCTTCGGAAGGATAGCTTGCGCCAGTATCGACTCGACGGTGTCTCCGATGAAGCACTCTTCATTGCGTACTGGCATGATAATCGCGTACCGCACGCCCGATGATGCGATGGGTGGAAGCATATGGCCTTGCTGGTAGGTGGATTGGAGAGCTCTATTGCTGAGTCACAACATTTGGTCGCCGCCCAGCTTCCACATTATGAATGCCGACCGCCCAACGAAAAATGCGCGACCATTTTGTCAATCTCGACGCCGCAGTCTTGCCATTGAGTCTGATGCCGCCGAGCGGTGCCAAGCAGAGTATCAGCGCCAGCCGCAAGGCGGCTGCTCCAGCCATCGCTGCACGATACAGTGCCGCATACATCCTGCCGCGTGTTCTGAGAAAGAACTGTGCCATTGACTCTCGCTGTAAAATCTCCGTAAAGTGGTCGACCTGACTCGCAGAGCTTCTGCCTCCCAAGTGGGTAATTCGACAATCGGTGTGGCAGACAACGGCATATCCCGCCTTCTTTATCTTGTAGCTCAACTCAACATCGTCGGCGTACATGAAATACTCCGAAGCAAACATCCCTACTTGCTCAAACACGCTTCTCTTGACCATGAATCCGGCACCAGAGATCACATCGACATTTATTGTCCGCTCGGCTCCTGCCCGTAGCGGCCGTAAGCCCCAACCGCTCCATCCGGGAAACAGCCCACGCAGGAGTTCAGAATCAAGCACTTGATTAGTGATTGTAGGAAATGCTTGTACACAACTTGACTGTACTGTTCCGTCAGTATTAAGCAACACGGCACCCACGGCCCCCGCATGGTAGTCAGATCGCAAAAAGGCCACCATCTTCTGTATTGCACCGTCGAGGATCTCGGTATCTGGGTTCAAGAAGAGCAGAATCTTACCGGATGAATAACGAAAAGCGAGATTGTTCGCCCGGCCAAATCCAAGGTTCTCATGACTCTGCACAAAGTGGACTTCCGGAAACTCCTCTCGCAGAAGTTTCTCGCAGCCGTCGTGCGAAGCGTTGTCGACCACAATCACTTCAAAGGTAATCTCCTCAGTGTGGGTAGCAATCGATACTAAGCACGTCCTTAGGTAGGCTGCCGAATTCCAATTGATGATGATGATCGACAGGTCCACTGAGGTTACCTCTGGCGCATACGGAGTTGGTGGCGCCATCTACGATAACCCCGCTTGCAGAGCCTTCTTGGCCTGCTGAAACACCCGTAGCCACTCGTAACCACCTTCAATCTTCGCCTTGAAGAACGTCTCGTCATCGAACGTATTCATCGGCAAACGTGGAAGGAAATAGCAGTCAACCCCTTTTCTTGCAGTTCCGATGGTCGTTACAACCCCGTTCCTGTAACCATGCCTTTGCAAGCAGTCTCTAAGAAGCTGAACAAAGCGCTTGTCCTGAGCGGGAAACGCATACGGATACGCGAATGATGTTACCGGCGCTCCCAGGTTGTCCTCGATAGCTTCCTTTGAGGTCCTAAGTTGCTCGTTAATCTGCGCGGGCGTCATGTGCCATAGCTTGCCGTGACCAACGGTGTGGGAGCCGATTCGGATTCCGCGTGCATGGACCTCACGGACCTCACTCCACGTCATGTATTCCGTTTCGTTCTTGGAGACTCTCTGCGTGCCGGTCAAACCAGTCACGATGAACAGGGTTGCCTGAAAGCCCTTTTCAATCAGAAGCGGGAAAGCCTTATCGTAGAAATTACGGTAACCATCGTCGAAGGTGATGACCACCTTTCGGGTGTCATCGCCGGCAGACTGAATGGCGCTAAGGGCTCCGTCCAAATCGACCGTTGTATAGTTATCCTTGGCTAGAGCATTCAAGTGTCCGCGAAACGCATCGGGCGAGGTGTTAGTTTCGAAGTACGGATGCTGGTTACCGGTTTCCGTGTTGATGCCGTGATACATCAAGATGGGAACGCGTCCTGACGTGCCTTTCCTGTGCCGCGTGGAAAGTGGATGTGCGAGACCCACACTGACGGCGCGATCGAGGCGGAATGAAGAAATCATGGGGATCTGAAGGTCTTTGTACTTGTTAGGGCGAGGTGCTGGAGTAAGCGAGCGTCAATCCGCGAATGAGCTCTCCCGCTCTGCGATGGGGGAACCTGCTTTAGAGGCAATGAACTTCGCGATACGACCCACAGAATCCCAATTCTCTGGAATGAGTTCCGCGTCGTCAACTCGAATCCTGTATCTTTCTTCCACGTGAGATACCAGGGTGAGTATTCCCATAGAGTCAACCAGGCCCTTCTCGAGAAACGAATCGTCAGCCGAGAGCCCGCCGTCGTCGGCGCCGAACAGGAACGTGTCAATTACAAACTGGCGTAAGTCTTGTTGGATGTCTTGCATTTGTGAGCCTCTCCTCGAAGTTGATAACGAATTGGTCAATCAGCGCCTGAGTCGACAGAATGCCCACCACAGCAGCATTGTCTAAGAATGAAACTGCCCGCCCGCTCTTGGCCTTATCTATCAGCTTTTGAACCGAGGGGACGTCAAAGATTCCGTACTCGCGAATACACTCCGGGGACAGTAACTCCTCTATATAGCGGGTCCTCGGCTTGCCTGTCTGGGGATTGACGAAGCTGCTGGCATCGGGGGCTCGATACGGTTGTTTGTGACGAGCGGCGATGCTCTCCGGCACCAGATGCCCAAAGGCACGCTTCAGCAGGTACTTCTCATTCAAAACCTTCATCTTCAGACGAGCAGGAACCCGGGTGGAGAACTCGACCAGCCGATAGTCCAGGAACGGATAGCGGCCTTCGACGGAGTTCGCCATTGCGACACGATCGCCTTGCGACGACAGCAGGTAGTCGGGAAGCAGGAAGGCTGCCTCCAGGTATTGCGCCCGGGAGAATGTCTCCCAGTCGCTCGAAATGGTCCGGTACAGCTGCATTCACGGCGCCATACGCGATCAGAGTTGTCCAATTCCGAGCGGACTGCCTTGGAAAAGAACTGCTGAGCTTTGCGCGTGAGCTCCCACCTTGGCATGTGCGACGACAACGGATCGGAAAGCATGTCGCTGTTGACGCGAAAGAAGGATTGGAGATATGCGGGTGATTGCCTTTGAATGCCCTCGAGATAGGGGTAGAGTCTCTTCAGAAGCAGCGGTCTGCGTTTCGAGCCTATCTGCTTGGCCCAGAAAGCCCGGACCTTGGCCTCCTTGAAGATGTCGTAACCGCCCCAGAATTCGTCTGCCCCCTCGCCGGTCAGCACCACCTTGAATCCTCTGGTCGTGGACTAGCCGCGACAGCAGGAACATCGGCGCCGGAGCGGTTCGCAGGACCGGCGTCTCGATGTGCCACATCATTTCCGGAAACACCTCGGCAATGTCGCTTGAGGTGCACCGAATCATTTCGTGCTGCGTTCCCAGGGCTCGAACCAGTTGGAGCTGATACTGGCTTTCGTCGAGTTCCGGCTCTTCAAAGGCAATCGAGAAAGTGCGCAACGAGGAACCCATATACTGCTGGGCGAGAGCGGTGGTTATCGAGGAGTCGAGCCCTCCGCTCAGGTAGGCTCCTACCGGTACATCGGCCCTGAGTCGAAGTCGCGTCGAGTCGAGCAGCAGATGGCACAGGTCGTCGACATACCGCGCCTCCTGCGCCGGGAGAATCTAGTGCCGTCCTCATCGCAGTTTGAGAAATCGATTTGCCAGTAGCGCTCGACTTTGACCTGCCCATCTTCGATGACCAGTGAGTGTGCCGGCGGAAGCTGCTGGATGTTCTTGAACGCGCTCTTCGGCGGGATCGCAAACCAGAACTGAAAAACCTGACTCAAGGGCTTGGAGGTCGATTTCGGCGTTCACTCGCGGATGTGCAAGTAGCGCTTTGATTTCGGAACCAAAGATAAATGCCCGTCCCGCCGTGGTGTAAAACAGCGGCCGCACCCCCAGGCGATCGCGCGAAATAAAGAGCCTTCGCCGCGGTGCGTCCCATATGGCGAACGCCCACTGCCCATTCATGTATCGAACGCAGTCGGTACCGTATTGCTGATAGAGATGAAGAATGACCTCGGTGTCCGACCGCGTTAGAAATCTGTGACCCTTCTGTTCCAATTCATCACGCAACTCGACGAAGTTGAATATCTCGCCGTTGAAGGTTATCGACAGCGAGCCATCTTCGGAAGCACATCGGCTGGTGTCCACCGCCGATGTCAATGATGCTGAGGCGACGATGGGCCAGGCCGAGAGCACCATCGACAAAAATGCCCATATCGTCTGGGCCGCGATGATCCAGGGTGCGAATCATTCGCTCCAGAACGAAGCGGTCGGCTGGACAGCCATCGAGATTTAGAAATCCGGAGATTCCGCACATGATATTAGAGAGAAACCATGCGACCGAGAGTCGATAGGTTCAGACTGATGACTCTGGTCCTCAACTTGAGTTGATCGCCCGCTGACCGGACGGTGAGGGAGAAGGCGGGGCGCTGACGCCTAAGATGCAACCGCGTGCCGAGCCATGCTGGCCACGGGTCTCGCCACATGTTGCAGCACTTTCTCGACTACTCTGTCCTGCTGTTCAGGCGAGAGGCTGGGAAACATAGGTAACGACAGGATCTCGGACAGCAACCCGCTCCGTCACCGGATAAGCTGCCCTCGGCGAATCCTCGATCGCTGATAGGCCTTTTGCAGGTGAAGCGGAACAGGATAGTGAATTCCAGTTCCAATACCATCTGCAGCCAGACGGCTTCTCAGCGTCGTCGCGGTCGTGCGTGCGTATCACATAAAGGTGATATACGGACCGTGAGTATGGAGCATCGTAGGGCACGATGACCGCGTCGTTGGCTTCCGCAAACAACTCGGCATATCTCTTTGCATGGCCGCGCCGTTTCGCGTTCCACTCGTTCACATGCCCCAGCTTTACACGCAGGAACTCGGCCTGCATGGCGTCGAGGCGACCGTTATAGCCTTCCATGTCGTGATAATACTTTTGCGCTTGACCATGATCGCGCAGCATGCCGCACACGCGGGCAATGCCGGCATTGTTGGTCACGATGGCGCCTGCCTCACCACATGCGCCGAGGTTCTTGCCCGGGGTAGAAGCTAAAGGCGGCGGCTTGCCCCATTGATCCTGCCTTCTTCCAACTGCCTTCCGTCTTGGAGAAGTACTCCGCGCCGTGCGCCTGGCAAGCGTCTTCGACTACGACCAGTCCAAACCGCTCCGCCAAATCGAGGATAGGATCCATGTCTGCCACCTGGCCGTAGAGATGGACCGGAACAATCGCGGTGACAGGACGCTGTTCCCGGCGGGTGACAAGGTTGCCCGAGTCGCTGTCCATCTACACACTGGGTCTCGAGAAACTCCCGAAGCTTCTCGGGATCCATGTTGTAAGTCCGTTCGTCGATGTCGACGAATTCCGGAACAGCGCCGGCCTGTGATATCGCCTCGGTGGTCGCAATAAACGTATGTGCGAACGGTCACGACTGCGTCGCCCGGCCTGACGCCGGCCGCGATCAATGCGAATCTCAATGCGTCGGTTCCGCTGCTCACGCCGACGCAGTGTTTTGTCTCACAGAACGACGCGAACTCTGCTTCGAACTTGCTCCACCGCTGGTCCGCCGACGAAGGCTGCCGTCTGAAGCGACGCTTTGAAATGCTGCCACTAGCTCTTCGTTTATTTCCTGATGCTGCGTAACGAGATCCAAAAATGCAATATTATCGCCGTCCATTTGAGATCACCGTCTCCCCTGGTTCTTGTTCCGAGCCAATGTATCTGCGCACTGTTGCAGGATTGCCCATTACCACGCTGTTGGCGGGCACGTCGCGGGTGACCACGCTGCCGGCCCCGACAATTGCATTCTCACCAATTGTCAGATTGGCGAGGATTGTCGATCCGGAACCTACCGAGGCGCCCTTCTTGACGACCGTCCGTTCTACTTTCCAGTCGCGTCTCGGTCTGCAGCTCCCCCCGGCGTTGGTAGCACGCGGATAGGAGTCATTGATAAACGTGACACCGTGTCCGATGAACACGTTGTCCTCGATGGTGACTCCTTCGCAGACGAACGTGTGGCTCGAAATCTTGCATCGCTGCCCAATCACAGCGTTCTTTTGAACTTCTACGAAGCGGCCGACCTTCGTGCCGTCGCCGATCTCGCAACCATAAAGATTGATGAACCCGGAAAGCTTTACATCTTTTCCCAATTTCACGTCGGGCGCTATGCGAGCTGTGTCGCTCACAGGCGGACCGCCTCTCCTCGCTTGCCGACCGACTCGCTGGCCGCCTGCAGCATCTGGACGACACGCCGTCCGGCATGGCCGTCGTTTATGGCCTTCTTGCCCTTGCAAACGCAATCGATAAACTGGTCGGCTTCGGCTCTTAGGGCTTCGATCTGTTCCACCTGAGGCGCCCACATATCCCCGGAACGGTAGCTGACGAGCAATTCATAGACGCCCTTCGCGGGTGTTGATCGCCACTCCCTTGTCGTAGACCTTGATTTTTGCGTCTGCCTCCAGGTCATTCCATACCAGCATCTTTCTTCTCGCCGCCGATTAGCGTCGTCCGCACCTTCACGGGAGACAGCCAGTTTACGTTGATGTGTGCGATCACCTTGTTCGGGAAGTAGACGGTCATGAAAGCAACATCTTCGTGCCCGTTAAGGTGAGTCTCTCCCGTTGCCGAAATCGCCTCCGCTTTGCCGTCGATCAGGTAATCCATGATCGAAAGATCATGAGGCGCCAGGTCCCACAGGACATTGATGTCGTGCTGGAAGAGACCGAGATTTACTCGAGTGGAGTCGTAGTAATAGAGCTCACCCAGCGTGCCATCGTCGACGAATTGCCGGATTTTTCTTACCGCACCGGTGAACAGAAACGTATGGTCCACCATGATCTGTAGACCCTTACTTTCGGCGAGTTCAATCAACTCATCAGCTTGTGCGACTTCGGAGGTGAAGGGCTTCTCCACAAAGACGTGTTTGCCATTCAGGAGCGCCTTCTTGGCCAGTTCGTAGTGCGTCCAGACCGGAGTGACAATGGCCACCGCATCGACCGCGGGTGACGTGACAACATCCGAGCAGTTGCTGGTGGTCTTGATGTCGGGATACGACTCGTGTACCCGGCGGAGCATTTCCGGACTCTTGTCGCAGACGATTTCTACACGCGATCCGGCACGATGAAAGTTCCGGACGATATTCGGTCCCCAGTATCCGTACCCGATAACACCGATCTTAATCATTGATTTGTGCCCTCGACACATGCTGGCGATGGCCTCAACATCGTTCGCCAGCGGATGCGGTTGCGCACCAGGCAATCCGCACGATTGCGTTGAATGCCCGGCACCGTCGATTATTTGTTATGTTGAATAGGAAGGCTTAGTTATGTTGTTCGTACACTTAACAGGCGCCTTGACCGGAGAACATAGCTCTTGGCGTTTGCAGCAAGATCTTGCAATCCAGGCGAAGAGACCACATCCGTGCGTACCTGAGGTCCATCCGCACCATCTCGTCGAAGGTGGTCCGCGAGCGTCCTTCGATCTGCCACAAGCCCGTCAGCCCCGGCTTGATCTCCAGTACACGACGCCTGTGCCAAGGCAGATACCGGTCATATTCGTACGGGAGTGGAGGGCGTGGTCCCACGAGGGACATGTCCCCGACCAGGACACTTACGAACTGCGGCAGTTCATCCAAGCTGGTCCTGCGCAGAAACCGTCCCAGGCGTGTAATCCTCGGGTCGTCCATCAATTTGTAGGTCCCGTTCGCCTGCCTGACATCTCCGCCCCCAGTTATCAGTTTTGCGACGTACTCCTGGTGTATTCGAGGATCGTTATCAACGTACATGGAGCGGAACTTTGGAAAACGGAATGTCCTGCCATATTGCCCCAAGCGTTTCTGGCAGAAAAATATGGGTCCGTCCGAAGTTAGTTTCACCAGGAGAGCAATGACGAGAAGCACCGGCAGCAGAGCGATGAGAGCCATCAGGCTGCCGAGGATATCCATGGCTCTCTTGAGAACGCGTCCGTACCGCTTCGGCGCGTGGAGTGCCGAAAGATCGGGGTATAAAGTCGACTGACCGTCGTCATCGCACTCTTTCATCGGGCGATGAGGGAAGACACGAACCACAATCGCCAGATGGCGGAATTCTTCGGCACTCAAAGCTGCCTGCACAGCAGCAGATATCTTTTGGGTAATGGCGGTCACGGTCGGATGGTCAGCCTGGCCGATCTCAGTGAGGATCAGGCCCATCGTCACGCCCTCCTCATACCAACCAATGACATCGGTTTCGCGCGTACAGGCAGCAATCGCCGCCGCAATATCTCCAAATTGTTTACCGCCCGCTTCCTTGAGGAAGCCCTCGCTGTCTAGGAGCATAAGCGCAAACGGCTTCCCGGACCGCTCACTCCTCCTGCGCTCGAGTCGAATCATCTGAACGAACTCTGCTTCAGTGACCACCCGCGCCTGCGCCTCTGCCGCGACCGGCGTTGCAGGGTTGTAGGCGATGCTTTTTGTCCTTGACGATAGTGCTGGTTTTGGCGTAGCCATTCGGTCACTCCACTCTTCTTCGTGGGTTCTCGATTGTGTAACCGTGAGCCTTCAGAAGGTCCTTCAGTGGTTTACAGCACCTTCAGAGGGACTGCAGCAAGTTCGATGGGTCGGGACGGCAAAAGGGGAAGTGCTGCGACTCACGTGCGCGTGTAGATTAGGGAATTTACTTCTTCTTGTTGACGGTCAAGAGCTGAGACCCGGAGGGGGGAAGGCCAGTCGTAGTGTGACGTGATGCCTGTTGATAGTATCGATGATAATATTGCAGGTCATTGACCGTAGCTTCGTTTAGAACGGTTGCGATGATCCTAGTCCCGTCAATAGATTTTAGTGCCTCGCGTAGCAGCTTCTTAGGAGTGACTCCCTGCCGAGTGACCAGCAAAACAGAGTCCACCAGGTTTGCTAACGTAGCGGCGTCCGCGAACGGTGTCAGCGGCGGAGAATCGATGATTATCCAGTCAAACATAGTATAGAGTTGGGCCATCAGATCCACAAAGTCGGACGATTGCAATATGCCGAGCGGCCCATCGTGATATTTGCCGGCGGGTAGGACCCAGAGAGGAAGCTGCTCTGCCCGGCAAAGAGCCGTCATGATCGAATCCTTCGCTTCCCACCAATCTGCCAAACCGGCGTGCTTTTCGACGTTCGAACAGCCAGCCCAAGCTCCCACCGCGCAGATCTCCATCGATGATCAACGTCTTCTGCCGGTGCATTGCCAGGGTTATCGCGAGATTTGCACTGATCAGGGTCTTTCCCTCGCCCGGAACGGCGCTCGTGACTAGCAGTTTCTTGATCGCGTACTGTTGTTGAGCATGCTTCAGGCGCGATGCGAGTGTCCGCAGCCGCTCCGCGCCTACTCCCGCAGGTTCGTTGATGGCAACCAGGCGCAGCTCGGAAGAACTAGAAATGGCAAAGCGATCAACCCCCATCAGCTGGCTATTATGACTTTCGTCTTCCATAGGCAGATCCGGCAGGAGGTGCGCCACTTCTGAGGGGCGGACGTCGGGAGAACCATGTTCCGGCTTCGAGTTCAGTGGAGCTTGCAGACGCTGCAACATGCTTCTAATCGCACTCCGATCTTAGTAAAAGGCTTTGACTGCGTGGCTCGACTGCTGCTGGTACTGACGAAGATGAGCGTTAGGGTCTGCGGTAGACCAAAAAGGTTACCGCCAACATCACCAGGCTGATGGTGCCGGCTGCAACACTCTCCAGAATCCTAACTCGTGTCCGTGTTCTCAGGTCGGATTCGGTGGCGAGTAGGGGTATACCGAGCGTAAATCCCGAGTGGGCGAACTCACTGAGCTCAGCCTCTCGATAAATGAGAGGCGTTGCGACCTCTCGCAGAAACACAATGACCAATCCGACGCCCAGGCCAATCGCAAGCCCTGTGAGCGAGAAACCCAGGCGGTTGGGGTAGTACGGCTTGTCGGGCAAGTTGGGCGGGTCAATCATGCGGAACTGCTCGCCTTCTCTCCGTTTTTCCAGGTTGGTCGCCATTTCTGACTGAAGCTTCTTGGCCAACAACGAGTCATAGTAAGACCGCGATTGGTCGTAGTCGCGAGTAATGGAGGCGGACTCCTGATCACGCACCGGCGCAGCATTCAGACGCCCCTGATACTGTTCGATCTGATCCTCGAGCCTTTTGATCTTTGCCTTGTGGTTGGCAATCTCCAACTCGTTGGCTGACAGTTGACCGGTAATCTGGATCAAGGGCGAACTCTCTCGTAAGTTAGGGCTGCTCTCCGCTACTTTCGGGGCTTTCCCACCTTCAAGCAGCTTTGCTTTCTGAGATTCCAGGTGGGCGATCTGATCCTTTAGACGGACGATGTCCGGATAGCGCGGAGTATATCGACCACTTAAGTCAGCAAGTTGGGCCTTCAGACTCTCCAGTTGCTCATCCACTGTCAGTGGGGTGGCCGGCGTTCCCGCACCATCTTCCTTCCCATGTGATAGAGGAGTGGCTTGATACTGAGCAAGCAGCGACCGCAAGTAAAGGTTTTGTTGCTCTGCTTGGTTCAAGGCGTCGGTCGAAGCTTGGAGCTGGGCCTGTAATCCGCCGAGTATCTGCAGATTGCCTTGCATTTGCTCCGGAAGCTCTCCCAGGTGCTGGGTCCTAAACTGGCGAAGTTTTTGCTCCTGAGCGGACAGGCTGTTCCGCGCCTCGTCCAATTGACTCTCGAGGAAGCTGGTGGTGTCTTCTGAGAGCTGCTCACGATTCCGCAAGTTTTCGCTAATAAAAAAGGAGGTCAGCTCGCCAGTCACTTGCCTCGCCAGAGCGGCAGTGGGTGCAGAGTAAGATACCTTGAAAGAAGACAGCTCGTCCCGCCTTCCTTCGGTCTTAATCAGTTCCACGCTGATGTCCTTTCGCATCCGTTCGACAGCAGAATCCGGATCCACATGAGAGCCATTGGTGCGGTATAGTTGGAACTCGTCGATAAGTTTCAGTAACCGCGTCCGGCTGAGGATCTGCTGGCTCATGCTCTGCAGCCGCTGCTGAAGGTCTGCGGGCACGTTAGCTTCAACATAGTGCTCGGGCACCTTTTGCTGTTCGATCAGGATTACAGTCTCGGAGCGGTACTTAGCCGGAACAAACCATCCGGCGCTTGTCCCCATCGCCCATCCCATTAGAAGACAAACTGCAATTGTCCAGCGGCTACGCCGTATCCTGATCCAGTAGTCACTCAAGGCGAGTTGAGCGGGTGGTTGGGCAGCTCTACTCATATGAAGCTATCTCCTAACTGGCTTCGCGATCAGATAAGATAGTGAAAATGCCACTCGGTTATGATCTCCTGAGTAAAATGCGTTATCCGACCTGAGAGACCGCTCCTGCTGCAGATACCAGTACGTAAAGCTCAACGTCCATTTGTCGCCGAACTTCTTGCTGATCCCCGTACCCGCCGACAAGTAGTTATTGGACAGCCGGTTTAGAGATCCCGTGGCCAAAGGCGGTTCGTTAATGTTGTAACCGACAAACGAACTTAAGGTCGTTTGCCTGGAAAGCTGTTGCTCCACCTGAAGGTTGGCTAGCGTCTGGCGTACCGTTCCCTGATATTGGTTGCCAAGACTGAGCTGTCGAATGAGGCTGGCGGATAGGCCGCTATGCCTGCCGGTCCAGCTAATAGTGCCGCCGCCCATCCACGACCACCCGGCGCTGTGTTCATTCAAGCGCTGCGTTAAGGTGCCACCGCCGGTCGGCAGGTTATAGGTGACGTCCACGTACTGCGGTCCAACAATAGCCGATAACTCAAGGCTTGGTCTGGGCGAGTACTGGACCAGGTATCCTATAGATTGGGCGCCGGTGCGAACCTGGCCATGCCCCGCATCTAGCAGCTGACCCATATATTGCACGCCGGACGAGAAGTGAGCTCGGCTCGCGCGAAACACGCCTAATGTAAATTGGCCGGAATTGGACTGATGAAACGCATTGCCCGGTAGGTTATCGACGGAGCTACCTGAATAATCCAGGTAGTTATAAGCACCGCTGACCTGTAGCCTGGTGCGGGCGCTTAAGTCGTAAGTTGCATCCACTGCCGCCTGCTCGTTGGTTTTGGGCAGGTAATCCCAGGCAACTGAGGTCGGCGTAGACAACGTACCAAACTGGGGCAGCGCTGAGGTGGCGTGCAAGCTATCGAAAGGGTTGGAGCTGGACACAAAACTGTTGAAGAGCGAAAGTGTGAGCCGTTTGGTGGCGCGGTATTGAAACGCTGCTCCAAACATCTGCGACAAGGCGTTGTAAGACGGTATGTTGGAGCTGCTGTAGGATACGCCGGGCATGTAAGTGACCACAGAGGTCCAACGGGGCCGCGATATGCTAAGGCCCAATTGCGGATACAGGGTGTACTGAGAATTTGGCACGTTGTTTTGCGTGTTCGCCGCATTCGTGTCATAGCTGGCTGAGGTCGCCATTCCCAGGAACAGCATGTTTGGAGTTCGCGATGACTGATCCAGCGGCGACCCAAGGAATCCCACTGCGCCAAGCCCCCCTGTTACCGACTGCGCACCTAGATACAAGGGTGCAAGGAAGCAAAGGAAGAGCACAGCCTGGAGTACGGTTGTTGGGTTCATGTTACGGCACCACAACTGTATCGTGTGCCCTAAGCTGCACATTTTGCGACAGATTGCTCCCCTTCAACACCTCTTTGTACCGAAAGGGAAGTCGCTCAGATGAGCCGTCGGCGCGAACGCGTAGTACATAAATGCTGTTACGTTTTGCGAACTCGCCCAGCCCGCCGGCTAGAGCGATGGCATCCAGTACTGTGGTTGATTCGGTCAGGGGATAGGAACCGGGTTTGACTACCTCGCCTACGATATTGAACTTCAGGCTCTTGACCTCCTGTACGATGACGGTCACCTCGGGGAAGGCGACGAAGGCCGCCAGACCCTCTTGAATCTCTCCCTGCAACTTGTGAGGCGTCTTGCCGCTGGCCTGGACATCACCTAACAGCGGCAATGTGATCTTCCCGTCTGGTCGCACTGGGACAGTCCGGCATAGATCCGGCTCTTTCCATACGTTTATCGCCAGTGTATCGTCAGCGCCGATTACATAGTCATCAGCGATGACGCTCTTGGCAGGCTGCGCCGGGTTTCGAATACTGCTGGATTCCACGGATGGGGACCCTGCCACCGCGACCGACTGTCCAAGAGTAAACGGGCCGGCGCCGGCGCCTATTGCAAGGATCGAGAAGGCGATAATAAGTTTCATGTTAGCGTACCGTGTTGCGACGCGAAATAGCAGAGGTTGGCTCCCTTGAGAGGTTCGCGGTTCAGGGTCAACGGAGCATGGGCGACCATCGCCTAGTTGATGTGTTACCCGGTCTTCAAGATATGGAAGGAAACAGCCGCTGCAAAGCTGGCGGCCGTTGTCGTCCTAACTACTGTTCCCGTGCCGCTCAGACGCCCCTTCGCTGTTGCGCCTTGCCTTACGGGCGGCAATATCACTATCACCTCAATCTCGGCCCCGACCGGCGGCACTTCGTGCGCAAGAATAGCCGCACCGCAAGCGCTAATATCTCGAGTCACTCCCGCGCCTGGGTGCCATGTCCTGTCAGCTCCCTTCCATTGGAAGGAGACTTGTGCAGCAATCGGGTAGCGCTTTGTAGCCCTTGCTTCGCTTTGCTCCTGGCTGCGGCACGGACGCTCTTCGATCATGTATTTTTTCACCAGCACGCTCCTAGGAGGCCGAACTACCCTCACACTCGTGTGAGGGCACGACAGGGCCATCTATCGGTCGGCCTGAGCGGCAACCTTTGCGTAGTTATTGCGGGATGGCCCGCAGTTTCTTTGAGTGTCTAAGAAAGCTCACATTGTGAGCCGAAGAGGTTCCAGCAGATCAGCACTGATTTCGAGAGCCACGGATTGGTGAATCAGATTGACAGAGATCACTAGCTTGCATCCATTCTTGTGACGCACGACCACTCCCTCGAGCCCCTCGAACGCTCCTTGTAGCACCCTGACGCGTTCTCCAACACTGAGAAATGGATGCTTCTCCAGCGCAGCGTTACGCTCAAGGCACAGCCGGATGGCATTAATCTCCGAGTCGGCGATGGGAGCCAGTACCCCATTGAACGAAAGCATTCGAACAACACTGGGAGTGGATAACACTTTGACTCGTTCATCAGGATGGATTCGCGTGAAGACGTAACCCGGAAAAAGCGGCAGGTCGACACACACCTTACGGTCCTTCCAGTGCCTTTCGCTCGTGAATGTAGGTAGGAATACTTCGACACCCTTCCAGTCGAGCTGCTCTTGTACCGCCTTCTCGTGGCGAGGATAGGTATACACGGCATACCATGAAGAGGCATCACTCAATTGTGATGCTGGTATCAAGCTTGGCAAAGACTCAGCAAGTACGCTCATGGATCTCCCCGAACCGGCGCAGCCAACATTTAGGCAGCGCTTCGCGATGGTGACTTACATCAAGCCACTGTGGAAAAGCAATGATCTGTAGGTTACTGACTAAGATGAAAAACGAAAAAGCAGCAGTACTCGAAGTTGATTACGGTAGGGGGCGCAACAGTTACCAACTCGAAGCAGCCAGTTTTCAATCTTGTTTATTGTCAACGACTATAAGAACTGTGGCTGCGCTTGGCAATAGGCATAATGGCGCGTTGCTTATGAGAGTAAATAGCCAACCGGTTCCTCATAAACTCCGCCGACGCACAGGCAGACATTGATCTCATATTGATTGAGAAGTTGTTCTCATGATGAGGAACAATTGTTTCTGCGGAGCCAAAGGGAGAAGGAATCCGGTTGGATCAGGCTTTTTGGCCAACCAGGTAGAGGATTAGCTCGGCGCGACTCGAGATTCCCAGCCTTTCGAATATCCGAAACAGGTGGTTCTTCACCGTGTGTTCGCTGAGCTGCAGGTGTTGAGCGATTTCGCGATTCTTCAGGCCATCGGCGACCAGGGTCACGATTTCCTCTTCCCGCCTGGTCAGCAGGATCTTGCCCTTTACGTCCGTGATTCGGCTGGGGATTGCCGCTGACAGAGCTTCTAGAAGGTACTGCAACTGCTGGCTGTTTGCCCACACTTGTCCACGGTAAACACTGTAGATGCACTTGCACAGCATCTCGTAAGACTGATCACGCTCACACACCCCAACAGCTCCGAAGCGAAACGCATCAATTACCAGGCCGCGCTCGTGCTGATCCAGCAACATCACGCACCGCAGAGTCGGATGGGCTTTGATCATTTGTCTCAACAGCGTGAAGCCGCTGAGTGGTCCGTCTCTCAAGCTCGAACTGATGACGGCAACATCTACTTCGTCGAGTCGGGGGTCTTCACCTTCAACGGAGCTGAACGCCGTCTCAACGACACGCAGATTATATTCGGAAGCTTCAAGTGCACGTGACAAAAGTTCGCACCCCATTCGGGTGGCGTCAAACACTACGACCCGAATGCAGGCGTTTTGTGGATCCTCGGCTCGCGAGATCCCCAAACCGAAGTGGTCGGCCATAATTTGTCGATCTAACTTTCAGAAAACGAAGTGTCTCTATCTGCGACTAAGTCTAAAACGACATTCCCTGTATTCACAAGCCCAAACCGTGCCATTTGACTGCGCCACCTAAGGCGGACGCACCAATGGTGTGAGTAACACCTCTATATGGCACCTCAAACTTTTGTCTCCCTATCAATAGGGCCATCTCACCTATCGGCACTGAGAAAGTTCGCTTGAGTGTGATGCGAACCATGATGGCGACCGAGAGCCGGGAATGCTCGGCGGGCTGCAAATGCGCTGTAATATCACGGAGTTACATGGTTTGTTCAATTGGATCTATCGGATCCTGATACAGTCAGACCCATAGACCGTTCGCTATCAATAGGGGGATCGTAATAGTTAGTACCAACATCTGGGGCAGGCCCATTTCCTCTTCGCGTGGTCCGTAGCGCAAGTAGCGCCGCCCACCGCCGGAGGCAGCGCTACTCAACAACCCACGCTCTCGACGACTTCCGTTGCTTCAGTCAACTGCATCCTTTACACCGAACGCTCTGTTTCCGGAGGCGAATCCTTCTTGCTTAAACCCATGACAAAAGACGAGGTAAGGCATATCGCCACACAGAGTACGGCCGGCCATTCGCAACCGGTGCTCATCAATCGTTCGTCGTAGAGCATAGATTAAGCATCAGCGCCACCTGGTTCACCTGCGGAGGGAGGCGGTTCCGATCTTTCAGTGTCTCTCGAGCGAAAAAATAGCGCGTGGAATTCGTTCTTGCCCAGCACCCGCCGCGCCTCCCTGAACACAAACAGAGGAAGCAAAATGCAAAACACGATAATACTGCGGCCGAGCAGTTCATCGATGCGTATGGCGTGAGAGGCGCTGGCTAGAGGCCGCCCACGTAAAAGGTGCTTGAACACTTCTTCGGCAGCATGAAAACCCAACACCAGCAGGCCGAACAGCAAGGCCTTGTAAATAGCGGAGAGAACCAGGGGCCGGCCTTCGTACTTCTTGCCAACGTGCGCATATTCACCGATGAGAACGACCTTCGCAATAACCAGGGCGTTGATCAGCGCAAAGGCATAGCTTAAGTACTTCACGTGAAATTCGCTCAGCAGGAGCATGCTGTAGGTGGCAAGAGCGCACAGGAAAAATGCCAGAAACAAAAACATGCCGGCGAACTCCACAAACTCGTGGATAGCTTTTCGTTTCAGGCTTGGTTTTGCGGAGTCATTGCTATGCATCAGCCCTTCTTGAAATCTCGTCGTGAAGCCTGTGGTTTAAGTCATCAGTTGGGCAACGATTGGTATACGCTTATGAGATTCTGCGGAACTACATGAATGAAGCCGCCACGCGGGCTGTCAATGTCCGATATTAGAAGAAACGCTATGGACACGACCAGCGGCAGAATAAACAGCAAGCCGGCTTTTGAGCCAACACTACGGGCACCATAGCCAACCAGCAGGTTGCAGCAAACGCGATGCTGATCATCAAACCCCATGCCGACGGCGGAATACGGTTCAACCACGCCGCCTGAGTGTATCCCTGCGAGTTCAACACGTCGTTCATACCCGCAACGGTGAGTGCGATCACTGGCGTTGGTTGCGCCAGGGCGGGAACCTGCACCGCAGACCACATTTCCGCCTGCAGTTGGGCGGTGTCAGTATTAATCTGTCGAAGCTCAGACTGGTTGCGGGTCCGGAAAAACAAGATACGCAGATCAAGATACTTCCTAAGCTGCGACCGCACTTTCATCGCATCCGCTGGGGGCAACAGGCCAGTTCGGACATATTCGGTGCCAATCGCATTGGCCTCGGCCTCCTCGTAATTCTTGCGCAGATCGTAGCGGGCGATTGCCATTGAGAAACTGAATCCGATTATGAGGCCGAGCAGCGTCAGGGCGGCGGCCTGCACCACGCCGAAATCCTCACGCTGGTCGTCCCGTAAGGGCCGGCGCCGACGCAAGACAACTCCGATCTGCGCCGCCAGCCACAGTACAAGCAATGAGAACAAAAAGAAAATGCGTGGATAGTCCAACATGCATTCCGCTCCTTCGGCGGTTCGCGCCTAAGCAAGCGCGTCCGCGATTATACAAGCCCCTCGTTTTGTCCCCGACATGCGGGCCACAGGTCAGGGCGGCCCTTGCGAGCCGCCCTTCGGGTTGGAGGTTTGACTACTGGCCGCACTTGCCTCGATGGTAGCCACCACCTAATCGGCCGAAGGAACGGCCTTCGGCATCTCGCCGGGCGCCAACAACGGTAACGGGTTCCTCGGGTGTCGTCGGCCATTAGCATGACGATGTTAGGTCGTTGCGTATTCGCCGCTTGAGCATGCGCGGCAACCGCCGCTCGCGGTGAGACAAGCGGACACTGGCAAAAAGCGCCAGCAGCGGCTGAACCTTGGGCGGCGTAGTCAAATCACTTTCGGTGTTTGCCGGATCTCCTCGACGAATCCAGAGGCTCGTAACTGGTGGCAATCTTTGGTAGTGTCTCAGTTCTGAAATTGCGACTTGCGAATTTCGGTAGTGCCCAATGGCACTCGGATTCTCATTACGTGCGAACGCCGGTCCTGAAGGCCCGCTCTACCTCTAAATCGTCCTACGTAGATTTCAAACTGATACATTATGTGATCTTCAGGCCTCTACCGAATCAGTGCGCTTGTCCCTGCAACTGCGCCAGCATCGCCTTCGCGTTCGGATCGTCGGGAGCAAGTTGGACGAGTTGCTGCGCGTAAGTAATTGCCGACGGCAGGTTTCCCTTGTCGCGCTCGAAGGCGATCAAACCCATCAGGACTTGGCGGTCGGCCGGACGTCTCTGGTGGGCTTGCTGCAACACGGCGATCGCTCCGTCAGCGTGTCCGGTGGAATTGAGCGCCACGGCGTAGACGTAGCTGTAGCGGGCGTTGTCCGGCTGGAGGGCTGGCTGCTTTGGCCAGCAGGCTCAAGGCTTCCGGATACTGCTTCTGCCGGACCTTCAGCAGGCCGAGAGCGTGGATCGGCTCCGCTGCATCAGGCGCAATCGCAATCGCTTTTTCCAGCCATCGCTGGCCTTCATCATCACGCTGCTGCTGCGCGGTAGAGATCAGCGAGGTTAACCATGGCGGGAACGAACTTCGGATCGAGCCGCAGAGCGGTCTGCAACTCGCTTTCGGCTTCGCCGGTGCGGCCCATCTGAACATACAGCAGCGCCAGGTTCATGTGATTCTCCGGACGTTCAGCAGAGACCATCTCACTGGCAATCAGCTCAGAGACGGCCCGCTCGAGCGCCGCCTTCTGCGCGTCTTGCAGAAGATCGGGCGGAGTTCCGGCCAGCAGCCGCGCGGCCTCGATGCGCACGGAACGAATGGGATCGGTGAGTAGTGGCGCAGCCAGGCGAACCCGTTCTTGCGGAGGAAGCGGATCCAGCGCGCGGACGGCCTGGCTGCGCACCAGCGCATCGCTATCGCCGAGCGCGGCTTGCACGGCGGGAAGCGAAGAAGGAGTGAGGTACTGCAGGCAGCAGGCTCAACGCGGTCGCGCGCGCAATTGCGGGCTTCGTCGGAGTCTGTGATCAGCGCGGTCAGCGCTTTCTCTGCGTTCGGCAAGCCGCGACGTCCGGCATCGATGGCTTCGACGAAGTGCGCTTCCTGCCTGCGGTTCGGGCCATACCACTTCACGACCGTATCGGCAGCCCAACCGTTGGATTTGTCCTTGTGGCACTGGTTGCAGGCGTTCGGCGTCCCGTAGGCGACGCGAGAAATCGGGGCGCGGCACGCGGAAGCTGTGGTCGCGCCGCACATCGACCACCATGTAGGTCTTCGTCGGCATGTGGCAGTTGACGCAGAGCGCGCCCGACGCTGTCGGCCTTGTGATGATGGTGCTGTTCGCTACCGAACTTCGCCGGCGAATGGCACTTGCCGCAGACGGCGTTCAGGTTCTCCGTCCTGCAGCTTCGCGCTGTGAGGATCGTGGCAGTCCGAGCAGGTCACGCCCTCGTGATACATCTTGCTCTGAATAAACGAGCCCCACTCGTAGTCTTCTTCCAGGATCTGACCGTCGGGGTAATAGACGCCTTCTTCCAGAAGGCTCGGCACATACGCATCGAGAAACGGCTGGCCCGGCTGATAGTCGCTGGTGATCGGATGCCGGCGCGAATGGCATGGCGCACAGGTGTTGATCTCGTTGTGCGAGCGCGAGCTTGGCCCTTCCAGTGCATCGTTCCCGTGTCCGGATCGGAGCCCGACCACGCTCCGCTCGCCGGCTTCAGGTCAACGGTGAGGCCGTTCGGGCCGTCGCTCGATTTGTACGAGCCCTTCTTGTGTGACTGCGCCCAGGCCACATGGTTCGAACCCGGTCCGTGGCAGGATTCGCAGGAGACATCGATCTCCGACCACGTCGTCGCGTAGCTGTCCTTGGCGAGATCGTAATTCTTGCGCAGGTTGGTGGAGTGGCAATCGGCGCACATGTAATTCCAGGTCTGGTTGCGCCCAGTCCAGTGGAGCGGATCAGCATGGGTTATCTTCTGGTCGGGATAAAGATGAAACCAGCGTTGGCCGTCATGCTCCTTGCTCCGCGAATCCCACGCCACAACAAAGCTCTGCATTCGACCGTTGGGAAAGGGAACCAGGTACTGCTGCAGCGGATAGACACCGAAGGTGTAGCGAAGGTCGAAGTCCTGCGGCTTGCCGTCGGGGCCGTCGGTGCGAACGTAGAACTTGCCGTCCTTCTTGAAGAAGCTGGAAGTTACACCGTCTTTCGCAAAGTGTGCGTCGTTGAAATTTCCCAGGACGGTGGAATCGTTGGCGACCTGCATCGCCTCGGCGTGATGAGACGTACGCCACGCCTGCACCTGCTCTGCATGGCATTGCGCGCAACGTTCCTGGCCGACGTAGGTGGCGGCTGACGCGGTCTTCGCCTCCTGTCCATGCACTCCGGCTGGACCAGCGCCAAAACCCACTGCGCACAGAGCGACGACGACAACGCCTACGGCAATGGCGCCGATCGGAAGAGACTTCCGCAGGTTTGTTTTTTTCACGCATGGAATGCTTCGCGCAATTATCCACTCTAGCAGGAACTGGTCCGTGTTGACCGGCGCTTGACACGCTCGCTCTTACCGGTTGCCAAATGTCCAGCCAAGCCCCGAACTGGTGCCGTAGTCGCTGCCGGAAAAGTGCGCCGGCGGTTGATTGTCCCAGTTGCCGTAGAACGAGACATTCCACGTGAGGTTGCTGAAAATCTTGACGTAGTACGAGGCGTTCATGTTGAAGTAAGACACGCCCTGGTTGAGACAGAGCTGGAAAAACGACAGCGGTAACGTCGAGGTTGGTTTTGTTGAAGCGGAAAAGTTTGACATTCGCTGCCGACCATGGCGGCGGCAACGTTTTGCGAGCCTTGCGAGACACCGCGGATTGGTCGATAGTTGGTATTCTGCCAGGCGATACCACCGAGCAGCGAGATCGTGGCGTGGTTGGTGTTCTTCAAATAACGTCCGATGCCGGCGCCGAGATTGGTCTGAAGCCTGATGTTCTGCTCGGAGCTTTGCAGGAAGTCACCCAGACCGGCGTAGAACCAATTGTTCCAGCGCAACAAGCGGAGATAATTCAGGCCGAGCGAGTTTCGCGTCGAGGTACTGGCGCCCGTGCTGGAGGACAGAGTGGAGTTCAGGTTGGCCCCGGCGGACCAGCGTTCTCGCGGGTATTCGACATCGGAACTTAGGTTGTACTGGGTTGCTTGATTCGCCTTGGAATAGGTAATTCCGGAGTTTATCGATCCGTTGAACCGCTGCCAGAACCTTTCGGAAGTCTCGTCCATCTGGACAATCTGTGCCCGGTCAATTGTGACTTTGTGCTCCGGGGTCTCTGCGACCTCAATTTGTACCGGACGGCCGCCGGCGGTTTCCGCGGTGGAGAGCGTGCCGGTGTACACCGAGCCGTCTTCCGTCTTTACCAGGAACAACTGCTTGCTCTCGAGGTGGTCTATTTTCGACCATTGCACCGAACTGGTGCCCAGTATGTAGTCCATGTTGACGTAGAGCACGCCGGCGTCGAGTCCCTTGACCTCGCCGGTAAGGTGATCGCCGTTCTTCATGACAACCACGTCAGTTTTGTCTCGCGCGAAAACAGGGGCCGCGAGAAGAAGGGCAGGAGCAGAGTATGAAGGCCGCGGACGTTCATGGTTGTGCCTACCTTTGAGTGGCGTTTCCACTCTCCCGCACAGCATTGGATCGGGAGGAGGATCTAGCAACAGATTGCACTCGATCATCCTACTGTACCTGCTTTTTCCGCCGCTCTCTCAGCGGCTTGCTCAGCGTGGGCGGCCGTCAGGGACGTTGCGACTGCATCATCGGATCAGGCCCGACGCGAACATGGGTTATATTTGGTTCGTTCGGCAAGGGAAGAATTCTTGTCGGGCCATTTCTGCGAATGAAAAAGATCGATTGGGACGAAACGCATCCAGCGGGCAGCCGATCTTGCCGAACGCTACCCCAGCGCCGCCGAGATTCTCGACTTTCTATCGGCCACATCCTCGAATTTCAGAAGACGCTGTGCGACGCCATGCTTCGCCCGTCTCTTCCTGCAAGCGGCGACGAAATGCCTTTTCGCGAACGGCTTGACATGGACATCTGCAGTGCAGCAATTGCCGGGCTTGCTCGTCTCTGGTGCAGCAGAAGGGCCCATCAAAGCTGGCGCACCAGGAAGCTGCGGAAACTGCAGCCGGTCCTCGCTCGGAAGAGCAGCGCCAGATGCTTCGAGATTTCCTGCAATCTGCCGGACGGCACCGAGCAAGACTCGAATCCCTTCTTCGCTCGCGTTTTGTTCCAGCCTTACGCGGAATGCCTTGCCGCTGGCACGTGACTGCACCACCCGCTAGATTCCTCGCGCTCGGTTTGTCCGGTTTGCGGTGCGCAGGCCGCAGGTCGCGGTGCTCCGTCCTGAGGGCGACGGCGGAAAGCGCTTCCTCGTCTGCTCGTTTTGCATGACGGAATGGGAGTTTCGGCGGATTCTGTGTCCCATCTGCGGCGAGGACGACCATCAGAAACTTCCACGCTACTCGGCGGAAGACATCCCAGCGGTGCGCGTGGAGGCTTGCGACACCTGTAAGTACTACCTGAAATCGGTGGACATGACGGTGGACGGCCTTGCCGTTCCGCTGGTGGACGAGGTTGCGACAGCGCCCCTCGACGTCTGGGCGATCGAGCACGGATTTAACAAAATCAGCCCAAACCTGATGGGTTTTTAGCCTGCCGGTTCAATTCGCCGGTGCTCGTTTTTAAACCTGAATCCATTTGACCGGCAGCGGGTTTTCGGGTATACGCTTCTTTCGCATTGTTTGGGTCCCGTTGTCGGTTCCTGTCGTAACGGAACGGCTTGGTGAAGATGTGGACCACACTGCGCACACTTTTTTCGCTCCTTCGACTCCGCGCTTTCCGAGCGCTTCCGTTCCATTCCCTACACCAATTCACGGCTTCGAGTCTTTCTTCATGGAGGGCTGCGTAATGGATGTATCTAGACGGGCATTCTTCAAGACTGGCATAGCAGGCGCTGTCGGGATTACGGTCTTCGGCTTCGATGCGCGGCCGCTGATGGCGCAGGCCGCGAGCCTGAAGATTTCACGATCGACCGAGACGCGCAGCACCTGCCCGTATTGCTCGGTGAGTTGCGGCGTCATCATCCACACCATCGGCGACAAGGCAAAGAACGTCACGCCCCAGGTCATCCATGTGGAAGGCGATCCCGATCACCCGATCAATCGCGGCACGCTGTGTCCCAAGGGCTCGTCGTTGCAGCAGGACATTCAGAACGAGCGGCGGATATTGAAGCCGCAGGTGCGGCGTCCCGGCTCCGATCGTTGGGACGACATCTCCGTGGAACCAGGCGATCGACGAAATCGCGCGCTGGACCAAGAAGACCCGCGACGCGACGTTCATCGAGACCGACGCCAAAGGGCAGACACGGTCAATCGCTGCGAATCGATCGCCTTCACCGGCGGTTGCACCGACACCAATGAGTTCAATTACCTGGTCGTGAAAACCATGCGGAGCATGGGAGTCGTCCGCCTGGAAAACCAGGCCAGGGTTTGACACGGCCCCACGGTCTCAAGTTTGGGACCAACTTTCGGGCGCGGGGCGATGACCAACGGCTGGATCGACATCAAGAACACCGACATGATGTTGATCATGGGTGGCAATCCGGCCGAGAACCATCCGTGCGGTTTCAAGTGGGTGGTGGAGGCCAAGCGGAACCGCAACGCCAAGATCATCGTGCGTCGATCCGCGATTCACGCGCACCGCCATCGCAGGCCGATCTGTTCCTGCAAATCCGTGCCGGCACCGACATTGCCTTCCTCGGCGGCCTCATCAATTACGCTCTCGCACACGACCGCGTGGCCAAGGAATATCTCGTCAACTACACCAACGCGGCCTTCCTGATCAAGGACGGCTTCAAGCTGCCCGGAGGACGGGCTGTTTTCGGGCTTCGATGACACCACCAAGACCTACAACAAGACCACCTGGAATTACCAGGAAGGCGGTAACGAGACCGGCAAAGCGGTGCCGATGGCAGCCGGCAGAGACTCCAGCGGCAGGCCACGAAGCGAAGGCTGCGTTGATGCCGGTGTCGGCTGCCGCGAAAGGCGCTCGGCGGTACTCCGCCGCCTCCACCGTCGCTGCCACCGAATGTCGCTTACGACCTGTCACTGCAACACCCGCGCTGCGTCTATCAACTGTTGAAGCAGCAGTACTCGCGCTATACGCCCGAGATGGTGGAGCGGATCACCGGCATCCCGCAAGATCAGCTTCTGAAGGCCTACGACCTGTACACCTCCGTCCGCAAGAACGGCGACATGAAGAAGGTCGCCACCATCATCTACGCGGTGGGCTGGACGCAGCACAGCTTCGGAACGCAGATCATCCGCACGGCGGCGATGTTGCAGTTGCTGATGGGCAATGTCGGCCGCGCCGGCGGTGGCGTGAATGCGTTGCGCGGACACTCCAACATCCAGGGTGCGACCGACATGGCGGGCATCTTCGACATCCTGCCCGGCTATCTCAAGGTGCCGAGTCCTGCCGATAAGGACCTGAAGACCTATCTCGATCGCATTACGCCCAAAGCCGGCGAAGCCGAACGAATGGGAGTCCTTCAACTACTGGTCGAACACGCCAAAGTTCATGGTGTCGTTCCTGAAGGCCATGTACGGCAATGCCGCAACCAAGGACAACGATTTCGCGTTTCAAGTATCTGCCGAAAGTCGACCGCAACTATTCCTGGGTCAATATCTGGAACGACATGTACAACGGCAAGGTCAAGGGCTTCTTTGCCTTCGGCATGAACGGCGTGATGATCGGGCCGGATTCGCAGAAGAACATTGACTGCCCTGAAGAAAGCCGATTTCCTGGTGGTGTGCGAGATTTATCCCGACGAGACCAGCAGCCTTCTGGATGGCGCCGGGGATTTCCGCCGATGAGATGAAGAAGATCAACACCACGGTCTATCGGCTGCCGGGAGCCGGGTTCGCCGAAAAGGACGGGACCTTCGTCAACTCGGCGCGCTGGCTGCAATGGAAGCACGTAGCGCTGCCGCCGCCGGGAGATTGCCGCCTCGACCAGGACATTCTGGCGCAGATTTTCCTTGAAGGTCCGCGAGCTGTATCAGAAAGAGGGCGGCAAGTTCCCCGATCCGATTCTGAAAGCCTCGTGGACTTACACTCTGCCCGGCACATCCCTCGCTGTCGGAGATCGCGAAGGAAATCAACGGCAAGGCGCTGGCCGACATCAGCGACGAGAAGACCGGCGTCGTCGCTAAAGGCCGGACAGCAACTTCCAGGGCTTTGCCATGCTGCACGACGACGGCACCACCATGTGCGGCAACTGGCTGTATTGCGGCTCGTGGACCGAGGCCGGCCCGATGCTCCAGCGGCGCGGCACCGAAGACCCCTCGGGTCAGGGAATCTATCCGAACTGGGCGTGGTCGTGGCCAGCCAATCGGCGTGTGCTGTACAACCGCGCCTCCTGCGATCTGGCCGGCAAGCCTTGGGATCCGTCCCGCAAGCAGGTCTGGTGGAACGAGACCGCCCAGAAGTGGGTGGGCAATGACGTTCCCGACTTCAAGCCCGATTCCAAGCCGGAAGAACACATGGGCCCGTTCATCATGAATCCAGAAGGCGTGGGGCGCATCTTCGTGCCGCTGGGCGCGATGGCGGACGGTCCGTTCCCCGAGTTCTACGAGCCCATCGAGAGCCCGATCGACAATCCTCTGCACCCCAACCAGTCCAACAATCCGGTGGTGAAGAAGTTCAAGACGCCGATGGACAAGTACGGGACCGTGAAGGAAGGCTACAACATCGTCTGCACCACCTACCGCCTCACCGAGCACTATCACTACTGGACGAAGAACAATCCCATGAATGTGCAGCTGGTGCCGGAGCCGTTCGTGGAAATCCCCGCCGAACTGGCCGACCAGATGGGCATCAGGGGAGGCGAGAAAGTGAAGGTGACCAGCGCGCGCAGCGATTACATTGCCAAAGCCATGGTGACCAAGCGCATCAAGCCCATGATGGTGGACGGCAAGAAGACGTACCAGATCGGAATGCCGATCCACTGGGGCTTCCTGGGAATTTCTGAAGACGAGGGCAGGACTTCCAAGATCCCGGCGAACTTGCTGACCCCAACGGTGATCGATCCGAATGCCTACACGCCGGAATTCAAGGGATTCCTGGTGAAGCTGGAGAAAGTGTAGAGGAGGCACGAGATGGGTGATCGCGGAACATTACGAATCCAGCAAATCTCGGCGCATCCTGGGCCGGTCGCCGGCGAGGGCACGCAACGGCAGGACAAGGTGTGCAAGCTGATCGACACCACCACCTGCATCGGCTGCAAGGCCTGCGAAGTCGCCTGCGTGGAATGGAACGACATGCCGTTCCAGACGACGTACTTCGACAACACCTACCAGACGATGCCCGACACCGACTGGAATTACTGGAACCTCATCAAGTTCAACGAGGACCAGCACGACGATGGCAGCTTCGCCTGGCTCATGCGCAAACACCAGTGCATGCACTGCGAGGATCCCGGATGTTTGCGGGCGTGCCCGGCCGATGGCGCTATCGTGCAGTACTCCAACGGCATCGTCGATTTCCAGCAGGAAAACTGTATTGGCTGTCAGTTCTGTGTCTCGGGCTGCCCATTCAACATTCCGAAGTTCAACCCCAAGACGAAAAAAGTTTACAAGTGCACGCTCTGCTCTGACAGAGTGGGAGCAGGCTTGGAGCCGGCTTGCATCAAGTCCTGCCCGACCGGATGTCTGCATTTCGGTACCAAGGACGACATGAAGTTCTGGCTGAAAACCGGGCCAAACAGTTGCGCGATGTGTCAGGATTCAAGAATGCCGGTGTCTACGACCCGGACACGATCGGCGGCACGCACGTCATCTACGTGCTGCACGACATCACCAAGCCTGAACGCTACGGCAATCTGCCGGCGAAGCCGCGCATTCCGCTCAGTTTCACGATTTGGAAGGACATCTTCAAGCCGATTGGACTGTTTGGCGCCATGCTGGGCTTCGTAGGGGTGGTGATGCATTACGTCTTCGAAGGTCCACGGCGCACACAGCCCACTCCTCCGGTCGTGCGAATTGACCCGCCTCAGCCTCCCGCGGGAAAGGAGAACTAGATGGCGACCTCTTCGGCCAATCGCTTCGTACATCGCCCCAATGCCATCGACCGTCTCGGGCGCACCGTTGTCTATGCGGGTGAATTGTTGCGTCATCCGGTGTACACGCGCTTTCTTCACTGGATGGTCGGCATCTTCTTCTTCCTCGCCCTGCTGTCGGGCTTCGGGATTTATCTGCCGTGGATCTTCCGCTTCTTCACGCCGCTGTTTGGCGGAGGCGCGATGACGCGTTTCCTGCACCCCTGGTTCGGCCTGGGCTTTGTGTTCTTCTTTGCCCTGCAGGCGGTGAATTGGTGGCAGGTGATGACCTGGACTCCGGCGGATTCACGCTGGATGAAGCACATTAAGCAGTACGTCACCCGTAGCGACTCGGCTGAATCCCCTGAGACCGGCTTCTTCAATGCCGGACAGAAGATGCAGTTCTGGGAGATAGTCGTGCGGCTGCATCGCCTACCTGATTACCGGCCTCATCATGTGGTTGCCGGAGATCTTCGGCCGCGTCCTGGTCGCCATCTCGTATGTGATTCACGACATCTCGGCGCTCATCATGCTGTTTGGGATTTTCTTCCACATCTATCTCAGCACCTTCGGCGAGCCCGGAACCATTCAGGCGATGACGCGCGGAACGGTGAGCGAAGGTTGGGCCTGGACGCATCATCCTGCCTGGTATCACGAGATCACCGGCCGCGACCCGCAGCAGGCCATAGAGCAGAAGCGGGAAAAGATGGCGGCGCGCGGTGAGATGGATCAATGATCCGCGCTACTGAATAGCGGCTTCAAGCACCGCAGTGATCTCCCATGCGAGCGGCGGCGTTTAAGACAGGCGTGTCGCGCAGAATTGACTAGCGGTCCGCCGATCTTCCCAGTCCCACCATGTCTCCTCAGCATGCGACACAGCGTGCGGCTGTTCACCAACCGTCATTGACAAACGCCCGCAACTGGAGCAAAGTGCGCATACTGTTCCGCTGCTTCTCCGAATTGGGCGACATTCTCAGGAGGTCCTTATGAACCACGATGCCGTCACCGTGGGCACGCTCTTGCTCCTGGCAGCATTTGCAATCGATCGTACCGCGAGTGGCATTACCTTTCTTTTCTGGCGTCCCAAGTCGGCGACGGGGGAATTGAACGCCGCTGCGGCTTGGAACCAGAAGATCTTCTACTTCGTTGTGGCATCGATCCTGGCAATTCTCATCCTGGCGATGACGACCAAAGTCAGAATATTGGCAGGTTTGGGCATTCTGCCTGAACAAGGCCAGTCCGCTGGGATCGACGCATGGGTGGACCGGCTCATCACATTTGTCGTTCTGGTCGGCGGAGCCGATCGCCTGTCCAGCATTTTGAGCAAAGACCGCGGTTCTACACCCAAAGTCGAGCCTGACCCTCCCATCGAGGTTCGCGGTACATTGACGCTGTACGACGCCGAAGGTGCACCGAGGCGGCTTCCCAACGTAAGCGGGACATCAGCGGGACATTGACCCCACCTCCTGTTCTTCAGGGACAGGCCTGCATCCGGGCGGGACTTTGCCATGCGAGAAATTGTCGTAGAGTTTCGAGGAGAGCGCCGCAAACGTTCCTCCTCACAGGCCCCTAAATCACGAGCACTGGTGACTCTCGTCGTGCTTCTCGCGGCCTTGGTCCTGTTTACCTATCACCCCGCCAGTGGCCCTCAGATCGCCGTCGAACCAGCGCAAGTCACGTTTCCGCCTGTATTTGTCGGATCGTCCAGCGAGACGAAGACGATCACAGTCCGAAACACCGGAAGCACCGCGGTTCGAATCGATGGCCCCAAGCTCAGTGGGATTGCGGCTGCCGATTTCTACTATGGCGAAGGCTGCACCAACAAATCGATCGATCCCGGTCAATCATGTTCCTTTGAAGTTCATGTAGTCCCTAGCACCGCCGGCGAAAGGATCGCGCAACTCACGCTCGCCAGCGATGCTACAGGTGCACCCGCTCAGGAAGTCGTACTGCTGGGTGAAGGTAAGCCGCCCGCAGTCGCGGAGCTGCGCGCCGACCCCATGCCGGTTGATTTTGCGCACACCACCAATCAGCCGGCGACCACGGATGTCGTGTTCACCAACCCTGGATCTGCTGTCCTGGCTATTTCGACGGTCGATGTCGAAGGTAGCGCTGAGTTCACAACGAACAAGGCTTGCGCGGGCAGAACTCTGCAACCGGGCGAGAGCTGCCATGAGACCGTGACCTACACACCATCCGCCCAACAAGGTGGCTCAGGAAATCTTGTCGTTACGTACGACCAGAGCCAGGTTCTCCGAATCCCCTTGCAGAGCGCAGAGCAGAGCAAGCCGCCTGCGGCGGGCAGGATCGTGGTTAATCCCCAGCAGATCACGCTGGCGGGGACAACTGCCGGACCCGCTCCTTCAGTTCCGCTTGAAATCAGGAATGCAGGAGATGCGGCCCTGCAGGTTTCTTCGGTCCGGCCCAACCAGTCCGGACAATTCTTCACGGTGCTCGGCGATTGCTCGCAGAATCCGATTCCACCGGGCCAGGGATGCACCTTGACGGTGCGGTCGACGCTTACCACGCCAGGGTCGCCAAGTGGCTCCATTGAAATCAGCAGCGATGGTGGGCAGGCTGTGGTGTCGGTTTCGGCCAATATCACCACGCCTGCGGTTTCCAGCATCAGTGTGTCTCCATCGCGCCTGGAGGTGAGGCCGGGAACGACCAACATTATTACCGTCAGCAACTCCGGCAACGTGCCGGTGCGCATCAAGAGCTTCGCGACCAGCGTCCCCGACCTCTTCGCATTGTCCGAGCGTGGGGCGCAAACTCCGTGTTCTCCCGGTATGCAACTCACTCCCGCGAGCAGTTGCGAGGTGAGCATCTTGTTGCAATCGGTGCCAACGGCCGCCCAAACTGCCAGCTTTGAAATAGCAGCCGATGCCGCCAATAGCCCCCAACGCGTCTCTCTCTTCGCCAAAGGCGCACCCCCGCCACCTCCTGCCCAGCTTCGAGTCGATCCGCAGCGGATTGACTTCAGAGGAAGAGTAGACGATGTCAATCGTCAGGCCTCACTCACAATCAGAAACCTGGGCGGGCTCCCGCTAAGTGTCGAGTCGCCCCGGGTCAACCAGGGAAGACAATTCTTCGCGCTGCGCGGCGATTGCTCGAGCGCGCCGATTCAGCCCGGCGGGGGATGTGCTCTTACCGTCCAATTGACGCTTAAAGGTGCCGGTGAGGCAGCGGGGTCCATTGATCTCCGCAGCAACGGTGGGCAAGTAACGGTGCCAGTGTCGGCATCACTGACTCAAGTCACCCGCCCGTTTGTCCGACTGGACCCGCCACGGCTCGAAGTGGGGCCGGGGAAGGCCAATGTCATCACGGTCACGAATACTGGGAATGGGCCGTTGAACATCCAGGACTTTGGAACCAGCGTTCAGCAGGAGTTCGTCATAACTAAAGCGGGCACGCAGACTGCCTGCATCAGAGGCATGCAGCTTGCCCCAGGGGATTCATGCCAGGTGGGAATTGTCCTTCGGCTGCTTCCGGGCGCAGTAGAGAGCGGGACGTTTGCAATATCGGATGACGCCGCCGACAGCCCACAACAGGTAAGTCTCTTTGCCCAACTCCCGCCACCCTCCCCCCACCGCTGATGCAGGTGGATCCGCAACGAATCGACTTCCGAGGAACGGCCGGCCGTATCAACGGGCAGGCTCAGATCACGATCAGCAATCGCGGCGGACTGCCCCTGCATGTCTCCGCGCCCAGGATCAACCAAAAGCCGACGTTCTTCAGCTTGCAAGGCGATTGCTCGAGCGCGCCGATTCCTCCGGGAAGGGCGTGCGCACTTATAGTGCAGTTGGCGAGCCCTCAGTCGGAGGGCTTCCGGACCTTCAGCGCGGCTGGTTGGGCGGGTGGCAATGCGGCGGGCTCGATCGAGCTTACCAGCGACGGCGGGCAGGCAACAGTTCCGGTAACGGCTTCCATCCAGCCGGCCGAGCGTCCCAGCGTCAGCCTCTCTCCGCCGCGGCTCGAGTTGGTTTCGGGGACGCCGAGCGTCATCACCGTGAGCAACACTGGGAGGGTTCCGGCACAGATCCAGAACTTTGGCACCAGTGCTCCAAACCAGTTCATTGTGACGACGGCCGGAACGCAACGACCCTGCGACAGAGGCATGCAGTTGGCGCCGGGAGCGTCCTGCCAGATCGGAATCATGTGGCGCTTTGTACCCAAGGCGTCACCGGTTGCCACCTTCCAATTGGCGGATGACGCTGCCGACAGCCCTCAGCAGGTTGCTCTGTTCGGTCGGGCAAGCGCTCCTCCACCCCCGCCTCCGGCGACTGGACAGCTCGCGGTGGAACCGCGCAGCATCGAGTTCAGTGGCTACCTGGGGAATGTTCGCAATATGGTTCCGTTGCAGATCACCAATCGCGGGAATGGCCCCATGCGCCTGAATCCGCCTGCGGTCAATGGCGGGAGGTTCTTCGCTGTGATGGGCAATTGCTCGGGCGGGCCGATTCCGCCGGGACGGGGATGTACGCTCAACGTGAGGCTGACGCTAGCGGGAACTGGAAAAGCGATGGGCTCGATTACGTTGAGCGGCGATGGCGGCACCATCCAGGTTCCGGTGCTGGTGAATGTCACGCAGCCACCGATCCGATAAAGCGGGTTCAAGGTAACCCGGGCGAGAGCTGCGCATACCTTCATCGCGGTGCCGGCAAATTGTGCAATAATGGCGCGTCTATGAAGCTCAGAATCCTCTTCCTCTGTTACTCAGTAGCGGCATTCTTGCTTTCGAGCGCCTTTCTTTGTGCGCAACCTCAGGCAAGTCCTGCGACCGGCAAGACGGACGACGCCATCGAACTGGTCAAGCAGGGCCAAAAGCTGAACAGCGAGGGCAAGCAGGATGAGGCCCTGGCGCTCTACGATCGCGCCCTGCAACTTTCCCCTAACCTCTTCCAGGCAGACCTGGCGGCGGGAATGGCGTTGGACTTAGAGGGCAAGTATGAGCAGGCGCGCCAGCATCTGACCAAAGCCATCGAAGAGGCTCCGCCTGCCTCGAAGATTCAGGCGCTGAGGACCATGGCGGTTTCCTACGCCTTCGAACGCAACACAGATCAGGCGCGCAAATACGAGCAGCAGGCCTTCGATCTGCAATTTTCCGCGAAGCAGTTCGCGGATGCGGCGGGCACTGCCGATGAACTCGCCAGGATCTATCTGGAATCGGGCGACATGGACAACGCCTTCCAGTGGTACCAGAGCGGACACCTCACCGCGCTGCGCCAGCCCGACCTGAAACCGGCGGATAAAGATCTGTGGGAATTTCGATGGGAGAGTGCGCAGGCGCGCATTCGCGTGCGGCAGGGAAGGGGCGACGAAGCGAAGCAGCATCTGGCTGCAGCCAAAGCGGTGCTCGACAAGGGCACAAATCCTGACCAGATGCGGTTCTATCCTTACCTGAGCGGTTATGTCGCCTTCTACCTCGGCGACTACAAGACGGCGATTGCGGAATTGCAGAAGGCCGATCAGAAGGACCCGTTCGTCCTTAGCTTGCTGGCGCAGGCGTACGAAAAATCAGGCGACAAGGCGCAGGCGCTGGACTATTACCGCAAGGTCCTGACCATCAACACGCACAGTCCGACGAACGCGTTTGCTCGGCCGCTGGCAAGAGAAAAGGTCGCAGCTCTGTCGAAATAAGCTGAGAATTGGAGCGGGGTACGGGGATCGAACCCGTGACATCGAGCTTGGGAAGCTCGCGTTCTACCGCTGAACTAACCCCGCTCAGTCCGGTAGGTGTGCAAAGTGTACCATCGGCGGAAAGCGTATCGCAATCGCGGCGTCATTTGAACCTCACCACCACAATCGGCGACAATGACTGCGCACTCTCCCCTCAAAGGAAACCCATGACCAAGCGTCTCCTCCTCATCGTATTGCTCACCACTGTGCTCGCTGCCCAAAACCCTCCTGCCACAACTACGTCCCAACTTCGACGGCAACAGCTGGTGGGGCTATGTGAAGGTCCTCGCCTCCGACCAGATGGAGGGTCGGGAGACCGGCAGCGAAGGTCTGCGCAAAGCTGCAGCCTACATTGTTGACCAGCTCAAGGCCGACGGCCTGGAACCGGCGGGCAGCAAGGGTTTCTATCAGCCGGTGAAATTCGTGAGCCGTCAGATTGATGAAGCCGGCTCCAGTCTCGCGCTGGTACGCAACGGTAAAGAAGAGCCGCTGGTGCTGGGTGAGGACGCCATGTTCAGCACCCGCGTCGACCTGGCGCCACAGGTGGAAGCACCGCTGGTCTTTGTCGGGTATGGCCTGCGCGTTCCGGAGAAGAACTACGACGATTTCACGGGCCTGGATGTGAAGGGCAAGGTGGTCGTGCTGATCTCGGGTTCGCCGGCGGACATGCCTTCGGCCTTGGCGTCTCATTATCAGTCGGCCGCCGAGCGATCCAAGGCTCTGCGTGATGCGGGGGCAGTCGGCTGGATTTCGATCCCCAACCCGGCTTCGATGGACATTCCATGGGGACGCATGAAGCTGGCCCGCACTCGTCCGAGCATGGCGCTGGCCGATTCCAGCCTGGACGACTCTCGAGGCGTCAAGCTGCTGGTCGTCTTCAATCCCGCGGACGCGGAGAAGCTATTCGAGGGATCCGGCCACAGCTTCCAGGAGATCGCCGATCTCGCCAAAGACCGGAAGCCTCTGCCGACCTTTCCACTCACGGCGAGCGTTCATGCGAAAGCCAAGGTCATCAAGAAGCAATTAGAGTCGGACAATATCATCGCCAGGCTCCCTGGCACCGATCCTAAGCTGAGGGACGAATACGTCGTGTTGTCGGCGCATATGGACCACCTCGGCATCGGCGAACCGATCAACGGCGATCGCATCTACAACGGCGCCATGGACAACGGCTCCGGATCAGGGCTGGTGCTTGATATCGCAAACTCCCTGCATCGTTCGCACGCCAGCCTCAAGCGCTCCGTCCTCTTCGTGTGGGTCACAGCGGAAGAGAAAGGTCTGCTCGGCTCCAGGTACTTCGCCACGCATCCGACCGTGCCGAAGAGTTCCATAGTCGCCGACATCAACACCGACATGTTCCTGCCGATCTTCCCCCTCAAGGTGCTGACCGTCTACGGGCTGGATGAGTCCGACCTTGGCGACATGGTGCGCCAGGTTGCCGAGCAGCAAGGCGTGCAAGTGCAGCCTGATCCCGAACCGCTACGCAATTCGTTCATCCGCAGCGATCAATACAGTTTCATTCGGCAGGGAATTCCCTCGGTTGCCATGAAGGTGGGTTTCACCCCGGGATCTCCGGAGGCGGTCACCGAGAAGAAGTGGCTGACGGAGAGATATCATGCGCCGTCCGACGACTTGGACCAACCGGTCGACCTTGCCGCTGCGGGGAAGTTTGAGGACATCGTGCAGGGATTGGCCATCAAGGTGGCCAACGATCCGCAGCGTCCGCAATGGAAGAGCAACAGCTTCTTCCGGCGTTTCGTGACACAGAACTCGGGTGCGCAATAACGAGAGCTACGCGCCGGGCTGGAACGGTCCCCCAATTGTCAGCGGCGAATCGCTGCATCGAGCGCGAGGGTTCCTGCTCCTGTGATCAGGAGGAACGCCAAACCCAGGAGCATGCTGAAGTCGGTACGCACCTCATGCAGCATGCTCCACATGCCAGCCTTGGCGATCATCGGAATTTTCGTGGAGGCGATGGCCACCAGGATGACTACCAGGAGCGGGATTGCCGCCAGCCGCGTAAACAAGCCCAGCAATAGCAGCGTCCCGCAAAGAATTTCTACCGACCCCACAAAGTGCGCCATGAAGTTCGGAAAGGGAATTCCGATCTTCTCGAAACGTCCCACGCCTAGCTGAGCAGGGAAGAGAAATTTCTGGATGCCCTCGGAGACGAACACCCACCCCACAAGAATGCGGACGAGCAGCACCGCTTTTGCGGTGCGGGTGGTCCAGTTTGGACCGGGCCTGGGTCCGTCGCCTGGGTTAGTCATGAAGACCTCTCGGTTTTGAAGGGGCACGGCTTCAGCCGTGCCGTCAGATGGGGAGGAGAATGGGCTTCAGCCCCTGAGGGTGCTCACACTCCGCTTCAAAGCCGAAGCCCCCGTGGCTAAGGCCGACATAATGACAGCCGCCTGCCACACGGCTCAAGCCGTGCCCCTTCAAAGATAATTTCGGCTAGCCTTTAACCGCCGGCGGCGGCGGGGCGGTGAACTGGCTCAGGTCCGCGAAGCCCAACGTCGTCTCGATGGCGCTAATCTTTTCGACTGCATCGTCGAAGCCGTCTTTACCGAACATCTTATGCTCGATGTCCTCGAATTGGTCGGAGAGTTCGTCCAGTTGCTTGTTGGTGAAGTGTTTCTTCCATGCCGGAAATACCACGGTGTCTTCGCGCGCGGCGTGGTTTCGATACATCAGGACGAAAGCCTCCAGGGACCGTGCCAGTGGCTCGGCATTCGCGGTGGCGATGCGTCCGCTCCTGGTGACAGCAAGCAGATAGCTGGTGATCTCCCGGCCGCGCTCGTGTTGCGCCAGCAGGACCTCAGTGAGCTTCGCTGCCTCCCCACCGCCTTTGTGCACCACGGGAAAGATGTGTTGCTCTTCCAGCATCTTCTCGTGGTAGTTTTCACCGAAGTCTCGGAACAGAACCCCGGTTCGGTAGAGCGCGCCGGCATCCAGCGCGGAGGAATTGTCCCGTATTTTGGGAATGCTCTCCGTGTACACGAGCAGCGCTCGGCGAAGGACTCCGTGCTCGCGCATCAGGTCCTCGGTGGCAGTCACCTCCGGCTCTTTTGCTTCTGGGGAAGCCCCAAGAAGGCTGGGGGTGATCAGGGTTGCGGTCGCAATGGTAGCGACACCAGTTATGAGATCACGACGGGTGAGCGGCTGGGCACTTAAGGTCATGATGCCTCCCGACGTCCATGATAGCTCCGCTGTCCTTCCGGGCACACCGCCTGTCCGTCGGAACCGGTCCTGCAAATTCTTCCTTACGTTCATCTCGAGTTACCTCCTTCAGCAACAATTCACCTTGACAAGGCACGCATGTGCACTATGATGTTTCAAACATTTCTTGTGGGATTTGTTTTGGGGTAATTTGCGATGCAACAGACGTTCACATCCAGGGAAGTCGTGGCCTTGACGGGGATCAGCCCGCGCCAGCTTCAGTGGTGGGACGAACGTCACATCGTGGTTCCGGCCCGCGAGGGGCACAAGCGCATCTACGGGCTGGACGATCTGGCCGAAGTGGCGGTCATCTGCGACCTGCGGCAGCGCGGCTTCTCGCTGCAGAAGATCCGCCGGGTGATCCGCTTCCTGCAGAAAGAGCTGGGCAAACGGCTGGTGGAGACGGTGACTGCCGCCTCCGAGTATCACCTGCTGACCGATGGCCGGCATATTTACCTGGAAGATTCAGCCCGCGGGGTGGTTGATCTGCTGAAAAACGCCCGGCAGCCGATGTTATCGGTGTGCCTGAGCGACACCATCCAGCGGGTTCGCGCCGAGGTGCGCGGAGCAAGAAAGCGCAGCGGCTCCGTTCGTCATGCAGGCGTGCGACGTCATAGGGCTTCTTGAGCGTCCCCAAGGAGGGCACATGATCGGAGAACTGAGCGTCCTGAACGAGTGGATCCCCGAACAGATGGAGCCTGGAACCATCTTTGTGCTGGAAAACGCCGGCGAGGTCGGCGAAAAAGAAGATCCCTATTGGGCAGTCCTGTCGTGCCCGTCGTGCGGGCAACTCGGACTCGTCACCCGCAAACAGATCGCGGGCCTGCTGACCGTCATTTGCGGCTCCGAGAAGTGCTCCGCCCAATTCTTCATTCGGGATGAAGAGATTGTGCAACGCAAGCCTAGCTAGAGGAGCACCGTCAGCTCAGCCATCAGCACGCAGCTCCTGAGCTAGACGGGTTTTGCTGAGCAACCACAATCGCTAGTTCAGCCTGCGCACAGCACTGCACTTTTGCCTTCCCCGTGCACACGGCACGCTAGGATTGTTTGGTTCGATCATCAACGAACACTGGGTGCCGAAGCTAAAACTATTGCGAAATGATGACAATCCCAAAGTGGGACTCGTGCAGCTGCACCTTGGGTCTTCGTTCACTCTTAGCCCCGCATTTTTCTTGACAGTGTCAGCGGTTACTCTCAAGATTACGTGAGCAACCCGGGCGCTAAGAGCCGTTGTACTTTTTGGTCTTCCTCCCTGTTCGCGTAGTCTCGCTCGATTGAGTCATTCGTCAGGTAACACAAGCTTCGCAGGGCTCGCAACGTCGCGTGCAGGTGAGATGGGTACTACGATGGTGGCGTTGTTGCAGTCAAGACGGAAATCCCGGCACAGATGTTGTTGAAGTATCGATTCGCAGGCGCTTCGGAGTTCACCTCAAGCGGGTCGTGCTGAGAGAGGTGGCCCGCCTCGTCGGGTTCTCCCTTCGCCTGCTTGGTCTTATCAACCGAAGAGAGGCGACCCCGATGAAGGATCCGCATGAGCATAGCGAACGGACCAACTCCGTTCCGGGCGAGGGAGAGAAGCATCGCAAGGGTGACGTCAACAAGGGACCAACCGATAGCAGCCGCCGCTCATTCATGGGCAAAGTCGGCGTCGGCGGTGCTGCCGCGGTGGCCTTAGCCGCCATTCCGTTCGAACCGCTGATTGAGGGGAAGCACGGCGAGGCCGAGGCCTCGGTTATACCCTATGGTCCGGCGGGACGCGGAACGGCCAGCTTCAACTATCGCCAGAGCACCGCAGGACAGGACCGGGGACCCTTCCTCGGAATGCCGGACAATGGTGATGCGCAGCGCTTCACCGACTACAGCGCTCTTCATAGCAAGGCCCTCGAGCACGACGCTCTCGGTATCCCAAACAGTTCGTCCTATCAGAGCCTCCTGCACGCATTGCAGACTGGCCGGTTCGCCGACTTCGAAAATATCCTGGTTGGAAGCCCGGGCGGTGGTGGACCGGTGTTTCAACTGAACGGCCCGCAGGGATGCCTGGCATTTGATCTGGAGGGACGAGACTCCCACGCATTTGCCATCCCGCCCTCGCCCAGCGTCGCCAGCGCTCAAACCGCTGCCGAAGAGGTTGAGCATTATTGGGGTGGCCTGCTGCGCGATGTGAGTTTCTCCGACTATCCGACGAGTTCTCTGGCGGCCCAAGCCTGTGCCGACCTGAACAACATGTCGTACGTCCGGAGCCAGAACAGCCAGTTCCCGTACCCGGTCACGCCGGCGAACCTGTTCCGCGGACAGTTTGTTCCCGGCGACGGCCCGGTCCAGGGGCCTTACCTGTCGCAGTTCATGATCCAGCCTTGCTCTTATGGTTGCCAGCCGATGACGCAGCAGATGCAAAGGTTCAACTCTGCGGGCTCCGGTGGGGCGGAATTCATGACCGATCCCACCGAGTACCAGCACATCCAGAATGGCGGCAGGCCGAATTTCCACCTTTCGTTTGACCCCATCGATCGCTACATGCGCATGGGTCGGGATCTGGCTGCTTATACCCATGTGGACGTGCTGTATCAGGCATACTTCACCGCCTTCCTGGTCCTGGCCGGCCTTAGTGCACCCTTCAACCCTGGCAATCCATATATTGGCTCGCGTACCGAGAAGGGATTCGGCACACTGGGCGGGCCCGACGCCGCTGGTACCCTCGCGGAAATGGCCACTCGGGCACTTAAGGCTTCCTGGTTCCATAAGTTTATTGTGAATCTGCGCTTGCGCCCGGAAGAGTACGGCGCCTTGATGCAGGCCCGCCTTACCAACCAGAACCCGATGCCGCAGGCGGCAGCGGCGCTGCACCCAGACGTTCTCAACTCCGCCGCCTTGCCCATCATTTTCTCGACGTATGGCAGCTACTTGCTGCCGCAACCCTTCCCAGAAGGTTCTCCAACCCATCCCTGCTATCCCACTGGACACGGGACCGTTGGCGGCGCCTGCATAGCCGCACTCAAGTTCTTCTACGATGGCAGCCAGAGGATACGACCGCTGCTCCAGGCCATCGGCTCCGACGTACTTGTGCCGAGCGAGGATGGGCTTTCGCTGGTGCCCTACACCGGCGCCGATCGCGACAGCCTGACCATCAACGGGGAATTGTCCAAGCTCGGCTGGAACGTCACTCAGGGACACGGCATTCATGCCGGTATTCACTTCCGCAGCTCAAGCTTCTGGTCGCTGCTGCTGGGCGAGGCGGTGGGAATCAGCGTGTTGCAGGATCGCGCTAAGTCCTACAACGAACCGTTTACCATCCGCTTCACCAAGTTTGACGGAACCACGGCGACGATCTCCAACCAGTAGCTCCCTCCATCGGGGCGGCGCCGCGGAGCGGCTGCCCCGATTGCGTTGCTAAGTTTGAGGGACGGATTTCGTACCGCCAGTGACCCTAACCGGAAATATAGAATGCAGCCCCTTGGGCCATCGCCTGGAAGGTTGCGTAGGCCATCCAGATGAAGCCGTTGCTGCCCCACGACGTGCCGAAGCTGTTCTGGATCTGAACTGCGCCTTGAGTATCGTCGTAGCCGATGATCATCATGCAGTGGCCGGCCTTCTTGCCGGTGGTCTTGTTGTAGAGCCAAATTCCGTTACCGACATACGGACTGGGCGTGCCTTCATATGGCGGGAAATCCGTGTACAGGAATGTGCCGTAGGCAAGCGGCGAGCCTGACGCGATTACCGTGCGCATGTTGTCCAGCCCATCGGGGCCGGTCACCGTGGTGGTCTGATAGCCGGGAATAGCGAAGCTTGCATCGGCCGGCAGCGCAGGATTGGGCGGTCCGTACGCCGACCAGTTACCGTCGCATGAACTCTCCGTGCCGCTGGAGCCAATGTCCGGAGCCGATGCCAACGAGGGCGTGCCACCGTTCTGCTGCAACCAATTCAATACCTTCGTTATCTGTCCGCCGACACAGACATCGCTCAAAACTCCGGTACTCACTTCTACCTGGATGTATGTGTAGTCGGGACTGGCTTGCTGTGCGGCGGCCGACGGCGTGTAGTTGCCCTGTTGCGCTGCCCAGAATGTCGTGATTCCATACGCGGAAGACCACACGAAGCAGTTGGGCATGGTTTGCTTGCCTACAGGGGGCAGAAAGTTGGAATTGACGGACGCTGCCGGCGGCAATGCCGCAGGCCGAGCTGGTGTTGTCAGCGGCGCCGGCTCCGGGGTGCTTGGGTCATAACCAAAGTCGAACGTATCGTAAATGGTGGCCATGGTGGGCTCCTTTGTCGAAGTGTGGTCAGAACCGTACTCTCTCAGTAGCAGCTTGTCCAGAATAAATGCGGTAACACATCGGCTAGCCAGCCGGCGCTTTCGCCGACAACGAAATTGTGCCCCAGCGTCGCGTCCTAGTTTGGACGCTACAAAGGCAATAGACCGCGGGAAAGACGCCATCGCGGAGTGGAGTGCCACCCGGGTTAGCCCAACCGCAGGGCGAACCCGGGGCATGGGGCTTCTAGAAGCTTAGGCTCCGCCACTTTTTGCATGCGGCGTGCCGATGTACGGAAACTCCTTCAGAGTGTCGGTGTGGGGCTTGAGACCCGTGGGCGGGCACTCATTTTTCGTCAGAAAGGCAAGTCGGTAATTGATCACGTCGTCGGAGAAGACGCGGCCATTGGGATACTGCGCGGGCTTCGACGGATCGAAACTTAGAACGTCGGGAAGGGTGCGCTCCGTGTCGATCGCAGCGATCGCTTCCTCGCGCGTGTAATTGCCAGTATGCCCCAGCAGATGCACAAACTGCTCGAGCCACCGGTTGCGGTCGTTGACCGGTTCACTGGCGTTGTATTCCTCTTTGGTGTCATCGGTGTTGAAGAAGCTGCTCACGCTGGGATGGCCGGCGCGATCGACGTGAAGCAACTTGCCGTCGCGTCTAACACTGCATCGGCCCCAGATGTGGACCTCGGGCTGGGGATTCAGTTCACTCGTCGGCAGCTCGATCACCGTCGAAAACACGTTCGCTTCCGTATTTGAATCCACGCCGGTCCATGGTGACTTGCCGCCGAGATGAGGCTCGGTGAAATTCCGTTTGCCCCTGATGTCGAACAGGTTCTTGATTCCGTCGAAGTCGAAAAAGAACGCGTCGCTGCGGCTGCCGGCGAAGAAGGTGTAGGCGCCCGACTTGATGATATTCGGACTGGCGCCGAAGGAGACCGCGGCATCAGCAACTATCTTCGTCCCTACCGCTTCGACGGAGCGCGACTCTTCGCCCTTCGCCACGAATACGTTAACCGTCTGCTTGCCGTTCTGCGGCTTCGAGAACACATAGCTCAAGGCGATGTCCGTCAGGTAATCGCCGTCGTTGTCGATATTCAGGCGATAGATTGCGTCGGGATGGAGCGCGTCCGCATTGGGATTTGCATTGAGGATGATCACAGTTCGGTTGTTGTCAGCGGGCGACTGGAATGCGTACAGATCACAGAGGTCCAGTCGTTGATCGCCCAGCGGTGGGCCGAGACTGAGTCCAGTGAAATGATTTGACATTGAGGCTCTCTCTTTAAGTGAAGTTGACCAGGATTTCCAGGTTGCCATCCTGAGTGCGCAACAATATACACCCAAATACTTTCGCTGGTGCGCTCGTGATCGTTAACGTGCAGTAAATTCTGGGGGCAGGGGCCCGATGTGGAGCAAAAGCGAAGATGGAAGCCGTAGATCCTTCTGGGCTGAAGACTCCGCAGGAGAACCGTGCCGTCCCGACGGGACTCAAGTTCTTCTGCCGACCCTACCCAGGACTGCGCTGCGCTCCGTCCTGGGCTAGACTAAGCCTCGCCTACGGCGCTGGGATTCAGCAAAGGATTAGCGTTCCAATCATCGCAACCTACGCCACAACTGCAAACGGTTGATCACGATTCCGCCTGAAAATGTCTGCCGTCGATACGGGACTCGTTCTCATTTTCCGCCTACGACGCTCAGGCGGAGGCCCTCGGTCGGGAATTGGAAAGGGGCAGTAGTGCGGTATAGGCGTCCTTCGACTCCTCGCTCCAACACCCCAGCGAGCACAAAACCGGTGCTCGCTGGGGACCCGTTTGCGCTCATCGCTCAGGATGACAGCGAAGAAGCTCTTCGTGTACGGGTGCGCCGCAAGCCCATGTCCCACTCGGAACGAAGATGACGACGGCATTGGATGGCTGAGGGGGACGACGGAATGATCGCCCTACCGCACCGACGCTTTGCCTGCGGCCGACACCGGCACCTGCTCCACGATCTCGATGCCGAAGCCCTCGAGGCCGGCGACCTTGCGGGGATGGTTGGTGAGCAGGCGAATGCGCTTGAGGTTCAGGTCCGACAGGATTTGCGCGCCGATGCCGATCTCGCGCTGGGTGCGCCGCTGGCTCTCGGGCAGGGTCGCCAGTTGCTGCTCGTGGTGGAACTGAATGGTCATGCGGTCGCCGAGTCGCTGCACCGAGTAGCCCTTGGAGGTCGAGTGCAGGTAGATCAGCGCGCCGCGGCCTTCTTCGGCGATGCGGTGCATGGCGGCATCGATGACGTCGCGGCATCCGCACCAGTTCGCGCCGAAGACGTCGCCCACCAGGCAGTGCGAATGCATGCGCACCAGCACCGGCTGGTCGCCCGCATTCTCCACATCGCCCTTGACCATGGCGATGTGCGAGTCGCCGGTGATCTCCGACTCGTAGGCGATCATGCGGAAGTCGCCGTAAGCGGTGGGCACGATCGACTCGGCCAGCCGCCGCACATAGCGTTCGTGCGCCATGCGATAGCGGATCAGTTCGGCGACGGTGAGCATCTTCATGTCGTGCTGCCGGCAGAATTCCGTCAGCTCGGGAACGCGGGCCATGGTGCCGTCGTCGCTCATGATCTCGCAGATCACGCCCGCCGGAACCAGCCCCGCGAGGCGAGCCAGATCCACCGAGGCTTCTGTCTGTCCGGCGCGAACCAACACTCCGCCTTTGCGCGCGCGCAGAGGGAAGACGTGTCCGGGACGCGCGAGATCGTTGGGACGGGTTGCAGGATCGATCGCCACCTGAATGGTTTGCGAGCGGTCGTAAGCCGAGATGCCGGTGGTGACTCCGTCCTTGGCGTCGATGGACTCGGTAAACGCGGTGCCGAAGTTGGAGGTGTTCTCGGCCGACATCTGGCCGAGGCGAAGGTAGTCGAGACGCTCCTCGGTCATGGCCAGGCAGACCAGGCCGCGGCCGTACTTGGCCATGAAGTTGATGGCTTCAGGCGTGATCTTCTCGGCGGCCATGGTCAGGTCGCCTTCGTTCTCGCGGTCTTCGTCGTCGATGACCACGATCATGCGGCCGGCGCGGATGTGCTCCAGCGCGGTCTCGACGTCGCAGAATGGGGAATACGTGGACATGATGGCTCGATAGAGATTTTAGCAGGGAAGCGGACAGTCGCTGCTATCGCTATTCGCCTTTCGCTCTTCGCTTTTCGCCAAAAGCGAGAATGCCTCGCGTGAACTCACGAGGCGCTACCGCTTCCGCCCTAGCCAAAGGATGGCTAGAACGGGGCACCCCGGCGGAACTCGCTATTAGCTGTTCGCCAAGCCGCGAACCAAGAGTTGCGCAGCCTACAAACAGGTCCCTCGGCTCTGACCAAAGTCCTCGCTCGGATGACAGTTTTGGCGTTATGGATGGTGGGCGAAGAGCGTGTAGTGAAGAGCAAACGGCGAACAGCAAAAGGCGAAGAGCGAAAGGCGAAGAGCGAAGCAGCGGCCTCTCTCACGCGTTGGGGTTGAACGCATGAATCAGCCAGAAGGTCACCATGGCAACCACCGCTGACGCAGGAATGGTCAGAATCCAGGCCCACACGATACGCCTGGCAATGCCCCAGCGCACGGCCGAGATGCGATGCGTGGTTCCGACACCGACGATGGCTCCGGTGATGGTGTGCGTGGTGCTGACCGGGATTCCAGCCAGCGCCGTGCCGAAGAGAGTGATTGCGCCCGCGGTCTCGGCGCAGAAGCCGCCGACCGGCTTCAGCTTGGTGATCTTGGAGCCCATGGTATGCACGATGCGCCAGCCGCCGAAGTAGGTGCCCAGTGCGATTGCCGTATGGGCGGCCAGAATGATGGGCCAATGCCAGCGTCCCCAGTTGGCCGCAAAGTCTTCCGGCCTCATAACGCCTGCGGTGAACAGCGCCCCAGCGACGATTCCCATGGTTTTCTGCGCATCGTTGCCGCCGTGACCAAGGCTGTAAGCGGCCGCCGAGAGCAACTGCAGCCGGCGAAAGAGTTTGTCCACCTGCCGCGGCGACTTTCGCTGAAAGATCCAGGAGATGGCTACCATGCAGACCAAATCCGAGCACGAAGCCCATCACGGGAGCGACCACAATGAAGATCAGCGTCTTGGTCCAGCCGCCGGGAATGATGACGCTGGGGGCGGTTCTCCAGCCATGGAGGATGGTGGCCCGCGCTATGGCTGCGCCGGCATAGCCGCCGATCAGCGCGTGAGAGGACGAGGTTGGCAGGCCCAGCAGCCAGGTGACGACATCCCAGACGATAGCGCCCAGCAACCCGGCCAGAACGACGTACTGGGTGACGATGTCAAGCTGGATCATGCCGCTGCCAATCGTCTTGGCAACGGCGGTTCCAAGCAGGAACGCGGCCAGGAAGTTGAACACAGCCGCCCAGACTACGGCCAACCTCGGGGAGAGCACGCGAGTAGAGACGACCGTCGCGATGCTGTTGGCCGCGTCGTGAAAGCCGTTCAGAAAGTCAAAAATGAGAGCGGTGACGACGGTAATGATCAGCAGAACCAGAGTTGTGCTCACGAGGGCACGTCCTCGGCTGGATTTTGGTTCGAATGCACGGCTGAGTGTCTCAAGCGCTCTTTAGAACGACTGTTTCCAGCACATTGGCGACATCTTCGGCTTTGTCGCTGGCTTCTTCCAGGATTTCCAGGAGCTCTTTCAGTTTGATCAGCGTGATGGGATCGAAGCCGCCCTCAAAGAGTCGGCCAATGGCATCGCGACTCACCTGGTCAGCTTCGTTTTCCAGGCGGTTCACTTCCACGCAGTGCTCCAGCACGTGGCTGTCCTTGTTGAGCAGAGCGACGGCTTTTCCCAGCTCCTCGGCCTGTCGCAGAATGATGCCAGCCAGCATCTTGGCCGACGGAGAAGGCTGGGTGATTTTGTAGGTCAGCAACCGGTCACTCGCGCTGTAGACGAAATCGAGAACGTCATCGAGAGATGAGGCCAGCAGGTGAATGTCTTCGCGGTCGAAAGGGGTGATGAACGTCTGGTTGAGCTTGATCAGGATCTTGTGCGTCATGTCGTCGCCACGATGCTCGATTTCCTTGATCCTCTGCACAGCGGCGGGCATTTGCTCGTAGTCGTAGTTGTGCAGCAGATCGGACAGGATCTTGGCACCCTCGACTACGTTGTTCGCGATCTCGGCGAACATGTCGAAAAACTTTGTCTCACGTGGAATGAAGCGCACGATGGTCGGCTCCTGCGGCAGTGGTCGTTGGGAGATTCACAAGGTGTGAAAGTAGGATTACGAGAATATTAAAATCCGGTGAAACAGGTAACTATCGCATGCCAGCGGAAGCACGGTCAAACCGGAGGGGCCTGCGGGATCGCGGGAGATGAACGAAATAGAAAAAGGGCCGCTGCATGGCGGCCCTTCGCGGAAATCGAGCAGACTACAGGGTTGATTCGATTTCGAATCCCCAAGCCTCAAGCAGAGGCTCCGGGATGTACTTCGAGTTCTTGTTCTTCCGCGCCCACTCGCGCAAACGGGTAGAACGAATGTATTGATCAGGTTGGAGCTTGAATTCCTTCACCACCTGCTCGAATTCAGTGATCGTGGGAACCACCGGTCCGATAGGCTCCGGCTTGCCCCAGTTAGGATTGCCGCGTCGCTTTGCCATAGTTGTTTTCTTTCCTAATTTCGCGGGATTAATGTCTGTGTGACGTACCTGGCTCCAAAACGATATCGAACAGCCCGCTTAACTAATTGGATTCACTACACTTCTACAAAGATTCAGAGGGTCTACTTGGGTGCACCGCCCTGGGGCCGAAATGCACGGGAAGGGTTCCATAGGAGCCTGAGAACACAACACTATAACCCGGTTTTTAAGGCAATTCAAGGGAATTTCAAAATACGCCACGTTTAGGCCATTGATGACTCGATGCAGGACATCCTTATCTCCCACTTTTGACCTGGACACGGCCCTTGGGTATCACAATGTCAATCAGTGATTTGCGGGACGCGTGCATGGCGTTCCCATTTTGATAAATCGGGTTGTTGGGCAATCGATTCTGGCTCTGCCGTTATTCTCCGACCTTGCACATTGGCTTGATTGAAGCAGCAAAGGCAGGAGTGCGCCCGGACCTGCACCTGGTCCCGAATGAGAATGCAGATACGTTCACCAAAACCCAAGTCGATGAGGCTTCGTAGTGCGTTTCTCAATGGCCTAGGCCGGCCCAAGATCTTGCTCTCCCGTTCGGTATTGTTAACCCTCCAAGAATCACCGGGTACCCTCTAATAATTTGACCCCTCCGCAAAGTAATCACACAAAGTTCCCGGAGTTAAACCGCGAGAATTCGCCACAGGCATGTGGTTCAACCCGTTGTTGGGTTTGGCCACGAGTGTGCTTGTACTAACGCACAGCCAAAGTTCGAGCCGCCATACGACGTGCGAGCAGTCGTGGCGGATAACCAAGGTCATATTTCGAGGCTCGGTCTTGTTGCCGTCGAGTATGAGATTGCAATGAAGAACGCTACCTCTACGGCAGTTTGTATCAGTTAGAGCAGGAGGAGGCGCGAGGGAGACATTCTTGAAGTTTCATCACGAAACGACCCCGGGCTTTAGTTCGGATTCTGATGTGCGATACATCGGCCAGTTGGGCATCAATCGGTTCACGTTCCCTGCAAACCCGTGATCTGGACGCAAGGATGGCGGGAATGCCCCCACAACGCTTCACCTGATCCCCGAGGAGGATCCAAATGAGACTAGTTACAAGAGTTCTTCTTTTGTCGCTCGCGCTTGGCCTGTTCGCGGCCGTCGCGTGCGCCTCTGACGTACCTGTGGGATTCATTTCCTACGATTTCATTGGCGGTGGACTGGCCGAGTTCGACATCACCAATCAGACTGGCCCCAACTCTTCGCCCTTTCCCGACGAGACTTGGCCAGTCACTAATTCGATCTCGCTTTCGAGTTTGAGTCTGACCGTGTTCTTCGCCGATGGGACCCAATTCACATACGGTTCGGGATACTGGAGCCTGGAGCCGGATGGCTTGTCGTGGGCCGGCCCGCAGCTGTCAGACGGCAGCCAGATCTCGTCGGCAACCTTGACAGGCACCTTTAGTCCAACCCTGTTCGACCTCAACGATGGAAGTCAGTTCAACGCTAATCCCAACTTCACCGCCACGATCAGCGATCCCAGTAACCTGCAAAACGGCGATTTCGCGCTCATTAACGCCTCGCCGGCCTCCGGGACCACTCCCGAACCTGGAACACTGGTTCTCGTGGGAACCGGAGCGCTCGGACTCCTGCGTTTCCGGCGCGGCAAACTTCACCTCAACGTTCGCAACTGGTTCGGAAACCGGACGGCGATCGCCTTCGCTCTGTGCTGCCTGCTATTGCTTCCTGCGGCATCCAGAGCGTTCGCGTCGAGCGTGGTCAGGCTCAATCAATACACATCGCCTAGCCAGGGCTATGCGGGTACCGGGCAAGTCAGCATCACGGGGACAGGTTTTCCCACCGGAACGATCTTTCCGGGGAATGTGACCATATCGATCTGGCCGGCGACCTGCATGTCGGGGACCCCAACGACCACGGTTGGTTTGCTCTATCGGCATATCACGGGTACCAGCGGACGCATCCAATTCCAGATACCCGGCACATTGACTGCGGGCACGTATCCTGTCTCCATCAGCGATACGGTGGATGGCATTACCAGCAGTAACTGCTCATTGATGAAGGTGCTGATCCATGCCTCGGTTTCGTCATGCGTGCCCGGCGCTTCGATGGGCGTGCTGGTCCCGCCCTCCCCTAGTACAACAGTAACCGTCTATGTTCCAAATGGTGCTTGGTGCTGTGGTACGACGGGCGTCCAAGTGGCGCAAATCGAGCCCACTGGAGCATTCTTAGGATCGATTCCCACCCCTGACGTGCCCAACTCGTGTTCTTCCAATTCGGTGACAGGGGAAACAGTTTGTGTCTCCAATAACACCGATATATATCGGATTACCGGGACCACATTGAATAGCAGGGTCACGAGCCTGGCGACGGCGTACCTGGGCTTCTCCGGGGGCGACTGCGCCAACTGCGGTGTGGCGATCGATCAAGTCAACAACTTGGCGTACATGCAGATAGGAATCGCAGGATCTCCATCTGGGGGCGGGATTGAGTCTTTCAACTTGGGCACGGGCGCGCAAATCGCCTTTCCCACGTTCTACTCGCCTTCAGAAGACATCCAAGTCGATCCCGGACGTAACTGGGTGCTCTCTCCCAACGAGGACAACGTCTACGATCTCATCGACACTTCCTCCTCCCCATTCAAGGAGTACGGATTTGGCGTGAGCATCGGAGGGGAAATGGATTCCGCAGCCGAGGATTGCACCACTGGCATCGCATTGGCGACTGAAGAGTTCACCCCGAATCTCTTCATCACCGATCCGACGCAGGGTGTATTTGTCGGCGGTGCGCCCGGAAGCTGGAGCGCTCCTGGACACAGCGTGGCCTTCCCGGAGTTCAACAACATGATAGCGGGCACGGATGGAATCGCCGTTGCCCCGGGCTCGCATCTGGCTCTGGTCACCGGAGAATTTGGCGGTAATGAGGTCGGCGTTGTTACGCTGCCGTCAACCAGCGGCACTGGCACCCCCAGTTTCGGGGACTATGTCGCGGCCTACCTGCCCTCTACGCCCGATGGAAATCAGTTCTCCCTCGGCTACGACCCGCACACCGTGACTGCTTACCAAAGTCCCGGCGGCGGATTCTTTGGGCTGGCCGCGGATTGGGCTCTTGGCTCTCCCAGCTATGTCGCCGTAATTGACATGCCGGGGTTGCTGAGCGCACCACGCTGCTCCAGCAATTGCCTGTTGGGACCTCATGAGGTGGATCCCACGTATGACCTTGTAGCTCACGGTATCGTGAGGTACGTCAGCGTCCACTGATAGCCCTGCAATGGTGAGGCGCGACGACAACCCTCAGTTTGTCGGCCTCCCCAAACCTCGGGACCCGAGCGGTTACATGCGCGGGTCCCTTCTTCATTGCCTAACCAGAATCCTGAGAAAATCCTGCGTCAAGAAGTCACAGAAAAACGGAGCGCTCTAGCGCTCCCTTCGCCTTTGAGGGTGTTAATTCGGCAGCACCACGGTATCAACGATGAATCACCACGTTGGACCGGACGGCGTTGGCGATGGATTGCCTTTGCATCGTAGGAAAATCTGCAACGGGAAGCCAGCGACGCAAAAAGTCGGGCGCCTTCTAATATCCTGACCGGTGGGTCGCGCTTCGGGCGTGCAGTTTATTGCACCGTAAGCGAGGCGGTTCCGATGATGCTGTTCAGCGTAGCGCTGATAGTGGTGGTGCCGGTTGCCACTGCGGTAGCGAGACCCGCAGACGTAATGGTAGCAACTCCGGTGTTGCTGGAATTCCAGGTCACCGAGGTAGTGATGTCGCCGAAGGAGCCGTCCGAGTAGGTTGCGGTAGCCGTGTACTGCTGCTGAGTGCCGGCAGTCAGGGTTTGGGATGACGGGCTTACCGCAATACTGCTTACGGTTTTGTTGCTCACGGTCAGTACCGCCGCCGGGGAAATCACACTGCCTGACTTCGCGGTAATGTTAGTGTTGCCCAGCGCCACTGCGGTCGCAAGACCGGACGAGTTGATGGTAGCGACATTTGTGGCGGACGAAACCCAGGTTACTTGGGCGCTCACGTCTCCGGTCGTGTTATTGCCAAATGTTCCTGTGGCCGTGAACTGCTTGGTTCCAGTGGGCATGATCTGCGCGCTGGTGGGAGAGAGCGCGATCGAAACAATGGTAGTAGACGACGGAAAGAACTGCCCGCAACTGGCAACTGCTAAAGTAACGAAGAGTCCGGCTGCGATCTTGCCCGTCTTAGCGAGTCGTTGCACGTTGATCATCCCACCATCCCAATGAGTCGAAGCCGAGGCAGATAGATGACCACCGCGCTTTGCCGGAGGCTGTAGCTCCAGACGGTACAACGACTCTAGAATTTTGATAGTTCTAATTCGGTATCTTACTACGGCGCGAAACCGCCTGCGAGTAGTGGACCTTCAACAAAAGGCATGTTAGCGATATGCCTGCCCGCTTGATCATCGCAGTCCTGCTGTAAATGAGTTACATCCCGTGTGCCCGAATCGGAAGTCAGACAGGTCAGGATGAGCCATGAGAGGTTCGAGGTGAATGAACTCTCCTGCTCTGCTCATCGAGTCGGCGCGCTGCTGGATGCTCGAACCGCATCCTGGCACTCATGAGAGAGTGTTAACACCTTGTTGATGGCGGGATCGGAACGCAGTTGCGACAGTAGAGGGTCGGAAACCAGGTTGGAGTAGGCGCAATAGTTCCGCTCGACTGCAGTTTGCAACAGATTGATGCCAGCCTGCTTCTTGCCGCAGTATCCCAGAAGAGCTCCTTCGTAGTACAGGATCTCAGGGTCTGCCTCGGCCGCCCGGTTGGTCTCGAGCTCCTGCGCAATCCGGTCCAGATCTGATGCGGGCCGCAGCTGCAGACAGGCTTCCAGCAGATCGCGATGGTAGCGCGGAGCGGTGGGCATGTGCTTGACAGCTTCCCGCGCCTCCGCGATCTTGCCTTCGCGCAGTAGAAGCGATGGCAGTGACGTAGGTGGCCCATTCCGAGCCTGCGTCGAGGCGGACGAAATCGGCGGCCCGCGCCGTGTTGCCCAGCTCCATGAAGGCCCAGGCGCAGGAGCGGAACATATAGTTGCCGGGATCGAGTGCCAGGGCAGCGTCGCATTCCTGGGTAGATTGCTCCAGCATCCCAGCGTAGCGATAGACATAGCTCAGGGCGAAGTGGGCTTGGGCGCTTTCAGGACGTCGCTTGACCAGCGCCTGTGCCGCATCGTAGGCCTTGCCCAGTTCGCCCCGTCTCGACGCGGTTGGTGATTAGCTGCCCGGCTGCGATGCTGAGATCAGGATCCAACGCCAAGGCATGCTCGTAGGCCTGGTTGGAGCGCTGGAACATGGCTTCGCCACCGTCGGAATAGGTTGCGTCGTAATAGCAACGCAGACCGAGCTGCTCCCAAGCCGGCGCGTAGTTCGGGTCCATCTGGACCACGTGCTCCAGCACGGCGATGGCATCCTTGTTGGCCGCGGGATCATGGGGAAGGGCAACGCTGTGCAGATACAGGTCGTAGGCTTCGGCGTTCTTGGGACGAGAGCCGGTATCAGTGGGGCCGCCGGCCACACCCAGCGTCGGTAGCAATCCCTGGCGGACTTGGGCGGCCATCGCGCCCTGCAAAGCAATCAGGTCCTGGGCCGGCGCGGTCAGGCTAGCCTGCCAAAGGAGCCGGTCGTTGCTGACATCAATGGCCTCCAACGTAACCAGAAGATTGTCGGCTTGCTTCAGGAAGTGTCCGGTGAGGACGGTGGCAACATGCAGCTGGCGGCCCGCCTGCTGCGGGATCGACATTCGTCGGCGCATATTTTTGCGTGCTCGAAGAAGGGCGTACGTCCAGCGTGCGCGTGTAGGTGAGCACATTGGCAATTTCGTCGGCCAGAGCGAAGCGAAGAAACTCGACGCTGATATCGCCATTCATGTTCTGTAACGGCAATACTGCAATCGTGTTCTTCGTACCGCCAGAGGAACGATGCTTGAACCACCACGCTCCGACGGGTATGAGCAAGGTCAGCAGCAAAGCGATGACGCCTAACAGGACGTAAGTCTGGGTTCGGTTCGAAGATTGAAACGTGCTTGACCCAATGCGGTAAGGCAATGCCGGACGAAGCCGCCCGCTGTTGGTCAACTCAGGTTCCGTTTCCTTCCTCAGCGACTGCAGATCGCCCTTCATCGCCAAGGCATTGGGATAGCGGTTGCCGCGGTTCTTCTCCATCGCCCTGCCCAGGATGCCTTCCAGGTCTGCAGGCAGTCCGGGGTTCAGCTTGAGGGGAGAGACCGGCTTCTTGTTCAGGATGGCGTCCAGGGTGGTGACAGCATTGTTCCCGGCAAAAGGCTTTTGGCCAGTCGCCATTTGGTAGAGCACCACTCCGAGGGAGAACAGGTCGCTGCGCGGGTCAAGTTCTTCGCCGCGGGCCTGCTCAGGAGACATGTAAACCGCGGTTCCAAAAATGTCTCCTGCCACCGACAGGGGGTCTTCCAGCGAGGAACCGTCACCGCTCTCGATCCCGCGTGAGAGTTTGGCAAGCCCGAAGTCGAGGATCTTGGCCTGACCGCTCTGGGTCAGGAAGATGTTGGCGGGCTTGATGTCGCGATGAATGATGCCCTTGGCGTGGCAAGCCGCCAGCGCGTCTGCCACCTGAATGCCGATGTCGAGGATCTCCTCCACCTCCATCGGCGTCCCCAGCATCCGGTCCTTCAGGCTCACGCCTTCCAGCTTCTCCATGACGATGAAGGGATGGCCATCCAGGTCCGCGATGTCGTGGATCGTGCAGATGCCAGGATGATTTAACTGCGACGCGGCGCGGGCTTCCCGCACAAAGCGATCGAGGGACTTGGGATCGTTGACCAGATTGTCAGGAATGAATTTCAGGGCGACGTGGCGACCCAGACGCGTGTCTTCCGCGTCGTACACCACGCCCATACCGCCGCCACCGAGTTTTCCCACGATACGATAGTGGGAAACTATCTGGCCGATCATCCCCAGGGCCGCGGTTTCCATTTGGCCGTAATGTTAGGCCGCGCGGGAAGTCGGGGTCAACCTGAGCGGGACGAAACGCGGCTTCGGGGCGACATGCGCGCGGCGGCGCGTATTTCTCCTGGGAACGGACCACGGGGCAAAACCAGGCCGCTGCAAGATCTTTGATCTCTATTTTGGCTCCCGCCGTCTAAACTACAAGCTATGCATACTCTGATTCTTGCTGTGACCGTCGTCATTGGCCTAGGCAGTCTTCCAGCCCTGGCTTCGGGTGCTGAGTTTGGCCCCAATAATCCATTTTTCGCTCCCAGCACGTTGCCGTTTCAGGCGCCTCCGTTCGACAAGATCAAGGACGAGGACTATCAGCCGGCGATGGAAGCCGGGATGGCGGAAGAGTTGAAAGAAGTTCAGGCGATTGCTGCGAATCCAGCACCGCCAACTTTCGAAAACACTATCGTCGCACTGGAGAAAAGCGGGCAGTTGTTGCGGCGCGTACAGGGGGCATTCTTCGCAGTCGCCGGGGCAAACACCAATCCTACGCTGCAGAAGGTCCGATCGATCGAGGCCCCGAAACTCGCGGCCCATCGGGACGCAATCCTCCTTGACGCGAAATTGTTTGAGCGCGTGGCCACCATCTACAAGCAACGTCACTCCCTAAACCTTGATCCGGAATCGGTGCGCCTGGTCGAGTATGACTATGACCAGTTCGTACACGCTGGAGCCAATCTCAGCGAATCCGATAAGACCGAACTGAAGAAGCTCAATGAAGAGTTGGCGACCCTCTCCAACACTTTCACCACGAAGTTGCTGGCAGCCACGAAAGATGGCGCTTACGTAACCACAGACAAAGCAGCCCTGACCGGTCTGAGCGATGCGCAGGTCAGCGCAGCTGCCGAGGCCGCCAAGGGTCGCAAGGTGGACGGTTTCATCCTTCCTCTGCAGAACACCACACAGCAGCCCGATCTTGTCGCTTTGAAGAATCGAGACACCCGCCAGGGGTTGTTCACGAACTCTTGGGGCCGCGCCGAACGTGGCGATGCCAACGACACTCGCGAGACCATCGCCAGGATCGCCCAGCTTCGTGCGCAGAAAGGCAAGCTGCTCGGCTATCCCAACTTCGCAGCCTGGAAGATTGAAGATCAGATGGCCAAAACGCCGGACGCGGCGCTGAAGTTCATGAACGCGCTGGTGCCCGCAGCGACGGCTCGGGCCGCCAGCGAAGCGCAGGACATCCAGGCCGTGATCGACCAGCAGAAGGGTGGCTTCAAGGTCCAGCCATGGGACTGGGATTTTTACTCCGAGCAGGTTCGCCAGGCGAAATACGATCTCGACGAAGAGCAGGTTAAGCCTTATTTCGAGCTGAACAACGTACTGCTAAACGGTGTCTTTTACGCAGCGAACCAGCTCTACGGGATCAGCTTCAAGGAGCGTAAAGATCTTCCGGTGTACGACCCCGCCATGCGTGTTTTCGAGGTATTCAACGCTGACGGCAGTTCGCTGGCACTGTTTTATTGCGACTACTTCAAGCGCGATAACAAACAGGGCGGTGCCTGGATGAACGCCTTTGTTGACCAGTCCAAACTGCTAGGCACCAAGCCGGTCGTGGTCAACGTGGCGAACTTTGCCATGCCGGCTGCGGGTGAGCCCGCCCTCCTCACGGCAGACGACGTGAGAACCATGTTCCACGAATTCGGTCATGCGCTGCACGGCATGTTCGCCAACACCCAGTATCCGAGCCTCTCGGGCACGGCAACGGCACGCGACTTCGTTGAGTTTCCTTCGCAGTTCAACGAACATTGGGCAACCTATCCTGCTGTCTTCCAGCATTATGCAAAGCACTACAAGACTGGCGCGCCCATGCCGCCGGAACTGGTGGCGAAGATCAAGAAGGCGGACACCTTCAACAAGGGCTACGACACCACGGAGTTGCTGGCCGCCGCTGAGCTTGACATGAAGTGGCACACGCTTCCGCCCGGCGCACCGCTGCAAAAGCCGGACACCTTCGAAACCGAAGCGCTGCAGCAAACCCACCTCTCGATCAGTTACGTGCCGCCGCGGTACCGCTCCAGTTATTTCAGCCACATCTGGGGCAGCGGATACGCGGCCGGCTACTATGCCTACCTGTGGACCCAGATGCTGGATGACGATGCCTATCAATGGTTCGAAGATCACGGCGGCCTGACCCGTGCGAACGGCGATCGGTTTCGCGAAATGGTATTGTCTCAGGGCAATACCCAAGACCTGGAGAAGTTGTACGAGGCGTGGCGCGGCGCTAAGCCGACTATAGGACCCATGCTGAAATACCGTGGGCTGGCTCCGGGTGGCGCTTCGCAGTAGCTTGTTCCCGGACGCAAAGACTTCACCGGCGGGGCACAAGAAGAAGGCTGCGCTCGAAAGCGCAGCCCAAGGGAAGGTTGATTTGAGGCGCCTCAAATCTCGCCGTTAGAAGCTCACCCGGAATCCGAACTCCATGGCTCGGGGAGCGGTATTGGTTTGCCCTGGCAACGTGCCCCACCCGCTTGGGTTGCTGGTATCGAGGTAGTCGCCGCCCGGGATGGGTGATCCGTTGGGACCAGGATCGTTGAAATTCACATGGTTGAGAAGGTTGGTGAAGACGACCGACGCCTCAAAGCTGACGCGCTCGGTAATCATGAACTGCTTCTTCATGCTGAAGTCCAGGTTCCAGTAGGGAAGCCCACGTACAACGCCGAAGCCGCCGTCTCTGCTATCCAGACCTAGAATCGGCTGCCGGACGCTGTTCCACACAGCGGCCGGATCGGACCACAGATTGAGGCCGTAACCGGAAGTGCCAATGCCGTTTGTACCGGCGACATTGTAATGCACTCCGACGCTGGGAAGTTGTCCAATTGGAATCGCGTTTTCCGAGACTCCATAGCCAAAGAAGTTAACCGAGTCACCTTCGCCGAAGGCCTGGCCACCGCCGTTGATCGTGCCCAGGGTCATCGGCAAACCACTTCCGGCTGTGAAGACCGGTGCAAACGTCCACCCCCCGAGAAGATGTCCAGCCCAGCCGTGCTGCCCCTTATAAAATGACGGCTGGTACACCATGAACAGATTAAAGACGAGGGGACGATCGAATGCCTGCAAGCCGTAACCGGTCTGCAGGTTAAAAGGATCAGGCGGAGTGGCCTCGCTGGTTGCCTGAACTTCCGAGCCTGTACCTAGCGCCCTCGACCAGGTGAAGTTCGACTGCATTGTCAGGCCCTTCCAATCCGACATCTTTACGGTGACATAACCAGCATTGTAATTTCCGTAACCGATGCTGGAATTGATCCCGATGCCGCTGGTGAGCTGTCCGTTCGCGCCCATTGGCTGGCCAGGGATAGGGGTGTTCATCATGCTGCGTGGGAAGTTGAAGCCGCCATTGTCCAGATCGCTCCACAAGCTCCAGACGTTCTGAATGGAGATATTGCCGCCTTCATTGGCTACAACAGCCTGTGTGCAGTTAGCGTAGCCGTTGCAGTATCCCGTGCCTTTCAGCGCGGTTTCGAAGAAAGGTTGCGGCGTTACTGCACCGGCATTGCCCGCGCAACCGCCACCGCGCAGCCCATTGATCCCGCCGCAGTACTGCAGGACCATGTTGGCGTATGCCTTATCGAAACGCTGGCCACCCAGCGTCATCATGTAGGGCACTGCGTTGATGTTGACGCCCAGATATTCGTTGTGGATTCTACGTCCAAGATAACCGAGCTCCATGCTGACGTTGCGTGACAATTGGTGCTGGAAGGAGAGAGAGTACGAATCGACGACGTTGGGTCGGAAGTTCGGATCCAAGACCTCGCCTGCGCCGGCGGCGACACCATTAAACCCAGGATACAGAGGCTGCGGAAGGGTTTGGCTGGCCGCCTGTAGCGGTGCTGTATTGCCATTGATGCCAATACGGAAGGCATTCGTGGGATTGGTTGCGCTGGTCCCCCCGCAGGCGCCGCCAATTTGCGGACCAAAGCACTGCACCGGCTGAATCAGCCCCGTGCCCAGTAGGGGCACCAGGACAAGGTCTACACCATTCAAGCGCCCGTAAATTCGGCTATAGCCGCCACGGACGACAGTGTTGCCGTCGCCGAAAACGTCAAACGCACCCGCAACTCTCGGACTCCACTCGCCGTAATACGGGTTGTAAGGGTACTTGGGATGACCGGCGACGTTGCCAATCAGCGAGAAACCGACTTCTGGGTTGTACACCTGTCCGGCAAGTGCGGCGTCTTCCCGGTTTTTCATGTAGTTCTGTTCGTTAATCGGGTGACCAGAGGAGTCGACAAGCAAGATCTGTTTCCCGTTTTTCTCCACTGGAGGCATTTCTACAGTCCATCCCAGACCGTAGGTCAGCGTAAATCGCGGCGTTCAGACGCCAGGAATCGCTGAAGTACACGTTGTAGTAAGGAACCGTGCTCTGGTCAAAAGCCGGCGTGAGTGGTGGGTTCAAGGTCAAGTCTGCCCCGGTACGGGTGTAGGCAACCTGCGCGACGGACACGATGCCGAGCGTGGCGGCGTAGTCGCGGCCCCAGTTGGTCGCGGGCACTCCCGCCGGTGTGAATCCCGCCATGTTGATCCCGGCACCTGACGACGTAGACAGCTGATAGGTCGTGTAGTAGTTGATACCACCGCCGTTGTCGGTGCGCTGGTGGTAATTATAGTTGTGCTGATACTGGCCGCCGAACTGGAACATGTGCTTGCCTTTCAGCATAGTCACATCATCCTTGAATACATTGTCCTTGCCATCCCAGAAGCGGGTACGAGTCTGCTGCGTGTTGACGTTGAAGGGAATGAGCGCTTGCGTGGCTGATTCGCCCAATGGTTCCAGCGCTCCGCCTAATCCTGGAAACTGCGGCGGGCCTCCGGCCGTGCCCCAAGCCCAATAGTTGCGCAGGAAGCTATAGTGGAAGTCGTTGGTGGTGTTGGAGGTGATGTTGGTAGTAAGCCCAGCTACCAGATACCACGGCACCTGTGGGCGGTTGGACAGGGCAGCAGGAGTACCAAGGGTGTCGCCGGGGAAGAAGCCGCCAATGTCAACCTGGTCGGTAGTAGCACGAGTCAGGTGATAGTAGCGGTAACTGGAGAAGAAGTGCCACTTGTCGCCAAAGTCGTGGTCCACACGGGCAACTCCGAAGTTATCGTTCTGGGGAATCGATATATTGGCCGTGTATCCCAGAATATTGGTGCCGTCGCAACGGCTCAGAGCGCAGCTGGTTTCATTCGACAGCGGCATGTACTTGTTCCACATCTGCTTCACCAGGGGATTGATTCCGATGCCGAGCGGATCGTATGCCTTCAGAGTCGTACCTGACGCCGCCAAAGGTGAGGAACCCATTGCGCATGTCCGCGGAGGGAACTGCCCGTTCGACGGTGGTGGAGTTCGGCCAGCGGAAGCCCTGATAATTGGCAAAGAAGTAGGTCTTTCCGCCCAGCATCTTGGGAAGGATCGGGCCACCAGCGGCCGCTCCAAAGCGGTTGTAGTGAAAACTGGGTATCGGCGTTCCCGTGAAGTTATTCTGCCAGGTGTTAGCCGAGAAGTTGTTGTCCAGATAGTACTCGTAGACCGTTCCGTGCCATTGGTTGGTGCCGCGCTTGGTGACGACCTGCACTTGTGCGCCTGACGAGCTGTTGAAGTCGGCGCCCTGCAAGGCGGAACTGACCTTGAACTCCTCCACGCTGTCGGCAGGCGTCGGCATCACACCCGTGGGTCCGGCAGCCAAGCCAAGGCTTTGGTTGGCAATACCTCCCGTCGGGTCGCCAGCAAAGCTGGGCGTGTACACGCTCATGCTGCCGTCCATGTCATTGGTGTTGTTCCCGCCGTCGAGTTGGAAGCTGCTCTGGTCGACGGCTGTGCCGGCCACGCTGCCATCCGGGCTGATATTCGACTGCAAGGTAACGAATGTGCTTACATCGCGCCCCAAGCTGGGCAGCGAGTCCAGCGCAACGCCAGTGACGGTGTTGCCGATAGTGGCGCTCGAGGTCTGCAACTCGACGCCGGTCGAAGCCACTTCTACGGTCTCCGAAGCAGCGCCCACCTGGAGGGTGACATTGGCCGTAGTTTGCACACCGACCTGAACTTGCTGGGCAGTAATCTTATACTTGCTGAACCCAGACTTCACCACCGTAAGGTTGTAGATTCCAGGCGGCACGCTGACAAAAGCATAGTGCCCCGCATCGTTGGTGGTAGCGTTACGGGTCTCTTGCGTGGATATGTCGGTGAGCGTGACCGCCGCGCCCGACACGACTGCTCCGGTCTTGTCCGACACCACTCCCGAGACATTTCCGCCGGCAGTGATTTGGGCTGGCGCAGGTACCGCGCCGACCCGGGGAAGGACTGCACCCAGGAGAACGAGGATCGAGAGCAGGGAACGCGAACGCAGAGCAAGGCTTGTCATCATTTCTCCTCCAGAGGTTGACTAGCGTCGACGTCTGACTACGCGGATATGGGAACAGCAAAAAGCCGCATAAAAAAGAGAAAGCTTAACGACAGCAAATCGCCTACTGGGCCGGTCTGGTAAGAAGCCCCCACCCTTCGGGACAAGGAAAGAGCGCACCAGCAACACTCCGTAATCAGCCTGGACCAACCCAACAGATCCACTACTAAGGTCCCAAGGCCGAGGAGCGTGGGATGAATTGGGCACAGTAAGAGCATTCGATTGACCAAAGGATCCTCCAGCTAAGTCATTGGACACGAAGCGTCTATTAGCAGAGACGAATGCTTGGCTACAAAATTTAGAATGTTTTCGACGGTGACCTGTGAATTTTCATAGAGGAGCATGCCGCATCGGGTCATTGCATACTTCCGGTGACACGAAGCTCCCGCCAGTTTGTCATCCCCCGGAACGGAGGAACCTGCGGTTCAGTTCGGCGGCCTGTCGTCTGTCCTCCTGGCAGCGCAGCCAAAGCAGCGCTGCCTGCCACTTGTTGTCGCGGCCTTGCGGGAGAAGTTTGACCAGTGCCTTTCATAGGAAGACGAGGCGACCCGGCCTGGCGATGTCATGTCGGGCTACACCAGCATCGATGGCCGGGACTATTTTGTGCGCCAGATGAAGAACATGAAGGCGTCGATTCCCGTAGAGTGGCTTACCGGCGAGTCGTTCACGTTTTACGCCTACCTCTGCGGAGCCCTGCTGGCCCGCGCCCATGCCCGTACCAGCGACGCGGCCGCCATTGCGGGCTACCGCGGGACCTCGCCCGCGCTCGACAGAGCGCTGGCCACATGGGCCTAAGCCTACGGCGACCAGACCGAACGCGACCATGCCCGCCTGGCGCAAGCCATCAAGTCCGGCAAGGTAAAGGCAATTCAGGGAGTGTAGATACCGCGCGTTACCTCGAAGGCTTCTGAAGCTCAGTTGGTGCCGGGAGGGGGACTTGAACCCCCACAACCCTTTCGGGTCTGCGGATTTTAAGTCAATCCGCAACCCTCAAGAAGCAATGACAGCAATAGCTTACGAAAGATCACAGCGTAGCTTGCTGATGCCTTCGGGCATAGTTTGGACATAGGGATTCAGAAACGCTCACGGTAGAGAGCGCCTTTGCTGGCGCTTCTTTCTTGGCTTCAAACTGCTAATTGCGGAGGGCAACCAGCCGCAACCGAAATCCAGAATTGTTTAGGGAAGTCCTGAACGGTCGATGGTCGGGTAGTGCTGGCCTTCAGGCCAGCGTCCACGCTGTTGCAACTAGGAGAAGGGGCTTCAGCCCCGGGATACCGAACGCGCATTTTCTAGAGGCCCTCAGGTTAGAGATCAGACCTGGCTCAACGTCCGCCTTACCAGCACGCCAGTCCCACTTTGTGGGACGAAAGATGATAGCCCAGCACTTCAGCGCTGGGTAGGCATAGTAATGAAACCCGAGTCCCTTCAGGGCGGCAGATGCCGCGCGGTAGTTCTCCCTAAACGGACAAGTAAATCGTCAGGGCTCGGGGAGCGCCCCAAAATTCAGTAATTGCTATGATGACTGGGGAAAGGACTGTCCTCCGACCACCCACAATATGCAAGCGTCTCGTATGCTAAACGTATTTCTCGCTTCGCCCGGCGATGTGGACTCCGAACGAGAGCTCGCTGAGGAGGTTGTCAATGAAGTGAACAGGGCGGTGCGGAACCTGGGATGTTATGTCGTACTTCGCAAGTGGGAAGATATCTCCCCCGGATATGGGAGACCGCAATCGAGAATCAACCCGATACTTGACCAATGCGACATTTTTGTGGGACTCCTTTGGGAAAGATGGGGAGAGCCGAGCGGTGAGTATTCCTCCGGTTTTGAGGAGGAATTCGAACGTGCGGTAGCTAGCTGCAAAGCCGGAAGCAAGCCAGAGATTTGGCTTTTCTTCAAACACATTGATCCAGCCAAGCTGCAAGATCCGGGCGATCAGCTCAGGAGTGTTGTCGCCTTCAGAAACCAGCAGCGTGCTTCAAAACAATTGTTTTTTAAAGAAATTCGGGATGGCGAGGAGTGGAAGACTGAATTCCGGACTTCGCTTTTGGACTATGTTATTGGTCAGGCGCTTCCCAATCGCGCCATAGAACACCAGCCGGCGAGTTCCGTGCCAGCGTTCGAGTCTCCGGACATCTCTGCTATGGAGTCCGCTTTACCAGCCACTGATTCCCCGAACGGCTCGAAGCAACTAAGAGCACTCTCCGCATTGCTCAGCCAGACATTTCAGGCTAATACATTTGAATTTTCTTCCACTGAGACCAGCCCGCTGGAAGAATTTGAGGTCGCACGTCTTTTTCTCCTCTCAGCCACTTTAATGTTTCACAGATACACAAGTGAGGCTCTCGGAACACACGAAATCAACCTTCTGTATAAACATCGGGAGCGACTCAAGGCGACGGCGACCGAACAACTACAACTGCTTCGCGCGACTGTAGGTGATCAGAGCGATGTAAAACCAGGCTGGTTCTGGTTTCAAGATATGGACGAAGAGTCACTGATAAACAGCTTGCTCACTCTCGCGACCCAAGATTCCTCTGATGAGGTCCGAATAGGTGCCTTGGATCTTCTAGCTTCGGCCAAAATCAAGATTCCACCAAAGCTCTGGCCAGCACTACCTTTGGACCACAAATCTTTCTCAGTTCGAGAGAGCGCTTTGAGTTATCTAGGCGCCGTGGGAGACCTGGACACCCTATCCTTTTTGGATGGGTTGGCACTAGACGACGATTCTCTGACCTCGACCGGCATTCAGGCCGCGAGACTCCAAATTCTAAGCCGACTGGATCCCGACAACGCCCTTTCTGAGGTGATTGCGAAAGGCGGATATTTATCTGCGGAAGAACTACGGGCACTACCAATGCGCATATCTGACGTGGGCGAACAAACATTGGTAAGGGGTACCGGGAGTCAGTGGGAACAAATAAGAGAGTTGTGTCTGGAAGAGCTGGGTCGGAGAGGAAGCCTTACAGCCGAGTTTGCCAACAAGTTTACAACGGATCCATCGTTGACGGTGAGAGCAATATCTTTCCAGCGCTTAGCCAAACTAGGGGCACTTCCTGATCTCGACATCGTCCGCAAGGCGCTCGCAGTTACCGATGAAGACTCAGCTCAAAACGTCGGAAAGGTGGTAGCGCTATCCAGGTTGCTTGGAAGGCGAAAGGTGGAGACCTCACCTGATGTTGATTCAATAATCACCGACTATTTCAAAACGTGGAGCACTGAGAAGCTTCTAAATAGGGTGGATTGGTATTCGGGCGAGGGCCGTCTCGCCTACGCAGCACTCGCTCAGGATCGATTTAACGCGGTCGCTGCTTCTCTGCGCTCCGATTTGACGGACGGCTTTGAGAGAGTAAGAGAGGAATCTCTCAGGCGCAACGAGCAAGAGTTTGGGGCCCAAATCCGCAGTCGTCTTGTCGAGGCGTGGAAGGACTTGAACGAGTTTGTGAAGTCGCAGTTCGAGAGGATAGTCTTGCTGACACTGGCAGGACATCCCGATCCAGGAGATGCCGCGCTTGCTAGGCCTTACTTGGAGCGAGCAGATAACTTGTTACGTGAGCCTGCTGTCACAATTATCTGTAAGGTTGGATCTTCAGAAGATGTTAGTGCTCTTCTACGGATTGTGAACGAGGCGTATGGAGAAGTGGTCGCAGAAGCAGCCGCTGGAGCCCTGTCGTTATCGTCGAGACCTATAGACGTGGCCCGCGATCTACTTTTTGGCAATAGTTCCGACGCACGTAAGATTGCGTTGCAGTGGATGTATGCTCACGATTCGAGCGAGGTGAGAGAGATCTTCGCACAGCTGGTATCCGGCGAGAACAGCACACAACGAGTCCGGGCTGTGTATCACTTCTCCAAACAAATGAGCGCGCCAGAGTTGGAGACGCTGCTGGAACAATACATTAGCAACGGGGCTTATTACTATAACGTCATCGCGTGGCTCGATCGCCTGTTGTATTCTCCCGCCCCGTTGAGGACTATGTTCGTTAAGGACCTCGAAAAGAAGGCGAATTAGAAAAAGCTGCGGCGTTCCATTCTGCGTTCGAAAGAACGACAGCGCGGCCTGAACAAACTGCGGTGCGGCGTCGAAGAAGATCGGACCGTGACCTCCACTGGGCGCAATCCAAAGCGCCGAGCGCGGAATGGAGCGGTAGGTGTCAACCGCCATCTCCACCGGATAGAGTGGATCGCGGGCACCGCAAACGATCAGGGTAGCACGGCTCCAGAATGCCCCGTAATCGCGCCAGGATGCCCTAGGCGGGCCGAACCCCCCGGAAGACCCTCTGGGGTCCAAGGCGGACTGCAAGCCCTTAAGGGGACGTACGGGGGCCAAAGAAGGTGCGACTCTTGAACAGAGCTGACAGACAGCTCTAGGCTATATAGTCTATATGGGTATAAGTATAGGTATAGGCTAGGTGTACTAGGCATGGCTAGTCGGTGCCCCGCGTTTGCAACTGGAAACGGCTTGGGGCTCGAAATACTTGAAAATGCGTCATAGCCTTTGCGACCAATCGACTTGGAATTGCATCAAACATCACAAGCGGCATGAGAGTCTTGGTGACAGTCTCCGGATGCTGCACCGCAAAAGTGGAGACAAGAAAATCGGCAGCGCCGGGGTAGGGGAAGTGTGTTTGCGATATGTATATATACTTATATAGTCCGTCCGGGTAAGACAGTGTGACGATGCAGTTATAACATCCGTTTGGCGCAGAGATTGGGCAGTGAGTGTGTTCTCACTGCCCTTTGTCTATTGGGCAGAAAGCAATTAACGAGTGGGTGAGCAAACCTACTGTCTAAAGGAGACGACTTGTGAAAGTGGAAGATGTGAACAATAGTAACGAAGAGATGCAGATATCAACGGAAGAGGTAACCCCTGAGCGTGATGGCCCGCTCGCGTTACTTGATAGCGACAGACTGGCAGAGGCCACACCTAAGGTGGAAATGCTTGACGCGGAGCTCGTCAGGCCCACACCTAATGCGGAGAAACTTAGAGAGATGAATAGCGGTGTACAGGGGGTAAAGCAAGAAGGCCCTACGAATAGTTCTGAAATGGTGTCGGGGAACAAAAAGTCGACCTCCAGCCGATGGCTGAACAATAAAGTGGATAAACATGTGGCAGTGGGCGATTGTGAAGTTAGACGCGAGCACAGCGACCAGGAGCAAGTAGTAACCGAACAATTCTTCGAGCATCTCGCGGACGAGGTGAAGCGCCTCGCAGGAGAGATTGATGTTTCCGGATTAAACGCACTCGAGCTAATTGGCGAGTTCGAGCGTGTCGCGTCAGATATTGAGCAGGTGAGAGCCGAGGTCTTCGGAGATGTGCCGGTGATCTTTGAGTTGATCAAGGGGGATGCTGAGGCGGTCAACGAGCTGTCAAGGGTTTTGCACAAGGGCGTAGAGCTGCTGAAAGAATTGCTCGCAAGAAAATTGGCCTTGTTCACTGAAGTCCGCAAGCGAGCGAGAAAGAATGCGGTCAACTATTACTTCGGCTCGTTACTCATGGCTCATGTCGATGCTGACCTTGAGCGGCAGAAGAACGCTTTACGGCGTCTGCGGAGAATACTGCTCTCGATTTCACGTAAGAACGGCTGGTTCCATGGCGATCCAGGGCAGTGGCTGGGAATAATCGACGAGGTCCTGGCCAAACAGTGCAACAAGTTTGTCCCTCTTGGAAGGGGAGGGATACTGAGACGGATGCTTGAGAATGGCTTTGCAGTGATTCACAAGGCGGTCCGGGACCGGATGATCGACGAGGTCCGGAAGTAGTTCTACGAAAGGATGAAGTTTCGACGGGGGCGAATGGCTTCTTTGATAGGGTGCCCGCAGCGCAAAACAACCCGGATTACGATTTGCAACGTCATGATGTGATTCGGCTCCTACAATGTGCCATCCCTAGAGCAAAGGCATCGATAGCGGCAATCTTGGAAATCGCGGCGGCCTGTCTTGGAGACCTAGAGTTGATTGAATGGCAAAATGGCCGGGAAGCCCATGCATGGATTGTGAAGAAGCTTGTGGAGCATCGGGGCGTCGGCGAACGACAAGCCCGCAAGGACCTGAAACGCTTCCAGAACGACCCGGCCTCAGAAGGCGTTGCGCAAATACGGAGGGAACTTAGGGCCCTGGCAAACATGCGCATAGAACTGAGGGAGGTCGAGAGGGTCCGGGAATTACCGGACGTGGAATAGCCAAGAAATAACCAGAATTACTGGTTACAAGTTCCGTTTGGGGCGATCTCGTACGGATTAATATGTTAGAAGCCCAAAAAGATGGGTTTCCCTAACTATGTCCAACTATCCTCAGATCCGTCTTTCCCTTTCCAATCATGGGGTTCAGGTAATCGAAGTGCTGTTCCTTCCCGGGCAGCGCCCAGAAGCATGGCAGCTCTGCCTAGACCTGCTCCCTACCTTAAGAGCGCTTGACTTGCAACTCCAGTCGAGCGACCGAAATCCCAGCCAGTTGTAGACCTCGTTGTTCATCTGCTGTATTCCCCGGCACAACAAAACCAACCTCCCCTGAACCCCTTCAGGGAATAAACTGGCCCTACTCTAACCTACAGAAATATAAGGATTTATGACTATAACATCTAATACTGACACAACTACCCTTAGCCAAGCCTCCGCGTCAGAGCAGCCCCCTCCTAAGACGCTTAACCACCACCCCGAACGCCGCGGATATGCTCTCACAGACTCAGGAAACGCGGAGCTTTTGGCTAGCTTATACAAAGATATCCTCCGTTATGACCACGCGGCGAGACGTTGGCTGGTGTGGCGAGAACACTGGTGGACCACCGATCAGGACGCAGAGGTTATTCGCCTTGCCAAGCAAGCTGTACGCCTAAGGGGGCGCCAGGCAGCAGAAATTGAGGACGAAGGACTTCAAGACAAAGTCCGGAAGTGGGCCAGGCAGAGCGAAGCGCTGAGCCGATTGAAAGCAGCGATTGAACTCGCCCAGGCGGAGCCCCAGCTAAAGGACGATGGAACCCGCTGGGATTCTAACTCGATGCTGTTAGGACTCAAGAATGGGGTGTTAGACCTCCGGACCGGCAGGCTCCGACATGGCAGACCATCAGATTACATCACCTTGCATGCAGATATTTCGTTCGATGCCAAGGCACAGTGTCCGCGCTGGCGCAAATTCATAGAGGAGATCTTCGGGGGTGAGTTGGCGCTTATTGACTATGTGCACAAGGCCGTCGGGTATTCGATTACTGGCTCCACGCAGGAGCAAGTAATATTCCTGTGCTATGGAACCGGAGCGAACGGAAAGTCGACATTCCTGGAAGTTATGCGACACGTTCTTGGGAGCTATGCTTACAACCTCCCCTTCTCGGCATTTGAGATGAAAGCCCGATCGCCTATTTCGAACGACATCGCGGCACTGCCACACAAACGATTCGTCACAGCTCTGGAGACCAATGAGCTATCCGAGTTGAACGAATCACGCATCAAGGCTCTTACTGGATGTGACCCTATAACGGCACGGTTCCTATATCGGGAGAACTTTACATTCGTTCCTGATGGCAAGTTCTGGCTGGCATTTAACCATAAACCGAGAGTGTCTGATGATTCGCACGGATTCTGGCGCAGAGTGCGATTGATTCCGTTCCTGAAGGAGTTTTCGGACAAGAAGCGTGATTCGAGGCTTCTGGAGACGCTGAGGCCGAGGCCCCCGGAACTTAACTGGCTGGTTCAAGGTCCGTAAAATGGTTAGCGGAAGGTCTGAATGTTCCGGAGGCAGTGCTGGACGCCTCGAACGAATACCAAGCTGAGAGCGACCCCCTCAGGGAGTTTCTTGAGGATTGCTGCGACTGTGAGGCCAAGGCAACCGTTTCCATAGGTGAGCTGAGAAGCGCATATGTCGCCTGGGCTCAGGCAGCGAGCCAGCAGCCATTAGACCCAAGGACGTTCAACCGGAAACTGGAGGCCCGAGGATTCATCAGAAAACGCCAAGGGCACGACGGTACCCGAATCTGGGCGGGGCTCAGGCTAGAGTTTCATCCCGTGAGCAAGATCTCGGGACGTCGGCTGAGGTGCTGACGAGTCTGAGCAACAAAAACCTATTCTCAGTTAACTAATTAAATTATTAGCTAACAATAGAAAAGACCTGTCCGCGTTGTCAGCAGAGCAAGGGGAGTGACTGGAACTTACTCCCCTTTCCGTCCGATGGTCGCCTAGCTCTCAAAATGAGGCAGCTGAATGGCGCATTCCCTCCTTGACGCGAGATAGCCCTCAGCGCACAATCCGTTATCGGGAGTTACCCGATTATGCGGAGGTGTGCTTCAATATGGGAATCTGGAACCCTACTCCGCCCCCGCCACCCCATGAGAGCAATTTGCTGTGGGGTCCGCTGAGTTTGGGGTGTGCCAGTGTTCTTACGGTCGTGGGAGCAACGAAGCACGACTTACGCTGGCTCCTGGTGGCTGCTTGGCTCTTATTTATCGTGGCCGCTGCGGTTATTGGTAGAGGCAGGGGACGCTGGCGGTGGCCGATCACAGTTCTGTCGGCGGCAATAGTTGGAGCAGGACTATTGTGGTTAAACCATTGGCTGCGACCGGAAGCCCCGCCTCAGCCGACTAGTCAAGGAACAAATGTCACAACAGACAGCAATAGCCAAGAGTCCGGCCAAGTCGCTGCTCTTTCCAAAACCAGGAGCGTACCCAAAGTCAAGACGAGGGAAGGGCCTCCGGCACTATCCCCTACTCAGGAATCTTCGCCAAAGACGCAACCATCAGCAATGCAGCAGAATTGCGGCGGAGGGAACTGCGCTCAGTCTAATGGCCAGCAGGGCGGTATAACCGCCGGCCAGATTAATATTGGAACACCTCCGCCTCCAGAAGTACAGCTAATTTCTATGTATCGAAACCGACCGCATACGTACGTGCAAGAGGGGCTGACACGTACTGTAATGCAAGGCTTCGAATCTAAATACAAGATACAAATTGTAGGTCAGCAGGTTCCAGAAGTAGAGGTGCAGGTTAGGCATCCTACATTCATTCACATGGACTGTGACAGGATGGTCAATAGAATGGGAGATGGCACAGGGGCATCGGGGAGCGGCATAGTCTCATGCTCTGTACAAAATGTCTATGACAGCGTTGGGGTAATAACCATCTTCACGACTACGGAATTACCAGAAGCTATGGACTTCTTGGGCTACCGATGTGTAGGAACACCTTGCAGGGCACTCAAGCCGCTTGAGTCCGAGTGACGGCCCTTGTATTCAACGTGCTCCGCCGCCAGCATCCTGAGAAGCGCTTTGCAGAGAGCAAAAACGGCGCTATTTCTTCTTCCTCTTCCCTTGTTGCGCCCACCATTTTCTCTTGGCTTCACCGATGCGCTTTCGAGCTTCTGCGCTCATTCGACGGCGTTTCCTAGCTGGAGCAGAGAGAGCGCTCTTTGCTGGCCTTCCGGGACCCGGCCTCGGGATAAGGCCCTCTAGGACAGAAATGGCCCGGTCTAGGCGGGTTCGGTGACTGTGGAGAACGGAGAGAATCTCTTGGAGGTTCATGCGGGCAAGTGTATCAGCCGAGACCAAGGTGTGGCACGCCGTTCTCACTTGTTTGGGCTAGGCATCAATTCCTCCTCAATAAAGGCGGACTTGCCTGAGCAGGCGGTAGTAGTCTTGGTTAACACCTGTCCATAGGAGATATTCCTGTGAAGAGGCATCTTGCAACAGCGTGCCCTCCCATCGGTTCTCCTTCCAGAACATCACGAGGGCGTAGTAGTGGGTTGTTCGCTCAACGTCATTCTTAAAACCCAACGCCACTCCAGGGCATGCCGCTAACATGTTTGCCTCATGGTTTTCGCTATAGTTCTCCGGATTGTCGAGGACCTCAAGAACAGGCCTATACTTTTGGGTTCGCGTGTGATCTGCAACGAAGTAAACGCCGACGATGCCAATGCAATAGAACAGGACATTGCTGTCCGGTTAAAAGTCAAACAGAATCAGTTGGTTAACGTTTTCGATAAATTGGCGCCCTCGTCGATGGCCTGAAGGACGCATAAAATGGGCGTTTTCTCAAAAAGCCTGAGGCTGAGAATCTGTAGAATTTGGTACAAGCTGGACTCCAATCCGAGTCGCTTACGCACGATAGCCACGAGCACGTAGACCGACACCGCAATCCAGATTTGAGTCTTCACCGCGTTCTCGCTGGTGCCGTAGAAAGCCTTGATCCGCAGATGTTGCTTGATCCATTTGAAGAACAACTCCACTTGCCAGCGCTGCTTGTAGATGCGGGCGATGGTCAGCGCCGGAAGCACAAAGTTATTGGTCAGGAACCGGAGTCGCTTGCCGGTTTCGGCATCGAAATAGCTCACGCGCCGCAGGGTGTCGGGATACACCGAGGCCGACTCGAACGATGACAAGATCACCCACCTACCGCGCCCAGGACCCGGCCAAAGAAAATAATTATGCGCTGCAATTCCTCTATGGGTATATAGTGTTCGGCAATTGGGCCTCATGACCCCCCTTTCGAGGCGCGGGCGATTAAGTATTTAGTTTGTTTAGGAATTCTAGGCAGGGGAACTCCTTGCATGTCATCCGCAGACACATACGCGGAGCAGCGGGAGTAAGGAAGTCCTTCGGCCCAGCGTCTCGACGAGATGCCCTGCCAGAAGGAAAAAACCATCCCGATTTTCGGCCTCACGTTTTCGAGAGGAGGAATTGTATGACGAAGCCAAGCTTAACCAAGATCGAGTTGGGTGTGTTTTTTGTATGGTCTATTAGGCATCTTGGCGTTCTGCTATTGACCTGTGCCTGCTTGGGCATGCAGGGCCGCTGCCAGGCAGGCGCAGGCGCAATCGTCGTCTCGAGTGATGAGTGGGTGTTTGATGACAGCGTAATCGACGACCTCTGTTGTCAAGACACCCGATTTGCGATGAACATTGCAGGGTTTCTTGTTCCTTTAGGTGGAACCATTCTGATCCAGTCGCCGACGGGTGGGGGCGGACATGGACTAAGCGGGACGAAGCTTAAGACACTTCTGATGGGGATGGGCGCAACTGTTTTTGAGGACCCCTGTGATGGTAATACTGTTCTTCTTGGAACTGTGGATGCGATCTTTGTAAGCGGCAACCAGACCAATTGCATTTATTCTCCAGCGGCTCTCGTAACCTATGTCGCAGGCGGCGGCCATGTATTCCTCGAAGGGGGGACGGGGTGCTGCGGTGGCGCACTGGGCGAAGCCACCCAATGGAACTTTTTCCTGAAATCCTTTGGTCTCACTTTAGCCACGACCTACAACCTAATCCCTGCTGGCGCGCTGCCTGTTTCTACTTTCCACAGTCAGCTCCCGTTCGGAAACGTCCTGTTTGGACCCGGAAATGGGATTCCGTGTGGCTGGGGTGTCACCTGCCCTGTTAATTACGTCTATTACAGCAATGGACAGTACATAAGTAAGGTTCAACCAACTAGCACCTGTAATGTACAGAACGAAGGTCAGGTGTTCAATTCGGGCGGGGGTGGTCTCTATGCTGCGGCGAAATGTTGTCCTCTCACCGGTTTTTTCCAAACCCCATTCCAAGGCATGCTCGGCCAGGATAGGGATCTGAACATCGCGAAGAGTCTTGTCGGGATAGACCGTAACTTTACGAGGCACGACTCGTATGTCTATCGCAACACGCGAGTTCCATCACCGGAAACGTCAATCCAATCGATCGCGTCCTGCGACGGAAGATCATAGAATCGGAAATGCCAAGGAGCGCGTTGAGTGATCCTTCGGCACGCGCGCAGGAAAAAACTCAGCGCAGAAGACACAAATGCGTGCGCATCGCGACCTTCTCCTTTTCGAGCCAAGGCACCGTATTCCATCGAGTATTAGCCAGCAGCGTGCGACGTGAGAGTTCCACTCGCTCGGGCCGGGGCTACAGAACGTAGCAGGGGCGCGATTCTCAGGGCCCCACAACCTATTCACTTTGGTTCCAAAAGGAGAACCTTTATGCGCCGTTTTCGCACGACCATCGTTCTCGCTCTCGCCACCTTGTTGTTCGTTTCCATTTGCTCAGCCCAACAAGCAGCAACCACCGCCGTTCCCAACCTCATTCGCTATAGCGGAACCTTGAAGGATGCGCAGGGTGCGGCCCTCGTCTTCCGGCAACCACAGTCGGCGTCACCTTCGCCATCTACAAGCAGCAGGATGGCGGCGCCGCCGTCTGGATGGAGACACAAAACGTCACGCCTGACGACAACGGTCAGTACAGCGTGATTCTGGGCAGCACCACCGCCACGGGATTACCCGATGACCTGTTCTCGCAGCAGGAGCAGCGCTGGCTAGGAGTGCAGGTCCAGGGACAAGCAGAGCAGGCGCGCGTGCTGCTGGTGAGCGTGCCCTACGCCTTCAAAGCGCACGAAGCAGAAACGCTGGGCGGGCTGCCCGCGTCGGCGTTCGTTAAGGCTCCGACGACGGATGCGTTCGGTAGCGGAGCCACGGGCTCGGACAATGGCACATCCGTGAACGCATTGAGCGCCGTCGGGAACGCAAGCAGCGTTTCGAAGACAAAAGGTGCCGCCGCTTCGACAACCTGCAACACAGTTACCAGCAGCACAGGGAGCCCTTCAAGTTATATTCCCATGTGGGGTACGAACTGCAACCTGGTGAATTCTTTGATGTTTCAAGACCCATTCGCAACTGTGGTCAATGACAACGGAAGCTTCAATCTCGTCTTCACCAGCCCTTTTCTTCCTAACCCCTCTTACCAGATCGGCGGCAGCCCGGTACTCAGCATTTCCGGGTTTTCCGCCCCACTCACCACCCTGTCTGTAGGCGTGAATGCTGGCAGCGGCGGCCAAAGCAATACCTTCTCCGGCACTGGGGCGGGCCAGTTCAATTTTGGCAATAGTAATACCTTCACGGGCGCATTCGCTGGGAACAATAGCGGAGGGTTTTTCTTCACTGATGCCAACACCTTCACGGGCGCATATGCCGGTCAGACGAGCGTGGGAAGCAACAATGTCTTCTCTGGGTACCAAGCCGGCGTCAACAGCAAGGGAAGCAACAACACCTTCTCCGGATACGGATCTGGTTTTAACAACAATGCCAGCGGCAACAGCTTTTATGGCTATCAAGCCGGCTATAGCTATCTCAGTACCACCGCAACTGGCAATAGTTTCTTTGGGTACCAGGCGGGCTACAGTTCTCCATACGTAAGCAACAGGGGGAGCAACACCTATGTCGGGTACCAGGCGGGCTACACCAACTCGATTTTTCCATTCGGAAACTCAGCGGGGAGCAACACCTATGTCGGCTATCAGGCCGGCTACGGGGATCAAGTTGGTCAAGCCAATACCTATATCGGCTACCAAGCCGGCCAGGACGTACCCTTCTCGAAGAGTGAAAATAACATATTCATTGGCTTTCGGGCTGGAACGGGACACGGTGGATATGGAAGCAACGACATTTACATTGGGAACAAGGGAGGGATCGATGAATTCGACACTATTCGCATCGGTACAGAAGGAGCGTACTCTACCGAGTCAGGTACCTACATTGCGCATATTTTTCTACGCAACGTGGGATTAGGATTTCCGGTGTACGTCAACAGTGACGGACGACTCGGGACTAGTATTTCTTGCTGCTCCATGTCCAGCCGCTCCGCGGAGCAGATCACCGACATGGGTGACAGCAGCAGCGGCTTGATGAAGCTGCGGCCTGTGACCTTCTACTACAAGCCACAGTCCGACGATGGATCGCACGCGCTCCAATATGGATTGATCACCGAGGAAGTGGCCGCAGTCTATCCCGAATTAGCAGTACATGATGAGAACGGCGAACCCTCCCCGGTTAACTATCAGTCGCTCGCGCCAATGCTGCTGAACGAATTGCAGAAGCAGCACACGGTCGTCGCGGCGCAGCAGGACGTGATCAAAACCCAGCAGGAGCAAATACAAACTCAGGGACAACGAATTACTGACTTGCAGCAGCGGCTCTCGAGGTTGGAGTCGCTCAGCGCGAGAAAATAACAATGCCGGAGACTATCCTCCGCGCGGATAGCAGAATGCGGTCGGGTGGTCCTCCTGCCGCTGAGGTAAAGGAGAAGTGTGTGATGAAAAAACGAAGCAAGACTGCAAGTATCGTTCTGTTTTTGGCGGCGCTCGCCGTCGGACTTGACGCGCAGCCGGGGTGGTCTGCATTTCCCGTCCTGGTTCCAGGCTACATCCAGTGCGACATTGCGTCAGGCTTTGGTATGCCTTCTCTGGCTGGAATGGTTGTGCTACAGGACGGCACAGTTCTAGTCGCAGACGATCTCACGGGACTTTATTCCTTTAAACCAGGGAGCACGTGCCAGACGTTGACAGCGACAAGGCTAAGTCCGTCTCTTTATCTAGGGATGGCCATAGGTCTCGACGGCAAGGTCTACGCAAACGGCAGGGACGGAAATGTTTACACCGTCAACCCAACAACAGGAGCAGCATCTGTTCCTCTGTTGACGGGGGTGTACGGCCTCGGAATGGCCCTTGACCCACTCGCCGGTGATCTCTACGTTACCCGTTGCAACTCCACCCTCTGCGGGGGATCGGATATTAGACGCATTACGGGTCTTTACGGCCCGCACCCCTCACCTAGCATACATTCCTTCGTTGACGTTACCGGTGCGGGGTTCGACGGCTTAGCATGGTCGTGCGACGGGACGAGGCTGGTGGCCGCATCAAAAAATAGCAATCAGATATACCAGTTCGATCGCCTTGCTAGCATCATCCCTGGTTTTCCTATAACCAGCTACAGGCCCGACGGGGTTGTCTTCGGTGCGGAAGGTACTCCCTTTGAGGGCTATTTTTTCGTTAACAGCAACGGCGGATGGGTCTTCAAGATCGCGAATGACGGATCAACGATGGGGAGAATTGCGGCTAACGGCGGAGATGGGGATTTCGTCGCGGTGGACAGGAAAGGGAATCTTCTGCTGACCCAGAACCCCGGTGCGGGGTTCCCGAATATCGTTGTTACCCGCTTATCAACCACATCTCCCCCCGATACTCCTGGTACTTCTGGGGGCCAATGGGTATTACCGGGTTCCACCCTGTGTGGAGATTTGGGCTGTGGCGCAAAGGCCTTGACCACGCAGCAAATAGATCATGATCCCTGCCTGTCGGGGTTGAATGCTAATCTACTCGTCACTCTTGCCCAGTCTGCTTGCGTAGATTGCGCCAGTTGCGCCACCTTGAATCAGGCGCGCCGCACACTCATCGATTTCTTGAATTCCCTGGGTCCTCCTCCTAACTGCTTTGACCGCCTAAAGGACATCGCGCAAAACTTATATAGCTCCTGTCCCTGTAACTGTCCCTGCGCACCACCTTGCAACCAAACAAGGCTGGTGGGCGGCCCTTGTCTTGCGAAAACAGAGTTTCCCTTCGGCTTCGACCTTGAATCCTACGACCCGATTCTGCAAGTGTTCATCAGAGAAGTGATGTCTCCGTAGTGAGCGTCATATGGGATCTCTCCCGTTTCGCTTGAGGCAAGCTCTTGCGAAGCGGGAGTCATTTCTATTTTAGCTCGGGGGCGCGGCGGCAAGCATCGCGACACAAAGGCGCTGAGCGGCTTTGGCGGGGCAGGGGGTCGGTGGAAACCGTCAAGGACTATGGCGGCGATACGTTTTTCAAATATGTTTTTTTGTTTTTGAGAGGCTCTGGTCGAGGACGGCGGATGACTTTGAACCTGGGAGTTTCTTGGGAGTGCGTCTTTTCCGCTGCTGCTTAAAAGTTCCTGCCTGACTAATCGGGAAGCTGGCTGGGGCAAGGTCGGCCCTATGAATGCGGCGGACACAGGCCCAGGTAGACCCAGTCCTGCAACGGGTAACAAACTTCCATTGGCCAGTAAACTCGCGGTCTGCCCGACCTAGCTTAAGTGGTGCATCCGCCTTCAAATCATTCCCGGCGTCAAAACCGCTTATCTCGCTAGCAATCAACCGCTTACGGCAACCTCACGCAAGTTTCCCCGGACAGCAGTGAGAACAGGAATAGGATGATCGCGTTCCGCATATATCTGTTCTCCCAACCGCAACTGGCCACAGCAGGTACCACGCCAACCTCTCATGCCATAAGTGAACGACCGAGGGACAGACAGTCGCGAACACAGGCTAAGGAAGCCTCTCAGAGCAGCTTACAGCGATAGGTAATGGCTAACGCGAGCGCAAGGAGCGTCTCACCAACTGCGAATAATCCAACTTGCCAGCAAAAAAGTCTCCAGGTTCGCTGGCCTAGCTCCTCGGCTTTCTGTCGTTCCTTCTGGAGTTCATAGTCCTCACGGAAAAGCTTCTCTCTCCGTCTGGCGATCTGGGCTGTTTTTCTGAAATCGCAAAGTCTATTCAGGCTGCACAATATGCCGCAGACGATGGACCCTAAGAGCAGAACCAGCGACGCAGTAAACGGCACTCTTGCCTCGCCAAGCTCGAAACTCCCACGGTTTACTGAGGCGAATGCGAAGCCTAACGAAGCCGTCGAGAGGGTAAGAATCACGTTGAGAGAGTTACCGAGTTGGGTCAACGTGACGCTCTGCCATCTGACGAAACTGCCTTTGCCAGTCATCATTGTCCCAAGCTAATCTGCTCGTGGTGTTCTTGCTCGTGAGAGGGTAGTTCCTTATGGCGTGACGGATCAAGAAAAATTCTTCAAGGCCCTCGGTCAACGGATCAAAGAGCTCCGCCGAAAGGGCGGCTACAGCCAGGAGGACATGATTGGATTTGGCTTCTCTGCTCGGCACTGGCAGCAGATCGAGGCCGGGAGACCCATCACGATGACGACGCTGCTTAGGATTTGCGAGGCCTTGGAGGTGAACTTGGTCCGGCTGCTACGGGGGTTGGACGCTGACATCTACGAATCAGGGGGCCACTGAGGTTCCGAGGCACAGCGTGCTCAAACACCTACCTTTCCCGATCCTCATTTCATTGGACAATTTGGTATTAGATTCAACGCCTTACGATGAAAACCCAGAGTTTCGATCCGCCTTGGCAGCGTTTCGGAGGGACTTGGCTGATTCTGGCTAAGTATATGACAGGAAATTAGTTTGGAGTTTGGCTCAAGATGGCAGTTTCGCGGCATGTTGTATGTTTTCAATAACTTACGGAACTTGCGCTGTAGGAGGTTGGATTTTACCGGTCTCTCAGTCGGCAATCCCAATGGGCACTGCGTTTTCGGGTCGGGAAGCAATCACTCGAAGACATTCTGACTGATCTAAGCCACCTTTGTTTCGCGGTAGTCGGTTCTTCAGTCAACAGGGTCCCTACCTTTTAGGCGAACAGAATCTCCTTCAGGAGGAGACACAAAAACCAATTTCCACCTGAAATATTGAAAGTTAGTGTTCAGCAAACCACTTTTCTTGCTTCGCGACATCCGCCACAGCAACCACTCTGCTAGCTACATCTTCCCTGCAACGCTCTTCGGCCAGCGCGACCAGGAAACTTGGATAATGATTTGGGGCGCGAGTGATTTCACGTGCAATACTGAGTGGGACCGCTGTTGATTCACTGGGAACACGGGCATGCCTGTACAACGCGAATGGCTCGAACACGCCTCCGAGTCCATAGCAACGCCGAATTAGCTCTAGGTTGGGTTTCCATTCTGCAGTGCCGAATCGCTCAAGATCAAGAGCCTCACGCTGGGTGACCTCCAGAGCCACCGGATCTTCATCAGCGGTACCTTTAACATATCGTGCGTAGATCAGGTGAGCCGACTTGAGATCCACGCGATCACTGAACAGCTCCGCAAATCGCGCCGTGAGACCTTGCGGAAGACTGCTAATGTCGAGCTCCTCTTTCCATCCATCGGGTTGAGCCCATAGGAAAGCGCGCCTGACACCAACATATAACTCCCGCCATGTTTTGGAATCCAATGCAGCCACAATTGGATCAATCTGTTCCCATATCGCTAGCAGAGTGGCAGGTTTTACCCACGTGAGAGCCACCAAAGCCACGAACATCTGCTCCTCGTTGGTTCTCGCAGCCTCCAGTTGCCCTTTCCACCAGTGGTGAGCTCCAGACCGGAGCCTAGCATAGCGGGTCCGTCTGCTGAGAGGTTGAGAATGGTCTAGTAAATCCGAGAACTCGTTGCACTTCACTGCGCTGGACCGTATACCAGCACCGACATTTGCCAGGTAGTAAAATGCCCATCGATCTCCGAAAAGTGAGCGACCTAACTCAATTATCCTTTCCCAAGGCCCGAGGTCGGATGCCCACTCGATCGTAGAGCGCTGCGACTCTTCATCAGCAACTCGGGCCAGCTGAACACACAAATCATGATTCTTGAAGGGTTCGGTGCCGGTCGCAATGTGTGGACTCCAAGTAAGACTTGCAGCCAGGTGACGCCTTTCGAGAAGTTGAGCGAGTGCCGTAGGCTGGCGATCCCGAAAGGCGAAGGCATATCGCCTCGGGTCCACTGCTTGACTGAGGGCATCAAGCGCCGATTCAATCCGCCGAAGAGGCTGAGGGCTCACATTATGAGACAAAATTCCCGACACCATTTTATCGAATAACACTTCAGAACATTGAAGATAATCCAGTCGTCTTGCCCGAAATAAAATATTTAAGAGATCGGTTTCATTCGTAAGCGTTCCAAGCAAGTCCCGCAGACGATGTATGTCCAAGATCGAAACTACCCCCAAATCAACGCCGTGATCCAGCCATTTCAAACGGCCGGGATCGTCCGTCGCCCGCTCGTACTGTTCAATCCACGCAGCCGTCAGGTCAGCGTTGCCCTCCGAGTTGGCTCGCACGACTTCTAGCAAAGCATCGCTAGTATCCCCAGGCGGGTTCTTATGCAGCATCTCGAAGCATCTCTTTACCAGCTCCTCGCGTCCGCACTTGGGAGGCAACACCAACACACTTCCCGACGCTCGTCGTCGAGCCGATACGAGCGGTGCAAGTACATAGCGTAACCCGACACCATCAAGAATTAATTCGACCACTTGTTGGACAGAGCGGGGATTCTGAGTGAACACCCAGTCGGCCAATAGGCTTGCACCGAGCGTACGGGGATAGCCAATAGTCCGAAACCCATTATCCTTGGTGAGTTCTTGTAAACGCTCGACGAGAGATGGGAGCTCTCCCTTGCTATAACAACCAGCATAAAACCTTGTAACATTTAGCCAATAAAAGTTCCGAGCCAATGCGTCGAAACGGTCGGGCTTTGATCCGGGTCTCTCTTTCCCAGGCGAAGAATGCGGTGCTGTGTAATACAAATGACACGCGGCGAAGTATTCCCGCAGCGGCTGAACCTCAAACTCATAAGTCCCCTGGACTCGTGAGACCAAAGCCACAACTCGTTCAACCATTCCAGTAAATAACTCTGCCGCCAAGTGTGGGTCGTGACCCTCACGGCTCGAATACGTCACCCACCATCTTGTGTAGGCGATCTTCAGCGATGCTGGCCTGCGCATCCCCTTGCTCCGCCTCCGACTGCAGTTCCCACGCCAAGTGCCTGTGTATATCGATGAGGAGAATTCGATTATTACGTACGACAGCGCTCTTCTCCGCCTCACGGCTAAAAAACAAATCGATATAATAGTCATATAGCGCCGTTCGCTTGTCAGGTAGTGATGCTCCTCTAGTATGAATCAAACTTAACAAAATGGTGAGTTGCATCGGATTTCTGGCAAGATCCTTCAAGTGGGGCTGGTCGAGCTTGTCCTTCAATATTAGCCTGAACTCGGCGCTTTGCTTGCTGTCTAAGCGCCTAGCGCGAAGCCACCGCTCAGCATAGTCCATAATCAATGGACGAGTTAAAGACAAGAGCTGAAAATATGGATACTTTGCATGTGGCATGCCTGGTGAGTTGGCAAAGGCCGCAGGCCTGCTGGTGACAATAACCTGCAGAGATGCTGCATTTGACTCCAGGCGCTGGACGCCTTTGACAATTTCTTCCACCACTTCCTGCCGACGTCGAATATCTGCAACCTCGTCTAGCCCGTCAAAAACGAGTAGCACTGCGCTAATCCTTATAATGGCGACGAGATCATCTGTCGAAAAGTGCATTCCGCCCGCCTGATACGCGATCTGGGCGGCCGAGAATGACTCCAGCGATTTGTGCCAGTGTGGAGGAGTCTTGTTTGGCTCTTCGACATTGAACGGATCCTTCTTAGCTGTCCACATTGCGAAGTCGCGTAAGTCAACTTTCAGGGGTAATCGGATTGGGGCTTGTCTATGATCAGGGCTGATCGACTGCATCGCATCTTCCTCTTGTAGAAGCTTCATGCGATGTACTTGACAGATGTACTGGGCAATCGTGGACTTCCCCTGGCCTGGCGCCCCTTCGAGAACGGCTCGGGGCATCATTCCCTGCATCACGGAGCTGAGCAGCAGTGTCGCAGCCCCAACAGGCTCGTCAGTCGTACTCTGCCAGATCATCCCTGGTTCTTGCAGGTACCCGCCGCTGACCGAGGGGAACCCTGGTTCGCCAATTTGCCTCTTCAGCGCCTGAAATACCTCATAGTGAAATAGGTGCAGTTTTTCGCCGACCGACCTGGATGTCTCGAAAAGCTATTGGCACATCCGTGAACAGATCCAGCAGCTTATTCTGTAATTCGACTTGCTTGAATTTCACCTCCTCGTCTACGTCGTATTGAGCACGAAGGAAGGCTCGGACTGTGGCGGCGCGTCGCTCTCGATCCTCCGTGAGGCCAGACTCCACAATTGCCCTCAGGAAATCCGGGCCCGTCATGACTTCTGGATATACCCATTTAAGGGACCAAGCATCGTCGAGCCTGCGACTCAGATCATCTCGCCACCAGCACATAGACGGCACCCCTATTCTCCCGACAGACTTTATTGACCTTGTCGATCGATCCGGCATCGAGGTGAGCAGTGCCGGGAACATTGGTCATTAGAAAGTAGCGACTCGCGCCGCGGGGGATCAAGTCGTGTACTTTCTTTGCCTCGTCTTTGACAATGGCCGACAACCACTTATGGGGATCTGTCTCAGACATGGGGTTTCTCATGAACTTCACTTGAAACACCGTGAATTTCCTTCTCTATCAGAGGAATAGAAGGACACAGCATCGCGCCCACCATCGGGTTGCGCAACTGGGAAGCACTGGACGCTCGGGAACTCACGCGCGAGTAGTGCTTGGCACAGTTGCTGAAAGCGCTCTGGGCCGAGATTTTCGAAGGGGTAATCCATGGCGAGCCCTCACTCACCTAACTTCCAATCGACAGCTTAAATAGGTTAGGTACAAATACGGTAACTGTTAAAATAAATGGACTCAAGTGGGTATTAATATCCAAGCAAAAAGGGCCTTCTGTCGCCTGTTAACTCCAATTTGCCGACCAAGTCGCTAGCTGGCAAGGTAAGGTCAGCATGGGCAGTGCAGCCTCGCTCCCTCCAATGCCACGATCCTAACAATCCTTGGCTCATCCGGCCAGTCGCCTCCCTTAACGTGGTCGGCGATGCTCGGTGCCCCAACCCTTCCCCCTGGGGTCTCCTGGTCTTGGCGTCGGCGATCCGCACCCTTTTGATTACCGACCGGGGTACTTTCTGTAGTAACTGTAGTAGGCTCCTGGCAGGTATGAGGAGATTGGCAGTCCAAGTGGCCTCTTTACCCTATTTTCTATTTACTACAACTACTACAAATCGATTTGTTTCGGCGTCGACTCAGATGCCCCAGAACCGCTTTCAGCTAATTGACGGTTTGGAGTCCGTCAAGAGGTTGCTGTGCCTACGGCGTGATTTCAAAGACGACACCATACCCGTAAGCTCCGCCGCTCGGTGTCACCCCGTAAACATTCCCTTGTGCGTCGAGTGCCACACCCCCTGACGGATCACAACCCTGATTGCAATCAGCGGTAAAGCTGTGGAGGATAGTTCTGCTATACCATGGGCGGGCACAAAGAAAACACTCCCGTAAGTGGACTGGTCGTTTCCCACGGCGGTGTCGTATAGCTTGCCAGCTCCGTCCATGATGAGGCCGCCAGAGATGAACTGATTGGGCAAGCCCGCCAAACCCGTAAGGTTCCAATTGTCGCCTGCCTTGTTAGTTGGTACACATAACTACCATCGCTCATAGTGTCGTTGTGCGTCGCGAAATCGAGGTTGCCAGCTTGATTAAGAATTGGAGGATCCCAATCGGATCATATCCACCCTCGCTGAGAGTAAGGGTATAGATCGTATTTTCTACCCAGCCCGATCCTGAAGGCGTCAATTCATAAGCAATGCCCTGGTACGAGGAGCCGTGCCAGCGACCCCGTACAGATTGCCCCCTTGGTCGAACGTCACTCCGCCCCCTGGAAAGCCGCCATCGTTTCCACCAGCGAAGCTGTAGAGGACGGTCTCGATCCAGCCGCCCTGCGACGGTGTCAGCTCATAAACAACACCGCAGCCTTGTCCGCTGCAGTTTCTTAAGCCACCGAATTTCGTTGTGCCGTACAAGTTGCCTGCGTGATCAAGAGTGAGGTCCCCGGGATAATCCCCATCGCTGCCGCCGCTGAATTGATAAAGCACAGTTTCCGTCCATGGGCAGATCGTACTGCTGCAGGCTCTAGGTGGTGGTCTGAGGTTAAAAACCGTACCAAATCCGTGTCCCCCATTCCACGTCGTGCCGTAGATGGTTCCATTCGGGCCAAAGATCAGCTTGGCGCCGGAAGGCACTCCGTCGCTCCCCCTTGGAAGCTATACAGCGGAGTCAGTATCCAGTTGGACCCTCTTCGCGACAGCCTGAAAACAGACCATGACCGTGGGCGCCACCTACGTTAGTGCTGCCAACGACGTTTCCGGCTCCATCTACTGTGACGGCACCAGGTCCTCCCCCATCTTGTCCGCCCGTGAAGTTGTGAATTACGCTGAACGTCTGCGCCGAGGCTTGGGTCTGGAAAACCGTTAAGGCAAACGAAGTCAAGACAGCCAGAACGAAGGTGGCACTCATTCTGCACATGTGGCACTCCTCTCTGTTTCATGCGAACAGAATCTCGGATTAGGATTTTCCGCCCACAAGTTCGAAATTTCAATCCAGAGTTCGGGGTAACGAGTGCATCTCAAACCCCCACCCCCGGTGACGGAAGCGGAGACTTCCCGGACAAAATTTAGGGGTCTTCCGCTAGCCCATTCATTCCACTGTCAATTTCCGGAAGGAAACGGGATTGCGCTGCTCGCTTGCCTGCGGATGTTCAGTCCGCTGCGTCAGGTCTAGGCCTTCCCGCTCAACAACTTCTGAGCCGCTATGCCCGGACTATGACCATTCGGAGGAAAACAGAGATGCCAAGAACAAGGGGCTCAGGCTCGATTTACAAGCAGAAGGGGAGTGCGGCTTACTGGGTCAAGTATTACCGACATGGCAAGCCCTTCCGAGAGTCCACAAAAACAACCAGCAAACAGGAAGCGAAGGGATTCCTGAAGCAGCGTCTAGCGGAGATTGCCACTGGCAATTTCTATGGGCCTATCGTGGAGCGGATCACAGTTTCAGAACTGGCAGATGACTTTCTGAGGGACTACAGAATCAATGGTCGCAAATCCCTCGATGACGTTGTGGCTCGCTGGAATCTCCATCTGGAGCCATTCTTTGGAGCAATGAAGGCCTCTGAGGTCACCAGCGATCTTGTGGCTCGCTACGTGGACGACAGACGCCAAGAGAAGGCCTCTAACGCAACAGTCAACCGAGAGATGGCAGCCCTGAAACGGATGTTCCGACTAGGGCTTCAATCTACTCCGCCCAAGGTGAACCGAGTACCGAAAATCCCGAGGCTTGAGGAAAACAACATTCGCAAGGGATTTCTGGAGGAAGGTCAATTCGAGAAGCTAATTTCTCATTGTCCAGACCTATGGTTTCGGGCAATCGTGGAAGTGGGCAGGACGTACGGTTGGCGAGTCGGAGAACTGCTCCAGTTACGTGTTCAGCAAGTGGACCTGCTCGCCAAGGTGATTCGCTTGGACCCAGGCACAACCAAGAATCGTGACGGACGTGAAGTGAGCATGACACAAAACGCCTATGCGCTGCTCTCGGAGTGCATTTCTGGAAAGCAGCCGGATGATCACGTCTTCACTTGGCCAAACGGGAAGCCTGTACGAGATTTTAGGGATACTTGGCGGAAGGCCTGTGTCGCGGCTGGAGTCCCCAACTTGCTGTTCCACGACCTACGGAGAACCGCAGCCCGGAATCTCCGTAGGGCTGGAGTCGCAGAAGGCGTGATCATGAAAATTGGGGATGGAGAACCCGAAGCGTTTTCGAGCGATATGCCATCGTGTCGCAGACGGACATCACAGAAGCAATGCGGAAACTGGAGATTCAGCAGAACGGGCATAGAAACGGGCATAGCGCCGAAACGGAGCTGCAATTGTCGGGGGGTCGATGCCCCTAAGATATGTTGCAGTAGAGATTGTCTTGGTGCCGGGAGGGGGACTTGAACCCCCACAACCCTTTCGGGTCTGCGGATTTTAAGTCCGCTGCGTCTGCCAGTTTCGCCATCCCGGCCTAATCGGAGACGGCAGTAGACGATTGCAGGGTTAGTTTAGCAGTTTCGTGGCGGGGAACTGGCTTGGTGCGTTGGGTTGACTTGGTGATGGATTGTCGCAGTTTCGATCGCAACCGCCTCTCTTTGTCTGCAGTCAGCGTCGGACTCGCGCACTAGCCTCTTTTACAAAGCGTGGACCGCTGAGTGCTCCGCGACGATTCTTCGGAGGGTTGCGCTCCCCTGTTCGCAGTGAAAGGTCTGCGCGGAATATCCGCACAGGATGTCGATACCGTCCGTTTTGGCTACGTCGTCCCAAAGTGCTTCCAGACGGACCGCAGCGTCCGCGTTGCCCGCTTGCCACAACAGCGGCGCGCACTCTCCGCAGGCAGCAACGTGAGGGACTTTTCCCCTCGCCGCTTTCTTCGCTCCCGCAATCACGGCACTCGTAGCCTTCTGGAATCGCACAGGATCGGGGAGATCATCGACCATGAATGCGGACAGCGTCTCGGCAACGTCCAACGGGACGTATCTCCCCTCGTCGATGATGCCGGAAACGTCCAATCCCTCTCCACGCAGCCGTTGAAACAAAGTGTCCTGGTGGGGCTGGGTCGCGACCACGATCACCGCGTCACCTACTCTTAAGGCAGCTCCAACAAAACGAGTGAAGCTGTCCAGAAAAAATTCATCTCTGGAATAGAACTGGACCTCGTGATAGCGGCTGATTTCGCCGCTTCTGCCCGGGCGAGGCGCGACCGACGCGAGTTCTTTCCAGCGCCGCTTCAGACTGAATTGACACCGGAAGCACACCCTCTCATCATTTGGACTCACGTGTTCGGCCGATTTCTCGCAGCGAGAGCAAGGGTGCAAGAAGAGATGCGCCTTGATCAGTTCAATCTTGGCCGACTGCGACAATCCTGAGTAAGCCGGGCCATCACCGGCGCGCTTGGTCGGGATGTAAGTGCGATGGACGACGCGGACCACGTGACGACGTTCGGCCGGCTGACACACGTGCCGGGACTCGAGTTCTGCCAAGTCTACTGCGTTAACCGCGCAACCAATCGTCAACGGACAACGATTGCAAAAGGAAGAAACGGTTCCGTCGCCATTGCGACGGCGCGTGACGCCGGGGCGATTGGAAAATGTGAGGTACATGGCTGTAAGAGGGGGTGTCTCGTATTCTGTCAGCCACGTCCCATAACAACAAGGGGCAAAAGCGCCCAGTCTGACGCCCACATTTGTGTCGGTACTTTTGTCTCGAGTCGGTGTGACTCACGTGCTTCGTGCAGCAGCAGACTTATGGAAGGGCTAGGCCGGAGACTGCGGAAAGGCAATGACATTCTCGGAGGTGCGTCCGCCACGTTTCGCCATATACATTGCCTGGTCAGCAGTGGCCCGTAGTTCGTCAGGTGTGCGGCCATGATCCGGATAAAGGGCCACGCCGATGCTCATGCCGGTTTGAATCAACTGTCCTTCCACTCTCAAGGGAACTGCGAGGGCGGACTCGAGGGCCGATATCAGAATCTCTGCGCCGTGTTCATCCGACACGTCACTGACCACCGTAAACTCGTCGCCACCGGAGCGGGCAAGCGTGTCGGAGGCACGCATGCGGCTGGACAATCGCAGTACTACTTGCTGCAAGGCCAGGTCCCCGATTCGATGACCGAAGGTATCGTTCACTTCCTTGAAGCGGTCGAGATCGATCAAGAGCACGGCGACCTTGTGGCCGGCGCGCTCCGCGTGGGCCAGGGCCTGTTCCAGTCGATCTTCCAGCAGACGCCGGTTGGGAAGCCCGGTCAAGGCGTCGTGGTATGCCAGATATTCGTTCTTGTGAATCTGGTCTTCCAGCAGAGTGAGGATCATTCCAACGGCCACGAAGTACTTGGGAATGTTCCAAGTCTCGGATTCAACGACCGTCGATGGGGAGTAAAGCTCCAGGAACATACCGATGGGAAAGACCGCACCCCAGGCAATGAAACCGAAAACCGTCGTCAGCACACCGGCTGTAGCACGTTCGAAGTGGCGCCAGTAGAGAAGTGCAACCACAAAATTGAGAGCGGCCAGAATCACGTTGATACCGAAATCCGCTCGATTGTGCGCAATCATCCAGAGCAGCACGGAGCAAACCGCCAGGGATGCAGACAACAACCCGAATACGTACAACATGTGGGAGGATGCCTTGCGGTACCAGTTCCAGACCAGCAGTGACGTAGCGGCGTAACCAGCGAGCACGACCGCATAATAGAAAGTGTGCGCCGTTAACCCCCAAACCACGGCGGCCGTATACGCCAGGGCGGGGAAGCCGAGGACGGCGCCAAGCAGTAACTGACGGCGGCGGTTATTCGCCCGTGGCGACATGGAGATCAGGAAAGCAATGCTCGCGAGTTCCAGGGCTCCGAGACTAACCGCGGTTGCGACTTGGTCCAAAAGACCGTGCCCGGAATCTACAAACTGGGCGACGAAGTGTACCAGCACGAGGATCCAGGCTGTCAGCCATAGGTGCAGCCGCTCGGCCGCGCCTTGGCGCAGAATGGCCCGGAACACCACGACCAGGATCGCAAGCGCAACTAGACTGGGCAGGACGTTGAAGTTCATGACGTAAGCTTGGCGCTGAGCTCTAGAGTATGACAGCGATTGGCAAGGAATTCTAAGGAAAAAGTAAGAAGAACAGCTGCAAGCTGAGCGGGAATGTACACGTAGCGGCAACCCGACCCGTGCGATGTCGCCGGAGGCGGCACTCTGCGTCGCTAATCGCGGTGGACCATAAATAGAGCACTATTGGCCCACAATTCCGACTTGGGACGATCCGAATCCCCAAGGACATCACCTGAGGGGAACTTCGCCGGGGTTTCGACAGCAACGTGCTAGCGCACGTTGACGTCCGGTTCGACGGACATGCCGGGACGCAGACAGGCCGTCCTTGTTGAAGTCGGGCCTGTCGTTACCGTCGAAGTCGATTCTCACCGGAATGCGCTGCACCACCTTGACGTAGTTGCCGGTCGCATTCTCCGGAGGAAGCAAACTGTACTTAGCGCCCGTCGCTCCCCCGATACTGGTAACGTGTGCGTCCCACTTGCGGCCACCGTAGGTGTCCACCTTGATCTTGGCGGGTTGCCCCGGTCTCATGTGGGCGAGCTGCGTTTCCTTAAAGTTGGCGGTGACCCAGACATCACGCAACGGCACGATGGCCATCAGGTCCTGGCCGTTGGATACGTTCGCTCCTACCTGCACGGAGCGCTTGCCTACCACGCCATCTACCGGAGCCACGATGGTCGTGTACGCGAGATTCAGTTGCGCCTGATCAAGCGCCGTCTTTGACCGTTGTGCCAGAGCATCGGCTGACTTCGCCTTGGCTTGGGTGGCGGCTACCATGTTCGGAGTCGCCCGGGCGTTGCGCACTTCGGCGGTGGCCTGTTCGATGCGGGATTCGGCCTGTTTCACTTGCGCTTGGGCGGCCAATACTGCCGCCTCGCGGGCACTGACGGTTGCGTTGGCGGCCGTGGCGGCCGCCGTAGCTTGATCGAACTGCTGTTGCGAGATCTCGCGCTTGCCCAGGAGCTGGCGATAGCGCTCAACATCGGTGTTGAGCTTGTGCGCATCGGCTTGGGCTTCCAGAACCTGAGATCGTGCGGCTTCTACCTGTTTCAGGGCCGCGGTCACGCCGGCTTGCGCTGAATCCATGTCGGCGCTGGCGGAACGAATCTGGCTGAGTGAACCGACGCTGGAAACGGGCACGCCAAATTGAGCGGCTTGCGCCTGCGCTTGCGTGTCCTGGTAGTCGGCCTGCGCGCGAGCCAGCGCCACCTGGTAATCCGTAGGATCGATCTGCACCAGCACATCACCCTTGTGCACCACTTGGCCGTCGTCGTAGTACACCTTGACCACCTGGCCGGCCACGCGCGCACTGATGGGGTAGATGTGACCGTCGATCTCGGCATCATCGGTGTCTTCCCAGTGGCGACTCTCCCACCAGAACCAGCCCACCAACACCACCACGACCATCGCGACCAGAAAGACAATCGGTTTGGCAGCCGGATGCTTTCGGAAGAAGCCGCGACGGTCTTCCGCGTAGCGCTTCGCCTCGGGATCAACGTGCTCCTCGTCGGGTTGATGCGAAGCCCCAGTCCGTTCCACATCATTTTGATCAGTCGTGCTCGGACTCATCTTCTCACCTGTCAGTAATTATTCGTGCGGAACCGTAGATGGCGGCGCGGGGGCCGGGTTTTGTCCTGCCGGAGCCGGAACTTCTCCACTCGAAGCAGGAGCACCATTGGGTGTCATTTCAGATGCGCTGCCACTGCCAGGTCCCACATTGCCGTTGGCGGGCAGCGTGCTGCCGGGCGCCGCCAGGTATTGCTGAACCGCCTGTTCGGCATTGCCGATGGCGCGCGCCAGCAGGACCTTGGCGATGTTGTGCGCGTACAGGCTCCATATAAAGCGATCGTTGGCTGACGCCAGTTGTTGCTGCGCCTGAATGACCTCGACGTTGTTGGTTACACCTGCAGCGAACCGGTCTTGCGACTGGCCGAGGGCCTGCTGTGCATATTCACGCCCCGTCTTCGCCACCTCAACCTGCTGCGCCGCAGCCTTCAGATCGAGGATCGCATCTTCCACGTCCTGCTCGATGCGCCCTCGCAAGTCGTCGACTTGCGCCTGCCGTTGCTTCATCACGGCATCGGTCTGTTGCACATCGGCTTCTACTTTACCGCCTTGAAAAATGGGAATTTTCAGCGTCGCCGCCGCCGTCCAATTCGGGGCCATCGCGTCCGGCGTAGTGCCCAGCACACCATATTCGCCCGCAAGTCCAATGGACGGCAGTCGTTGTTTCCAGGCCGCCTCGCGGCTTAACTGTGCCGCGCGCAACGCCGCCAGCGCCGCCTGATAGTCGGGACGCGTCTGCAGCGCACGTGCGTAGGCGTTCTGCAACTCCATCTCCGGAAGGGGATGGTAGGGGACTCGATTCACCAGACGATACTTCTGACCTACCGGCAATCCAATCACTCGGGCCAGAGCGATACGCTGCTTTTCCAAGTCGTTCTGCGCCTCGATCACGGCCTCCTGCTGGGCCTGCAATTGCACCCGCGCGCGCAGGGTATCGATGTTAGGCGCAATTCCCGCTGCCTCCTGGTCTGAAGCCAACTGGTAGAGCGCCTGGGCCGTGTTCAATTCAGCTTGCGTGGCTTCTAATCGAGATTCATTGGCAATGGTAAGCAGGTAGTTTGCGCCCACTGCCAGCACGACGGTATCGCGCGCGTCGTGATAGGTGAATTGCGCGGCCTTTACGTTCTGGCTGGCAGCGCGAACGTTATCGATCGTGTGCAAATCGATGGCATTCCAAGTGCCCGTGGCCCGAAGATCGGCTGATGCCAAAGGGGCCGACTGAAGTCGGAGCTCCCGGAAAGAACGACCCATTAAATCCTAAGGCCTTCAGGTTGATTCTCTGCTCCTCTTCCGCATACGAACCGTTGACGACCGGCAGCATATCGCTCAGAGCGCGAAGGTGCGCAGCCCGCGACTGTTGCGTCACCCGGTCAGCTAAGATACAGTCCAAGGTTGTAATTCAGCCCGCGCTGCAGGGCGTCTTCAATCGTCAGATCGATAGTCTCGGCAGTGGCCTTGCCCTGAGGAATCGACCCGGCGAAGGGATCTTGATTGCGATTAATGACCTGCTCAGCCGAGGGAAGTGACGAAAGTGGCGACTGCCCAGAGCTCTGTCCCATTGCAGAGGACCATGCCGGCAAGAGAATCGCGGCGATTAGCCCCGCGCAGGAAACAGCAGAAACTTTACGAGATACATTGCTTGCGGGTCGTTCCATGTTGTATTTAGTACATACATGCATGTATGACATCATGCCAATCACCGTTTTAGATGTGTTTCCGGGGAGCAGCGTTGCGCAAAAATCGGCACGCAACGCTATCGGCCCAATCGATGTCGTCTTGAGGATATATGAAAAAGTCGGGACCTTCATCCGGGCAGCGCGCTCGCACTGAGCTGACCCGCGCGCTTCTGATTCAGTCCGCGGAGAAAATCTTCGCGCGTGACGGATTCGAGGCTGCCAGACTTGAGGAAATCGCCTCCGACGCCGGCTACACCCGAGGCGCCTTCTACGCTAACTTCAAGAACAAAGAGGACCTGTTCTTTGCGTTGCTAGAGGGGGAAGTTTCAGCCCGTATCGCAAGAGTGCGGCTCTACCTGGACAAAGCGCAGAATCCGTCCGAAAAGCTAACAGCGCTGCGAGGCTTTCTGATGGACATGTGTCTGGATCGCCGCTGGAGCTTGCTGGCGTTGGAATTCAAGTTGTTCGCGGTCCGCCATCCCGCAGTCAAGGCCCGGCTGGCGGCCATGAATCGGCGGTTTGTGAATTCCCGCGTTCAAATCCTTCAAGACGTGATGGAGGGTCTGGGCCGGAACCTGCCTGCGTCTGCGAAAGCGATCGGAATTTCGCTGTCGACTTTGACCAACGGCCTGGCGCTCGAACACATGCTCGATCGTACGGTAATGCCCGAGGACGACGTAAAGAAAATCATGGGGACCTTCTTCGATAGTTTGACTGCGTCCGTCCGCCCCCAGGACGAGCCTGACAGGAAGCGCACATAATTCGCGATCCGTGGTTGAATTGAACGCCCTTTATCTTGTCATCGCGAGCGGTCTTCGGCCCGCGAGGGATCCTCTTTGTTCGGCAGCCTGCGAAACTCGACTACCCCAACGACCAATCTGCCCTACTGGTTCCTGTACAGGCCCACTTCGCTGGTCGAGGGGCGCCTCATCAGGTCCCGGATTGCCTCTTGCACGGATTTTCCCTGCTGAAGAATGGCGTGCATCTGTTCGGTGATCGGCATTTCCACGCCAGCCTTGTGCGCCAGGCCGACTGCGGCGTTGGTCGTCAGCACGCCTTCCGCCACCATGCCGTGCATGCCAGCGATGATGTCCTCGAGTTTGCGCCCGCGTCCCAATTCGACGCCGACACTTCGGTTTCGCGACAGTCCGCCGGTGCAGGTGAGCACCAGGTCGCCCAACCCGGCCAGTCCGGCCATGGTTTCGGCTCTGCCGCCGCAGGCGACCACCAACCTCGTGATCTCGGCGAGCCCGCGAGTGATGAGCGCGGCGACCGTGTTGTGTCCGAGGTCCAATCCGAACAGGACTCCGGCGGCAATGGCGACGATGTTCTTCAAGGCGCCGCCCAACTCGACCCCGACCACATCGTCGTTGGTGTAAACGCGGAAGCAGGGATCGCTGAATTCCTTCTGCACGATCGTGGCGAGTTCCTTATCGGCGGACGCTACTGTGATCGCGGTGGGGTCGCCCTTGGCGACCTCCTTCGCGAAAGCTCGGCCCGCTTAGGGCGCCGATACGGGGCGTGAATCCGCCGGAGTCCCGAAGCAACTGCGTGATGACCTCCGTCATGCGCAGCAGGGACTCATTTTCTATGCCTTTCGTCGCGCTGACGAAGAGCATCTCTGGGCGGAGATGCGGCAGCATCGCCTGAAATACCCGCCGCGTGTGGTGCGACGGCATGACACTGACCACAATCGCCGCGCCCTGAAGCGCTTCTTCGAGGCTGTTCGTGCAGTGGACGGACTCTGGAATGAGCTGTCCGGGCAGGAACAAATCGTTGATGTGACGCGTCGCGAATGCTCTCGCGCACGTCGGCCTCATGCGCCCACAAGCGCACGTGGTGCGTCTGTTTGCGGCCCAGCACCATGGCGATTGCCGTGCCCCATGCACCCGCGCCGATGACTGCGATCTCGCTCACAAGCAGGTCTCTTTCAGCGAAAACGGTTTTCGGTGCCCGTCAGCAGGCGCCGGATGTTGTCCTTGTGCCGCACAATAATCAGCACGGACGAAGCCGTGATACAAGGAATGGGAGCCTGCCGTTCGCTCCGCCGGTTGAGCCACAGGACGAACCAATGGGAAGGACGCGGCCGCCACGAATGCTACCCAAGGAAACATAACGGGTCAGCGCGAACGACAATCGCAAACAAGAGAAGCGAAAGCAGCAGATCACTTGCGGCGCGAGCGCGACGAAAGCACCGACCGCCGTGGCCACTCCCTTGCCGCCCTTGAAGCGTAGCCACACGGTGAACATGTGACCCAGGATCGCGCAGAAGGCGGCCAGGCCGCCGCCAGATAAGATATCGTCCGACTGTCGATATCTGCGGCGAAAAGTCTGCTCGAGCCTGGTCGAATGTCACCGGCCGCAAAGCGACGCGACCTCGCCAGTCAGAAAGCAAATTGCCACCGCGAGATAGCCCTTCAAGCGCGTCGAGGACCAGGGTCGCGATTGCCAATCCCTTCGATCCGGTGCGCGCAACATTGGTTGCGCCGATGTTTCCGCTGCCGGTGTTGCGAACATCCTGCCCGCGAAATATGCGGACTAGCAGGTAGCCGAAGGGAATGGAGCCCAGAAGGTAGGAAACCACGACGATGATGAGCGGGATACAAGCTTCGTCAAAGTTAGTTCGCTGGCTCACATGGCCCAGCGCGGCACGCTATCGGTTCCAAGCGGATAGCGCGACAGCTTGGTAATACCGCGCACCCGCCGGGGACAGCTTGCTCTCGTAGAGATAGAACTCGTGCGCGGTCATTGTACCGAACTCCAGTGGCCCAAGGGTTTCCAGCTTGGCTCTGCACCAGCTGCAAAGCAGGCGCGGAACGCTCTCCGGCAACTGGACGCGGACGCCCGCTTCCCGCGCGCGCCAGCGTCAAATGCGGTTTGAACGGACCAGCGTCGCGCTCGAATCCCAGCGGTTGCAGTGCTTGGCCAATCGAGTTCACCAGTACTTCCAGATGCTGATCCGCTTCAATCCCGACCCAGAATACGCGCGGCGATTTCGGAGAAGGGAAGAATCCAGCATTACGGAAAGTTAGCTCGATGGGCCCAGCCTCGCACACCCCGCAAGGCACGTTGGATCTCGTCGAGCTTCTTGGTCTCGCCCAGAAATTGCAGCGTGATGTGAAACGTCTCCGGCCCTACCCAGCGAACATCCGGCGCGAGTTGACGCATTTGATTGCGGAATTCGGTGATTCGCTCTCGTATGCCGGAATCGATGTCGAGTGCTACAAAGAGACGCATAGGTCTACATGAGCATGCGCCGCACCAGGTCGAGCGCCTGCTGGCTCGCCCATCGGCGAATGCGATCACGGTCCCCAAAGAAACGCCGCTGCACGATCTTCCTGTTTGTGACCGTTGGTGACCGCGACGTACACCAGTCCAACTGGCTTCTCTTCGGTGCCGCCGCCCGGACCTGCGACGCCGGTGACCCCGACGCCGATGTCGGCATTGCAAATCTCGCGAATGTTCTCCGCCAGCGCCAGGGCCACTTCTCTTGCTCACCGCGCCGTGCGCTTCGATCATCAGCGGAGGGATGTCGGCGAACAGCGTCTTCAGATCGTTGGAGTACACCACCGCTCCGCCCAGAAAGTAGCGCGAGCTTCCGGGCACCGACGTGATCCGCTCGGCGATCATTCCGCCGGTGCACGACTCGGCCACCGCCAGCTTGGCATTACGCATCTGCAGGTAGTAGCTGACGATCTCCTCCAGCGATTCGCCCGCCGAGGAGAATACCGCATCATCGAGTTCGTCTTCCAACTCGCCCGCCAAGCCGATCCACTTCCGCCTGGGCCTCGTCTTTGGTGGCCGCCGTAGCTCGCAGTTGGAACTCGACCTGCCCCTGACCCGCCAGCACCGTGGTTTCGATATTGGGATACTTCTTGTAGATCGGCGCGGTGCGCGCATCCACGGCTGACTCGCCCATCATCGCTACCTTCAGGACGCGCGTCGCAATCGCCGCCGGCGGTACCTGGGCGCGCAGTCGCTCCATGCACTGCTGTTCCCACATTTCCTGGAGTTCGTGCGGAGGCCCGGGAAGCAACATTACGATTCTTGGCTGTTCGTCTACAACGGTCTCCAGCCACTGTCCCGGCGCCGTACCTCTGGAATTGGGCAGCACGATCGCGCCCTGCAGGATGTCACCTTGCTGCGCATTGTTCTCCGGCATCTGAATGCGACGCTCGGCAAATCGTTTGTACAGCTCGGTGACGATCGCGTGATCGCGCTTCAGCGGAATTCCCAGCGCGGCGGCCACGCTCTCGCGCGTCAAGTCGTCCTGCGTCGGTCCCAGCCCTCCCATGAAGATCGCAATGTCGGCGCGGCCAATGGCGGTACGGGCCGCTGAAGTTAGGTGGTCGCGGTTGTCGCCGACTACCGTCTTGAAATGCGACGCTGATGCCTAGATCGTTGAGGCGTGCGGTGAGGAACAGGGAATTGCTGTCTTGCCGGTACGGAGTCAGCATCTCCGAGCCGATGGCGATGATTTCGGCAATCACGGATTCAGTCTAGCAGCGTTCAGAAGTTAGCATTTAGCACTTAGCATTTAGCCTTAGCTTGAGCATTTAGCACCTGGTATTTAGCAAGCACCCAAGACGCTCGGCAGGCAATGAGCGATAACGATGGGAGCACAGCAGACTTATCGCCGAGGCAACCGCTGCCAACGCTAAGTGCTAAATGCCAGGTGCCAGCCTAGCCCTCTGGCGTCAGCTTCCGCCCCTCGATGTCCCAGGAAAGGTGATGCACGCCGCCGGTGGTGGCGAGCACGGCGGACGCGCCGCGAGCGAACGCCAGGCCCAACCAGGTTTTGCCCCGACACAACCAACGATGCCTTGTCGATCGGGAGTGACCCGCACGATGCCGCGGCGGCCATTGAGCGACGCCGCTACATACAGGTTGTCGTCTACGTCGACAGCCAGTCCTTGCGGACGCCCAAGACCACGGTAGAAGACGCTCACCGCCCCGTGAGGATCGATCTGCTGAATGGCATCGAAGCTCGAAGTCGTGGGGCCGGTGACATACAGATTGCCGTTGCTGGCGAAGGCGAGATGGTAAGCAGAGACGCTCGGCTCCAGCATGGCAAACACGAAGATCTGGCGATCACGGTCGATCTTGAAAATGGTCCCGCTGCGATCGCCGACGTAGAGATTGCCCGCCGGGTCGAAGGCAATTCCGGTCGCGACGCCCATGCCTTCGGCGTAGGAGCTCATGGTGCCGTTCTGCGCCACGCGGTACACCGTGCCGTCATACCGCGAGGAAACATAGAGGCTGCCCGCGCGGTCGAAGGCCATTCCGGTGGCATTCATCATCTCGTGGACGAACGGCTTCACGTTGTAATTGTTGTCAATCCGGTAGATCGCGACCGGGACTTTTTGTCCGCGCGATCCGGAGAACGTGACATAAATGTTGCCGTCTTCGTCGATCGCGGGATTCGCCACCGGGTGCAGGTTTTCCGCGATGGGAACGCCGACCCGCACCTCGCCCGGATTGCTCTTGTGACCGTTGGTCGCGACCACCACTTCGCCGGAAGCCGCGCCTTCGGGAACGCGCGCCACTATGAACTGCTCCGCGCTGATGACGATCGAGCCATCCACATCGCCAAATCGCACCTGCGGCCGGCGCAATTCCCGCGGACGAAGTCCGCTGCCGCTGATGCGCACCTCGCCTCCCGGCAGAGCGCACTTGGGATCGATGGAATCGATGTGCGGTTTGCCGTTCACGTTTTTTGTGCCCGTCTTCCGTTCCATCATCTGCCAATCCTGTTTCGCGCGAATCTAGCTTCGCCTATGCACGGGTAGTGCGGCGCTTCAGCGCCGCGTCCTGAGTCCTTTTCCGAGCGGGGGTGAGTCCCTTCAGGGACGGCACAATCTTCACACGTCCTCTCACCGTATGACTCCAAAGTGGAGCAGCAACTGCAGGACAATCAGGCCGTACACTCCAGCGCCAAGATCGTCCACCACAATTCCCGTACCTTCCGGCAACCTTTCCAGGCTCCGCACCGGAGGCGGCTTCACAATATCGAATGCCCTGAAAAGTATAAAGCCGGCGAGCAGCGCTTGCCACACGATGGGACACGCAATCAGCGTGAGCTAGTTGCCCGGCGACTTCGTCAATTACCACATGCGATGGATCTTTCTTGCCGCATCCGCGCGCTTCCAGCGTAGCATGCGGGTATGCCGATCGCTACCACCATCACGATCAGCAGCACGATCACTGGAATCCGGGCTGATGGCGGGAGGTGCGACGCCAACAGCCACCACAACAAGACCGTGGCCAGCGAGCCCCAGGTTCCGGGGCCGGGACGCAATCGCCCGGCGCCAAAGAACGTAGCAACCAGCGTGGCCCATCGCGGAGCAGACGCACCTACTGGTTCAGGCCCACTGTGGCTTTCTTGCTTCGTTGGTTCGGGTAGTTGGAATCGTCGGTCTCCGGATCGTTCAACGGGGTGGAGATGACATAGCCCCCGCTCGCCCACTTGCCAAGGTCAACCGCGCGGCAGTGTTCGCTGCAGAAAGGATACTCGGGATCGTTGGCCAGGACGATTTTCCTGCAAGTTGGACAACGTAAGCTGTGGATACGTTTCTTCATGGAGCAGTTGCCAGTGGTCAGTTCTTGGCGTTGACCATTCAATAAGAATTCTTCCATTCTCGTGCTTGTCAAAGCCAACTGATACTGTCAGGGTCCACTGACAACTGGCTACCGACAACTGACAACTGTTATACGATGCGCGCCACCAGATCGTAGTCGTGCGCTTCGGTGATCTCGCAGCGGTAGAACTCACCCTCGCGAATGTCCTCGCGATCGCCGAAATCGTTGACGTAGACAGTGCCATCGATCTCGGGAGCGTGCATCGCCGTGCGGCCTTCCCACAGTAACTCGGTTTCAGCCGATGGACCCGACAGCAGCAGATCGAACTGCTGTCCCACAAGAGCCCGCTTCTTCTTGCGGCTGATCTGCTTCTGCAGCGACATCAGCTTCTTGCGGCGTCGCTCGATCTCTCTCGGCGCGACTTTGTCCGCCAAGGCGAACGCTCCTGCGCCGTCTTCGTCGGAATAGCCAAAGACTCCCAGCCAGTCGAATTGCGCCTCGCGCACGAACTGGCAGAGCTGCTCGAAATCCGCTTCACTTTCGCCCGGGAAAGCCCACGATGAACGACGTCCGCAGCGTCACACCGGGAATCTCGCGCCGCATCTTCTCCACCGAGCGCAGGAATATGTCCGCGCCTGCGCCGCGCTTCATGCGCTTCAAAACATCGGGCGAGGCGTGCTGCAACGGCACATCAATGTAGGAGCAAATCTTTTCATGCGCCGCGATCGTCTGCAGCAGCTTGCCGGTGATCTTGTTGGGATAGGCGTAGAGGAAGCGCACCCAGCGCAGCTTCTCGATTTGCGCCAGCCGCTCCAGCAGCAGCGCCAGGCCATCTTTCAGGCCGAGGTCTTCTCCGTAGCAGGTCGTGTCTTGCCCGATCAGCGTGATCTCGCGCACGCCTTGCTCCGCTAGATGTTGCGCCTCAGCGATCACCGATTCGAACCGCCGCGACCGGAACTTGCCACGCAATTGCGGGATGATGCAGAACGAGCAAGGATGATCGCAGCCTTCGGCGATCTTGATGTACGCCGAATACTTCGGGAGTCGCCAGCAGCCGCGGCGTGTTCTCGTCGTATAAGTAGTTCGGCAGGTCAGCAATGGCGCCGTCCCATTCCGTCTTTGGAGAACCGTCCGGCCGCCTCACGGGCATCACCCTCGGAACGCGAGTTCAAGATGACAAACGGCGAGCCGTCTGCGGGCGGATGCAATTCCTGCCGCATTCAGGATCTGCTGCAGCTCGCCGGTACCCACGACTGCGTCAACCTCGGGAATGTTTTTCTGGATCTCGTTACGATATCGCTCGACCAGACAGCCCGCTACAATCAGCTTCTGCGCCCGGCCCGAGGTCTTGTGCTGCGCCATCTCCAGGATGGTATCGACTGATTCCTGCTTGGCGGTGTCGATGAAGGAGCAGGTGTTCACGACGATGATGTCGGCGTCTTCGGCGCGGGCAGTAATCTGCGCTCCTCCCTGGGAGAGCAGACCCATCATCACCTCGCTGTCGACAAGGTTCTTGGGACAGCCCAGACTTACAAATCCAATTTTCTTGGGGCAGCCGGGTTACTCGGAGGGTATCCAGCCTCCGCAAGGCGCAATTCGCCCGTACGGGTCGGCGTGCTGGGAATGTCGAGCAGGGCTACAGAATCGGATTTCGGCTGCATGCAATTTCTCTATTTTACCATTGTTTTTCGCGGCTCCCAGCCTGGCTGAGGCCGGACTCGTATGCCCGCCGCATCCAGCGCGTCGCCGTGAAGTGATGTTATATTGAAGAGTCGGGCGCTGGTCCCGCGCAACGCAATCTTGCGAAACCCGCCAGGTCCGGAAGGAAGCAACGGTAGCAGGCCAGTGCGTGTGCAGCGGTCAACTGGCGCCTGGCTTTTTTGTGAGAATGCCTTCCATTTGCCGCGTCGCGTCACCCTTCGAGCGGAACATAGATCATCGTACCGAGCATGGTGGCAACCAGTTTTTCACCCTCGGGACGCACCGCGAACGCGTCGGCTGTGCAAACCGCAAGCTTCTTTCCGGCGCGCTTGACTAGAGCGCGCGCGACCACCGAGTCGCCCGTAGCCGGAGCCAGTAAGTTGACCTTGAACTCGACCGAGAGCACCTCCGAGCCTTCGGGGGCGACCGTCAGCGCCGCATAGCCGCAGGCCGAATCCAGGACGGTAGTCACCGCCCCGGCATGGACATAGCCGTGCTGTTGCAGGAGCGAAGGCGCGACCGGGAAGCGGATTTCCGTGGCCCCGCGCGATACCGACGCCATCTCGGCGCCCAGCGTCTGCATCATCGGCTGACGGGCAAAACTCTCGCGTACTCGCCGTTCGTAGCTCTCCAAGCTGCTCCTCCTGGAAGTTGATCGCTTTTTGAAGGTATCTCACACCGCAATCATTTGCGAGGCGCTACCGCCGGTCGTGCCGTTACGCCTTGAGCACCTGAGCATAGACTTTCCTACTGGTATCGTCGAAAATGAAATTTCGCGCCATCGCCACCGTTACCGGAGAACTCTATTGCCAAATACTCGTCGCGCCAAGATTACTGCGCTGGGTACCTACGTCCCGCCTCGCGTTCTCACCAACAAAGACCTGGAAAAAATGGTGGACACCACCGACCAGTGGATACTGGAACGTACTGGAATTCGCGAACGCCATCTAGTGGACAAAGGCGTTGCTGCCAGCGATTTGGCCGTTGAGGCGGTCAAGAAACTTGTCCAGTCTCACCCTTTCGATCTGCAGGAAGTGGACTTGATCGTGGTGGGGACGGTCACTCCTGACATGATGTATCCTTCGACGGCATGTCTGGTGCAACACAAACTTGGCATCGCACGTACCTGGGGCTTTGACGTTTCCGCCGGATGCTCGGGCTTCGTCTTTGCACTGAACACCGGCGCACAGTTCATCGAGTCTGGCCGGTGTAAGAAGGTCCTGGTGATCGGCGCGGACGTGAATTCTTCAATGACCGACTTCACCGATCGCGCGGTTTGCATCATCTTCGGCGACGGCGCGGGTGCCGTTCTGCTGGAGCCGGCGGAAGAAGGCGAGGACGGAATTATCGACTACGAGGCCCAGGTCGAAGGTATGGGAGGTCAGTACCTGTACATGCCGGGCGGTGGCAGCCTCAATCCTGCATCCCATGAAACTGTCGATAAGAAAATGCATTATATTCATCAAGATGGGCAGCAGGTCTTCAAGTATGCAGTTAAGAAAATGTCGGAGATGACCGAGCGTGTCCTGCGCAAGAATGGCCTCACTGGCCAGGATGTCGATTGCTTTCATCGCACATCAGGCCAACATGCGCATCATCAATGCCACGGCCGATCGCCTGAAGATGCCGCTCGAGAAGGTCATCATCAACATTGACCGCTACGGCAATACCACGGCCGGCACCATCCCTCTCGCCATGCAGACCGCGATCGACGAAGGCAAGCTAAAGAAGGGCGATACGGTCTTGTTGGCGGCCGTGGGTGCCGGATTTACTTCGGGAGCTACGCTGCTCAAGTGGGCGTTCTAGAAGTTTCTGGCCAATTCCTGCTTTCTCTAATAAGATCGCCTCTCCCGTCCTGGAGGTGAGTATGTCGTGCTTCCGGCGTCAGTCCTTTCTTCTTGTGACTCTCTGCATAGTGTCCGCATGCCTCCACGCGGAAGACGTCAAATTGCGCGAGCAAGCGGTCCAATTGATGGAGATAGCCAACGCGGTCAGTCTCCCGGGCGCTTTGCCAAGCTTCGAGCATACCGTCACCTTTCGTGTACACGAGCCAGAAGGAACGGTGAAGGAAGGGAAGTTCACCCGCGTATCGGCCGGATCCGCCGGGCACCGCGATGAAATCGTATTTGGCGACTATCACGCCATTACTGTTGTTTCCGGCGACCGTATCTCGACCACCCGTACCACCAAGGCCCCGCCGGAGATTCGAGAACTGCGTCGGCAGCTACCGATTCGGGTGGGAGCGTTCGACCAGTCAGATACCGTCCGTTCGATCGAGAGTGGAAACGTCCTGGGCCGCCCCGCCAAATGCATCGCCTTCGATACCCTAACCAACGGCGCTCCGCAGGCCAATGAAATCTGTGTCGATTCGGAGCGAGGTGTGGTTTTGCGTTGGCGCGTCGGCGACGAAAACATCGAGAACAGCGACTTCTTCCGGGTGGGCAATCTCTATGAGCCTGCCCACATCCGCGTTTACCTTCGCCGCCAGTTGCAAATGGAAATCGACCAGCAGATGAAGCTGGTGGATGGCCTCGATCCCAATGTCTTCACACCTCCCTCGTCCGAGTGGAAAGTGATGTCTCCATGTTCTACTGCCCGCCGCCCCGTGGCGGTGTTTACTCCGCAGCCTGCGCCGGGCAAGAACGGCGATAGCATCGTCGATGTCCTCGTCCACGGCAGCATCCACCCTGACGGAAAGGTGTACGACGCGGTCATTGAAGACTCACCCGATCTCAAACTGAACACCGAAGCACTGCAACTGATCTCCAGGTGGAAGTTCTTACCTCTAATTTGCGATGACACGGCGGTAAGCCTATCCACAGACTTCGTGCTGCACTTCCAGGGCCGCTGACCCAGCCGGCTTCCATCCATAAGGTCATGATCGGGGCTCTGCACCGCTAGTTCGGCGGGGAGCCCTGATTCTTTTCTGTCACTGCGAATCCTTTTCCCGAAATCCCGGCTCTTTCCTAGTAGAGGGATAAACATGTTTTCCATTACCAGCCCGGACGTACTTCGCGACAATCCTGCCGGTTACGGACGGCTCATCGACGTTCGCTCTGCCGCTGAATTCGCCATTGGCCACATACCGGGCGCCACAAACGTACCCATGGAGCAGGTTGAGATGCGCATGCCCGACATCGGAGAAGGGCCAGTCGTCCTGCTCTGCGAGGCGGGAGCTCGTGCGGCGATCGTAGCGGGGTGGCTTGAGGAGCGGCAGCCGGTCTCAGTGCTTTCCGGGGGGACTGCGGCCTGGAGGAATGCGGGATATCCCCTGGTAGCGTGTGCGCCGTGCCGCTGGACCTTGGAGCGTCAAGTAAGGCTCGCGGCCGGTGTCATCGTCTTCACCGCAGCACTGCTGACGGTTCTCATCAATGTGAAGTGGGCCTACTTGGCCATGTTCGTAGGCGCTGGCCTAACGTTCGCAGGCGTTACCAACATTTGCGGCATGGCGGCCGTCCTGGCCCGCATGCCCTGGAATCGCGAAAGCAGGCGTGCGGGGACAGCCATCACAGAGGTCAGTGCGCAGTGTCATTCGTGAGGCGCTGGTAAACAGTACAGAATACAAACATGGATTTCGATGCACTGGCGAACGAACACAAAGACGCTGTCTATCGCCAGCTGCTTCGCGCCTGCGGAAATCGCGAAGACGCCGAGGATGTGCTGATCGAGGCCCTGTTAAAGGCCTATCGCAGTCTCGGCCAGCTACGCGAGTCGAACGCGTTCCGTTCGTGGTTGGCTCAGATTGGGCGTCGCGTTTGTTGGCAACTGAAAGAACGCGAGGCGTTGATGCCTCTTATGCAGCTCTCCGCGATGGAAGAAGAGCCGGAACTGCCTGCGGGAGTGCCCTCAGTCGAGACCCAAGCGGCCCGCAACCAGATGAAGGCGCTCCTGCAACGGGCGATCGAGTCCTTGCCGGACGCGGAACGTGAGGTCTACGTGCTCCGTGATGTTCAGGAGTTGGGCGGAGAGGAGACCGCCTCGAAGCTCAACATTACCGCCGCAGCGATGAAGTCCCGGTTGCACCGTGCTCGGGCCAATATGAGGCGCTACATGGATGCGGCTTTGGTTCCGGCGAAAAACGCAACTGCAAATTCGCGGCAATCTTAATTACAGGTCAGGAGGCATCATGGAAGTTATTACTCAGTATCTCGGGGCGGTACAGTTCGAAATCACGGCCCGTCAGCACTCCCTCATTTGCGATCAGCCGGCGGAGAACAATGGCTATGACGAGGGCATGACGCCGCCGGAGCTGCTACTGGCGTCCTTAGGCTCCTGCGCCGCCTACTATGCCGTGGACTATTTGAATCGCAACAAACTGCACTCGGAAGGGACAACGGTGCGGGTCACCGCTGACAAAGTCAAGGGGCCATTCCGGCTCGACAACTTCAGGATCGAAGTGGAACTTGCGGGCGAACTCGACGAGCGTCAAGTGGAAGGTATCGAGGAAGCAGTGCACCGCTGCCTGATCCACAATACCTTGCTTCACCCGCCGCAGATGAAAGTGGAGATCAAGGCGTCAGTGGCCGTGTAACCGGTGACACGTGCGGTACGGCGGGTGCCCCGTTCTAGCCCGGGTTTGGCTAGGGCGGGACGTTGTCGCTCCGTTGATTTCACCGGGAGTCGCCTCCTACCGCTACTTCGCCTTGATCTTCTCCCGTTCTTTCGCCGCTTCCAGCGGACGCACCGGCTCGGTCATGCGCGCGGGATCAGGATCTCCTTGATCTGCTCTTCCGTCAGCTCGCCACGCTCGCGCGCAATCTCGATGATCGACTTGCCGGTCTTCACCGACTCCTTCGCGATCTCCGCGGCTTTGGCATAACCGATGTACGGGTTCAGCGCCGTGGCCAGCGAGACCGTGCTCTGCACGTAGTAGTCGGTGCGCTTCTCGTTGACCGTGATGCCCTTGATGCAGAACTCGGTGAACTGCCGCAGCATGTTGGTCATGATGGTGATCGACGTGAGCACGCTGTAAGCCATGGCCGGCATCATGACGTTGAGTTCGAGCTGCCCGGCCTGCACCGCCAGCGCCACCGTGGTGTCGTAGCCGACAACCTGAAACGAGACCATCGCCGCCAGTTCCGCCATCACGGGATTGATCTTGCCCGGCATGATGGAGGAGCCCGGCTGTAGCGCCGGCAGATTGATCTCCGCCAGGCCGGTATTCGGGCCCGACGAGAGCAGGCGCAGATCGTTGGAGATGCGGATGACCTCCAGCGCCAGGTTGCGCAGCGCCGAGCTGACCGACGACATCGCCAGGTTCGACTGCATGGCGTAGCGCATGTCGTCCACGACGTGCAGCTTTTGCCCCGAGATGCGCGCCAGGTTGGCGATCGCCTTCTCCCGATAATCGGGATGGGTGTTGATGCCGGTGCCCACCGCCGAGCCGCCAAGTCCAACCTCGCGCAAGTAGTTCCGACTGCTCCTGGATCGACTTCTTCGCCCGCTTGATCGCGCCGGCGTAGGCGTGAAACTCCTGGCCCAGCCGCATCGGGACGGCGTCCATCATGTGCGTGCGGCCCGACTTCAGGACGTGGTGGAACTCTTTGCCTTTTTCGTCAAGCGCGGCAATCAAGCCGTCGAGCACGGGATACAGCTTGTCCAGTTCGAGCAGCGCGGAGAGGCGCATCGCGGTAGGGAAGACGTCGTTGGTCGATTGCCCGTAGTTGACGTGATCGTTGGGATGGACGTGCTTGTACTCGCCCAGGTTGCCGCCCAGCAACTCGGAGGCGCGATTGGCGATGACCTCGTTGCTGTTCATGTGGAAGCTGACGCCGGCGCCCGCCTGGAAGACGTCGACCACGAATTCCTCGTCCCACTTGCCCTGCTGAACTTCCTTGGCGGCCTCGATGATGGCGTTGGCGGTCTTCTCATCCACCAGCCCGAGTTCACGATTGGCGAGCGCCGCCGCTTCCTTCACCATCGCGATGGCGCGGATGAGTGAAGGGTGAGCGCGCAATCCGCTGATGGGAAAGTTCTCCACCGCGCGCGCGGTTTGAATGCCGTAGTAAACGTGGCCGGGAATTTCCTTGTGGCCGAGAGAATCCTTCTCGGTGCGGGTTGGTGCTTGGGTTCGGTGGGCATGATCGGTCCTCCTCTAAAGAGATGATCTGCGGAGAGGCTGGTTCCGTCCAGTGATAGGTATGATGCCAGGCCTTGCGAGGGCTGCGCCCAGCTGCGGTAAACTGGAAGGAGCGAGTTCAGGAGGCGTGAGGATCTCCGTCATCTCGAGCGCCCTCAGGCCGACGAGGCTGCTTTAAGCGCGGGAACAGCGGGTCCCTCGCAGGCTGAGGCCCGCTCGTGACGACAATTCTGTAGCAAGCATCAGACTCGCAGACTAGACGACTAGTGGTAAACTTTCCTCCAGGAGCGCCCGCGATGGCAACGACCCAGGTATCGCTGGAAGAGTATCTCAGGACGGATTACGAGCCGGACTGCGACTATGTGGACGGCGAGCTGGAGGAGCGCAACGTGGGTGAGAAAGAGCACTCAATCGTTCAGGCATTCTTCATCAAGTGGCTGGCAAAGTACGAGGAACAGTGGAAATTGGAAGCATGTCCGGAGATCAGAATGCGGGTATCGCCGACGCGGATGCGTGTTGCCGATATCGCCATCCTTCCGCTCAATGCTCCGTTTGAAGGTGTCCTGACTCGCCCGCCCGTCGCGATCATTGAGGTGCTCTCACCAGAAGATCGTGTCTCGCGCTACCAACAGCGCTTGGACGATTACCGCGTCATGGGTGTTGCCAACGTCTGGGTAATTGATCCCATGCGCCGCAAGGCCTATGACTGCAGCCAGGGCGGCTGGCAGCCGGTTGACAGGCTTCTGATCACAAGCCCGCGGGTTGAAATTCCTCTCGATCCGTTGTGGAAGAAGCTTGATGAGATGCGTTCCTAGCTACCTTCGACAAGGTCTGCGCTATTGACAACCTTCTCGCTTTGAAGGGGCACGGCTTCAGCCGTGCCGTATCGTGCTCTTTTTTGGTGTTGGCTTTAGCCACTGAGGGACTTCGCTGGTTGAACGAACTGCGTGTTCCCTCAGCGGCTAAAGCCCCCATTCCCTGGCTGCCTTCACGGCACGCCTGAAGGCGTGCCCCTTCAAGAAATATCTACTGCGGCTGTCGACTCTGTCGACGGGAACGAGTTCCGAGCGAAAATCGACGCAGTTCTGGCGTACTTCACGATAGAGCAACAACGGGTGAAGATCGGCTTCCAAAAATAGTCCGCAGGCCTCTGTTGCCATAGCTAGTTGTGTCCTTACCCAATCTCCACCAACTCCGCGATCTTTGCCTGCCACTCTTTCGGGCCGCTCTCGTGCACGGAGTTGCCGTTCACATCCACTGCGACCGTGACCGGCATGTCCTCGACCTCGAATTCGTAGATGGCTTCCATGCCGAGATCGGCGAAGCCCAGCACGCGCGACTTCTTGATGGCCTTCGAAACCAGGTAAGCGGCGCCGCCCACCGCCATCAGGTAAACCGCTTTGTGGTCGCGAATGGCTGCGATGCCTTCCGGCCCGCGCTCCGACTTGCCCACCATGCCGAGCAGACCGGTCTCGTTCAGCATCTGGCGAGTGAACTTGTCCATGCGCGTGGCCGTAGTTGGACCAGCAGGACCGACTACTTCATCTCGCACCGGATCAACCGGCCCCACGTAGTAGATGAAGCGATTGGTGAAGTCCACCGGAAGCTGCTTCCTTGCGCGTGAGCATCTCCGTCATGCGCTTGTGGGCAGCATCGCGACCGGTGAGCAGCTTGCCGCTCAGCAGAATCACCTCGCCGGTCTTCCATGTCGCCACGTCTTCGCGCGTGACGGTGTCGAGGTTCACGCGCCGCGCGCCCGCCGGGTTGTAGGTCAGCTCCGGCCAATCCTTCAGCGACGGCGGCTTCAGCGCGACCGCTCCCGAGCCGTCAAGCACGAAGTGGGCATGGCGAGTGGCCGCGCAGTTCGGGATCATCGCCACCGGCAGGTTGGCGGCGTGCGTCGGATAGTCCTTCACCTTCACGTCGAGCACGGTGGTCAGCCCACCGAGACCCTGCGCGCCGATTCCCAGCTCGTTGATCTTCTTGTACAGCTCGACGCGCAGACGCTCGGCCGTGGTCTTCGGCCCGCGAGCGATCAGCTCCTGAATGTCGATTGGCTCCATCAGCGCTTCTTTGGCCAGCAGCATGGCTTTTTCCGCCGTGCCGCCGATGCCGATGCCGATAATCCCCGGAGGACACCAGCCCGCGCCCATCGTGGGGACCGTCTTCAACACCCACTCGACGATGGAGTCGGAGGGATTCAGCATGACGAACTTCGACTTGGCCTCCGAGCCGCCGCCCTTTGCGGCGACGATGACGTCAACCTTGTCGCCGGGAACGAGCGTCATGTTGACGACGGCAGGGGTGTTGTCCTTGGTGTTCTTGCGTTCGCCGGCCGGATCGGCCAGCACGCTGGCGCGCAGCTTGTTATGCTCGTGCAAGATACGCGCGGCGCACGCCCTCGTTGACCATGTCTTCCACGCTCATGGTCGCGTCCCACTGCACCTTCATACCAACCTTCAGGAAGACGGTCACGATGCCGGTGTCCTGGCAGATCGGCCGATGGCCTTCGGCGCACATGCGGGAGTTGATCAGCAACTGGGCGATGGCATCGCGAGCGGCTGGCGACTGCTCTTTTTCGTAGGCTCGCGCCAGACCCTGAATGAAATCAACCGGATGGTAGTAGGAGATGTATTGCAAAGCGTCGGCAACGCTCTGGATAAGATCGTCTTGCTTGATGACTGTCATACCGCCTCATTATTCGGGAAAAAATAATATGCACGAAAATGTTCGCACTCTGATTATAGAAACCCGTGCGCATGCCACCTAGAGAATTCAATGCTTTCCCGAGGTTCGCGCATTCCCCAAACGTGGGACAGTGAACTTTTGGCGCTTCCTCTCCGTAATAATGCCCAGCAACTCAGGAGGGGGTGGATGCGCCTCACAATCGACAACGTTAGCAAGACCTATCGCTCCGGCGTGCGTGCCCTGCACAACTTTTCGCTCGATCTCGACTCCGGCGTACTGGGACTCCTGGGCCCGAACGGAGCAGGGAAGAGCACTCTCATGAGCATTCTGGCCACCATCACCCAGCCTAGCGGCGGGCGCGTGGTTTGGGAGGATGCCGGATCGAGCTTCGACATTGTGCAGCACCCGAACGCGTTGCGACAAATTCTCGGCTACCTGCCTCAGGAATTTGGGTTTTATCCAAAGCTGACCGCGCTGGAGTTTCTTGAGTATCTGGCTGCGGTCAAGGGCATCCCGTCGGGCACGGCCAAGCGGCGTATTCAGGAATTACTGCAATTGGTGAACCTGGTGGATGCGTGCAAGCGGCCCCTGGGTGGCTTCTCCGGGGGCATGCGCCAACGGGTTGGAATTGCGCAGGCCTTGTTGAACGATCCCAGGCTTCTCATCGTAGACGAACCGACGGCGGGTCTGGATCCGGAGGAGCGGGTCCGCTTCCGCAACTTGATCTCGGAGCTCGCCGCCGATCGCATCGTCATTCTCTCCACCCACATCGTGTCGGACGTGGAGTCGACGGCCAACCAGATCGCACTGCTAAACAAAGGTGAACTACTGAGGGATGCGTCTCCTGATGAGCTGCTGGCCGCCGTAGAAGGCCGGGTATGGGAGTGCGTGGTGTCGTCGGATGACTTTGCGCCCTTCAAACAGCATCATCGGGTCAGCGGGGTAGTGCGGCGTGCCGATGGATTTCACGTTCGCGTCGTCTCCGAAGACAAGCCCTGGGGAAATGCTGTCCTGCAAACCGCACAACTGGAGGACGCCTATCTTTACTGCTTGAGCGCCCGCTCCGAGGTTTACGCATGAACGCGATCGCGCGCGAACTTCGCATGGTGTGGCAGGTAGCGCTGGCGGACTACCGTGAGCGTACCCGGCGATATCCGTTCATGGTCGCATTCCTCTTCTGTGCGTGGCTTTCCTCGACCATCTACACCGATAAGACGCAGGTGACGCTGGGAGAGAATTTCGGCTATTTCAATTCGCCGTGGAGCTCGGCTGTAACCGCAATCCTTGCCAACATGGTGCTCAGTCTGGCGGGCTTCTTCCTGGTAAAGAACGCTATCGAGCGGGATGAACAGACGCGGGTGGGAGCGCTGCTGGCTACCACGCCTCTGGCCAGCCGGGAGTACCTGTTTGGCAAGTGCCTCAGCAATTTCATGTACCTGATGTCGCTGGGATTGGTCTTCATGGTTTCCGTGCCGTTTCTGCAGCACCATCGCGGACCGGAATATCCCATCGAACCGCTGCACATCGCCAGCAACTTCCTGCTGCTGGTTGCGCCCGTGGCGGCATTCATCGCGGCCTTGGCAGTGTTGTGGGAGTCCATTCCGTTGCTCAAGCGCGGGCTGGGGAACGTCCTCTACATCATTATCTGGATGAGCGTTCTGTTGAATTCGGCGGGCCGGGAGAGTTCGCCTACCGATCTCTTCGGTTTCGTGCAATTCATGAGCAGCGCCCACGCAGCCGAGATCGCACAGGGGATCAAGACCTCGCGTAATTTCGAGCTCAATATCGGGCATATGGAGTCGAACCACGTTGGGCGGTTTTTGTGGGATGGATTTTCCTGGAACACGAGCATGGTGTTATGGCGCGCCGAATGGTTTCTGGTCGCGATGGCCGTGTGCCTCATGGCTCTTTATTGGTTCAAGCGCTTCGATCCTGACTACGCCCGCTCGGCCGTTGAGAGCCGCTGGCAATCCGTGCGCTCGCGCTTCGGGCGCAGCCGCTCCGACTCGGGTTCGGCCCAAGAGAATAAATGGACGGCCGCGGTGCTGCCCCGAATGTTTGCCGACCACTATTCGCAGGTGGAGCGTTACTCGGAGCAATTCCAGTTCACCGGCATCCTCCTGGCTGAGCTGCGCTTGATGCTGCGTGGCGTCCCCAAGCCGGTGTATGGATTGATCGCGCTGATTAATTTCATACCCCTGGTGGCCCCCAGGAGCGAAAAGATGAATCTGCTGCCACTCGTGTGGCTCCTTCCGGTTTTGCTGTGGTCGCAAATGGGCACGCGCGAGCAGCGTAATAACACTGCCGCGCTTCTGTTCTCGGCTCCGTACTCCTTTCTACGGCAACTTCCGGCCCTGTGGTGTGCCGGGGTGTTGGTTTCGCTGCTCTCGGCGATCGGAATGGTCGTACGGGCGTTGATGATCGGCGATCATCAACTCCTCGCATCTTGCGTCAGCGGCGCGGTCTTTATCCCGTCACTGGCGCTGGCATGTGGAGTATGGTCGAACACCCCGCGTCTCTTCGAGGCGCTATACGTTGGCTTCTGGTATCTGGCATTGAACGGGGCGCCCTTCGCCGACTACATGGGCTTGACGACGCAGGCACCTGCCAGGGCTTTTCTGGTGATGGGATGTTGTCTCTTTGTGGCGGCTCTTTTGCGGCGATGGTGGGATGTGGAACGGGGGCCTGCGCAGCGATTGCTATCTGCGGGAAGCCGCGTCTGAGGGAGAAATCTACTACCTAGTCCGCTACTGGGCCGCCCCGCGACCCTCCAACCAGTTTCCCGTACATCGACGTGTAGTTCAGTTCAATCGCGCCGCAACAGCCCTGCTCCACCGAATACACAATGCAACTATCGAACGGGCGCGAGTAAACATGCAGGCTCACAGCACGTTGTTTCCATTCGCGCGGATTGCGCACATCATGCACCGGATTCAACGGGTCTACGGCAACTGGATTTCCCGCCGTGATCTCGACCACGTTGGTAGGTTCAATATTGCAGCGTTGAGCGACCAGGTCCTCGGAGATCACGCGGTAGTTCTGTACCGCAAGCCGGCCAATCGGCGCAGCCATCCAGCAATTTTGGCCCTGGTGATTGTGAATTGAGCTGCCCATTCCGACCTCCCAGCAGATCGCCAGCAGCTCGTAGAGATCGGTCTTATCAATCAAGTTGCGGGTGTAGTGCTGCGGATTCCAGAACAAGTACGATTCCAGCGACTCAGGATCAACCGAATTCCTGCGGAGGTATTGCAGCGTGCCGTCGACCGCAGTGAAGTCTTCTTCCTTGAGCTTGCGCAGCCCGTCGATAAAGTGCTGTAGTGGGACCCTGCGCGTTACCTGATCTGTGGACGTGACCGTTTCCAAAGGCGACCTCCTGTGGGACGAACCGCTTATTCTAACGCGCTTTGGCGGTCCGGTGACTGCGATCCGGAAGCGGACCGGAATTCTTTGCGTCCTGGCCTGTTTCCGGGAATCCAACGTGCTACAAAGCGGCTCCAAGTCTATAATGAGCGCAAGTACCACCCCGGCCAGGTGGCTCAGCGTTCGGCACTGGAGTTTTCCATGAAGTCACGTCCGCTCGCCGTTGCAACCGCAATGTTGCTGAGTGTCGTCCTTGCGGTTCCTTCCTTCGCACAGGACACCACGCAAAGTCAGACTCCGTCAGCGCAGCCGTCCACCAATTCACAAGATCAAGCTCAACCTTCTGCGGGCACAAGCGCCGACCCGACCGCTCCCGCCGGTACAACGTCGACCCCGCCTTCCACGGCGGACGCACCGAAAGCGACCCACGATAAAGGCAAGAACGACATCGATGACATTGGCAATCGCAAGCTCGGATCGGGATCGGGGAAGGGTATCGGCGACTGGTACGGTTACGACACTGAGATCAAGATGGGCAAGCAGTACGCCATGATGGTCGAGTCGAGTGCGCGTATGATCCAAGACCCAGTCGTCGTGGAATACGTGAACCGCATCGGCCAGAACCTGGTCCGCAACTCCGACGCAAAGGTGCCATTTACCATCAAGGTCGTCGACTCCGACGACATCAACGCATTTGCCTTGCCCGGTGGATTTTTCTACGTCAACAGCGGCCTGATTCTGGCCGCGGACGATGAAGCCGAACTGGCAGGGGTGATGGCGCATGAGATTGCGCACGTCGCAGCGCGGCATGCCACCCGCGAGATGACACGCGCCAACTATGCGAGCATGGCTTCGATTCCGCTGATCTTTGTCGGAAGCTGGGGTGTCTATGAGGCTGCGAGCCTTGCCTTGAATCTGGCGCTGCCGCTGACCTTCATGAAGTTCTCACGTGGCTTCGAGTCAGAAGCCGACTATCTTGGCGTGCAGTACATGTATAAGGCCGGCTACGATCCGCAGGCCTTTGTTTCCTTCTTCGAGAAGATTCTGGCACAGGAAAAGAAGAAGCCTGGTACACTCGCGAAAGCCTTCGCTTCTCATCCGCCGACTCCCGATCGAATTCTAAAGACTCAGGAGGAGATACGCGCCGTCCTTCCGTCGCGCCCGGAGTACATCGTCAACACTTCCGAATTCAACGACGTGAAGGCGCGTCTGGCCGCGCTGGAGAATCGCAAGAAGGGCCTGGAACAGAAGGACACCACTAAGCCTTCGCTGCGGCGTACCCAAACTGCAGACAGCGATAAGGGCCAGCCTCCCAACGATGGTGACGATCGGCCGACCTTGCAAAAACGCGACGACGACTTCATCGCCCGCACCGGTCAATGGTAGAGGTACTAGGATATCGACCTGCCGGCGGCCGCCTGCCGCCGGTTTTCTTTTATGGTCTCAACCCGCCCGGTAGGCGTCACTTTTCTGTCAGTTCAAATACCGGATAGTTCGCAGCGATGCCCGCAAAAAGCTGAACATCCGAACCGGCAGGGACAGGGAAGTAGCGTTGCACGGTAGTTCTTGAAGCTGTCCAGGTATGCCTTCAGCAGTTCGGGCTTGTCTGCATCGGCAATTGGCCGCAAGCTGTAGCTCTGTTGCGACCGCCCTTTCTTGAGCACAATTTCGCCGGCGGCTTCAACGTTGCGTACCCACTGCGTGCGGCCGCGAGGCGCGACCAGAAACCGCTTGCCGCCGATCTCAACTAAGTAAATCGGTGTGGAGTAGAGTTTCCCGCTTTTCCGCCCACGGACTTGAAGCAGGTAACTGTGCTTCGGGCCAAGGCCGAGGCCCACCAGAAAGCCAAAAACGCGGTTGAACGCGGCCTCGATCGACGTCGGTTGCTGGAAGACCGGTGGGCTGGGGGTAGTCGCCATGAAGCCATTTTACGCAGCTTCTTGCCGGGACGTTGCGCTATAGTTCCCCAGGACGAGTAGGTCCCCACGGCAATCAGGCAGGAGGTCTGGATGCAACGGGTAACACGCTTCTGTTTTAGGAGCTTCTTACTGGCGACCACGTTGGCCTGCGGCGTGGTATCTCTTGCCGGTCTCGTCAACGCGCAGGATCCCGACAACTTCTCTCTACCGCGTGTGACTTTCCCTCTCAAAGCTGATCTCCCGAACCAGGACCAGCATCTCACCTCGTCCACCGCCAAGGTGAATTCAGTCTTCGATCACTCGATGTTGAATTCGACCACTGGGCTTTACGCGATCTACGGGTGCGACAAGAAGGTCGTCGCCTTTACGGGGACCCTGGGTCAATATGGCCCGGGAATCCCCATTCTCGGCGTGGGATGTAATGCGGGCTACAAAGTGCTCGACGTTCAAACTCCGCCTCCTATCTCGCTGGCGCCCGACATGGATTACTGGGGTTGGGGTGGCCCTAATTACTTGTACTATGACGGTCATCCGGGAATTGACTTCAAAGCTGCGATGGATACCCAGGTATATGCCGTGGCCGACGGCACCGTGCACTATCCCATCCGGATCGTAGGCCTGGGGTATCCTGCTCCGGCGTATCACGTTTTGGAAATCGTGCCCGACCATCCGCCAATTATTCCTCCCGCCTACGTTGTCTACTACCTGCACCTGGACACCTACGTGGGTCAAAACAAGATACCGGTTTCGGACCCAGACCCTCTACCCGGATGTTCGGCGACGGTTTACCTTCCGCTTGACGAGGGCACCCATGTCAAGGCCGGATGTCTGGTCGGTCTCTCGGGCAACGCCGCTCCGCCTATCTACCATTATTTGCCCCATTTGCATCTTGAGATACACCGGATCCTGCCAAGTTCGGTCGTGTTCAGCAGATTTGGAGCTAGAACATCCGACGTCTGCGTTGATGGCGTCATTGGAAGTGCCTACGACTGTGTTCCCGTCGATCCTTACGGCTGGACTGGAGGACCTACTACGTGCGATCCGCAGACGGGATTGGCCACGTCTGGCGATCCGTACTACTGCCTCACGGGAGTCACGAGCGGACCCCTCTGGAATTGAGTCTCTAGTTACAAGGCCCCACACGGCGTGCCGGGGGATAGCGTACCCATAGGACTTGGGAGTACACTTCCGCGGGGGAGTGGTTCCACGTTCTTGCCTGCAATTAAGCGAAAACTGAGGGATCGCACCTTCGCCGAGGGAGCCCACCTCATCCTGCTATGGCCTCGTACGAATTTGGGTCGAATGCTGTGGACTCGTTTACCTAACCCATCGCCACTCCTTCTATTCAATAAACATGGCCTGTTACACACTTTCAGTTCAGGAGACTGTAATGAAACTCCGCGTTGTCCTCTGTGTCTTCGCTCTCTGCTTGCTTGGGGGCTTGAATGCAGCCGCCCAACAGGTGGCGCCCGATGCAACACCTATTGGCCCCCTTCCGACCGCCTCCGGCGAATACGACCTGGGGGCCCAGATTGATGACTTAGTGCTGCCCGGGTGTCACCCCAGCGGTGGCTATGACTGCAAGGTTGATGTCCGCGCACATGTGTATTACCCGCAAACACTCACTGGCACTTATCCGGTGATACTCTTCCTGCACGGCAACCACGGAACATGCGGCACTCCCGATCCGGGCCTGCCGGGAGATCCCCGGAACGATAACCGATCGGACTACACCGGTACCGGCACGTGTCCGGCGGGTTATGTCGAATCCCCCAGTTATCTCGGGTACGACTACATGGCCTTTCGGCTGGCAAGTTATGGATACATCGTGGCGTCCATTGATGCTAATCGCGGCATCACTGCTGGACCGGGTCTGCCGGGCGATAGCGGCCTCATCAAGGCGCGCGGAATCATGGTGCTGCGCCATCTTCAGAACTTGAGCATGTGGAACCGGCACGGTGGAACGCCCGCCGGCGTTGGTGTTGAACTGCAGGGCCACCTCGATTTCAGCAACACCGGCTTGATGGGACATTCCCGCGGCGGTGACGGCGTACGGGCTACTTACAACGACTACATCGCCAGCGGGAGCATTTGGCCAGGCATGATCGAGGACCCCATCACCTTTAAGGGAGTCTTCGAGATCGCCCCGGTCGATTTCCTGGGCAATAATTCGAAAGGTGTGGCTTGGAACATCATTGCCGGACTCTGTGACGGCGACGTATCCGACATCGAGGGGATTCATCCCTATGATCGGGACATCCTGCCGCCGTTTGAGACGAACCAGACGCAGAAGTCCAGCATCATGATCTGGGGCGCCAATCACAATTTCTTCAACACCCAATGGCAGATCAGTGACGCCAGCAGTCTGAGTCCGCCTTATCCCTGCTGACTGCACCGGTGCTGGGCAGCAGACGCTCTTTCCGGTGTCGCCAGGCTCGTTGCAACAACGGCTCACTACCATGACGTCGCTGATGGCATTTTTCCGAGCCAACGTGGGCCGTGGAGCCGATCCGACTTTCAACCGCAACTTCAATCCCTGGTGGGGAATTCCGGCAACCGTGACCGACGAAACTGGGACGACGCAGCCATATCCAACTATCGCCGATAGGGGTTTCACTCCGCCAGTTCCCATCAAGGTCTTCGAAGACTTTACCGGTCCGACCGGCACCAGTAGCTATGGATTTCCTAACGATGCATCCAATATCACTATCGTTCACGGTACTGTGCCCAATCATGACCCGAGTCTGCGTTCGGGCAGAATCAGTTGGACCACAGCAGGTCCCGGTACCTACTTCCAAACCAACTGGACCCCGGTGGGTCAGGGACTCTTCCTAACGGGCTATACAACACTGGAACTCCGGGTCTCCCGGCAGAACAGCAGCCTGAATACCACTACGCCAACTGACTTCTCCATCTCCCTCCAGAGCCCCGACCACATAAGCAGGGGCTCGGTAAAGCTCAGCAGCTATCTGGACCCGAACTTTGTGGGCCAACCCGGCAATCAGTCGAATTTGAAAGGACCGGTAGGGTCTAGCGATGGCGGACTGCATCCAATTTTGCAGACGGTGCGCATCCCCCTCAGGGACTTCCCGGGTTTTGCCACTGCCCTCGGTACCCGGGTGCACGGTATAAGACTTACCTTTGACCAGACCGCTTCGGGGGCCATCTATGTCGCCAACATCCGGCTCTCCAATCAGCCTGTCACCTTGTCGCGCGAGGAGGGTAATGTTGAGGATGCCATCGAACTCATGCAGCAATCACCAGCGCAAGTAGTTGCCCTTACTGGAGTGGTTACTTCGGTGCAGCGGTTGGCCGCCGTACCGCAGCTTCGTGGCGCTTCCGGCGTGGAGATTGCGATCACCAGCGATGATGCCTTTCCGGCGCGCGATGCCATGCTGACGCTCCGTATTGGCGAAAAATCCTTCACCCTCAGTCACTACGTCGGCGGAGATTGGCACCACGTAGTGTTCTCGCTCACCGATGCCGAGTTTGCCAGCGTTTCGCCAGGGGATCCTGTGACGGTTTACTACGGTACGAAACCGACAGGTCACGTGTGGAACTGTGGCACTCTCACCATCCCTAAGAAGTGAACTTCACTGAAACCGTGGATTAGGGGAAAGGGGGCGTTCCAAGGAACGCCCCTTTAATCGTCTGCCAGAGCGGAAGTACCGCTGTTCGATAGGCTCGGACCAACAGAACTGCTACGCGGCTTTGGTGCCCGGCGTGACAGAAATTGGCTGGGGTGTCGCCGAAGGTTCAGTCTTCGTGCGAACCAGTTTCATTTCCTTCCAGTCGTAAGGAAATTCTTTGCCGCAATCGAGGCATACAACATAGGTTCCAGTAACAGAAGCCGCGGACTGCGCCGAAGTTTGCCTTTCACCGTGATGGGAAAACTGCAACGTTGGTGAGAACAACCGAAGACCAGATCGAATAGACTCATACGCCTCCTCTCGCCCCGGTGAAGAAGAACCGGGGAACTTGAGTCCGGTTGCGCCGTGAAGCCGGGTCAGCCTCCTGTCGCAAGACAACCGCTCGCCTATTTATTGGATTCGGATCGAACAGAAAAGGTTTGGCAGATTCAGGCGAGTCGTCCTATTTCGGGAACCTCAGGTTACCCAAGTGTTAACGGGAAATTACGATTCAATCGAAGGGCTGGGAAGCGAGGGCTGGATTCGATCTTGGGAAAAAAGCAAAGAGGCTTAGATGGAGCGCCCATTGGTGTTGCGCCTGGCTCCGCAGTCCCACGCGCAATCCTGAATCGCCCGCAGAGCACGTTACTTCGGCGTAGGAGAGTCGCCCTGCTTGCCAAGGTCACCGGCCTCACTCTTGAAGCATTCGCACTTGGAGACAATTGCCGTGCGCAGCCGGAGACGAAGATCGTCGGGAAGTTCGTACAGGTGAGAGTCGCGGTAGATCTCGATGGTCATCTTGGTCGTATTGCAGACCACGTAGCAGTTGTGGCACCACTGAAGATGGTCTTCCAGCTCCGCTCGTGTTTGAGCATCCATCGAGTCGTCAAGGTAATCGGTTAGCTCTTTCAGAAAATCAGAGCAGGTCACTGTTTGCCGTCTCCACCAGTACGATTTTTGAAATACTTGTTCAACCGTTCACGCAGTTGCAGCCGCGCTCGAAGCAGCCGGGACTTGACAGCGGGAATACTCAAATCCAAGGCGTCCGCCGTCTCTTCGGTGGAAAGGCCTTCAACGTCGCGCAAGACAAACACCGTGCGAAAGCTCGGTGGCAACCCCTGTATCGTCTTGCCCAGAATCTCTTTCAGTTCACCCTGGCTGTAAAGCTGCTCCGGATTCGGAGACCAGTCCGCGACTTCGCGCGGCATGGAATCCTCTTCCGTCTTGATGTCCTCATCGAGCGATACCATGCGCTCGGGACGCCGGCGGCGCAAGCGCATGAGCGCTTCGTTCACCGCGATTCGCACCAGCCAGGTGTAGAACTTCGACTGCTCCTGGAAATTAGCCAGGTTCTGGTACGCCTTCAGGAAGGCGTCCTGCACCACGTCCTCCGCATCTTCGCGGTTTTGAGTGATGTGCTGCGCAATCCGGAAAACGTTGCGGTCGTACCGCTTCACCAGCTCTTCGAAAGCGCTAATGTCGCCGGCCTTCGCCGCATGTACCAGTGAAATCTCGTCAGCTGGTTCTGCTACCTTTGGTTGGATGGTTCCCATGTTTGTGTAGATTCAGGATTTTACTCTGGATCCCTGACGCGCGCCGCCTTTGCGCGGGTTGGGGTGGCTAAGCCCCGTACAAAAATCCCGAAGCCCATTGTACCTATTCGGGCGCGGATTCGGGAAAACTTGGGGAAGCAAAAATTTCAGTATCGAGCGGCGGTCGGCTGCACCGCCCCTCACGAGTCCGGTGGAAATACGTCTATTGTACGGACGGGCAAGTACCGCGGATGTCACAGACCGGAATCCGTTTCGTAAATGAATTGTTTAGGTTCCGCGGCGGGGAATCGCGCTACACTGAAACCAGTGAGTCCCATCAGCCGCTTCTATCTCGTCTCTCTTGGCTATTGTAATGGCCCTTATGGGCCCGCGAGTAACTGCGCAAGAAGCCTCTTCCGCTCCCAGGAAAAAATCTGCTTCGGCCGTCACCCATAAATCAACCAAGTCGGCGAGCAAGAAGACGGCGTCGACCTCGGCCCACCATCCGCCCCGCAAGAAGGTAACCGCGGCCCGCGCCCACATGATGAAGCGGAGCTTCGTGGCCTCCAGCGACCTGCGACCCATGGCGCGGCAACTGGTGGAGTTTCGTACTCCAGCGGCCTATACCGGAGTCGAGAACTACGCTCATGCGCACCCGAACACCGAAGCCGGAGCCTTGGCGTGGTTTGCGATTGGTTACGCGCATTACCTTGACACACAATATCCGGCGGCGATCGCCGCCATGCAAAAAGCCCAGCCGCAGATTGGCGAATTGAAGGACTACACCGCGTTCTTTATCGGGAACTCGTACGTGCTCAGCAATAGTCCAGAGCTCTCTTTGACATATCTGCGCGACTTCGGCTACCCGGTTTCCGGACTCGCTGTACGCTCACGACGCCCTGATCTGCCTACGCCAAGGCGCTGCTGGCGACGAATCAACCTGCGGAAGCTGTACGGGTACTGCAGGCGCATCGCACGCCCGCCAGCGCTGAGACGGAGTACTTCCTGGGCAAAGCCGAAGTGCAGAACGGTCAGGGTCAGGCTGGAGCGGAGACTCTGCGGCGCGTCTACTACAACTATGCGACTAATTACACGGCTGATAGCGCGGCCGCCGATCTGAAGAAGATTCCGGAGGCGGCTTCGCTTCCTCCGGCCACGTATGCCGAGCACTTGAAGCGCGCTGAGGCGCTCTACAAGGCGCGTCGCTATCCCGCTGCCGCTGACGAGTATCGCGCGGTGGTGGATCTCTCTCCTTCGGGGCAGCAGTCAGCAGCGCTGATTCAGCTTGCCAATTGCTATATGCATGATGGCAACACCCGCGATGCGCGTGCAGCGCTCGATCGCATCCCCGACGATGGCAGCGAAGCCAGCGCCGAGAAATGGTACCAGCGGGCCGAGATCGCCCGCACCGCCAATGATGACGCCGCCCTGAATACCATTCTGGAGCACATGCGGAGCACCACTCCCAAGTCGCCGTGGCTGGAATCGGCGTTGTTCACCGCGGGCAACATGTATTTGCTGCGCAAGGATTACGACCGCGCAATCGACTACTATCGCGAGCTGCATGAGCGTTTCCCGACCGGGACGAAGGCGGCATACGCCCATTGGAAGTGCGCGTGGCTGACCTATCGACAGAACCGCAAGGAACAGGCCAAGAAATACTTTGACGAGCAGATTGAGTTCTATCCCGGTACCAATGAGGTTCCTAACGCCATGTACTGGCGTGGACGGATGGCCGAGGACGAGAGCGAGTACGGAGCCGCCCGCGCGTACTACCAGAAGCTTGCCGAACGTTATCGCAATTACTACTACGGCGTGCTGGCACGCAAGCGGCTAGCGGCCTTACCAACTGCTCCGGCGGTGGTTGTGGCCTCGCTGCAACACGTCGGCTCGGCGCCGGCATACGATCCCGAGTCAAAGGTCACCGACCCACCCGAGGACGACCTCCACTACATGCGCGCCCGGTTGCTGGAAAATGCCGGCGTGACCGACCTGGCAGTGCGGGAGTTGCAGGCCGGAAGCTCGAGCGGCCCGTCGTGGGAGATGCTGGAAATTGCTCGCATCTATTCCAGCGGAGGCGAGTACTTCCGGGCGCTGCAGGCGTTGAAGCGAGCGATCGCAGGATACTTTGCCATGGACATCGACGGGCTACCTGCGCCCTACTGGCACGGATTGTTCCCGCGTCCTTACTGGGAAGCGTTGCGGCGCTATTCCGACGAGAATGGACTCGACCCTTACCTGGTGGCTTCGCTGATTCGCCAGGAATCGGAGTTCAATCCCAGCGCCATCTCCCATGCCAATGCGTATGGCCTGATGCAGTTGTTGCCCAGGACAGGGAAGGGCGAGGCCAAGAAGGCGGGACTGCAGCACTACAACACTGATTCGCTGCTCGATCCGAGCACGAATATCGAGTTGGGGACCCACTATTTCCGGCAGATGATTGACCATTTCGGCGGACAAACCGAGTACGCCTGGCTGCTTACAACGCGGGGGCCGAGCGCGTCGAAGATTGGCGCGCCTCGGGCAATTTCCGCGACGTGGAGGAGTTCGTCGAGTCCATCCCGTTCACCGAAACTCGCGAATACGTGCAGGCCATCGTGCGCAACACCGAGGTCTACAAACGGGTGTACGGGACGCCGTAGGAAAGCAGCCGTCAGCTCTCAGCCAAGTCCATCCGGCCGCGACCTTCTGTCAAGTCATTGATTGCCGACGCTAAAGCGGTGCGCTTCGATAATGGCAAAGATGCCTGGATAGAGACTCTTTGCTGTTGCGCGTCCATGCCTTTGATCAAGCCATCACGTAGCTCAGTTCTCGTAAACAACCGGCGACGTATTCCTCGGGGATGGTAATCAGGACGCTTGATTGGGGCGACAGGATAGTTTGATTCGTCAGGTTCTACCAAGTCTTTCATTGTTCCTCCGTCCGCATGTTTAGCCGTCGGGCTTGGCTGACGGCTGATAGCTGACGGCTGACAGCTTTCTTACGAACTGCTCTTCACCGCTTCATTTCCCGACTTGGCGAAGACAATCTCCGACACCAGCAGAATCGCTCCGATCACGATGGCGCTGTCGGCGACGTTGAATGCCGGCCAGTGATAACTGCCGACGTAGAAGTCCAGGAAATCCACGACGTGTCCGGTCATCATGCGGTCCCACAGGTTGCCGGTGGCGCCGCCCAGAATCAGGGACAGGCCAATGGTGGTGGTGCTCAGCGAGTGGCTGTGCTTCCACAGCAGGGCGGAAACGACCATCAGAGCGATGACCGAGAAGCTGACCAGCGCGCCAATCTTCCATTGCGCTGTGGACTCGGCAAACAGGCCAAACGCCGCGCCGGTGTTCTCCACGTGGGTGAGGTGAAAAAAGCCGGGAATGACGGTGACACTGTCGTGCAGCGGAATGTTGCTGGCAACCGACCATTTGGCCAGGCGATCCAGCAGCAATACGGCAGCGGCGATGAAGAAGAAATACTTGCGCATAGGTCGGACTCAGGATGCATTTCCTAGTTCTTAGACGCTGCTCACGCTGCGGAAAGGAGCACCGTGGACCTTGGTTTTCGGCCCGAGGCGCGGCTACGCTGGCCCATGCTAAAGCGGCGTCCCGTTAACGGCTATGCGCCCGCGGTCGCTTCGATCTCCGACAGCACCGCGCTGCAGCGCTCGCAGACCGTCGGATACGTTTTATCTTCTCCGACATGGATCGAATAGTTCCAGCAACGTTCGCACTTCTCGCCCGGAGCGCGGTTGACCGTGATCGTCAGCCCCGTGTCGCCGTTGCTGGCCGCTGACTTCTCCAGCACCACGTCCGAAACGATAAACAGGTAGCGCAGTTGATCGCGATAACGCTCCAGCACGGGAAAAGCTGCTCGGGAGCGGCTACATGAAGCTGCGCCTCCAGGCCGCCGCCGATCTTCTTCTCCGCGCGGGCCGTCTCCAGCGCCTTCAGAGCTTCGTTGCGAACCGTCAGCAGCGTGTCCCAATCGCTTTCGACGCGCGCCGGCGTCGAAGCCGGCGGGCAGCTTGCCAGTCAGTTCCTCGGGCTGCGGGAACAGCGTCACATGCACACTCTCCGGGCGTCCGTCGACGCCTGGCAGGAATCCCCAGATCTCTTCCGCGGTGAAGCTCATGACCGGGGCCAGCAGTCGCACCAGGGCCTCGCCCAGGCGCCACAGCGCGGTCTGGGCCGAGCGGCGGGCCAGTGACTTCGGGGCCGACGTGTACAGCCGGTCCTTGAGCACGTCGAAGTAGATCGCGCTCAGGTCGACGATGCAAAAGTCCTTCAGCCGATGGTAGAGCCGGTGGAAGACAAAATTGTCGTAGTGCTCGCGCACATCCTTGGTGACCTCGGCGGCGCGCAGCAGGATGTACTGATCGAGCGGATGCATCTCGGCGAAACCGACGGCGTCCTGCGCGGGATCGAAATCCTGCAGATTGCCCAGGATGTAGCGGAAGGTGTTGCGAATCTTGCGATAGCTTTCGGCGATCCGCTGCATCAGTTCGTCGGACGCCATGACGTCTTCGCGGAAATCGACCGACGCCACCCACAGGCGAACGATCTCAGCGCCGAGTTTGTCGGCGATCTCCACCGGATCGACGGTGTTGCCCAGCGACTTCGACATGGCGCGGCCCTGCGGATCGAGCGTCCAGCCGGCGGTGGCCGCGCTTCGATAGGGCGCTGCGCCCTTTGTCGCGACGGCGCAGAGCAGGGAAGAGTGGAACCATCCGCGATGCTGATCGCCGCCCTCGAGGTACAGGTCGGCAGGCCAGGGAAGCCCGGCTTCATGGCCCAGCACCGCCGCCTGGCTCGAACCGGACTCGAACCACACGTCGATGATGTCCATCTCCTTGCGAAACTTCGTCGCTGCCGCACTTGCGCGCACTTGGTCCCGGCGGGAAGAATCTCTTCCGCCGAGTGCTTGTACCAGGCGTCAGCGCCTTCGCGCGCGAACAGCTCGACCACCGCGCGATTCACCGCAGGATCGTTGAGAAATTCCTTGCAGCCTTCGCACTGGAATACCGCGATGGGCACGCCCCAGATGCGCTGGCGCGAGATGCACCAGTCCGGACGCGTGGCGATCATGTTGGAGATGCGCTCTTCGCCCCACGCCGGGTCCCACTTCACCTTCTTGATCTCTTCCAGCGCGCGGCTGCGCAGCGTGCCTCCCGGGATCTTGCCTTCCATCGAGATGAACCACTGCTCGGTGGCACGGAAGATGATGGGATTGTGACAGCGCCAGCAGTGCGGATAGGAGTGCTCGATCTTCTCGAAGCCCAGCAGCACGCCGCGGCTCTTCAGCAGCTCGACGATCAGCGGATTGGCCTTGAAGACCTGCTGGTTCTTGTACTCCGGCAGCCCGTTGCGCAGGATGCCGCCCTCGTCCACATCGCAATGCAGATCGAGGCCGTACTTGACGCCGGTGACGAAGTCGTCGGCGCCGTGCGCAGGAGCGGTGTGCACCGCGCCGGTTCCGGTGTCCATGGTGACGTAGTCGCCGAGCACGCCGAGGACGCTGCGCTCCAGGAACGGATGAGCGAAGGTCGCGTACTCCAGCTTCGCGCCAGGGAACGACGCAATTTCCTTCGCGTCGCCGAGATTGCATTTCTCGATCGTCTGCTGCGCCAGCTCTTTGGCGACGATGTAGATCCACTCGCCGGTATCGAGCGCGACGTATTCCGCTTCGGGCGCGAAGGTCACCGCCATCGACGCAGGAAGCGTCCACGGGGTGGTCGTCCAGATGATGGTCGCGACGTTCTTCTTGCCGGCCAGCGCGGCGTCAATCTTGCCGGGATCGCTGGTCAGCGGATAGCGCACCCAGATGCTGGGGCTGGTGTGCATCTCGTATTCGACTTCCGCCTCGGCCAGCGCGGTCTTGTCGTGCACGCACCAGTACACCGACTTCAGGCCCTTGTAGACCAGGCCCTGCTCGTAGCACGAGTAGAACGTCTCCATCACGACGCTCTCGTAGCTCGGGATCCATGGTCGAATACGGCTTGTCCCAGCGGCCGAAGACGCCGATTCGCTTGAACTGCGAGCGCTGCAGATCGAGATACTTCTGCGCGTACTTGCGACACTCCTCGCGCACTGCCAGCGGATCCATGTCGAGCTTCTTGCGGCCCAGCAGATCGTCGACCTTGATCTCGATGGGCAGTCCGTGGCAGTCCCATCCGGGCACGTACGGTGCATCGAAACCGCTCATGCTGCGCGACTTCACGACGAAGTCTTTCAGCGTCTTGTTGAGCGCCGTACCCAGGTGGATCGGCCCGTTGGCGTAGGGCGGGCCGTCGTGCATCACGTAGATCGGCTGCCCTTTGTGCGCCTCGCGGATGCGGTCGTAAATCCGCATTTTCTCCCACCGGTCGAGCATTAGCGGCTCGTTCCGGGGCAGGTTCGCCTTCATGGAAAAGTCGGTCTTGGGCAGATTCAGCGTGGATTTCAGATCGAGCGGCACTCCCTATCTCTCCCGCCAGCTGGTCACTGGATTGCAAACGATACGCAAGCTATCTGTTTCATTATAGGGAGCGGGTAAATGCGCGTCTATCAGCGGGTTGCACTGTGCTCGCCTTTACTCCCCGGGGTTCGTCACGAAGTAAAGTGGCGCGCCGAAACAACGGTGGGGAAAGCTCTGCATCTAACTTGTGAGCATGCTAGCGGTTACGCTATTCGGCAAGTTACGGCGTAAGCAAGCGGCAGACATGCGATGGTAGACCGAGAAAGGCCGAAGGACACAGACGAGTTTATGGCTAATCAGGCGCCGATGATTCCCCAATCCGAGCAGGATGAACTGAATCTTCTGCCGCGGACCAGCATGGACGAGTCCCTGTGGAGTTCGCTGAAGAGCAATGTTCGCGCTGCGTTGTTTCCCGAGAAGCTGCCTCCCCTGCAGTTGACCTCGCGTCCGGTGCAGGTGCGGGACATCTGGGGCGAATACAACTACAAAAAGCAGAGCGCCGGCGTCTCCGTTGGTGGTACACATCGCGATGGTCGCGGGACTGATTGCAATTTCCATCATGGGCGCAAGAGCGGTCAAGCAGGCGGAGAAGCCAAGAGAGACGGTGACGCTGATTGCGCCTGACCTGACGCCCCAGTTGCCGATGACTAAGAAGAGCGCAGAGCTCTGGCGGCGGCGGTGGCGGCGGTGATCGCGACAAGCTACAGGCCCCCAAGGGCAAGCTGCCCAAGCTCGGCGATGGAGCAGATCACGCCTCCGGCGATCGTGATTCGCAACGATCATCCCAAGCTTCCGGTCGAGCCGACGGTCGTGGTGCCGCCGCAGATCAAGCTGGCCTCCAACATGCCGTCCATCGGCAATCCCATGTCGGCGATTCCGTCAGGCCCGCCTTCGAATGGCACCGGCAGCGGCGGCGGTATCGGTTCAGGCTCCGGCGGCGGCGTGGGTTCGGGGACGGGGCCGGGCGTCGGTCCGGGTCATGGCGGTGGCATCGGTGGTGGCGTGTTCCGCGTGGGTGGCGGCGTTTCGGCCCCGCGCGCGTTGGATACGCCTGATCCGGAGTATTCGGAAGAAGCCCGCAAGGCGAAGTATCAGGGAACCTGCGTGCTGTGGCTGATCGTCGGTCCCGACGGCAAGCCGCGCGACATCAAGGTTGCCCGCGCCCTGGGCATGGGCCTCGATCAGAAGGCGATTGAGGCGGTACGCAACTGGAAGTTTGAGCCGGCGATGAAAGACGGCAAGCCGGTCGCGGTGCAGATCAACGTCGAGGTGAACTTCCGCCTGTACTGATCGTCCCGGACAGCCAAACTCCTCAGACACCCGGTACAAGAAAATGTGGGACGGCAGGTCGCCGTCCCACATTTCTACAACTACCCTCAAGAGCTACCCAGCTCCAAAGTTACGGCACGATGGCGTTGATGAAGCTGGCGCCGTTGGGTGTGCCCACTCCGGTGACGTTGTCCCAGCCAGGACCCGTAACCAGGGTGCTGTCCAGTCCAAAGCCGAGCCCGTACCAGCGCGTGGATGTGCCCTGGTAGAAGGCGCTGGTGAACTGGGTCGGCACATCCGGACCGGTGATCGCGGAGGGAGACTCATACGTTGGAGGTCCACCGGTGAAGATGTTGCCGGCCAGGTTGGTCGGCGTATACGGCGAAGCCTGAACCACGTCCAGCACCGCGCCGTAAGGCAAGCTGTACATGTACGGCGCCGCCAGACCAGCGGAATGGCCGGTGTGCTGCGACACTCTTCTGGTTCACGATCGCCCACACGCCGGAGAACATCGGGCACGGAGGCACTGGTACCGCCAATGACGCCCACCGAGAACGTTCCCGGGCTGCTGTACGAGGAGATGATGGTGACGCCGGTGTACGGATCAGCCGTGAGCGAGACGTCAGGCTGCTGACGCCCGGTGCCCGGCAGACCGCTCTGGTAGGACGGCTTGGCGAAGAACTGGCTCATGCCTCCGCCGCCGCCAAAGTAGAAGCACTGTCCCGGCGCCAGGGTACTGGCGCAGACCGGAGGAACTTCCGGCGCGTTGGTCCCGCCCGGCTTGGCAATGCGGGTGATCGTAGTGCCCCAGCCGGTCTGGAACTTGATGCTGTAATCGGCATTCAAGAAGACGCTGACACCGCCTACGGCGGTGGCGTGCGGTGAGTTGGAGGGAACGCTGACGGTGTAGGCGCCCACATCGCGGATAGAAGTCTCCATTGTCGCCGGTGGAGAAGTTGACTGAGACTCCCAGTCCAGCAGCTTCGGCAAGCAGGTCATCCCAGGCCTGCATGTCCGTGGGCGTCGTCGTCGAACTCATCGGAGCCGTAGCTGTTGGAGATCACGTTGCCGAGCTGGTTGTCGAGGGCATACTGAATGCCGCCCATCAGATTGTTGTCGAAGTTGTCGATGGTCTGGATGAGCGCAACCTTGGCTCCGGGCGCCATGGCGTGCGACCATTCGATGTCCAGCGTGGTCTCACCCGCCCAGCCCGAGTCGTACGGCGGCGGTCCCTGCGGGTTGTAAACCGCGAAGTTGGCTGCCGGTAGGCTAAAGGTGCTGGAGAATTGCGCCAGATCAACCGCGGCGGTCGGGGAACCGAAAGCATCGACGATGACCACGGTCTGTCCGGTGCCGTCCAATCCGCCCGAGTAGACAGGCGCCAGACCATAGGCAGTTTGCAGGGTGAGCGGCTCGTAGCCGCAAGGAGGCAGGTGACCCTGTCCGCCGCTGATATCGGCGCCGTAGCGGTTGCCCTGGTACAGTGCGGCCGGCATGTGACCACTGGTGGTGAATCCATGTGCTTCGGTCCCGCGGTAGCACTGATACTCCCAGTAGAGTTGTCCGCCACCGCCAGAGCCTTGAGGGCTTCTCCTCAGCAATGTCACCCCGCCATCCAGCGGTACCACATGATGCGGCTTCATCCTGATTTCATGCAATGCCACCAAGGGAGCCAACGAGACTGCCGAGCTGCACCGGCAACGATGGATTGTTGGCGTTGGAGTAGCGAGTCTCACCCTTGAAACTGTAGCGGTTGATCTGCACCGAGAAGGCTCTCTGAACATCAGAAACCCGTCCTTGTGCGGTGATCGTGTAGTTAAAACGGTTGACATCGGTGACGGTCAGTCCCTGCGACCTCAGAAAGTCCTGCACCGTCGCAGACGACTGAGCGGTAGGAGCAAAGCGGGCGGCATACTGCTCCGGAGTCAGCCATTTCTGGTACTGCGGAGATCTCTTGTCGTAGAGATCGCGCAGCAACGTGTCGCGCCCAGCACGGTCACGCAAGGCCATCCGCACCGTGATGCTGATAACCCGGCCAGGGTCTTCCGCACCCAGGTTCTGAGCGTGGGCGACGTACGCCGGCACGCTGTTGGGGATGACGGTGTTGGCGAAGGACACCATCGAGAAAAGAAACAGCGCCAGCGCACATACAATAAGGAATCGGAACCATCCTGAATTTTTCATGGGTAACATGTCAAAATTCCTCCTCGTCAATCTCGTTGACTTGTGAACCTGCCAAGAAATGCGCCTGCTTGTTCGAGCGGCCGCAGCACTCCGAGAACATCGAAGCAGAACCGCAACCGATTTAGAGCAACGATTTGCGGCGAATCCATCCTGCTAGCCCCACCACTCCAGAGCCCAGCAGTGCCAGAGTCCCCGGTTCGGGAGTAGTACCACCACCACCACTCTGCAAGGTTGCACTCCCCGGCGAGATGAAAGTCTCGTTGCCGTCTCCTGGGGGCACAGTCTGGCCGAGCACGATGGAGAGGGCGTAGGTCCCATCGCCTTCAATGGCACCAAAGCTGAACACGCCGCTGAATTCCATCTCGGTGCCGCAGTAACCACAGTCCGCGACCAAGAAGGAACCTACCAGAGTGTTGTTGATGTAAACGTCATTCTCGTACTGCGCGCCAGAATTGCCGCCGAGATTGTCGATGAGAAAGAAATCGTAGGCCAGGCCGTTTACCGTAGGCTGACCGGTAAAAAAGATCTCAGTCACGAAGTCACCTTGCGTGAAGAGAGGTTCGCTCTGATGACCCAGGTTGCCCATGAAGTCGCAGGCACCGATATTGCAGGAGAAGCTGTTGTCGCTGGGAAAGGTCACCGTAACATCCGCGTGAGCCAATCCCACGGCGAAACAAGAAATTGCTACCAATAGCAAAACTGCACGCACGTTAAGCCTTGTCATTCCACTCCCTCCATAAAACACTGACGCTCGAATTTGGTACACCCTGAAAACGGCACCAATCTACACCGTCATGATTTCTTGGACTAGCAAAAAGCGGCTCCGCCGACATGATTTCTCTAACTCATTACAAATACGATGTAGTACTAGCGGTTACGTATTTCCTGTTTTAGCACGTTCTCGACATTCGGCCGAGAGAGACACCATCGCGGACTCCCCGGAGCAACGGTCTAGAGGTTTTTCAGAAAGGTCTTAGCGCGATCTAGTTCCGGGAACAACTTCTCTTCGGCTCGGAACTCGGCGCCGTGGACGCAGCGACGGCTGCCCCGCAACTTCACGGGATGCTTCAGGTGAAGCATTTCGTGATAGACGATGTACTCGATGGCGTAACGCGGTACGCGCCTATGATCGAAGGCGCGGCTGACCACTATGGCGTTATGGGCGGGATCATAGTGCGCGAGGCTTCTGCGGGCGTGGGACTGGCTCCACGTCATCCGAGGACGTGCGAGTAGTCCGTGGAAGAAGCGCCGGTTGAGATCTTCGAAGACGCGTTCCAGGTCGTAGACCGTTCCCTTTGCCGACTCGATCCGTTTGCGCCCGCGCAACTGTCGCACCACTTGCGCCTTGGTGCGCATGTCGTGACTGGAGACGTAACGGCGATAACGCGTCGAGTGCAGGGCAGCGATGGGCTGGCGGTAGATCTTGGCCAGCAGGATGTGGGCGATTGCCTCCAGGACACTTTCCGGCGCGCCCTCCAGCAGGTCGGAAATTCGTACATGGACCTTGGAGTCTCGCACCCGAATGGTGCTGTTGATATTCGCGAAGGGGTAGAACCCAACGCGAAACTCCGGCAGGGGTGTACGTGGCCTCAGTTCGTGATAAGTTCTCTGGAAAATTTCCTGCAGATCCCTAAGCAAGGTGATACTAACGTACCACGGAGTCCGCGGCGTTAAGGGCTAGTTCGGACGCTCAGAATAAATCTTATTTAGCTTCTTCTCCTTGGCCAGCTCATTTTGCTCCTGAAGCTCCTTGCGGGCCGTATCCGTACTGTCCGTCACGGCCTCGCGTGCGTTCGCCAGTGCAAAGGAGTATTGCTCCAACTCTTCCGGCGGAGACTGATCTTTCAGCGCCCGCAGCCTGAGGGCCCACTCACTCTCGGCCTCAATCAACAACCTCAAGCCCTTGCGCATGTCGGTCTTGTGCGACGCATACATGTCCACGTTGTCGTCGATCTCGTCCATCAACGAGGAAAAATCCTCCAACAGATCATGGATCTGCATGGGGCGGTCCGGCGAGCCCTTCGGGTTCGCCTGTAATTGATCAATCGATGTTATGCGGGCCCGTGCGAAGGTGATCATCAACTCCAGGCGCTTGTCAGGATAGTCCGCCAACTCGCGCATCTGGTCCACTTCCTTCTCATTGAGCGGATCTCGATTCCGAGTTTGGGTCTGTCCCGACTGGGTAAGGAAGCCAATCAGGAACAGAAGCCCGACAAGCCACTGAATGTGACGCAGCATCACGGTTTCTCCTTCGGTTCCGCTTGCGGCCCGAACATCCTAGCCAAAAGGTCTGCGCGGATTTGCTCAATGTCGTCCACCGCTTTCTGCACGGGCGGGCGATCGTCCACAGCCAGGGTTTCGCTGACATCGCGGAGACGCTTAGCAAGCTTGCGCAAGTCAATTTCGGTTTGTTTCAAATGTTTTCCTGAAGCGGAGGCTGCGTGGGCTGCCTTGTGACTATAGTCCACGACTTGGCTAATTTCGTTCAGGGCCTCGTCTGCGTTGCCATCGGTGAATAAAGCGTTGGCATCTTCCAGAGTACGGTGAGCATATTCGAGACAGAGCTTTGCTTGTTCTCCGCCGTGGGCCGCGTCCGCCCGAGCCTTGAGCTCCGGGAGGGGTTCGTTCGCTGCCAGCGCCATGCTAGTGAACAGGAAGAGGATCGCCGCGCTTCTTAAGTGTGGCCGCATACTACTTCTTCTTGGTCTGATACTTCTCCGCATTCTTGGGGTCAAGGGCCATCAGCCGGTGACGCGCCTGCCATTCCTGGTCAGCAAGCTTGCCCGCATCTTCCGTCAGGAAACGTTGATAATATTCCACCGCCTGCTTCACCGCCTTCAAATTGTCGAAACACGTGGCGCGCAGGAAGTAGCTGGCCGCAGACTCGGGGAGGAATTTCGCACGATAATCCAGGGACTTCAAGGCCAATTGATAGTTCTTGTTTTCCGAGGCCACGACAGCAAGGTTTCCGTACGCTTCCGCCAAGTCAGGCTTCAGTTTGACGGCGACCAGCATTTCCTCTTGCGCCTCGGGATATTTTCTCTCATGCATCAGCAAAGAGCCGAGGGCGTAATGCGCCTGAGCGTCCTGCGGCATCTTCTGGACGGCAATCCGGAACTGTTGTTCTGCTTCGCTGTTCTTACCGGCCTCGACGTAGAGACTACCGAGCTCAAGCGCAGCTCGAGGATCGCTTGGGTCTGCCTGCAGTCCCGCGTGGAGTTCCTGCACCGCCTCCGCGCTCTTGCCCTCGGCCTGCAGAACACGTCCCAGTTGCACCCGCGCATTGTTGTTCTGGGGATAGGCCGCCAGCAGGGTGCGAAGCGCAGCCTCGGCCTCAGGATATTTCTTCTGCTCGGTATAGACGTTCGCCAGTCCCGCAAGGGCTTCGTGTGATTTCGGATCGAGTTCCGACGCCAGCTGGAATTCGTGGGCCGCGGCGTCAAGGGTATTTCTCTTCTCCAGCAGGATTCCGGCCGAGAGATGCGGCTGGGCGTTCTTTCGGATCAAGCTTGGCTGCTTCAGCATACGCGGCGAGCGCCTGCTGGGGGTCGCCATCCTCCAGGACGCGTCCCAGCGATTGCCATGCCCTCGCCAATCCCACTTCCGGACTCGCCGTGGGCTTCAGCTGGGTGGCCGCTTTCAGATACTTTGCAGCTTCAATACTGTCGCCCTGTCTCGCCAAAAGTATGCCCAGATTCAGATTGGATTCGAAGACGTCGGGCTTCGCCGCGACTGCCTTGCGGTAGGCGTCGATCGCCTGAGCAATACGTTGGGTGGCGTTGTAGACATATCCCAGATCAAACCACGCTCGATAGTCGTTCGGCTTCGCCGTGACAGCCTTCTGCAACAGCGATTCTGCGCTGGCGAAGTCCTGGTGCTGTATCGCCGTTTCGGCTTGATCCACTTCAGGCGAACTGCTGTCATCCGGAACCTCTTCAGCAACGCGGTGGTGACGAACCGTGGGCTTGCTCTCCTGCGCGAAACCGACGCGAGTCGCCGCGACAGTGAAAGCCAGGGACAGAAGCACCGCCGCCGAGCGCCTATGGATGCTCATCAGAATGTGGGTTCCCGTTAGTCGGTAAGATGCGCGCCAGCCACTGCCCGGTGTAGGAATTCTGCGCCCTCGCGATGGTCTCCGGCGGGCCAACCGCCACCACCTCGCCGCCCCGCGATCCGCCTTCCGGGCCCAGATCGATCACCCAGTCCGCCGTCTTGATGATGTCAAGATTGTGCTCGATGACCAGGATCGATCCCCCGGCCTCAATCAATCGCCGGAAGGCCGCCAGCAGCTTGCTGACATCGTCGAAGTGAAGGCCAGTCGTGGGTTCGTCGAAGATATACAGCATACGGGGCTGGCGCTTGTTGCGCTCGCTCTGTGACCGGCCAATGTCGCGCAGCCTGGGCTGCAGGTGCGCGGCCAGCTTCATGCGTTGGGCTTCGCCGCCGGACAGCGTGGTCGCCGACTGGCCCAGGCGCAGGTATCCCAAGCCAACTTCGTCCAGCACGCGCAGCTTTTCCACAATCTTGGGCACACCGGAGAAGAAGTGCAGGCCCTCCTTGACGGTCAGGTTTAACACCTCGTGTATGTTCTTGCCGTGATAGCGGACTTCGAGGATTTCCGGCTTATATCGCGTGCCTTTGCATTCTTCGCAAACCAATTCAACATCCGCGAGGAACTGCATCTCCACCGTGACCGTGCCGTCGCCCTGGCAGCCTTCGCAGCGCCCGCCAGGGATATTGAAGGAAAAATGTCCCGCCGCGTAGCCGTGCTTCTTGCTCTCCGGCAGGGAAGCGAAGAGCTCCCGGATGGCGTCAAACGCCTTGATGTAGGTCACCGGATTTGATCGCGGGGTCCGGCCAATCGGCGACTGGTCCACCAGCACGACCTCATCAATCCACTCAGTACCTTCTACTCGATCCACTTCGGCCTGCGGGCCGCCGGTGGTCTGGCCCCTCGCAGCCGCGACCGCGTTATAGAGCACATCGTGTACCAGGGTAGATTTTCCCGAGCCCGAAACCCCCGTTATACAAACCATCACGCCGAGGGGGATGGAGACATTCACTTTCTTCAGATTGTGGGCCCGCGCGCCAATCAGCTTGATTTGTCGCCCCGTACCTGCGCGCCGCGACGACGGCATCGGGTATGCGTAGCTCGTCACTCAGGTAGCGCCCGGTGAGAGAAGCGGGATTACGCACGATCTCATCGTAAGTGCCAGCCGCAATCAGGCGGCCGCCGTTCTCACCCGCACCCGGGCCGAGGTCCAGGATGCGATCGGCAGAGCGCATGATTTCCGCATCATGCTCCACCACAAGGATGGTGTTCCCCAGGTCGCGCAGGTCGTGCAGGATCTTGATCAGCCGATTCGTGTCGCGATGGTGTAGACCGATCGAGGGCTCGTCGAGCACGTAAAGCGTGCCCACCAACCTCGAGCCCAGCGACGTTGCCAACTGAATGCGCTGCGCCTCGCCGCCAGATAGCGTGGAAGACAGGCGATCGAGTGTCAAATACTCCAGGCCGACGTCATTCAGATAGCGCAGCCGGTCGTTGATTTCGTCCAGTAGCTTGCCGGCGATGTCGGCCTCTTGCCGAGTGAGTTTCAATTTCGCAAAGAAGCTCGTCGCCCCCTCGACCGTCATCGCCGACACTTGGCAGATGTCTTTGCCGCCGATCTTCACCTGCCGTGCTTCGCGCCGCAAGCGCAGGCCACCGCAATCGGAGCACACCGAGTAGCCGCGATACCGGCTCAGGAAGACCCGCACGTGAAGCTTGTATTTCTTCCGCTCCAGGTGTTCGAAGAAGCCGCGCACCCCCCAGAACTTGCCGTCACCGGCGATGATGTAATTCTGCTGCTCGGCCGTGAGGTCATGCCACGGCACGTCGTGTGGGATTCCCGCAGCGCGGGCGTACCGGCGCATCTCGGTCGCCAGCGGCCTGTACTTAGGCTTGGTCCAGGGCTCGATCGCGCCTTCGGCCAGCGTCAGCGTCTTGTCGGGGATGACCAGGTTCAGATCAAAATCGATGGTATTGCCAAAGCCTTGACAGCGCGGACAGGCTCCAAATGGGTTGTTGAAGGAGAACAGCCGCGGCTCGGGCTCTTCGTAGCGAAGGTCGCAGCGCTTGCATTCGAAGCGCTGGGAAAAGCGCAAGCGCTGGAAAGCACTCTCCTTCGGAGGGAGCGGTTTCGAACAGCACTTCGCCCGCCTCGCGATAGCCTTGCTCCACCGCGTCGACAATACGCGCTCGTGCCTCGGGTGAGACCGCAATGCGATCGATCAGCACCATCACCGGCTCGGCGAAATTGAGGTCAAGCAGCGATTCCGGCGTGGAGAATTCGACCACGCGGCCGTTCTGATAAAGCCGGTTGTAGCCACGTTTGCGAAGCTCGAAGAGACGCTCTTTCAGCCAGAGATCGTCCGCCGGCTTCGTTGTCTTCTTTTTTGCGGTGCGGCGGCCCTTCGCCTTCTCAGGCTCGGCAGGCCTGGGCGGCGGCAGGACCGGGAAGAATACCTGTACGCGCTTTCCGTCTCCCAGAGCGAGTATCCGCTCCGCCACTTCGTCGACCGTGTCCTTCTTGACCTCCTCCCCACAGTTCAGGCAATAGGTACGACCCACGCGAGCGTACAGCAATCGCAGATAGTCGTAGATCTCGGTAGCCGTGGCGACCGTGGAGCGGGGATTGCGGGTGGTGTTCTTCTGCCGGATGGCGACTGCTGGTGCGATCCCGTCGATGACATCGACGTCCGGCTTCTCGATGCGCTCCAGGAACTGCCGAGCATAAGCCGAAAGCGACTCCACGTAGCGGCGCTGGCCCTCGGCGTACACAGTGTCGAACGCCAGCGAGGACTTACCCGACCCCGAAACTCCCGTCACCACGGTTAAGGAATTGTGCGGAATTTCGAAGTCGATGTTCTTCAGGTTATGGACGCGTGCACCGCGTACGACAATGCTTTCGTTCGACATGGGCCCAGGTTCTCGGCAGGAAAGAGTCCGTGGGTAGGCGTCGCATTCCGCGTCCGCCCCACAGATGCGGATAAAGTTGGCTGCCGAAACCTTCGATTATATCTGTTTGTAGAGCGTCGTGTGTGAAGTCGGAGGGATCGGCGAAGACGCGGCTTTCGCGTCAGGCGTGTGCCGTCTATCTGGCGAAGTAGAGCAGCGCAAAGATGTAAATCCACAATGCGCCCATGAAGTGCCAGTACCACGCGGTCACGTCAACCACGATGCGGCGGCTCTCCGGCGGGCGATGCAGCCACGTCGTTACCCCGGCATACAGCAACGCCAGAATTCCTCCCATGAGGTGTAGAGCGTGGACCCCGGTCAGCATGTAGAAGAACGAGCTGCTGGTAGTCGTGGCGAAGGTGGTATTGGTCAGCCGCAGCTGGCGCCACGCGTATCCCTGTCCGGCCAAAAAGGCGAAGCCGAGAACGATCGTCGTCCAGACCCAGGGGAGAGCATGGCTGGCGCTCACGCGAATGCCAGGCATGCCGACAATCGGCGCCAGCGCGACATCTTCCGCGGCTCGCTGCCGGGCAAACTCCAGGGTAATGCTGCTCAGCAGCAGAAGGAAGGTGTCGAGCAGCAATATCCGGATGGGGAGTGTCAGCGGCACCCAGTTGCTGACGTAGTCGTTGCTCGCTGGGTCCCAAATGGCGCCTGCCTTGCGCACCACGTAAGCGGTGGTAAACGAGACAAACAGCATGACCACGGAAGAGAGTCCCAACATCAATCCCAGGCGATAGCGGCGCAGACGCTCGCCGTAGCTGGGCATGTTGTCGTCGCCGCCACGCCCGCCACCACCCCCGCCGTCACCTGGCCAGCCCGCAGTGGGCCCCCGGCCTCCTCCGCCTTGCGAGGTCTTCGGGACTCGAATACTGATTCCGCGGCTCACGACTCTAGTGCCTTTGGCCGCCTTCCACCCTGTGGCGGCTCTCCGCACGGAACAGGCTGGACGCGATGCGAAAATCTGGGCCGCAACGTGATAGTTACTCTCTATCCCCGTCACAATGCCCTGTGACATTATGATGCACGCCGTCGCAGCGGAACTCAACTACTCAGTGGGGTATATTTTGGGCCGGGATTATTTTGCCGCCGGATTCTGGCCAGTTGAAAGATGGTAGTGCCGGATTGGTTTGGTGTTAGACCGGCAGAGCGGCGGAGTTCTTGGCTGGTCTCATGAAGCGAATAGTCGTCATCGTGGTTCTGCTCGCAGGTATTTTGTATCTCGCCGACTTCCTGTCGGTGCGGTTTCGCATACCTCCCCGCGATACCTTTGGCGCAGTGACGGTGCACACGTACTACGTGGTTAAACTGAAGAATGGAAGGACCGAGTACGACTATGCCGGCGACCGCACCGCAAATTGCTCAAACTCCCTGTTTCCGCAATTCGGGGTAAAGCCTTGCTGGTACGTTAGACGGCACGCGGACGAACAGGTCGACATTGACTCGGGTACGCCAAACAATCCGCACCTGTTCTAAGCCACCAGGTCGGCTGCCTCAGATCCTAGCGGCGCCAATATCCTTGCATTAAGTCCGACATCCAGCCGGGCTGAAAGACCAGGCCACGGGGTCCGAACTCGATGACCCAGGGTTTGATATCGAGTACCGGCGAGCCATCAATTGCATCCAAGCCCTCCACGTAAAGGTTCAGCCCATCAACCTTGAGAATTCTGCAAATCGTGGAGCCGATTCGATTCGGCCTATTTCTCCCTCTCTGGGCGAAGACTCCGACCTTTGGCCAATCTGTATTATTGCGAGGGTGACGGGCCTTGTCTTCCACCTTGGCCGGATCTACCTTGTCCAGGCAGAAAAGGATCTCGACGTGCGAAAAATCCGTTATTCCGGCGATTGACTCAGGGGAGAAGCGCGATCGGTCAAGTTCGATACAAGCCTTCTCCGCATCCCAGTTGTCGTCCTCCGTCGTGGTTCGCGTCCCGATCTGAGATCAGGACACTCGCCAGGGTAAATGACCGCTTGCATCCTAACCGACTCTGCTTCATCTTGGTCTCATGCCTCCGCACGAACGAGTTCATGGTCATGAGGTAAAAAAACAGCAGTTCACCAACAATTGCTTCGGTTGTGGCCCCGCCAATGAAGCCGGACTGCGGCTTGAGTTTGTGCTCGATCAGGATCACGAACGCTTTGTCTGCCACTTCCAATTGGAAGACCGCTTTGTCGGCCCGCCAGGCCACGCGCATGGAGGCATAATCGCCACCATCCTGGACGAGGCCATGGGCAAGGTTAACAAGCTGCGTAACGTGATCGCACTAACCGGCCGGATGGAAGTCGATTACCTCAGGCCAGTCCCGCTAGCAACTCCCCTTAGTGTCGAAGGCTGGGAGGTGCGGGTTGACGGCCGCGAGCACATCCACGCTGCCGAGATTCGTAACGGGCATGGAGAAGTGCTGGCCAGTAGCAAAGGAACGTTCATCGAGATTGATCCCCACCGCATGTTTGCGAAGTATTTGAAGAAGACGCACAGCGACGGAACCTAATCGGTACAAGTCGACTAGAAACCCACCACGGTGCTCCTGCGCTCCATCAGAACCGTGTTCCGCCATTCGCCGTCCAGGCATCCGATTCTTTCACGCGTGCCCACAATGCGAAACCCGGCCTGCTGGTGCAAGCGAATACTGACCGCGTTCTCCGCCAAAATTCCCGCTTGCAGCGTCCAGATGCCATTCTGCTCCGAGGATGCCACCAGGTCGTGTAGTAGTTTGCGCCCGATTCCACGCCCCCGCACTTCTTCCGCGACGTAGATGGTCACCTCTGCGACGCCCTCGTAGACACGCCGGCTGGAGACCCGACTCAGGGCTGCCCAGCCAAGGACCTTGTCCTTCCAGCGCACGATAAGCCGGCAAGTCGGAAGGTGGTGTTGGTCCCAGTCCTTGTAGCTGGGCACAGACTGTTCGAAGGTAGCGTTGCCGGTCGCAATCCCTTGGCGATAGATTTCGCTAACAGCATCCCAGTCCTGCTCCGTCATCGGCACGATCTCAAGGTTCGGCATACGGATGAAGTCTCAGCCTGGAAGTATAGAAGCTGCGGTAGGGGAAAAGGGCCGCATGGAGAGGCCCTCGTGTACTGGGGTTACGTAGCACATCCGCGCAGAGTAAAATGAAAGGTTCCGCAAGTACAGGTCGTAGTGCCGTGACAGTTGGCACATTGCCACACCGGTCCAGGCCGATGCCAAATGCTAAATGCTTCGATCTAGGGAGAAATCTATGTCAGAGAACAACGGCAACAACAACACTAGCCTGCGACTGAAGACCGGCCTCGCCGAGATGCTCAAAGGCGGCGTGATCATGGACGTGATGAGTGTCGAACAGGCTGAGGTGGCCGAGAAGTCTGGAGCCACGGCCGTCATGGCGCTGGAGCGTGTGCCCGCCATTATTCGCGCCGAGGGCGGGGTTTCGCGCATGGCCAATCCCAAACTGATCAGGCAGATCATGGCCGCAGTCTCGATACCGGTGATGGCCAAATGCCGCATCGGGCACTTTGCGGAGGCGCAGATCCTGCAGGAGATCGGCGTGGACTACATTGACGAGTCCGAAGTGCTGACGCCTGCCGACGAAGAACACCATGTGAACAAGCACGCCTTCAAGACTCCATTCGTCTGCGGCGCGCGCAATCTGGGCGAAGCGCTGCGCAGGATTGCCGAGGGTGCGGCCATGATCCGCACCAAGGGGGAAGCTGGAACCGGTGATGTGATTCATGCTGTCAAGCACATGCGGCAAATAGTTAAAGAAATGCGTCAACTTACGGTGATGAGCGAGGAAGAGCTCTTCGCAGCCGCCAAGAACCATCAGGCGCCGTATGAACTGGTGCGTATCGTAGCCAAGGCAGGGAAGTTGCCGGTACCAAATTTCTCTGCGGGAGGCATCGCCACTCCAGCCGACGCCTCGCTGATGATGCAGCTGGGAGCTGAAGCTGTCTTCGTGGGCTCAGGCATCTTCATGAAGGGCGGAGCGACGCCGTTGGATCTCACGTTGAAGGCCGAGCGCGAGGAAGCCGAGTCGCGCGCCCGCGCAATCGTCATGGCGACCACGCACTACGACGATGCCAAGGTTCTGGCCGAAGTCAGCGAGCAGATGACCGGCGCGATGAAGGGATTGGCGGTGGGCGCCATCGCCGAGAAAGATCTGCTGCAGACGCGGGGATGGTAGGAAGGGCAGCCGTCAGCTATCAGCCATCAGCTTTCAGTTGGGCGCGGCCCGGCCGCGCCTCTTGCGTTGCTGATCGCATCCATGTTTTGTAGCGCCTTGGCTTGAGGTTTCGATTCGCCCAGGTTTAGCTGAAGGCTGACGGCTGATAGCTGAAAGCGCCTTTATGAAAATCGGTGTTCTCGCCCTACAAGGCGATTTCGATGCGCATCGCCGCCGCCTGGAAGAACTGGGCGCAGAGGTTGTCCTGGTGCGCAAGCCCGAGCAGTTCGACGAGATCGACGGCCTTGTCATCCCTGGCGGCGAGTCAACGACGTTCCTGAAGCTTCTCGGCGGGGACACGTTTCAAAAGCTCAACGAATTTGTCCACTCCAAGCCAACGTTCGGCACTTGTGCCGGAGCCATTCTTCTGGCCAAGCAGGTTGAAAATCCCCATCAGCCGGGACTGGATGCCCTCGACATAACCATTCGCCGCAACGGCTATGGCCGGCAGATCGACTCCAGCATTGTCGAAGCGGAGAGCGCGCTCGATGGCGAGCCGCTGGAGATGGTTTTCATCCGAGCGCCGCGTATCGAACGCGTCGGCGAGGGCGTGGAAGTTCTGGCGAAACGCGGTGACGATCCAGTGCTGGTTCGGAAGGGAAGTGTCATGGCCGCGACGTTCCATCCGGAACTGTCCGAAGACACGCGGGTGCATCAGGAGTTTCTGAAGCTGGTGCAGAATGGTGTGCTCTCTGGTAAAGCTGCTCCCGCAGATGGTAGCCGGTGACTGTTCTTACGGCGTGATCTCAAAGACGGCTCCCGCTCCATGAGTGCCGCCTTCATAGGTTGTGCCGTACAGGTTACCGTCAGCATCAATAACGAGGTTGCTTTGGGGGCGGCCGCCGTCGCTGCCATTGGTGAAATCGTGGAGCGAAGAATATGTCCAACCCCTAGCCGAGGGGGTTAGCTTAAAAGCCGACCCCGCCCCAAAAGTACCGTCGCATTGCGTTGTGCCATAGAGGCTGCCGGCGGCGTCCATAACCAGCTTGCCCTGAGGTCCACAGTTGAAGTAATCCGGCCCGGAGAGGGAATAGAGCAGAGTGAAGATCCACCCGTCACCTGAGGGCGTGAGCCTGTAGACCGTGCCGCCTCCACCGCTACCACCATTCATGGTCGTTCCGTATAGATTGCCGGATCCATCAAGAATGACTCCTCCTGACCCATACCACCCATCATCTCCGCCAGTAAAGCCATAAAGGACCTGCTCTGTCCAACTCGACCCCGACAGGGACAACTTGTATACCGCACCATAACCGTGTGGACCACCTTCCTCGAACACACCGTAAAGCTTGCCGGAGGTGTCGAACATAACGCCGCCCGTGGGCCAGGCACCGTTTGGGAGGTAGGAAAGGACGGTCTCGATCCAGCCCCCGCTCGAGGGCGTCAATTGGTAAACGACGCCGACTCCCGGCCCACCGTTCAGGGTTGTGCCATAAATATTTCCCGACGGATCGAAGGTTAGGTCGCCTTGCGGAAAGGCTCCATCGCTTGCAACGAACCTATGAAGCACGGTTTCATTCCATAGGGGTGGTAGTGATTTCGGAGCCGCCGGCGACGGTCTCAAATGAAAAACTGTTCCGCAGCCAACCCCTGAGCAGATGTAACTTCCTCCGTTCTCGGTACTGCCGTAGAGCGTTCCGTCTTGGGCAATGGCTACCCTCCCAATAGGGCCACGACCGTCATCACCTCCAAGGCCTCCAGTAAACTGATAGAGTGTGGTTGCGTCCCAGCCAGCGCTAGTGCGCCAGAGTTTGAAGACAGTGCCGCTGTCGCCACCGACGCCGCCCATGCTTGTTGTTCCGTAGAAATTTCCTGCGGCGTCAATCGTCAGGCCTGTCTCCGGGGCAATTCCGCCGCCCGGGTCGGGGAAGTTGTAGATCACATTGAAGCTTTGCGCCTGCGCCGCTGGCGCTGCGATGATTGCGAGTGCAAAGACGACTACAAACGTGACGACCAGAGCCACCATATTCGGGACGACGCATGGGTCTTGGCCACTCTCTCGAAACCTGTACTCCATAAGAACCTCCTGCTGGGCGCCTGAAAGAGAAGAAGACGCGAGGTCTTGTTTTTCTCGCTCGCGTAATGCGGTCAGAGCGATGCGAGAGTCTCCGAGGATCGTCTGTACCGCTACCAGACAATTTCACCGTTGCTGCCAATCGCTTGTCAGTGACTCATGCCGTACATGCGAGTGACGACTTCAGGCGGAAGCGGGGTGTGCCTTCTTGACTTGCATTCCCTCGGTGCGCTCCGACCGGCAGGGAAGCGTCATGGCCGCGGCCTTCCATCCTGAGCTGTCCGACGATGCCCGCGTACACGAAGAGTTTCTGAAGCTGGTGAAGAACTGAACACGCACCCTGACATATCCCCAACTGAGAAGCCATCTCATAAATGCCAGTGCGGGCCAAACCGAGGCACCGCAGGGGCTAAAGCCCAGCCGGTAACGGGCCCATTGCGGCGCGGCTGAAGACGTGCCCTTTCAAAACCGGATATATGAGATAGCTGATAGCTTCTGACTACTGCCAAGCTGCTCTATGGCGTGATCTCAAACACGGTCCCAGCATTTGAGGCGCCTCCCTCCGAGGCTGTACCGTAAATGTTGCCACTCGCATCGATCACCAGCGCGCTCTTAGGAAACGCTCCGGTGGGATCGGACTGGCCGCTGAAATCATGGAGCGAGGTATACGTCCAGCCATCGGCTCCGGGCGTAAGTCGAAAAACGTTGCCCGCTCCGTAAGCGCCATCGCCCTGAGTTGTGCCATAGAGGCTACCGGTAGCATCCATTACTAGAGCGCCCTGTGGTGCGCACCATCCGGAGCAACCGGAGAAGTTGTAGAGCGTGCTGATGGTCCAGCCGCTTGGGCCAGGCGTGAGCTTGTAAATTGTGCCGGCCCCATACCTTCCGGCATAGCTGGTGGTTCCGTAAAGATTGCCGGATCGGTCGATCATCAGCCCTGCAGTCGGACCCGTCCCTCCACCCCCGTAAATCGGAAAATCATAGATGGTCTGTTCTGTCCAAGTCGATCCGTGCGGGGACAGTTGGTAAATCGTACCCACGCCCCATCGCCCTCCTTGCCCTGTAACGCCGTAAAGGTTTCCCAGGTTGTCGAGGATGACGCCTCCAATGGGACTGCCTCCATCACGACCACCTTGGAAAACGTAAACAGCGGTGTCCACCCACCCACTACCTGGACGGACGTGAATTGATAGACAAGACCATAGCCCGAGGGACCACGCCGCCAATGCCGTAGCATAGAGATTGCCAGCTTGGTCGAAGGCGGGGTCACCCTGAGGAGAATACCCATCATTACCTCTAGCTAAAGTAATGAATTACCGTTTCATTCCACGGAGCCAGCGCTGACGCAGGAGTGGTGGCTGGCGGCGCCAGGCTGGATAAACCGTGCCACAGCTAACGCCCTGGCAGCTGCCTTGTCCTCCTCAGGTCGGTCACGCCATAGAGCGTCCCGTCCTGGGCCTGGACCACTCTGCTACTCAGGATTAACGCCGTCGATCCCTCGGAAGTTATACAGAGCAGTCAAGAACCAGCGGGAATGACCGTTAGACAACTTGAACGCCGTTCCGCACCCACGCGAACCGTGGCAATCTCCTCCTCTGTAGCCGCCCCCCTACAACGGTCGTCCCATAAAAAGCTTCAGCTCCAGTCGGGGGTCAACCCGGCCTGAGGATATGATCCGTCGATTCCAGAGAAGCTGTATATGACGGTGAAGGTCTGGGCCTGTGCTGCCGGCGTGGCGACGATTGCCAGAGTGACCACAATCGCCAATGACAATTCGGCTGCTGCCGTCCACGCAAAGTGTCGGGGAGAGTGTTTGAAATTCCGAAGAGGAGTGGGAGCCATGATAATCCTCCTTTCAGGTGGTCGAAAAATAGCTTCAATGCGTCAGGGATAAGCCAGGGAATACCGTGCTGGAGCGCCTGAAGGGAATCTCGGACTCTGACCGGCGGGTCAGCGCGCCAATCGCAGTCGATGCGAGTAAGTCCGGAACTTCTCCAACCGACACTCACCGGAATTGCACACCTGCTGCGGGAGATCTGTCTGTGACGCATGCCGTGCACGGGAGTGATGCTGTCAACGCAGGCACCCTGTCACTGCGATGAACTAAGTCCTCCGTGGCCGCCGTAGTGAACACGAACCGGGCCGAAGCATGATGAAAAGCAATCCACCTGTCATAATCTAGAGGAAGCATTTACATCGACTGATAGGAACGAAAAAGCATTCATCTCTATGGCCGAATCTCCGATTACTGCCCGCACACAGGATTTTGCAACCTGGTACCAGGACGTCGTTCTGCAAGGCGACATGGCCGAGCCCGCCGAGATCGTCAAAGGCTGCATGGTCATCAAGGCCAACGGCTACGCGGTCTGGGAGCTGATTCAACACGAGCTCGATGAGCGCTTCAAAGCCACGGGCCACCAGAACATGTATTTTCCGCTACTGATCCCGCAGAGCTTTCTGCACAAAGAGGCCGAGCACGTGGAAGGCTTCTCGCCGGAGTTGGCGGTGGTCACCATGGCCGGCGGTAAGCAACTGGAAGAGCCTTACGTCATTCGTCCCACCTCCGAGACGATCATCGGCCACTTCTTCGCCAAGTGGATCAAGAGCTGGCGCGATCTGCCGGTACTGGTAAACCAGTGGGCCAACATCATCCGCTGGGAGCTGCGCACGCGAATGTTCCTTCGAACCACAGAGTTCCTCTGGCAGGAGGGCCACACGGCACACTCCAACCACGACGAGGCCGTGCAGGAAGTGCTGCGCATGCTCGACGTGTACGCCGAAGTCGCCGAAGACGTCATGGCGATGCCTGTGATCAAGGGTCTGAAGACGCAGTCGGAAAAGTTCGCCGGAGCCCTGCAAAGCTACTGCATTGAAGCCATGATGCAGAACGGTTTTGCTTTACAGGCAGGCACAAGTCACGACCTGGGGCAGAACTTCGGCAAAGCGTTTGACGTGCAATTTCAGAGCAAGGAAGGCCAACTCGATTACGTCTGGCAGACCAGTTGGGGCGTCAGCACGCGGCTGGTTGGCGGTCTCATCATGAGCCACTCCGATGATAAGGGCCTGGTGCTGCCACCGAAGGTCGCGCCAACCAAGGCTGTGCTGGTTCCGATTTACCGCAAAGACGAAGAGCGGGAAAAGGTGCTGGAGACGTCGCACCGCATCGCCAAAGATCTGGGCGCGAAATTGGATGACCGCGAGGGTCAGTCGCCGGGCGCGAAGTTCTTTCACTGGGAGCGTCGTGGGGTGCCGGTCGTTCTGGAACTGGGGCCGCGCGATCTGGCATCGGGCAGCATCGTATTGAAGCGGCGTGACACCGGAGTCAAGGAACCAATGCCGCAATCGGATGTTGCCGCGAAGTTGCCAACCGTCCTGGCGGAGATGCAGCAAAGTATGTACGACGCAGCCAAGCAGCGCCTGAAGTCCAACACGGTGCTGGCGAATTCCATTGAAGAGGTGGAGTCCATTTTGAAGGATGTGACCGCGGAAAAGGGCGGTGGCAAGTTCGTAATGGCGCATCTGAAAGATGATCCGCGTTGCGATGCCCGCGTTAAGGAGTTCAAGGCCACCATTCGCTGCATTCCCTTGGTGGATGAATACGACGGACCGGGCAAGTGCATCGTCACGGGAGAACCGGTTGACCGGCGCGTGGTAGTGGCGAAGGCGTATTGAGAAGCAGCCAGCAATTAGCAACTAGCCGCTGGTTGCCATCGGAATGCTCAGCTTCCGCTGCGAACGTCCAAGTCCCCGAAGGGGGACGGAAGAAGATAGCCCAGCGCTTCAGCGCTGGGTAGGCGTCGCCAGTCATTCTGGAGTCCCTTCAGGGACGGCAGAAGCCCAGTCGGGTCACCCCGATTTTGCGGGTTGTGCTATATCGCGACTGGAGTTGCTGTTGGAAGCGGGTTCCCTCAGCGGCTGAAGCCGAATACATACAGGGCAGTTTCCGGCATGGCTGAAGCCATGCCCCTTCAAAGAACGGAGAACGTTTCATGGGCCTATACGACTTTTCCGCAAAACTGAACAACGGGCGCAACAAGAAGCTCGCCGATTACAAGGGCAAAGTTCTGCTGATCGTTAATACCGCCAGCAAATGCGGATTCACGCCGCAGTACGAAGGGCTGCAATCGCTGTACGCCAAATACAAGGACCGCGGCCTCGAGGTTCTTGGATTCCCCTGCGACCAGTTTGGCCACCAGGAGCCCGGTTCAGACGAGGAGATCAAGTCGTTCTGCTCGACCAACTATGGCGTGGACTTTCCGCTGTTCTCCAAGGTTGACGTCAATGGTGACGACGCTCATCCGGTCTTCAAGTTCCTGAAGAACGAGAAGGGCGGCTTGCTCGGCGACAGCATCAAGTGGAACTTCACCAAGTTCCTTGTGGACAAGAAGGGAACTGTGGTCGAGCGTTACGCCCCGACCACTCCACCAACCGCGATCGAGCCGCAAATCGAGAAACTGTTGGCGAAATAGGCGGGGTTGGGCTTCAACACGGAGACACTGGGGACACAGAGGGAAAAAGAAGTTCTTTGGTTTTCTCCGCGCCCTCCGTCCCTCAGTGGTGAATCCTCCTCCTATTTCCCGCTATACTGTTGCCTGTGGGTTCCCAGCAAAAAACGTTTTACATCGAGACCTTCGGCTGCCAGATGAACTTCCACGACTCCGAGAAAGTTGTGGGGACGCTCATCTCGGAGGGCTACGCGCAGGTGCAGCGCGAAGAGGAGGCCGACCTCATCGTTTACAACACCTGCTCGATCCGGGACAAGGCTGAGCAGAAGGTCTTTCATCGCCTGAATGACTTCAAAAAGCTCCACAAGGAAGGGAAGCGCTTCGCCGTTCTTGGCTGCGTGGCCCAGCAGGAGGGCGAAAAGATTTTCGAGCGCGCGCCCTATGTCTCGCTGGTCGCCGGATCGGCTTCCTACCGCAACCTGCCGGCGATGCTGATTCAGATCGAAGCTGGCGCCAGTCGCGTCACCGGGCTCGACGATCGCCAGACCGACGAGACCTTCGAGACCGAATTCACGGCGCGCACCAATCCGCATCGGGGATACATCACCATCATCGAGGGCTGCGACAAGTTCTGTGCCTATTGCGTGGTGCCTTACACTCGCGGCAAGGAGCGCAGCCGGACGTCACAGTCGGTATTGGAAGAGGCTCGGCGAATGGCTGACGCCGGGTACACCGACATTCAACTGCTCGGCCAGAACGTTAACTCCTACCGCGATCCGGCAGGTAAGAAGAGCTTCGCCGAGTTGCTGTCGGCAGTCGGGGAGTTAGCGGGTATCCGTCGCGTTCGCTTCACCACGTCGCATCCGCGCGACTTTACCAAGGACATCATCGACGCAATCGACTCGGTTCCGACGCTCTGCGACCACGTGCATCTTCCCGTCCAGAGCGGCTCGACGCGAGTGCTGGACTCCATGTTCCGCGATTACTCCCGTGAGGAATACCTGGAGCGGGTCGCCTGGATGAAGGCCGCCCGCAACAGGGAAATCAGTATTACTACGGACGTGATCGTCGGTTTCCCAGGCGAGACGGAATCCGAATTCCAGGAGACTCTAAGCCTGTTGGACGAAGTTGGATACGACGGTGTTTTCTCCTTCAAGTACTCTCCCAGGCCAAACACGCCCGCGCTCCAATACGCCGATTCCATCTCTGATGCCGAAAAATCGCGCCGGCTGCAGGTTCTACAGGAGCACCAGCGGGAATTGCAGAGATCTAGCTACAGCAGGCACTTAGGCCAGGTTATGGAAGTCATGGTGGAAGGGAAGAACCCGGCCCGCGGACAGATCATAGGCCGTACGTCGCAGAACAAGACGCTCAACTTTGTAGCGAGCCGCCAGCCGGCACCGGCGATCGGCGAATATGTCGACGTGCGAGTGACCCAGACATTTCCGAACAGCTTATTGGGCGAGATGGCCGTCTAAGAATCCAGAAAGTGTTTGCGTTTCGTACTAACAGCGGAGTATCAAAGGGCTAGAACCCGGGGAGGGGCCATGATGGAAGTTGAGATGAAGATTCGCGGGCTGATGATGGATCCCGTGACCAATATGCCCATCGTGATCCTGAAAGACCAAGGGAGCGACACCGTCCTGCCGATCTGGGTCGGCGTCTATGAGGCCAACGCCATTGCCCTCGAAATTGAGAAGGTCACCACGCCGCGCCCCATGACCCATGACTTGCTGAAGAACCTGCTCGTTGGGCTGGAAACCACGGTGCAAAAGGTCGTGGTGACCGAGCTGCGCGATGACACTTTCTTTGCGGTCATCTGGCTCGAACGCGAAGGGCAGGCCATCAGCATTGATTCGCGCCCCTCCGACGCGCTGGCGCTAGCGCTACGGATGGACTGCCCGATCTTCGTTGAGGATGAGGTGCTGAAGTCCAGCAAACAGGCAAACGCGGCCAGCGACCGAGTCAACAATGATGAACTCCGTAAATGGCTGGAGAACCTCGGCGAGGACGACCTGGGCCGCTACAAGATGTAGCCATGCCAGACGCCGCTGAGCAACTGCAACGCATCTACGTAGCCGGGTTCGAGCTGCAAATCTTCGAACGTTATCCCAATTCCATTGGAGTGGTTCGCGATGGTTGCATCGCGTTGCTAAGGGCAACCCCTGTCGGCCTTGAGATGGTCGGAACTCCCGGCTGGCGGATGGGAGAAGTTCTGGGCGTGCTGGTACAGAAGGAGGGCCGCCAGGTCTTCCAGGCCAAATCCGAGGTCGTGGAGGCTACGGCTGTGCGGCTGGATGCGTTACGGCGATTTCGGGAAGATCTGGAGCAGCTGCTGACGGCAACGGCTTGAGACAGGCCCTGCCTGTGCTCTCAGGCGAGAATTTCAACCTCATATCGACGGAGTTGGCGATCGACCGTAACTAGACTTGCATTTTCGTCTATGCATTGTGCTACCAAGATCCGGTCGAATGGATCGCGATGGTGCCAAGGCAGCTTTTCCAGGGCAGACAGGTGAGAAAGCCGTAGCGGGAGGATGCCGATTTGGTGGTCGCCAAGCTGCCGCTGCACAAATGCCACAGCTGAATGAGGCAAACTAAGCTTTCCAAGGCTCGACTTTACGGCGATTTCCCACGCGCTAGCCATGCTAAGCAGGACTTCATTTCGCGCATCCTTAATGACTTCTCGCGCCCTCGAAGACAGGCGGTCCGGATCGGAGATCGCCCACAGAAATACGTGAGTATCAAGAAGTATCTTCAACGATAAAAGTCCCGCTCGAAGTCTGGCATAGGGGCATCGAAGTCATCCGGAACAACAAACTTGCCCTTTGCCAAACCCAGCGGTCGTGGACCGGGTTTGGGTTTGATTGCCACCAATCGCGCCACTGGCTTGCCAGCCTTCGCGATGATGACTTCTTCGCCGGACGCAACCTGTTCCAATAGCTTGGAAAGATGCGTCTTCGCTTCATGAACGTTAACTTCCATAAGGGAATAGTGGACTAAGTAGTGGACTAAGTCAACCTCTGAGCTGCTCAGCTGCCTTGTGCACTATGTTTAACATAATATCTGTTATCGGACATTGAATCGCCATCGAAGGCACGGCGTGACTAAAGCCGCCGTCGATGCGGTTTCCGTCGCCTTCAACCGACAGATTAGAAAACTTGTAGCGGTTCATTTCGGTGCAAAGATTGTGTATCCAGCATCATTCCTATGATCACATCAGCACCACCTTGGGATGGAACAGCGTCCCTGCTACCCGGCTGGCAATGCAGATCAGCTCCGTCTGTCCGGCGAATACCTTGACGAAGCGCGAACCGGACATCTCCGGCAGGTTCACGGTGCGGCCGTGGCGGATCTTGGCGATGTACTCGTCGGTTGCGGTAACCGACGGAATCTCCGGCAGAACCCTCCGCGGGTGGACTAGCAAATCCTCAATCCGGCCTTGGCTGGCGGCCTCGGATATCTCGTCCAGAGTATGGCTTTGGGCGACCGAGAACTCAGCCACCTCCGTCCTGCGAAGGCTCGCCAAATGGGCCCCGATGCCCAGTTCTTGCCCTAGGTCGTGCGCCAGGCTGCGGACGTAGGTTCCCGAGGACACCCGGCAGCGAAACTCGGCCAGGTCGCCATTCAAGGCTAGGACCGCGAATTCCTTAACTTCCACCTGGACGGGTTTCAGTTCGACTTCCTGCTTCTTGCGGGCCAGCTTGTAGGCTGGGACTCCCTTGATCTTCTTGGCGGAAAATGGCGGAGGAACTTGCTGGATGAGGCCAATGGCCCTCCCCGTTACAGCCTGGATTTCTTCAAGCGTTACATTAACTGAGTGCGGGACTCCAACGGGATCGCCATCGCAGTCGTAGGTATCAGTTGCTACCCCTAGCCGGATGATCCCTTCATACGCCTTCTCGGAGGACGAGTAGAACTGGCACAGCCGGGTCATCCTCCCGAGCACCAGCGGAAGCACCCCGGTCGCCATGGGATCCAACGTTCCCAGGTGGCCGATGGAGCGCTCGCCCAGCATGCGCCGCGACTTCGCCACCACGTCGTGCGAGGTCCATCCTGCGGGTTTATCCACGACGATCACGCCATTTAGAGGCATCCTTCTGCTATCGTGTAGCTTCAACGGTAGTTTGGTCAAATCGCCGCCAGAATCGGTTGCCGCAGCGATTTTGCAGGGAACTCAGTTCCCTACCGTGCGGTATCCGTAACCCAACCTATGATTCCACTGAAAGACGACGCGCCACGGGTCGGCACTCCGTATGTAACCTATGTGCTGCTCGTGCTGAACACACTTGTGTTCCTTTTCGAGCTCTGGATCGGTTCGCACGGGCGTCAGAACCTCGATTTCTTCGTCTTTCAATTTGGGGTCGTGCCGGCCCGATTCACAGTAGTGCTGTTCAACCATGGGTACGTGCCCTGGGACTTGGTTTCGCAACTCGGAACGCGCTATGTTCCGACGATGGCGGCGATCCTTCCGGTGTTTACCTCCATGTTTCTGCACGGGTCCTGGCTGCATCTGATCTTCAACATGTGGGCGCTATGGATCTTCGGCGACAACGTGGAGGATCACCTGGGCCCCTCGCTTTACCTGGTGCTGTACCTTGCCAGCGGAGTGGCGGCGGCGGCGCTTCACACGCTGTTTAACATCGGCTCGACGGTACCCAGCGTCGGAGCTAGCGGAGCAATTGCCGGTGTAATGGGGGCGTACTTCCTGCTGTACCCACGGGCGCGTGTGCTGACCCTGGTGCCATTTTTCTTCGTGTTCTTCATGTGGCTACCGGCATGGATCGTGCTCGGCTACTGGTTTGTCGCGCAGTTCTTGAGCGGAGCCGCCGGCTCTATCGCGGCGCACAGCAGCAGTTCCACTGGCATCGCCTTTTGGGCCCACGTTGGAGGCTTTCTGGCGGGCATGTTGCTGATTAAGGTCTTCCCTGCTCGAAGCCGGCGGTATTACTAGGGGATGTAGGATTCGCGATTCGCTCTGAGCCCTTCGCTTCGGCTCTTGATGGACGATGCCCACACCTTGCATGCTCGTAAGCTGAAATTCCCGGGGAGGCCGAAGGTAGTGCCCGCAGCCCAAACCTGAGACCTCTAAGCTTGAGCTGGTTGCCAAGGGCTAAGAGCTAAGGGCGAAAAGCGTTTTACAGCGCCCCGCCAGTGGGATCAAGCATGATCTGCGACGGATTGACGTTCGCCGGCAGCAGCACCGCGTACAACACCGCATGGGCTACGCTTTCCACGTCGATCATGCGGTCGCGCGGAGCGTCGGGCATGATGTGGTCCCACATGTCGGTTGCAGTTGCCCCCGGCATAAGTGCCATCACGCGGATACCACGCGGGATCAGTTCTTCACGCAGCGACAATGTGAACCCCAGCGCACCTCGCTTGGCCGCGCTGTAGGTCGCATATTTCGGAAAAACCTGTGTGGCCGCCGCAGATAAGTTGTTAATGATGATGGACCCGGCCTTCATTAGCGGTAGCGCCGCACGTGTGCACAGGTAGGTTCCGGTCAGATTGGTGTCTATCACGTCGCGCCAGACCTCTAGCGGAGTGTCTTCCACGCTCAGAATTGGCTGCGTGATCCCGGCATTGTTCACTAGGATATCCACCTTGCCGAAGTGCTTCGTCACCGTCGCAAATGCGGCAGACACCGAATCGGGATCACGTACATCGCAAGCTTGAGGAACTATTGCCAATTGCTGCCGCAGCTGCGCGGGCAGGCATGCCTGAATTGCCGCAACACTCTTGGCAAGATTCTTCTCATCCCGTCCAGCAATCACGACGCTACAGCCTTCGGTCGCAAGCTTGCTGGCAATGGCATAGCCAATCCCGCGGCTGGCTCCTGTCACGACTGCAATCTTTCCCTGCAGTCGAGCGCCGCTCGCGCCCGATTCCTGAGCGCCGATTCCTGTTTGGGGGGACTGCGGCTTCTTCGCAGCCATGAAGTTAGACTCCGCTGCCGTTCTTGGCGTGGATGAGGGAGAGGAATTCCTGGCGGGTTTGCTGCGCGCGGAAGGCGCCCAGCATGGACGAGGTAACCGTAGCCGAATGTTGCTTCTCGACCCCGCGCATCATCATGCACAGGTGACGCGCCTCGATCACCACTCCAACGCCCAGGGGCTGGATCGCTTTCTGGATCGTCTCCGCAATCTGGACGGTAAGGCGTTCCTGCACCTGCAGGCGACGGGCGAACACTTCCACGAGGCGCGGAACCTTGCTCAAACCGATTACCTTGCCTTTGGGAATGTAGGCCACATGTACTTTGCCGAAAAACGGCAGCACGTGGTGTTCGCAAAGGCTGAACATCTCGATGTCCTTCACAATCACCATCTCGTCGTAATCGACACTGAACAGTGCGGCTTTCAGGATCTGTTCCGGGTCTTCTCGATAGCCCTTGGTAAGGTACTGCAAAGCGGCGGAGAAGCGCTCCGGCGTCTTCAGTAGCCCTTCGCGACCCGGGTCCTCACTGAGGCGGACCAGCATCTCGCGCGCGAGTTCCTCAAAGCTGGCGCTGGTCAGGGTCGGCATTTCGGTCAGGTCTCTCATCCTTCTCCCAGGGTCACACCCGCAGTTCGGCTCCGCCTGCGTATTCAAAGCTGTTCATCATGGTTTCTTCAAGCCGCACCTTCTCCAGATGAGCAGCCGTAAAGCTCCGCTTCAAAATGTTGAAGATGACCTCGCTTAGATTTTCCGTCGTCGGCACGGTTGCAGCGAATTCTTGACGGGCATTCAAATTTTCGTGATCGAAATTATCAAGAACGCTCTCCTGTACAGAGCGATCAAGGTCGGAAAGGTTACACACCATTCCAGTTTCAGGATCAACTGGGCCGCTCACCGTGACCTCGAGCGCGTAGTTGTGCCCGTGCCCATAAGGGTTATTGCACTTTCCATAGGTCGCGCGGTTCTGCACATCCGACAGTCCATCACTGTGCAGCCGGTGCGATGCCGAGAACAAGTACCGCCGCGTCAGATAGACCTTCATGCTTCCCCATAGAAGTCGACAAACAGATCGGGCAATTCGTACACGCGCACCCGATGTAGTTTTGCAACCTGCAGCTTGCTTTGCAGGCGGTTCCAGACGGCGATGGCCAAATTCTCTGTGGTGGGAATCCGTCGCGAGAACTCCGGAACTTCCTTGTTCAAATGCCGGTGATCCAGCGCCTCAAGTACTTCGCGGTTCAAGATTTCCTTCAACTCCTTCAGGTCCACCACAAAACCGGTCTTAGGATCAACCTCGCCCTTCACCGTTACCTCGAGGGTGTAGTTGTGGCCGTGGCCATTCAGGTTGGCACACTTGCCAAAGATGCGCTGGTTCTCCTCCGCTGAGAACTCAGGATTGTGGTAATAGTGCGACGCGGAAAATTCACACTTACGGGTTAGATAGACCATGTTTCTTGCAGTAGCTTCGGGTTCAAATTATTCATGCATTAGTGCTGATCACCGTCCCGACATATCTTGCGACGCCGGTAGAACGCCACCGCAAGGGTGGACGGGCGTCCTGCCGGAGTACTCGCGTCCCTTCCAGCGGACTCTTCCCCTGCTTAGAGAGATGCTTGAGTTGAGTAAAAGTACCGCGAAAAGCGGCAATCCGAGGAACGCCAGACAATTTGACAGCGGGTCAAAATGTGCGCGTGCAATCCGCTTCTCGAAGAAATAGAGTCCCAGCACGGCCACCGCCGCTGCCACCGTAAGTGCGATCGTCTCGCCTCTGGCTAAAAAGAAAAAGGCAAACGCGACCATAGTCAGAATGCCGGCAAACTCAACAGCGCGCCGCAAAGCCAGCCACCGCGGCGAGGGAAACAATAGCGCAAGGTTCTTCGTCCAACCCTCCCACATTTGCGAAAAGGTGCGGTACATCCTGGTACTGAGAGCGTCGGACATGCCGAAGCACAGGAGGAATCCGCCACGCTTCAACCGTTTTGCCAGTTCGACATCCTCCAGGAGTGAAGTCGCAACAGCGGCATGACCACCCACAGCGTTATACGCCTCCCGACGAATCAGCAGGTATTGCCCGTTGGCAGCCGCCACCGGCGACCTAGGATCGCTCACTTTCCTGGGAGGATACGTCATCGCCAGTTCGGCAAATATGACGGGCATCAGCGCCCGCTCGGCGAGACCATGCACTTCTTGGGTGGGTGAATACGAAAGCGCGTCTGCGCCTCGCTCTTTGGCCTCCTGCAAGCCGCGCGCGATCGAGTTTGGCGAGTGCCGCGTGTCCGCATCGGTGAAAAGCAGCCACTTCCCTTTCGCAGCCTTGGCGCCGGTCCACGCGGCGTTGGATTTACCAGTCCAGGCGGTCGGAAGTTCATCGGCGCTGATCAGGGTCACCGGAAAGCCTGTGGCGATGGCGCGGGTTCCGTCGGTTGAGTGGTCATCCACAACAATGACTTCGTAGGCAGGCCCCTCTTGTCCGACCAGCGATCGCAGGCAATCGGCCAGACAGGCTTCTTCGTTCCGCGCAGGAACAATGACCGAGATTTCGGGCGCGCTTGCAGACGGGTCCATCGAGATAGAGACTACCACCCCCGGCGGCAAGCGCAGGCCTCGCCTTGCGCCGTGCCCTCCCCCGCAGGGATCCCGGCATCGTCTGGCAATCGCAGGCCAGTGAGCGGCCATCGCTGCTGCGGTGGATTATCATAGAGTCTGTGAAACGCCTCCTCTCGTCCACCATTCTCCTTTGCCTGGTTCTGCTCGCGTCCTGCAATAGCGGCTCGCATCCGCCGCGTATTGGCAGCGCCGCTCCCCAGTTCACCATCACCGATTCGCAGCGCACCGTCTCGTTAAGCCAATTTCAAGGCAAGCCCGTGGTGCTGAACTTCTGGGCAACCTGGTGTCCGCCGTGCATCCAGGAGATGCCCTCGCTGGTGCAATTGCAGAAGCAGCTTGGCGACAAGGTGACCATTCTCGCCGTCAGCGAGGACGACGATGATAACGCGTACAAGCAATTCGTCCGCGATCACAATGTTGACCTGCTGACCGTCCGCGATACCGGACAGAAGACGAATGCGGTCTACGGCACCTTCAAGTTTCCCGAAACCTTCGTGATCGACAGCAACGGCAAAATCGTGCGCAAATTCATCGGCGCGCAGGAGTGGACCAGCCCGGACATTGTGGACTATCTGAAAAAGATGTAATGGTGTTTCCGTAGGACCTCGCGTATTCTCGTTGTGCGCTGCGATTCGGCAGCATTTAAGCAGAATTGGTTGCTATTCAATCGCCCATGGCGGGCAGGTGGCGAATTGAGATGGCGATATAGAAAATCGATTCGACTCCCTGGAGGCCTCAGGCTAAACCTATCGAAAAGCGGTTTGGGCTACTCCTTGGGTTTTAAGGGTTTCCGGCTCGGACGAGATAGTCGAGGGCGTGCGTTGCGCACGGTTACGATTCCAGGAACTGGGATTTACAGCCGACAATACCTACAGGGCACTCCCTCGCTCAGCAAGCGATCTAACAGCCAGCATCAGGGACTCTTTCTTGTCGCTTTTCTGGTTCTGATCATAATCTTCGCGAAATCGCCTTTGAGCGGCGTAATCCTCGGCGGTCTTGCAGCTTTATTTTGGATAGCATCGCGATGCCTCAACCGTCCATCCAAACCTGCTAACCCCGCTGCGGAACCGCCCCAGACCACATCTACATTGCCTGAGTCGCACGTCGCTCCCGCTTTCTTTTGCAATGTTGCCGGCATCGGCCAGCAATTCTCGCACTATTCCATCAGCTTCGCTGGAATCAGTTACCGGAGCTCGCATTTCCGAGATTGAGGCACTGGCGCAGGAGGTGCGCGCTGTCTATGATTTGCTCAAGAATCCCCTCAAAGCTGAACTCCGCAAATTCCGCAGTTCAAGTGCTTACGATGACATTTTTTCCGCGGAGCTCACGGATCTAAGTTGCCGCTTTGCCGCCCTCGATGGCGCGGTCAGCGCTCCGGCAGCATTCGTTTTCCTCTCGATCATGAGGGGTCTTCATCCGAGAGCGTACGCGGGTCTCCACGAGTCCCACGGAATCACATTCATTCAGGACTATATTCAGCGGCATCCTGAGGCAAGAATGCAGACGATTCAGAAGCCTTTTTTGCTTATCATGGCCGAAAACGGTGATCGCGAATCGGGTACATCTAACGGTCCCAAACTGGCCAGCCTGATGAACTCAGTCGCGAAGCAGATTGCCCTGTCGGATGGTCCACTCTCAGCACAAGAAGAGAGCGCGCTGATCGCACTTCGAAACACTCTTGGTAGTCGAACGCAACCGCTGTCCGTGAATTGAGTTGCTTTTGCCCCGCTGTTCGAGTGGAAGCCGCCGCTCACAGCTTCACCCTTCTGAGCCGCAGCGCATTGCTAATCACCGACACCGAACTGAAGCTCATCGCGGCCGCTGCGAAGATCGGGCTGAGCAAAATTCCGAACTTGGGATACAGAATGCCCGCCGCTATTGGCACGCCCAGCGAGTTGTAGATAAACGCGAAGAAGAGGTTTTCGCGAATGTTGCCCATCACGGCTTTGCTCAGACGGCGTGCGCGCACCAGGGCCGCCAGGTCGCCCTTCAGTAGCGTGATGCCGGCGCTCTCCATGGCAACGTCGGTGCCAGTGCCCATGGCGATACCGACCTGAGCCTGCGCCAGGGCAGGGGCATCGTTGATGCCGTCGCCCGCCATCGCAACCACTCTTCCCTGCTCTTGCAGCTTCTTCACGGCGTCGGCTTTGTGGCTAGGCAACACTCCCGCTTCGAAATCGGTTATGCCTAGCTTTCCCGCGACGGCTTTTGCCGTGGTCTGGCTGTCGCCGGTAAGCATCACCACGCGCAGGCCTTCTTTTCGCAAATCTCGAATGGCCTGCGCGGCCTCGGGCTTCACCGGATCGGCCACGCCCAGCAGTCCCGCGAGGCGGCCATCCACGGTAACGAAAACCACGGTCGATCCATCGCGGCGCATGGCTTCCGCTTGCGGCTTCAGCTCATCGGCATTAATTCCCGACTCTTGGAGCAGGGCCTCGTTTCCCGCCGCAACTTCATGGCCTCCAACCCTGCCCACGACGCCCCGCCCGGTGAGCGATCGGAATTGCTCCGTCGGCATCAAATGCAGGCCGTTGGCCTGGGCAGCCTCGACAATCGCCGCCGCCAGCGGATGCTCGCTTCCCTGCTCCAGGCTGGCCACCAGCCTGACAACGCGGTCTTCCGTCTCGCCCCCAATGGCGATCACGGCCATCAACTCCGGCCTGCCCTGAGTGAGCGTGCCCGTCTTGTCCAGCGCAAGCGTGTCGACCTTCTGGAGCGTCTCCAGCGCCTCCGCGTTCTTGATGAGGATGCCAGCTCGAGCTCCCCGTCCCGTACCGACCATGATCGCCATCGGCGTCGCCAGGCCCAGGGCGCAGGGACACGCGATGATCAGCACGGCGACGGCATTCACGATCGCATTGGCCAGTCGCGGCTCAGGCCCGAGGATGAGCCACACGGCAAAGGTGATGACCGCAACCGCCAGTACGGCGGGAACAAACCAGGCTGCAACTTTGTCCGCCAGTCGCTGAATTGGAGCACGGCTCCGCTGGGCGTTGCTCACCATCTGGACGATTTGTGCGAGCAAGGTCTCGCTGCCCACGCGCTCGGCGCGCATCAGCAGCCATCCGGTGCCGTTCACGGTGGCGCCGACGACCTTGTCGCCGCCGCGCTTCTCTACCGGCATAGCTTCGCCGGTCACCATCGACTCATCCACCGTGCTCAGATCCGTCGAGCACGCTACCGTCTACCGGAATCTTCTCTCCCGGACGCACGCGGAGCTGGTCGCCGACCTTCACCTGCTCCAGGGGAACGTCATATTCGCTGCCGTCGTCGCGCATGATCCGCGCCAGCTTCGGCGAGAGATCGAGCAATGCACGGATAGCGCTGCTGGTGCGGCTGCGGGCACGAAGCTCCAGGACCTGCCCCAGCAGCACGAGGACGATGATGGCCGCCGCAGCTTCGAAGTACACCTCCGGCTGGCCATGCATCCCACGCAGCGACGGCGGAAAGATTCCCGGCATCACGGTGGCGACTGCACTGTAGACGTACGCCACTCCCACGCCCATCGCAATCAACGTGAACATGTTCGGGCTGCGGAACTTGACGGACGCCCAGCCGCGCACGAAGAAAGGCCACCCGCACCACAGGACAATCGGTGTGGCCAGGGCAAACTCCAGCCAGGTACCGCCATGCGTCGTGAGCACATGTGCGAGCGGGCCCATGCGCAACATCGCGTAGGCCACCAGAGGAACGCCGAGCAGTACGCTCGTCCAGAAGCGCCGCGTCATGTCGCGCAGTTCGGGATTCTCTTCCTCTCCGGCCGTTATCGTCTTCGGTTCCAGAGCCATGCCGCAGATGGGACACGCACCGGGCCCGTCCCGAACGATCTCGGGGTGCATAGGGCAGGTCCACTGGGTTCGGGTTGCGGCGAGAGGAAGATCGGGTTCCAACGCCATGCCGCACTTGGGACAGGCACCGGGCCGCGCCTGACGCACCTCCGGATCCATGGGACACACATACGTCGTGGCGACCGAAGGGAGCGTCGGTTTGCCCGGCCTTATCGCGTCGTCTGTCATGATTCTGGGACTGGCGCTTTGGTCAACGTACTTCTCAGGGTCGGCCTTGAACTTCTCGCCGCATCCTCGACTGCAGAAGTAATAGGTCTTGTCCTTATGCTGAACCGTGGACGTAGCCTTGGCAGGGTCAACACTCATCCCGCAAACCGCGTCCTTCTGCAGTTTGGGTGCAGCGCCTATGCTGGCACCGGGACTCCACCGATCTGGACCGTCGCGCCCATGCCGCCTGCTCTGTAGTTGGGAGAAAGATATTTTTCCGGATAATCTCTTGAACTTCTCAGCGCAGCCACGGCAGCAGAAGTGATAGAGCGTTCCTTCGTATTCCACCGAAGCGGCAGCCTTGGAAGCATCGACATCCATCCCGCAAACCGGATCTTTGTCGAGCTTCTTGGCTATGCCAGTTGGCACCGCAGGTCGAGTCGAGGTTTCGGGGCCGGCCGAGAGATACTTCGCCGGCGATGACACAAACTTGTGCATGCAACCGGGCGAGCAGAAATAGTAGGTCTGTCCCTGGTGGCTCGCTTTACCGCGAGACTCTACCGGATTCACCGCCATTCCACAGACGGGATCAATCACCGAGATGTCGATGATCCGGTTCTCCAAGGTTTCCTCGGGTTCGTTCATTCCCTCCCTCTCCCGGTATGCCTACCCGCGCTGTTCATTGAAGCAGCGATGCTCTATATTGAATGCGGAATTCAGTCGGAAGCGAGACATCTCCGCGCGTCAACCATTCTAGATGCTGAAGAAGTTTGCCGGCTCCGCGTGTCTTATCATTGCACGTTTGCGTGAGGGTGGTTCGATGACCGCAGTCGAGGTTTTGTTTCGGTATGGAATGCCGCCGGGCGAGATGGAGATGGGCGCGCTGGGCCAGGTAAGCGATGTCTACGGCATCCGCCGGGTGCGCTTCGATGAGCCAGAGCGCACGATCCGGGTGGAATACGACGCCACGCGCCTGAACGAGTCAACGGTGGAAAAACTGCTGCGCAGCGCTGGTTTCGATATTCGCGAGAAACTGGCGCTGGCATAACATCCAGGCCGGGCTAGAAGCCTAAAGTACAAAAGGGCGAAGTGCTGGTTCGCGAGCACTTCGTCCTTTTTCTATGTTTAGGCTGTGTCTTGTTGTCGGCCTGCGCAGGTTGCTGGATGGTACCGGCTACGCAGGCCAAGATGCTGGGGGAGGACAAAAATTGAAAGGGCCGCCCAGTGAAAGGAACTCTGGCCGAAATTCCTTTCCGAACGGCCCCCTATTGCGCCACTTCGTCTGGCCTAACATAGTGCATCCGGCTTGCCAAAGGGTCGCATAGCAGAAATCAATGAGTTACAAGCCTACCCAACCGGCCTAGGCTTGTAGAAGTTTCCCTGTACTGAGCAAACTTTACTAGGTCACCAATGTGGTTGTTACTGTCTGCTGGCGTGGTCGTCCTTGATCAAAGCTTCAAAAGCCAAGATGCCGTTTCACGAGTCTCTGAACGGCGCCGATCAGTCGGCGGTTTGGTATAATCTGCTGACTGCGCACAGGAGCGCCCTTAGCTCAGCTGGATAGAGCGTCTGGCTACGAACCAGAAGGCCGGGAGTTCGAATCTCTCAGGGCGCGCCACTTATTTCGCTCCAGCAGTGGAAGTTAGGAGCAAATCCTTCCTGAGTTTCTGAACCTGCCGAACCGCTCTGCGCCGCGAATAATACTCCGTCTATCTCGGAAAGCGGGTTATAATGCCTACTCGCCGGGCCAAAATCCGCAGGTAAGTGGTGGGCTCCGTCACCAAGCGGAAATACGCTTGTGCGCCAACGGCGATGTGGTTGTTATGTTTTTGCTGCGGTGGATGGCTGTAGTCTGCATTGGGATCATCGCGTGCCTGGGCAGGTTCGAGGCGATTGCGAGTGTCTCGCCGTCGGTCCAATCCGTGGACCTCGCGGGTAAGCAAGTAGATCCCCTCCACGCTCATCCCGGAAAACCTGTCGTACTAATTTTCATCCGCACAGACTGCCCCCTGTCCAATCGTTACGTGCCCACCGTACAGAAACTCAGCGCGGAATATGCCACGAAAGTTGACTTCTGGCTGGTATATCCCGATAAGGAGGAATCAACCGCCGTGATCGAGAGGCACCTGCACGATTACAACTACAAGATTCCTGCGTTGCGCGACCCGCAGAAAGGGCTGGTCAAGCTGAGCCAGGTGCAGGTCACACCCGAATCGGCAGTGTTCGATCCCAACGGTGAGCTTGTGTATCACGGCCGCATCGATAACTGGTATCAGGACTTCGGCCATGCCCGCGTGGCCCCGACGACGCACGAACTTGACGATGCCATCCAAGCCGTTCTACGGGGAAAGAAACCTCAAGTAACAGCAGCAGCCGGAGTGGGCTGCTACATCTCGGATCTCAAATGATTGGCTCTCGCAGCGTCCTGGCTGGATTACTGTTTTCGATCGCGGCTACGGCAGGCGGCACCCTCGCGTTTGCTGGCTCGTCGAAAACCTCTGCGGCACAGGCCCCGGTGACCCACGCCCAACCCGAGGCGTCCGCTACGCACGACGGCTCCAAAGTCACCTTCAATCGCGATATCGCTCCTATCATTTTTCAGCACTGTGCGGCTTGTCATCGGCCGGGTGAGGCGGGACCGTTCCCACTGCTCAACTACGACGACGTCAAGAAGCACGGGCGCCAGATCGTCGCCGTAACCATGATGCGCTTTATGCCGCCCTGGCCGCCAGCGCCGCAGGCCTTGAAGTTCACCGACGAGCGCCGCCTCACCGATCACCAAATCGCTCTCATCAAGAAGTGGGTGGATGAAGGCATGATCCAGGGACGTCCGGCAGACTTGCCGCCTCCGCCGCACTTCATACCTGGATGGCAACTAGGCGAGCCCGATGTCATCGTCAAGGCCACGAAGCCTTTCCAGCTGCCGGCGACCGGGGTGGACACCTACTGGAATTTCATTCTGCCGATTCCGCTCACCGAGAACCGCTGGGTGAAGGGCGTCGAGATACGACCGGGCGACAAACGTCTGATTCATCACGCCAACGTGGTGGTGGATCGCCTCGAGCTCTCGCGCACCCTGGAAAAGACTCCCGGTGCCGGTTACGGGGGCATGGAAGTCAAGGTTGAATCGCAGCTATTCGGTCCCAATAGCAGCCATTTTCTCTTTTGGAAGCCGGGCACGATTCCGTACTTCGAACCGGACGACATGGCGCTGCGGATGGATAAAGGCACCGACCTCGTGCTCAAGACCCATCTCCAGCCGTCGGGCAAGCCGGAACTCATCCAGCCGAGCATTGGAATCTATTTCACGAACAAGCCGGCCACCAAGCATCCGATGTTGTTTCAGCTGAACTGCGATTCCGTGCTCGATATTCCAGCCGGCGACGAGAACTTTGTCGTGACCGATAACTTCACGCTGCCGGTGGATGTCACTGTGCTGGCCATTTATCCTCACGCCCACTATCTCGGCAGGGACCTCAAGGCCACGGCAACACTACCGGACGGAAGCCGCAAGACGCTGATTCACATTCCGCACTACGACCTGAACTGGCAGGCCGTGTACCGCTATGCTCAACCCGTGTTCTTGCCCAAGGGCACGGTTATCGCGATGCGGTATGTGTATGACAATTCGGACGGCAACCTGGCGAACCCCAATCATCCGGCTAAACGCGTCCTGGCAGGAAACCGCGCCAGCGACGAGATGGCGCAGCTCGGATTCCAAGTGTTGCCCAAGAGCGTGCCTCACTCAACTCATGACCCGCGGCTGGTGCTTCAGGAAGCGCTAACGCCGCCGCCGCCCGAACCGGATGTCGGAGGAATGCTGTCGGGCTGCGCCCAAGCGGGGACTTGTGACCAGGTTTGGCAGCAGATGTCTCTACACACCGGGAACACCAAGGGCGGAAAAAAGCCTAACTCTTCACCCGGTAGCCACTGCGAAGCCCGTCCGTGAGATCCACCTGGGCCCAAATCCAGAATTAACACGATTGCGCTCGGCGTTTACCAATCTGAATCCCCGGTACCTTCGCTCCAAGCCGGAGCGAATGTTAAACTTCACTAGGGGTTAGCAGACCCTATCTCGACTCAGGAGAACTGGCAGTTTTGCATTTAGTTTCATTCCTTGCGTTTTACGTCGATCCAGGCTCCGGTAGCATGGTCCTCCAGCTTCTGCTTGGAGGAGTCAGCGGGGTCTATGTCATCTTCCGTCTGTTCAAGCAGAAGATCCTCAGGATGCTCGGCGTCCGGAACGAATCCGCGACGCCCGTCAATTCAGCGGCCACTGGGCAAGCTCCCACCAAGAACGAAGACCTCGGACGGTCCGCCTAAGGCCAATGCCTCCGGACTTGCTGGCTCCGGCATTCCGACGCGACCCCGGATCGTTTCGAGACCCCGATGGATTCATCGTCAGGCGGGCTGATCGGATCTTTCGCGTTGTACTCCCAAGTGCGGTGGAACGCTGGCGGCAATTTGCCGCGTCGGGTCTGGCAGCGGAGCTTCAATCCGCCGGACTGTTGATTCCCACCCGCGAGGTCGAGGCGCACGCGCTCACACCCGAAGTACCTCTTTCCGAAGGCTCTATCGTTCTGGAACACGAACGGATTCCCTTCGTCAGCTATCCGTACGAGTGGACCTTCGACATGCTGCGCGATGCAGCGCTCTTGCAACTGGAGATCGTCGAGCGCTCCTTGCGGCACCGCTGGATCCTCAAGGATGCGACTGCTTACAACGTGCAGTTTCGTGGCGTGAAACCGCTGTTCATCGACGTGCTCTCCTTCGCCGCTCTGCAGGAGGGCGAACCTTGGGCAGGCTATAACCAGTTCTGCCGCATGATGCTTTATCCGCTCATGCTGGAGGCTTACAAGCGCGTTCCCTTCCAATCATGGTTGCGCAGCGAACTGGAAGGCATCGATCCGGTCGTGTTCGGCCACATGTTTCGCGGGGTCGAACGCCTTCGACCTGGAGTGTTGAGCCACGTGGTTGCGCAGGCATATCTCCAGCGCAAGTTCTCCGCCACGGATTACAGCGTGCGCCAGCAGATCAAGACCGCCGGCATGACACCCGAGATGATCTCCCGCAACGTTCGTAAACTCAGGAAACTCATTCTCAGCTTGCGCCTGACCGGCAAGCACACCACTTGGAGTGACTACTCGCGCACGCACTATGCCGACGAAGCCCTCGCTCGCAAGCGGGAGTTCGTTAGCCAGACCGCTGCTGGACGACACTTTGAGCTGGTATGGGACCTCGGCTGTAACGACGGAACCTTCAGTCGGACCATTGCCCAGGCCGCAGATACTGTCGTCGCGATCGATTCCGACGCGGGCAGCATCAATCGTCTGTACTGCGACCTGCGTAAGGAAGGCCAAACCAGGATACTGCCGCTGTTGATCAACGTTGCTAATCCTTCACCATCGCAAGGCTGGGCTTCGCGCGAACGCGCGTCCCTGCTCGAACGAGGCAAGCCTGACCTGACACTAGCGCTCGCCCTTGTCCATCATTTGGTAATCAGCGCCAACGTTCCGCCCGGCGCATTGATGGAATGGCTCTCGGAGATCACGGGCGAGCTAGTCATCGAGTTCATCAGCAAAGAGGACGCGATGGTCCGGCGATTGTTGCTCAACAAGGACGATACCTACAGCGACTACAACCGCGATGCTTTCGAAAGCTACTTGCAGCAGTACTTCCGGATTGTGTCTCGCACCGAATTGCCCGGTGGAACGCGCTTCCTCTATCACGCCGCGGCAGCGAACTAGGGCGGTCCGGAATACTCCGCGGCGCTTCTCTCCTCATGCGATCTTCTTCTCGCTCTTGTACTCGTCATACGACTCCAGGAAGCGATCGATTTCCTTCTTCTGCACGTAATAGGGAGTGGAGAGCCGCAGCTTCGACGGTTGTGAGCCGCCGCGAATACGAATCTTCTTGTTCGTCCACAGCCAGTTCTCCAGCTCGGTGCGCACGATCGGAGGAACGTTGACCGTGACGATGGCGCAGCGCAACGCCGCATCGGGCGACGTCCACGACTCAGCACTGCGCTTCTGCATCTGCGCCAGCATGTAGTCACCGAGTTCGCGATGGCGCTTCTCGATACGCTCCATGCCGATGTCATTCGCCATCTCAATGGACGCTCGCAATCCGCAAAGCGCCGGCACATTGGACGAGCCGATCCGCTGGAAGCGCTCCGCCCGCAGTTTGGGCTCATCCCAGCCTTCGGTGGCGATGGTGTTCCACATGCGATCAATCACCTCGTCGCGGACGTAGAGATATCCCGATCCCTTGGGCGACTGCAGCCACTTGTGCGGGCTCGAAGTGTACATGTCGCAGCCGATGTCCTGAATATTCAGGCGCATCATCCCGGTAACGTGGGCTCCATCAATCGCTGACAGAATGCTCTTCGAGCGCGCCAGCGCGCTGAGTTCCTTGGCCGGCAACACCACGCCCGTCACCGTGGTCATGTGGCTGAAGAAGATGACTCGCGTGCGCGGCGTGATGCCGTCATTGAACAGGTTGAGGACTTGCGAGGCGCTCTGCACCGGCTTGGGCAGCGTGACCTTCTTCACCACGATGCCATAGCGCTTCGCCTTCAACTGCCACGGCTGCTCACCGCCCGGATGCTCCTGATCGGTCATCAGCACTTCGTCACCGGGCTTCATGTCGATTCCGTTGGCGATGTAGCTGTTGGCCTCGGTGGCGTTGCGTAGTAATGCAATTTCATCGCGTTTGCAGCCGACGAATGCGGCCAGCGGGTCGCGAAACTCGTTCCAGGCTGCATAGCCCCAGATGGGATAGTCCTCAGGATCGGTCTCGTCCAGCTTCTCTGACTTCGTATAGCTGTCGAAGACGGCACGTAGCACCCGTGCGGGGCTCGACCCCACGGTGCCGTTGTTCAAGTAGATTTCGTTTTCGGGGATCAGGAATTGCTTCCTTAGTTCGGCCCAATATGCGTCCTCATTGCCGGCGAACAGCTTGGAATCCGGCAGGGATGACGGGGCATTTTGCAGTTGCGCAAACAGATTGTTACCAAACGCGAGAGCGCCGGCGAATCCGGCACTGGCAGCAAGAAAGCGACGGCGGTCGGGCAAAGGGCACCTCCGGCAAACAAAGGCAACATGGTACACCGGCCTTGACTCACGAGCTAATATTGTTTCGCCCTCCGGAGTCGCTCGGCAATGCGCTATGGACATTCCAGCAGATATAAGCGTTTCGACTACAGTACTCACCGAAGAGAGGTTAGGCAGAATGGACGATTCTCGTTTTCGACAGGCAATTCTATGAAGGGATGCTGGGAAGCCGTCTGAGGCGTACGAGGAATTAGATTCCATGCTTCAATCAACCGCCGATCCCTCCGAAAGGGCATCGCTACTGCTAAACATGGCGAATTTTAAGGCTTTCATGGGAAGTTTTGACGTAGCGAGTGCCCTTCTTCAGCGAGCGCGAAGCTTGTTTCCGCTGGCGAGAGGAAGCTAAACCTTTACGGAGATTTTGTAGAGGCCATGATACTTGCTCGCCGGGTGCCCCTCGATAAGAGAGAAGGCGTTGTCAAGCGAAACTTCTCCTGGGCGGTGGGTGAGCACCGCTGGTTTCATCCCTGAGTTAGCCTCGCTGAGGAGCAAGACACAGGAGATCTCGCGATTGATCAGTCTGCAGTGGAACCTGCCTCGTTCCACCAACCATCGATTCGGTCTAAACGTTCGACCATGATTCTTCTATGCGAACATCCAGTCGCCGTCGCCGGTGCGAAAGTGGAAAACGGCTTTTTCGTTTTCCAAGGCCGCAGGCCGTCTTTTGCACCGGTCCGTCTGGATGCGAGAGCGCCCAATCAATCCAGCGGTCTAGCTTGCGCCGACCAGGGGCACCCGCGGGCTGCTCTCGATACGAACGATCTCTGGATACGGGGTGTTGGTGCGTAGCATCCAGTAGAGTCGTACGGCCAACCGTCTCGCCGCGGCCACTTTGGCGATGCCTTTTGCCTTGCTGTGGCAGCGGTGAGCGTACTGTTTACGAAATCCCTCATCCAGCCGAATCACACTGTGCGCCGCTTCCACCAACAGCATGCGTAGAAAACCATTGCCCTGTTTACTGATGGCGCCCAGCCGCTGTCGTCCCCCCGAACTGTGCTCGCGCGGGATCAGTCCCACATAGCTGGCCACCTGTTTGCCGCGCGCAAAGCGGGTGACGTTGCCGATGGTCAGCACGAACGCCAAGGCGGTGATCGGCCCCACCCCCGGCTGCGTCAGCAGCAACCGTGCTTGCGGATCCTGCTCGGCCGCCTGTTGCGCGGCTCGATCCAGCGGTGCAATCTGCTGATCCAGGTAGACCAGCAACTGCAGTAGGTCCTGACGCCGGCACTGCGCCCAACCCATCAGCGGCAACTGGCGAAAGGCTTTCTGTCCCGCCACACTCCACAGCCGCGACTTCTTCTGCATGCCCTGGTTCATCGCCAGGTGTTGCAGTCCGTTCTTTACCCGGCTGCGTATCTGCACCAGTTTGTGGCGATGAATCAGCAACTGCCGCAGACTCAAGCCGCCTTTGCTTGAGTGGGTGTTTTGATCGCGGTCAAGAAGAGTCGGGTTACTGAAATAATTCTTACGGACGTAGAGTACGGGTCAATAGCTCATCGTCTAGTCCCACTCATTCGCAAACAACACGAATGAGTGGGACCCCGGGCTAATATTGCTTCGCCCTCCGGGGTCGCTCGGCAATTCTCTCGCCGGGACTCATTGTTTTTCCCGCCACGCAGGGCTCAACCCACCCCGGCTTGTGCAACCGGGCCCGCTAATCGCTACTCGTAAAGAACGCGACGAACTCTTGCGCGACCCTCTTCGGCAACTCGTCGCGATTGGATTTTTGCGATAGGCCGTGCGCCGCGCCTTCGATCGCAAGCAGCTTCTTGTGCGCTGGAATTAACTTGATCGCGGTCTCCAGTTCACCGATCGAGCCGAAGGCATCCTTGGTTCCGCTGACAAACAGGACCGGCGTTCTTAGACTGGGAAAATGCGCGGTGCGCAATTGCGCCGGGCGTCCGGGAGGATGCAGCGGATAGGAGAGCAGGAGCAGCCCTGCAACCAGCGCCCGCTCCGCTGCCACCAGCATGCTCGCCTGACGTCCGCCATAGGAACTGCCACCGAGAAATGCAGGTCCCGCAACTTTCTGTTTCATGAGCTCCACGGCTCGCCGCAGTCCGTCCTGATCATGCCTGGCGTCTGAGGGAGAGGGCGGACCTGTCGCTCGCCGTTGCCGATACGGCAGATCGCAACGCAGCACCGTCAGTCCCGACTCCGCAAGTTTCTCCGCCAGCGCCACCAGCAGCGGCGCTTTGCAATTGCCGCCGGCTCCGTGGGTGAGCACCAGAAACCCCTTGCCGGACTCTTCAGCTGAATGAAGAAACCCGCTCACCGGGGCTTCACCCGGTGTTTGGTCATCGAACGGTTGCACTTCCCTCTTCATGATCGCTCTGGCAGGCTAATGAAAGTTGCGTATCACGATGGCATCGGTATTGTGATGTCCGCGGGACATCGCCAGCGTGCCATCGGAGGTTATGGTGCCGTTGAAAATCTCCTCCGAGGTGAAGGCCGTCATCGGAGTCCGCGCACCACTCTCCAGCGACAACTTCCACAGGTTGGTAACGGAACTATGGGTTTCGCCATAGATCACGCTCTTGTCGTCCGGGGCCCACAACGGAAACCCCTGGGTCGTGAGGCTAATATCAACTTTGCTCAGAAACTTACCGTCAGCCGCGGAGATGATGCCTACCTTCCACTGCGAGGCCTGGTCGTCGAAATACTGCACCAGTATTCTGTCACCATGAAACGAGAAGCATCGGTTCCCTATTTGCAGGTCGGAGAACTGCACAGGTTGCCCTCCTGTGAATGGAACCTTGAAGAGATGCACCTTGCCTTCCGACCAGCGGTTGTAGAAGACCGATGCGCCGTCAGGCGAGAAGGTCGGGCCCAAGTCGGCATTACCGCTGGTCAATTGCCTTAGATTGCTGCCATCCACGTCGGCAATCCAGATGTTCGGGTTACCGCCTTTGAAGCACGTGAAACCCACGTAGCGCCCATCCCGTGAGATGGCAGGCGTAGCGCAGAATTCATCGGCCGGACTCACTTGCGCTGCGCCGGAGCCGTCCATGTTGGCAGCGGAGATGGCGGCAACGCCAGAGGACGTCGCAGTGTAAACGATCTTGCCGGCGGCAGCATCAACTCCGCCGGTACCGTCGCCATCGGTTTGGGTAATTTGCTTCGGGTCCTTGTAGTTACCGGAGGCGACCCACAGGTTTGAGTGCGGCACCTGCTGCACGGTCACCAGGGTTGAGCCGTCGCTCGTAACCCCCAGGCTAACCTGTCCGTAGCTATTCAAGTCATTGGTGATGCGTGAAATCTCGCCCCCGGGGTAGGACACAAACCAGAGTTGACTGGCGGTGGCGCCGATCCTGGGTGTCCCCGAAAACACCAGCCCATCGCCACTCTTGAGCCATACCACCCGGGCGAGCTCACCCGCCAGCTTTTCAACCAGTGCGGTCTCTTTGCCCGACATGTCGAGCAGCGAAATTCCATTGCTATAACCCGATGGATTGAGGCGCTTCTTGCCGACGGCGATGACCTTGCCGTCCGGTGACCAGGAAGGTCCGCGGGTGTCGAACCAATCGACACCAATCTTTTCCGTGGCAATCGGACGCGCATCGCTGCCGTCGGCGTTGGCAATCACGAGCTGAGAAGTGGGGCCTTGCGGCGAGTTCTCACGAACATACGCGAATTGTTTGCCGTCGGGAGAAAACGTGATAGGACTGCTGACATTGGAGAGCAGCTTCTTGGGCGACCCACCGAGGGTGGGCACCATGTACAGTGCACCGTTCGGCTCTTCCTTGGAGGCTTGCTGGTAATACACAAAATTGCCGTCGGGTGAGAATGCCGTTCCCCCGAAGCCATCGTCGGTGTCGGGAATCAGCTTGACGGCACTCGGGGTTGCTATCTGTCGCAGCCACAGGCTTAGTTTGCCGTCCTTCGAGACTTCATAGACAACGTACTTGCCATCGGGCGAAATGCTGGCTGAGCCATTGGTCTTGCCGTCGTGCGTCAGCCGTTCGACCGACATTTGCTGCGTCGCTGTCCGATGCGCGCCCTGTCTTGATCGCGAATACAGCAACCACCCCACGCCCACGGCGAAAATCACGCCGGCGATAGCGGCCACCAACAAACCGGTCCTGTGGCGTTTGGCCTCGCCAACTAGGACGGATGCGCTTGAAGGCTGCGAAGGCGCTGGCGCCGTCGGTATCTGTACCGACGAACCTGCAGCCGCGTGCCGCCCTGATGAGCTACCGGTCAGACTCTTGCCCGAACTGTGATCACGCCGGAGGCGCTTCAGGTCGGCCTTCAGCTCGGCTGCCGTCTGGCACCGCAGATCGCGGTCCTTCTCCAGCGCCTTCTCGATGGTCTGCGCGAGCTTGGGTGGCAGAGACGGGTTCGCCTCCAGCAGCGGCGGAGGGTCGTGCTCCAATATGTTGGCGAAGATCACGGCCGACGTGCTTCCCTGGAAGGGCAGTTGTCCGGTCGCCATCTGGTACATCACCGATCCGAACGAAAACAAGTCTGAGCGGGAATCGATCTCTTCGCCGCGCGCTTGCTCCGGCGACATGTAGGCCACCGTACCCACGGTCGATCCCGGAGAGGTCAAATGGCTGGAGGCCGCCGTGCTTAGGCTCGGCGCCCCCACCGTTTCCGCCACTGACTTCTTCTGCCCCACCAGCTTGGCCAAGCCGAAATCCAGGACTTTGGCCACGCCTCGCGTGGTTACGAAGATGTTGGACGGTTTGATGTCGCGATGAATGATGCCGTGCTGATGGGCGGCGTCGAGCGCCTCGGCAATCTGGATGGAGATGTCGAGCAGTTGGTCGGTCTTTAGCGGCTGGTCCCGGATGACGTGGTCGAGGGTTTGCCCTTGCATCAGCTCCATGACGATTATCCACTCGCCGTCATGCTGCTCAACGTTGTAAATGGTGCAGATGTTGGGATGGTTCAGTGCCGAGGCCGAGCGCGCCTCCTGCAGAAAACGCTCCAACGCACCCGCCGCCTGGTTCAGCTCAGGCGGAAGGACCTTGATGGCGACATGGCGTCCCAGCAGGGTGTCCTGCGCCTCGTACACCACGCCCATGCCGCCGCTGCCCAGCTTGGACAAGACCGAATACTGGCCGATGGTCCGACCAACCACAGCAAGCCCTCCTTCCCTTCAACGAGGTAGTTTACGCTCAGGCAGGCGGATTCTCCGCCGGTCAACGCTCATCATGAGCAGTCATGATCGTTGCTACCGGCCTAACTTCCGCGCTTCACAGGCCACCACAACTTTCGACGGATCGATGGCCTCCGAGTCCAGTTGCATCTCGACCACCTTGCCGTCCTTGTCGATCAGGTAGTTCACCCGCCGCGCGGCCTTGTACTTGGGGTTGTAGAGCCCATATTCCTTGGTCGTGTCGCCGCCCCAGTCGCTGAGCAACGGGAAGGTAACGCCAATTTTTTCCGCCCACGCTTTGTTCGAGAAGGGAGAATCCATGCTCACACCCAGCACCTGGGTATCTGCAGCTTCCAGCTTGGCGAGGTTTTGCTGGAAAGCCTGCATTTGCTTGGTTCAACCACCAGTAAAGGCGAAAATGTAGAACGCCAGGGCGACGTTCTTCTTGCCCTTGAAGTCGTGCAACGAAACTTTGTTGCCGTTCTGGTCTTGCAGGGTGAAATCCGGAGCCATGTCTCCCACCTTGATCTTGGGCGGCGGAGCTTCGCTGGGCTTATCGGCGGCGCGACTCGCGGGCAGGAAGGACCCGGCGAGCAACAGCGCCAGTAACATACGTTTCATGAAGATTCTCCTCTCGGTCCGACGCCAACCCAAAGAATTGGCGGCTGAAGCATTGTGACACTAACCCGCGTTGCTTAGCCACCGCAGTGGGGGCCTGGCGACGGCCATCCTGTCCCGGACGCTGCGGGCGGTATTGATTGGCGCCAGAGTCGAGTAGAAACGGCTGAAGACCACTACGGGAAGCGCTCGCCGATTGCGTAAATCCCGCCAGGGCGATAGATTTAACTGAATGAGCATTCATTCGGCGACCATGGCGCTGTTTCGTGAAGGGATGCTGGACTGCGGATGCGGTGGTCAGCCCTCAACCCTTCCGTGTATGGGCCCTCGATGAAGCCAGAAGCTCAACCTCCTGCTGCCACCGGCGCTACGAACCGCAATACCGAGAAGTACCAGCGCATTCTGGATGCCGCCGTTGCCGTATTCGCGGACAAGGGTTTTTTTAGCTCCCGTATCTCCGACATTGCCGATCGCGCCGACGTCGCTGACGGCACCGTGTATCTCTACTTCAAGAACAAAGAAGAGATCCTGATGACGGCCATCAATACGGCCTTCGATGCGTTCATGAGACACGCACGTACGGAGGTCGAGAAGCTTCCCGGCCCCGCTGAACGGCTGCGACGGCTGGCCTTTCTCCATCTGGATGCCCTTGGGTCCAACCGCAACCTGGCGGTGGTATTTCAGATGGAGTTGCGGCAGAGCACGCGTTTTCTGGCTGAGTTCTCGCACCATCATATGGTCGAGTACCTGGGCCTGGTGCGCTCGGCCATTGCGGAAGGGCAGGCCAACGGGATTTTTCGCCGCGACTTGCCCGACAAGATCGCGGCCAACTGTTTCTTTGGAGCGCTCGACGAGATGGTGACCTCCTGGGTGCTGAGCGGACACGAGTATCGGCTGTCCAATGTGGCGGAGCCGGTGGTGGACATTCTTCTAACTGGGATGCAGAGCAGCGGGCATCACGAGGCAGATGCTACTGGGGTTCCATAGGGCCGGCGCATCGGGACGGCCTCCCCGGTTGCAGCACACCGATACATGTCACAGATCACAGCCTAATAGGCCGAGGGGAATCTATCATGCGGACTTGAGACCACGCCCGCTGAAGGCGGGACCGTTGTATTGAGAAGCTATCTCATATGTCCGGTTTTGAAAGGGCACGGCTTCAGCCGTGCCGCAATGGCTGAGTAAGAAGCGATGAGCATTCGGACCCTCAACGATGTTTTCTTCACGGTCGTAGAGCGTAATAGCGACCGCGTGATGATGACGTGCGAAGCCGGCGCGTGGATACCGATCTCCGCGTCCCAGCTCCAAGCCCGGGCGTTCGCTACCGCGCGTCAATTACAGGCTTGGGGCATTGGCAAAGGCGATCGCGTGGCAATCCTGAGCGAGAACCGCCCGGAATGGGCGATAGCGGACTTCGCTACATTGCTGCGGGGCGCCGTCGACGTCCCGATCTACGCGACTCAGACCGCGGAGCAATGTCTGTATCTGCTGCAACATTCCGAGGCGACCATCGCCTTCGTCTCCAGCCGCAAGCAGTACGACAAGATCGCCTCCATCCAGCACCAGACGAACATTACGCGCATCGTCATCATGGACGACGCTCCTGACCTCAGCGACGCCGTCCCCATGCAGAGCTTTCTGCAACAAGCCAACACGGAGCCTGATCCGGAGATCGAAGAGATTGCCCGCTCGGTCGAGCCCGACGACCTGGCAACCCTCATCTACACTTCAGGCACAACCGGCACTCCCAAGGGCGTCATGTTGACGCACGGGAACCTCGCGGCCAACCTGAGCGTCTCGCTGGACATGTTCGATGTGGGCAAGGATGACCTCGGCGTTTCGTTCCTGCCGCTGTCGCACGTGACGGCCCGGCACCTGGATTACGCCATGATGTACTGGGGCGTTCCGCTTGCCTACTGCCCCAGCATTGATGATCTGCCGCGCACTCTGGCCGAAGTGCGTCCCACGATCTTCGTGGCCGTGCCCCGGGTCTACGAAAAGATCTACAACAAGGTCGAGCACCAGACTCAAGGAGTAAAGCGCAAGCTGCTCAACTGGGCGATGTCTGTGGGGCGTGCCAACCGCGAAGCGACCCTGCGCGGAGAAACGCCGACTTCCCCCTCGTGGAAGCTGGCCAACGCGCTGATATTTTCCAAGGTCCGGCACGCGATGGGTGGGCGTGCGCGAATCTTTGTATCGGGCGGTGCGCCGCTCGGCCGCGAGATTGCCACATGGTTCGCCGACATCGGAATTCGCATCCACGAAGGCTACGGCCTGACCGAGACTTCGCCCGTCATCGCTTTGAACAATCCCATCAATCATCGAATTGGAACGGTTGGCAAGCCCCTGTCCAACGTGGAAGTGAAGCTCGCGGACGACGGCGAACTGCTGGTGCGGGGACCGTCTGTGTTCAAGGGTTACTGGCAGATGCCCGAGGAAAGCGCTGCCGCCTTTGAGGATGGCTGGTTCAAGACTGGGGATGTGGCGACCATTGATGCGGACGGGTATCTCTCCATCACCGATCGGAAAAAAGACCTGATCAAGACCTCGGGCGGCAAGTTTATCGCTCCTCAGCCGATTGAGAATTCGCTCAAGGCAAATCTGTTTGTGGGCGAGGCGGCCTTGCTCGGCGACAAGCGTCGCTTCCCTGCCGTGCTGATTGTCCCCAACTTCCCCATTCTCGAAGAGTGGGCCCAGAGCCACGGTGTGAAGTTCTCCACCCACCGGCAACTGGTGAAATCTCCGCAGGTCCAGTCGCTCTACGAAAGCATCGTCGAGGAACTGAATCAGAACCTCGCGCAGTACGAAAAACTCAAGCGGGTACTGGTGATCTACGTCGAGTTGAGCATCGAGGATGGAACGCTTACCCCCAGCATGAAGCTGAGGCGGCGGCATCTCGAAGAGCGCTACAAGAAGGAAATCGACGCCCTATACGCCGATGCTCACCCGCACTCGCGCGCCCCTGCCGGCAAGGCTACGCGCTAACCCACCTGCTACAATCGCACCCCATGTACGCCCTGGGCATCCTGCGCAGCGCTTCACCCACGCAGCGGCGGACCCTGTTGGCGGCCGCGCTTGGCTGGATGCTGGACTCCTTCGACGTCATGCTCTACGCACTGGTCGTGGCGCATATCATGCGCGACCTGCACATGAGCAAGTCCACGGTGGGGCTGCTGAATACGCTCATGCTGCTGGCCTCGGGAGTGGGTGGAGTTCTCTTCGGGCTCCTCGCTGATCGCCTGGGCCGCACCCGCGCGCTCATGCTGAGCATCCTTACCTACTCGGTGTGTTCGTTCGCTTCCGGCCTCTCGCAAACTGTCCTGCAACTGGCGCTCTTCCGCTGCCTCCTCGGGCTTGGCATGGGAGGCGAATGGAATACCGGAGCAACCCTGGTCGCAGAGACCTGGCCAACCAACCTACGCGCCAAGGCGCTGGCGATTGTGCAGAGTTCATGGGCAATCGGTTATGCTCTGGCCGCGCTGGTTTCGGGCATCGTCCTGCATTTTCTCAACTGGCGCTACGTGTTCTTCGTCGGAATCCTTCCGGCGCTGGTAACGCTCTGGATTCGCCGCCGCGTGCCCGAATCGGAGATGTGGCTGGCATCTCGTTCCGCCGGCGCGCACCGCCAATCGAGCGGCAGCGCCTGGCAGATATTCCAACCGCCACTTCTGAGGAAGGCCCTGCCGCTGCTGCTGATGAACTTCTTTGGACTCTTCGCGTGGTGGGGGCTGTTCACATGGATTCCCCCCTATCTCTCGATCCCGATCGCCCAAGGGGGGCGAGGATTCGGAGTGCTTAGCACGACCACGCTCTTGCTTGGACTGAATCTGCTGGGCATGTTGCCCGGATATGTGCTCTTCGGATGGGTAGCGGATTGGCTGGGCCGCAAAGGCGCCTTCGGTCTTTACCTGGGTGCGGCGGGGTTGCTGGTGCCACTCTACGCCCGCGCCCGTGCTCCCTGGGCAATCATGGTGATGGGCATCGTGGTTGCATTCTTCGCGACCGGCTTCTTCTCAGGTTCAGGGCTCATCGCCAGCGAACTCTTCCCTACCGCGTTGCGCGCCCGGGCCCTGGGTGTTACCTACAGTGGGGCGCGGACGCTTAGTGCAGTCGCCCCATTTGTCATCGGAACCGTCGGTCAGCGGCGCGGCCTGGATTCGGCGTTCTATCTCTGCGCCCTTTCGTTTCTGTGCGCTGCGGCGATGGTCCTGGCTTTGCCAGAAACCCGGGGCAAGGAACTGGACTGACAGATCACTCGATCGGTTCGACCGCAATCAGTGGTTCCCTGCTGTCCTTGCGCTCCGGCCTCTGCACCAGGATGGTCGCCGACAGCACCACAACGATTCCGACCACCTGCATCGGCGACACCAGCTCGCCGAGGATGAGCGCGGTCAGCAGAATCGCCCACACAGGTTCGAGGCACGCCGTCACGATAGCGCGCGTTGGATCGAGATACTGCAGTCCGGCGAAGTAGAGCGAGAACGGAACCAGCATGGACGTGATGGCGAAGATGCGCCATGAACAACCATTGCCCTCCGCTGTAATGCTGGGCGATCACCTTCCAGGGCGGGTTCAACAGTTGCCAGAAGACAGCCGCGCCCAGCAGCGAATACACCAGCACCGTCCAGCGATGGTAGATCTGCAGGAGTGTTGACCGAAGACGTTGTAGAAGGCGAAGGAGATGGCCGCCAGTTCCGCAGCCACTACTCCCAAGCGTATTGAATCGAACACCGGAGATGGCCAGCCAGGGAAAGCCCGCGTTGGGCCGCCAGTTCTCCAACCGCCAGGCCGCAACCCAGCACGGCCAGTATCACGCCGCTGATGCGCCGCACCGTCGGACGCTGCAGCCGTCGCGCCAGCATGTACAGCAGCACCCAAACCGGCGCGACATATTGCAGGACAATCGCCGTGGCCACGCTCGTCTTCTGGATGGCGAAATAGTAGAAGTAGTTGGAGGCCGCAAGACCGAGAATGCCGAGCAGGAAGAACTGCAGCAAGATGGCTGCGACTGCGGACGCGCAGTGACGATCGGTTCTTCAGCAGCAAGATCGGCAGCAGCATCAGCAATGCAATCGTGGTTCGGCTCTGGGCGAGGATGAGAGGGTCGATCGGACGCAAGGGCATGGCCGCCAGCGACGAGCCTGCCGGTAAAGACTGCGCGACCCAGGTGGCGGAGAGCCCCCAGAAAAACGTGGCCGCGGCGATGAAGAGATAGCCGCGGGCGGGGTGAGTTTTGCTTGCTGAGAAGCTGGCCAAGGTAGTCGTTAGTGATCAGGGGTTAGGGGCTAGGGCTTAGTGAGTAGGTTTTACTGGCCCCTAGTCACTAACCACTATTCACTTGTTCAGTCCGCCAGCGCCGATTGACTGTGCGATGAGCGCAATACGCGATCGACGGTGTACGGCGCGCGCTTGGTAGGCTCGTGGAAATGCCGCACCTGCAATTCGCCCAGCAGTCCCAGCGCGATCAGTTGCACACCGGCAACGATCAGCACGGCGGCAAACACCAGCAGCGGGCCCGTGTTCATCCATCACGTTAAGACCACGGACGAACTTGTCGAACAACATCCAGATCGCGATCACCATGCCGGCCAGCGAGCTCAGCGCGCCGACGGTGCCGAAAAAGTGCAGCGGCCGGGCCATGTACTTCAGCAGAAAACGGATGGTGATGAGATCGAAGAACACGCGGAAGGTCCGTGAAATACCGTAGTGCGACTCGCCACGTTCGCGGTTGACATTGCGGATGGGGATCTCGCAAATGGTCGCGCCGTACGCCGACGCCAGCGCGGGAATGAAGCGATGCAGTTCCCCGTAGAGGGGAATCTCCTGCACCACCCCGCGACGATACGCCTTGAAGGTGGTACCGAAATCGTGCAGTTCAACCCCGCTCAACTTGGCCATCAGCCAGTTGGCAATCTTGGAGGGGATGCGCCGCATGACGAAGTTGTCGATGCGCTGCTTGCGCCACCCGCTGACGATGTCGTAGCCCTCGCGCAGCTTCTGCAGGAACAGCGGAATGTCATGAGGATCGTGCTGCAGATCGCCGTCCATGGCGATCACGTACTCGCCTTCGGCGTGATCGAAGCCCGCAGCCAGCGCCGAGGTTTGCCCGAAGTTGCGACGCAGCTTCACCACCACCACGCGGCGGTCCACCGCGGCGATCTGCTGCAACATCCAGAAGGTATGATCGCGGCTGCCGTCGTCCACGAATACCAGCTCGAACGGTTCGCTGGTGGCTTCCATCACCACCTTCAGCCGATCGTAGAGCTCGGTTACGTTTTCTTCTTCGTTATGAAATGGGACGACAATCGAGTACTTGGGCACAGTTCTGTAATTATAACGTCCCTGCTTCCCAAAATGGACTCCATCTTTTCGAGGGAATTGTTCTTTCGGTCAACCGTGACGCTGACGTGACAAAGGAGCTTGCGACTCGTATTCGCTAACCCGGCACTTTCTTGCCTCAGGGAAAGCCGGATTCTTTCCCTGTGGCGGTTTTACGAATGACGCTCGGCCATAAATGCCAGTAAACGCTGGATTCCTTCGGCAAACTCATCGCCGGGCGTTATCAGGCTAATCACCAGATAACCATCCGACAGCGAAATCATAAAAATGACCGGGCTGCACTAGAACTCCGGTCTTCGCAGTAATGCGATCAGCAAACTCCTCGTCGGAACCGACCACCGGGACCCGCAATACCGCATACCACCCGCCCTCGACTTCCAGACCGGCGGCAGAGATCTGTGCCGCCAGTTGCGCATCCAGCAGGGCCAGATTTTCAGCCATGCGTCCGCAACTGGCGCTGTATGGGGTGCCGCTCCTCCAGCATGACAGGCACGGCCCACTGCAGCGGAGCGTTCATGGACAGGTACGTGTCGGCGATCACTTCGAGCCGGTTCATCGCTTCCTGCTTCAGCGCCTGCGGGCCGCTCGCCGCAATCCAGCGCAATTTTCATCTGCGGCAGACCGGAAATTTTCGACAGCCCACTGAGCGTGAAGGTCAACACGCGTGCGTTCGACGAAAAGGTCAGCGGCGGATCGTTGCGCGAGCGAGTAATCGAGGAACACTTCATCGGCGATGATTGCCATGTCATTGGCCGCACAAATGCGGTTCAGTTCGTCAGCCTCGTGCGGCTTCACGAAGGAACCCGTGGGATTGTTCGGGTGCACGACCAGCACGGCGCGGCATCGCGAGGCGGCGTCTGTGTGCGCGTTCCATCGCGGCCTGCACCGATTGAAAGTCGATTTGCCATCCGTGGTCATACACCAGTTCGTACGGTTCCAGCTTCACGTCCTGCAGGTCGGCGAGAAAATCGAAAAGCGGGTAGCTTGGCGTCGGAACCAGGACCGTGTCTCCCGGATCGCACAGCAGCCGAAACAGAAACGAGTACGCCTCGCTGGTGCTGGTGGTCAGGACGAGATCGTCAGGCGAGACACTCGACTGCCGTGCGCCGCGTAATAGCCTGACACGGCCTCGCGCGCTATCAGCAGTCCTTTCGCTTGCGGCTCATAGGTCAGCGCCTCGCGATGCGCCAGGCCTGCAGCAGTTCGTCTTCGCGATAGCGCAGTCCAATAGTCGTGGGATTGGACGCGGTCAGATCGAGCACTTCCCTGCCGGCCCGCCGATGCGCCTCCAGCGCCTGGGTGTAGCGGTTGGTAGTCAGGTTCCAGGAGGTGCGCCGCGCGAAGAAGTTGCGCATGAGAGGAAGGATTATACAGAAGCGGGGAGCCGGTATGCTCGCGCTTATGCCACCACTATCCGCCACAAGGAAAGACACCAATGTGTGCATACGCCTAGCGCCATCGGGTCGATCGAGAAACTTTTCCCAGAAACTTCAGCCTTGCATTTCGTTCTTCGCTATAATCGCAGCCGCGGTGAAAAGCCGACGGAGGATAAGCAATGAAGAAGCTGCTTGTTCGTGGGATTTGCGATGCTGTTGCTGATGCCAATCGTGGCCTCGGCCGCAGAGTCCTTTCGACGGGACATGGAAGATCAATTTGAACGACGCCCAATTTTCCAAGAAGCCCGACGTTTACCTGCTGCAGAATGGCATGTACCAATGCAAGACGTGCGTGCCACCAATCGACGTGAAAGCCGATGGCCAGGACCAGAAAGTTACCGGACATCCGTACTACGACACGCGTCGCGATCAAGGTTGTGAACGATCACGAGATCGAAGAAACCGACAAGAAGAGATGGTAAGACCGTTGCGACCTCAAAGATGACGGTGTCCCCGACGGCAACACCTTGATGTTCGAGTTCAACGACAGCAGCAACAGCAATGCCGACCCGGTCACCGGCAAAGGCGAGGCGACCCGGGTTGCCAAGGGCCCTGCCGGATCGCAACGCGATATCCGGCTCCTGGCGGACCACCAAGGTGGAGACCATGTCTCCGACAACGGGCTGATGTTTACCTACAAGGTCAGCGGCGACGAGGTGACCATGACCTCGCCGACCGGTCAGTCCTACACGCGCGAAACTGAACGGTCCGCAGGCGCCTTTCAAGGGCGATCCGGGTACCACCAGCGTATCGGTAAAGATGATGGGCAAGAGCACGCTAGAGGAGACTGACTATCGCAGCGGCAAAGCCGATCAGCGTCTCCAAGATGATGGTCGCTCCCGGATGGCAAGACGATGAAGCTGATGGTGGACGACAAGCTGCGCGGCACCAAGAGCGAATTTACGGCGACGAAACAGTAGGCACGCCGTCTGCTACCCACCCTCTGCGATGTGGAGGGTGGGCATGCCGGTCTACCCCAGCCGGCGATGCCTACACCTATCTCGAGTACCGGCAGATGCTACAAAATGCCGGCTTCGGCTCGACCGACAACTATCCGCTCATGCCGAATTTCTTTACTGCAGTGGTTGCGCGCAGGTAGATCATGAAGGAAAGGCCCGGACTAATCTCCGGGCCACTTCCCGCCACGCGTCAACCGGCCATTCAGTCTCGCATCACTGACACAGCGATCCATTCAAATGGAACACGGTCGGAGGATTGTTGGTCCCACTGTAGTTGGCATTGAAACCGATACCGGTAAGCGTGTCTCCCGGGTTGATGGTTCCGTTCCAAGCCGCGTTGGTGAGCGTCACATTTTGCCCACCCTGGCTGTAGTTCGAGTTCCACGATTGCGTAATCTGCTGGTTGCCAGACCACGTCCAAGTTAAGCTCCATCCATTGATCTGGGTAGTGCCGGTGTTCCTGATGGAAATGGCCCCCGTGAAGCCTGTCCCCCAGTCATTCTGATCGGTGTAGGTGATATGGCAGTTGCTGCCACTTCCCGACAGCGTGGTGGCACTGGCCAGGTTAGAGTTGCCCGACTCACCCACCGAATCAGCCGTCCGGACAATGTAGTAGTAGGTGGTCGAGGGGTGCAGACCGATGTTGGAGAAGCTGCTCGTGGTCACACCGGTGGCGATCCGGTTTGCCGGCGCCGGAATGAAGAGCCGGAAGGTGCTGGAGTACACGTTGTAAGTGATGCCGCAGTTTGGCGGCGGCGTGACGGCCCTCCAAGTGAGGTTGATCTGGCTGGAGGAAACTGCCGTGGCGGTCAAGCCGGCCGGTGCGGGCGGAGCGCTCTGGCAACTGCCACCTCCGCCACCACTTTGAATGCTCGCCAGCAGTTGCTGTTTTAGCTGGCTGACCGGCGTCGAGCCGTAATTCCCGTCGAGCAGCGAGTAGCTGTCCTCACCGTTCAGGGCCCAGTAGGTCCAATCGAGCTGAGGGTTATTTTGCAGAAAGGTGATGAGGCTCTGGAACCACTGACCCTGTGATCCCGGTACGGTGCTTTCTATGTCACTGCTGTTGTTGGTGGTCCCGAACTCGCCCACCCAAACGGGAGCCGTACCGTTGAGGCTCAAGTAGGCCCAGAATTTCGTCCACACCGTAACCAGGCTGGCATAGGTCGTCGAGCCGTTGAACCATGACTGCTGATAGAGGTTCGGCCCGTAATCGTGGGCGGAGTAGACCAAACGGCTGCCGACGTTCAGCACCACGGGATAGGTCTGCGCACCCTCCAGGTTTCCGCCCCACCAGTCACAGTCGCTGTTGTAGCAATCGGTGCCCTCAACAAACATCAGCAAGCTCGGATTAACGGCCAGCACCGCATTGCCGCCTCGTTCAGCGGCGAGACGCCAGTCATACGAGGTCAATCCGCAGCCCCAACAGGAGCCTCCACTCTGGTCGTTGTGGGGCTCGTTCCGCAGGTCCATGCCGATTAGCGTGGAATTGTTGAGGTAGCGCTGGGCCAGAGAGACCCAATCGTGGATCCAGGCACTCTCGGGATATTGCGACGTGTACCATAATCCATTGGCTTCGGCGCTGTTACCTGCCTCCGAGCGATGGTTGTCGAGGATGATGTGCAAACCGATTTGGCCGGCATAGGTGACGATCTTGTCCAGAATCTGCAGCGAGTTCAGGCCCCGCAAGTCAGTATTGATGGGGCCGCTGCCGTTCTGATAACTGATGTTGCCTGGAACGATGGGCGACTCCACCATCTGATTGGAAAATGGTATACGAACAACGTTGTATCCATTGCTCGCGATCGCATTCATGATGTAGCGATAATCCTGGGCCCATAGTCCGTGTACAACCTCATCGGTAGTCTCGAAGCCATACCAATTCACTCCGGCGATGCGGACAGTTCTTCCGCCGGAGTCCAGAATTTGATTGCCGTTGGTATGCCAGTATCCGGATTGTGCCTGAGCGAGCGTCGTGGCCAGCCCCACAAGAAGCAACAGAACTACCCATCTAGCGAACGAAGAAGCACGGTACGAGTCATTTGACCGCATAGAGTTAGTCTTCCTTTCCTGGGTTGTGAGGAATGAAATCGCAATGAGACAGGCCTGTAGCCTGTCTACAAAACGCATGCAGGTACTTCAATATTCGTGGGGAGTTCGTTTACTGCGGGGCCGTGGAGTACAACTTCGCAGTCTGGAATACAACTTCCAGACCGGCACTGGCGGAGCTTGCACGTCTGTGACCAGCCTACAGCATGACCATAACACCGCGTTTTGAAACGGCGTGGCCTGCATTTCAAACGATCACGACCAGCCCTTGATGTGCGAAGTTATTACAGTGACCGAGTAAGAATGTCGCGACACCTTCGTGATGAGTTTGCGCGAAAGGCTCGAGAGCCGCGAAAGTCAGACCAACCGTGAAACGGCTGAGCCTTGACCCAATCCCTCACCATGGGAAGTATGCGCTGAGCCTTACTACAGAATCCTCCAACTTCAAGTCGGAAAGTCAGTTTCCGGCTCGCGCCTGTTTCTGTCCTATGAGCGATTCCAACTGCGACAGGCGCTACTGCAGCAAGAAAGGCCCGGCCTGGGCCGAGCCTTTCCTGGATATATGGGCCGATGCCTCGCGGCTGTGCAGCGGCGAGGGACTGCCTCCGACTTGCTACTGGGTTATCGTCTTTACGGCGTCGCCGACTTTGAAGCCGGTGCCGGAAACTGGCGTACCAACCGCCGAGATCTCATCCACGTCGGTCAGACGAATCACCCCTACCGGAGATGTCATTCGACGAATGACCGCGCCGGTGGACGGGTCCTTGATCTCCTTCGTCACTCGCTGCACGGTAAGCTGATCGCCGACTTTCAGACCCGCCTTGGACCCCACGTTGAGCACGACTTGACCGCCGTCCACCGCAGCGACCACGCCCTCAACTGTAATGGTGCGGGCTTCCAGTTTGGAGTTATCAGCCACGAGTTCACCGCTCATTTGCGTGACGGCCGCATTTACGGCCTCGCCAATGATGGTCTGCTGGAAGTCACTGCTGCCGAAATCCACGGCGCCGCCGCCGAAGCCATGCCAATTGCTGCCGCCGCCCAGCAACGAGGTGCTTTCACGGGAGGACTCACCTTTGCCGGTGGCCACTCCCATGATCTCCGCCGTGTCGATGTTTACCAGACGCGCGTCCACAACAACCACGGCCTTGCTCTTCTTCTGATGAAAGCCGCCGACGCCAAATCCACCCCAGCCACCACCGCCACCCCCGACATTGGTATTTTTAGTGTCATTTCCAAATTGGGTAATACTCCCGACGATAATGGCATCCACGCCCAGGATCTTTCCGATCTTGGCAGCCGAGTTCGGATTGGCGCGATCGCTATTGGAGAAATTCTGCTCCCCCAGGATCTTGTCCATGGCCTTGCGCTCGATCACGGAGTAGGTACCGTCCTTGACCAGGTCTCTCACCAGCAGGTCTGCGATGCCCCTCCCGATGTCTACGTTGGTACCGAACACCGCCGCCGAAGATGACTGGACGGTTGCGTAGTCGAAGTCAAATATGGCGACGCGCTTCTTGCGGGCGTGCGGTGTCTGAGCGGTGGTATCGGCGGTCTGTGCGGTCGCTCCGGCCAACAGAGCCACGGCAACCAGCACCATCAAGAGGATTCGTTTCATTCCCAGTCTCCCTGCCTCCGAAATGTCCTTCGTTGGCCGACACAGAGTCCGTTCCTCATCGATGTTGACTGGGCGCGGTAGTCTGTAGCGCAATCGGCCAAACTTGATTTTCGGTTGAGCCCGTGCGGCGCGATTCTACCACTAAAGCGTCAGCTTATGGTCGGGAAATCTCGCCGGTCACCGCAAAGTTCGAGCCCTTCGCATCAATAAGGGACAAGAACCAAGTCCGGTCGATCGCCCTAGGCGCTGACCCGCTCCAACTCGTCAGCATCGACTTCCACGGCGACACTGCGCATGATCAGCTCCAAAGTGAGCACAACCCTCAAGCTGTTCTTCTTGCGGGCCAAAACGCCCACCATGCCAGCCAGGGATCCTGACTTAATGCGGGCTTTCTCGCCCACAACCAGATAGGGGTGGGGTTCAAACTTACGGAGGTGTAGGCCCGAACGCAGCGCCTCAATTTCGGAGTCCGGCAGGGCCTGTGGTTCGCGCCCGAAGCCAACGATCAACAGCACGCCCGGGACGGAAAGCACTTGGGGAGAATGAGAGCGGCCGATTCGAGCGAAGATATAGCCGGGAAACAGTGGCTGCTCTACATTGACCCGCAAGCCGTTCTTCCAGCGGTGCATTTCCATGTAAAGCGGCAAATAAGACTCGATCGCCCTGAATTCAAAGTGCCGGGCCACCGCTTTCTCGTGACGGGGAGTCGTATAAACGGCGAACCATTTTGGCGGCTCCACGGCCGTAGCGAGCAATCCCCCTGAGGTCGACATATCGGCGCCCAACTCCCCCGATACATGTTCACTGGCCAAAGACATGACTTTCGCTGTCCTCACTCGGCAGGGCAAACCCGCCTTGTTTTACGAACAAACATGGTCCGGAGTTGGCCAAAACTCCACGTCAGCGCACCACGATGCATGCTAAAAAGACTCCCCTGCCTCGAGACGGGTTGAGCTGCTTTGGGAAGAGGAGACAGTGAGCGGCTACTTATGCTGTGATGCTACTAGTTGAGGTTAAGATTAGGACAACAGCTCTCTTGGGTCAAGCAAAAAATGAACTCGGTTCGTGGCTTACGGCACTCGGTAACCGCTTCTGCTTCATCATGTTACGTTGTGATGGCGGCTTCTGAGCCGGGCTGCCGCCCATCTACGAAGTGAGCGCTCACACGCAATTCGATCAGAGTGGATCAAAACTGGCTCCAGTTGATGAAGAAAAGCGTGCGGAGGTCCCAGGCAACTCATCGATTGGCCGAATTGCTCCTCCCGCCCGACGCGGACCGTGACTCGCCGAATATTTAGGGCTGGGCCGGAGGAGGTGGGTGAGTCTTAAGACGCGGCGCTAATTTTCGCACGACAAACTCCTGGAAGATGCCGGCGAGGCTACCCTCAGCAATTCTGATCAGCGCGTTTTGAACCAGTAATTCCGCACTGCGATCACTTGCCGGATAGTAAAAATAGGAGATACCGCTGGTCGCAAAACTCCCGACAATCGCGGAGTAATTCGGTTGCCACTGCTTGTTGTCGCCTTTGCAAATCACGGCGTTGCCGAGCGCGTGTAGAATCCGCGATCGAGTAGTCCCGGTCCCCTTGTAGAAGTAACGTGGATCTTGTTTCAGGAGAGACGGCAGAATTGCGCTATCGGCGAGGTCACGCGGAGGGAGATTTTAAGTCCGAGGTCTCTTTCTTATTGACCCATCATGGTTTAGCTGGATCATGGCCCATTCCGATTGGCACCAGGACCTTCCTCGTAATTGTCGGCCAATACTCCTTAAGCAGGTTAACCCCGGCGGTTGAAGCTATCGACCACCCATAGCTCTCCATGGTGTACCCGACGGTTCTCTGGGCCTCTGGCATATAAGTGTTTGCCAACCCAGCTGCCGCCAATGGTCCTACTACTCCCGGCCAGTTGAAGGCTTCTCCCCCGTCATCCTTTCGAACGACCACAACCCGCCTGAGAGCAAACCAGATGCTCTGCTTCAAGCTGCCATCTCCCATCACAAAAAAACGCGGGTCATCATGCAGCATGGAGGACAGGAGGTAAGTGCCAACCAGATTTGAGGTGGCACGCTTGGCCATCGATGCCCCAAATCGCTGGCCATATGCACTAGCGCCTTGACCGTAGCCGGCCGGGGTATCCGCCGCCTGTCCGAAGCCCGCACCACAGGCTGACCCTAGAAAGGCAGCCGGAGAAACGCTGCTGAACAGGGCCAGCTTGAATTTTTGACCGGAGGTCAATGGCTGGTCGGCATGCGCAAGATCCGGAAAGAAGACAGATCGACTATTGATCACCTTGGCATCTGGTGCCTGTCTCTTCTTATGGGCCGTCGGAGTTGAAGTCTCCGCCGTGGGAGAGGATGGGGGCGAGTTCGCATCCGAGGTCTGCGCCGTTGCTGCTGCTGGTCTAGCGAGCGGGGAAACTGTGAAGACGATCACGCAGATGGCGAACCGGATCGTGGCATTGTGCGCCATTGCAACTCGCCCACTGCGACGGCTCGTCATCCTCATTTCGCATCTCCCGGTGTTCTTGCAGTTGTCTCTTGTCGCCACCGCTCGCGGGCCGGAAGTGCAGAAGTGTTTGGAGTGCGCCCCACACGGCCAGAGTCAGGTGTCGAAAACTATAACATCGGCAAGCGAAAAAAAGACCCCCGACCTGGAATGCCGGGGGGCTTCAGCAAAACGTCGTTGGGCCTGATCGACTGCCCACTCTGTTTGCAGTCCAGGCTCAGTGCATGTCGCTCATGGCGCCGCCACTCCCGCCTTTTTGCGCCAGCATCTTCACGCTGTCAACATGAAGCGACCCACTGTCGGTCATCTTGCCCATCACCTGCACGTGATGGCCTTCATGTCCCGCAAGCGCATCGGGATTGTCGATGGGGACGACCTTCTGGTCTTTGTCGGTCACCAATACCGGCTTTTCGCCCCCAGCGATGCACTTCTTAGCGCAGGCTTCGTGGGCTGCGTTTGCGCCTTTTGCGCCGCACTTGGAATCGCTGACCCAACCGCTCCAGCTCATGTCTTTTGCGGCCGCCAGCACAGTCATGCTGCACAGATAGAGCCCGATTACCAATAACACTTTTTTCTTCATTGTCGAATCTCCTCCTGAAGTGCCGCCAGGCGGCCGAGCATGTTTAGAAGTAGGGGAAAGGTCCGCCCACACCGGAAAAGTTACCTTCTGAAGGACAAAACCCCACTTGTACTCCGGCTGGCACCTTCAACCCAATCGAGGTACGGAGCAGGAGCCCCCACAGATTTCGCTGCCGATAAGTTTATTCCACAAAGTGAGATTTGCACGCAAAAACTGTCGTTCAATGGATGCGCCCAAGACTAACGTGAGTTGCCGTTCAGGATGGCTATTTCTGGTCTGTATTTTCTGCCACGGTGGGGGTACGCCTGGCATCGGTCTTCGCCTGCGGCTCGACCAGGACGATCTCACCGGGCTTAACGTATCCCAGTTGTTCGCGAGCTTCTTTCTCGATCGCGCCCGGATCTTCCCGTTGAAGGCTGTCTACCTGGTGCTGCAGGCGCTCGTTTATTACTTTCTCCTGATCAATCTGCTGCTGCAGCCGAACCGCTTCAGCACGCTTGCCCTCATAGACCTTCATGCCGTTGGCGCCGCAGATCACCTTGTAACCAATGAAAACGGCGAGCACAGCGATGCATAGCGTGGCCAGCACGCGGCGCATGCGGTAAAACCAGCCTCCGGCGATGCGAATTGTCAGTGGCATCTCGCTAGTCGAAGAGTCCCCCAGAAACCCGGCGGCATACTACCCCCGCTGCTTTGGGGACACAACTCCCTAGTCTCCAGTGGACTTCGGCATAAGCTTGACCGTCAAGAGGAAGTTCTGCGAAAACGGCGAGGGGAACCAACTTCGGCAAATGTCAGAGGCGATGGCTAAACTCAGAACGCATCCCGCAAGCGGCCCCTCTCCCCTCCCGTGGTACAGTCTGAACCCGAAGCTTCCCCGCGGAGGGGCAAATGACGAGCGCGCGTGTTGTGCTGACTACTGTCGGAGAGAAACAAGCCGCCGAGAAACTCGCCTGGCAGCTCGTGGAGCGGAGATTGGCTGCCTGCGTCAACATCGTCGGACCAATCCGTTCGGTATACCGCTGGAAGCAAAACGTAACCAACGACCCGGAGTACCTACTGGTGATCAAGACGACCGCCGAACTTGCCGCGCAACTGCGGTCGGCCTTCAAGGAGCTCCACCCGTACGAGTTGCCGGAATGTATCGAGCTGGCGGTTCAAGGGGGTAGCGAGGAGTACCTGGGGTGGCTGGCCGGGGAGGTCAGCGGCTAGTCTCTGGGCACCAGGCCGGCGTGCTTTCGCACCCGCCCCACAGAAGGCTTCAGTCTCCGTCCTTTTGTCCCTCTTCACTTCCCGCCGGAAACACGGCATGGCGGGGTGCAGGCATTGGGACCTTGCCCTTGGCCGCCCTCCACAAAATAGCGTTGAGCACGTTGGTATCCGCTGCATCGGCCACGGAGAAATTGAGCTTGGCTGATTGCTTGGCTCCAGGAGCATCGGCGCCGTTCGCTTGGTAGATCATGCCGTTGTCACGATTGCGATAGTCAGCTTTGAACCCAGGTTGCTCGCCCGCTCCGGTGAATAGCGGCGCCATCACCGCGGCATACGCGTCGTTATTGTTCATGGGAGGAAGTCCAATCAGGACCTCCATCGTGTGGATCATGTTGACCGTGGTGTAGAAGTGATGATCGAGAGCCGGTTGCGCTAAAGAATCGGGCGAATATTTGCTGACCACCAGTGCGATGCTGCGGTGAGCATCCACGTGATCGGAACCGTCCTGCGCATCATCCTCCAGGATGAAGATCGCTGTGTCCGCCCAGTAGGGGCTATTCGAAACGGCCTCCACCACCCTTCCCACCGCTAAATCGTTGTCGGCGACAGAGGCGTTAGGCGTTGGCGATCCCGGACGCGTGCCGGCGGTATGGTCGTCGGGCAACCGCAGCAACACGAAGCTTGGCAACTGCTCGCCTTGGCCGCTTTCTCGAGCCCCCACGAAAGCCCTAAACTCGCGCAGAAATTCGTCCGCGCGGAACTGGTCCGGATAGTCGACATTGAAGTCGGCGAAGTCTGGATCGAAATGGCCGCGCAGCTCCGGCTTGTTGGCCGCATCGTAAGCAATCAATGGAATCTTGTAGTGATAGGGGCTCTTGCCTCCACCCAGTTTCTCGGGTAGGTCCTCTCCGGGCTCTACCGCCTTCCGTGTGCAATCCGGCCTATGTTCGGATGTCCCGCCAGTCGCCGCCGGGCTGTTCTGGGCAAGATCTTCGCACCACCAGGTGTTCACATACTCGCCATAGTGGCGGTAACTCAAATTGTGCCGCGCCAGGTTGCTCCACAGGTAGCCTGTTCCCGGCTCATTCACATCGGGCATGCCGATGGTCAAGGGGTTCGAATCGCCAACGAAACCTTCGTAGTCGTATTGCCGCTCTTTGCCGCGATAGGTGATCTCCCAGGTTTTTTCCGTGTAGTCGCTGGTGATGGCCGCAGTCGACCACACGTGTCCGTTACCAGAGACTTCGCCGCTGTCGTAGAAGTTATCGAGGATCCCAAATTGTCGCGCCAGCTTGTGTTGATTTGGAGTAATGTCTTCGCCGTACATCACCAGCGCGGGGTCACCGTTCGCCTCCCGGATGTCGCCGAAGAGCTGGTCGTAGGTACGATTTTCCTTGATCACGTAGATCACGTGATGGATTGGGTTTTCACCAACCCGAAACTTGATTTCGCCGGTGCGGCCTTCCATTTGGTTGCTGCGAACGACTTCCTGCGTAAGTTGATCGCGTTTTCTCTCCGCCTCAACCAGCGACACGCGCGCAATCGAGCCCCGAATCATGGTCGCGATGTACGGATGCCGGCTCTTTCCCGGATGATTAGGGTCAGCCGCCCAATCCGCATTCGCGCCTGTTCCCTCCCCTTTGCCGCTCGCAATGAGCAACTCGCCACCTTGGACGGCAAGGGCGGTCGGATACCACTCTGTAGGGATGAAATACACAGCGCTCTGCACGCTAACGGTCGGGCCGGCCTTAGGCTGCGTCGCGTGGTCTCCTTCGTCGAACACGGCTATCGCATCGGCCGAGGCGTCAGCGACGTACACCTTTTTTCCGTCGGGTGACTGCGCCAGTGCGTCGGGATAACTGCCGCCATAGGTCTGTCCGGGCAAGCGGGTGCTGAGATAGCGCTCAACCTGACCATCGGTCGTTGAGACGACAGCGACTGAATCGCGGTTGGAGAGGGTCACGTAGAGACGGTGTTGGTCAGGACTTAACAGCAACGCCGTCGCATGCGACGAGGCATCTATGTCGGCTTTCGCGGGCAACAGCGCCATCTGCCGTACAACTTTGCCTGAGCGCAGATCCAGCTCTGCGACTTGTGACGTGTTCCACAGCGAGCACCAGCCTCTGCTGCCATCGTTACTTGCCGCGACACCGTAGGGAAAGGCGGTTGGAACATACTTGCCACGGCTCAGGTCGAAGCGCTGCAGAAGCTTGCCAGTGCGCACATCCAGCAGCACGACATCATCGGCAAGGTTCTCTGCAATCAACAACGCGTCACCGTCGGCGCGCTTCACCACGGCCAACCCGGCGGGATAAGGATTGGCAGTGCCTGATTCAACATTCTTTGGGTCGTAGGTAAAACGCCTGCCATGACTAAGCGCCACTCGCGGTAGCTTCAGAAACCTGTTCGCCAGAAGCGTCCCGTTCTGTATGCGGTAGACAGCGACTCCGTTGCCTGTATCACCAGGATTCTTGCCTGCTGGGTCAGTCAGCGACGCCATCGAGGCATATAAATTGGCACCGTCGCTGCTCCATGCCAATCCAAGAAAATACGATTGCTTGGAATGTAGTCCGAGACGCAGGTCGGGAAAGTCTCGGAGCTGATTACTCATCAAGTCCAGCAAAGCGATGGACTGTTGATACTTGGACTCAGCCGTCCCATATCCATTGTTCAAAATAGCGAGGTACTTCCCGTCGGGACTGAGCGCCACGGCCGTGGGGAAGCTGTTGGTGCGCTGCGGTCCGCCCGGCGCAGGCAACAGCAGCGACTTGCTGGAAGGTAGTGGCACTTCCCTTTCCTGCGAGAGTGTTTGCGCGTCCGCAGTCAACGGAGTCGCCAACAGCAAGAGAACGAAGGTAGATGCTATGGACCTTCATTGCCTCCTCTTTATTTCGGCATGGCCTCTACTGCGCACGAGCGGCCGAATCGCGCGTGGTGGCGTTGGCAGCGTGCCGGCGATAGTGCGCCATCACGCGCGAAACACTCACGCTGATGGGCTCGGTGCCCGACACCACGACATCCGCGTGGACCATGGTAGGACGAACGTAGCGAAGGGCCATGGGAGCAACGGTCGCGACATATTGTTCAACGACAGACTCTGGGGTCCGGCCGCGCTCGCGCACATCGCGTGCCTTACGCCGTGTCAGGCAGACTTCGCCATCCATGTCCACAAAAACGCTGGTACCCAGCAACTCACGCAGACTGGGCCAATGCAAAGTAAACAGGCCCTCGATAATAATGACCTCCGCCGGACGCAGCACCTCCGTCCTCGCGCTCCGCGTGTGCGTCGCGAAGTCGTACACGGGCAATCGTACGGTCTCCTTATTGCGCAACCTGGCGACCTGTTCGACGATCAGTTCGTGATCCAGAGCTTCGGGCGCATCAAAATTTACGAGCGCTCGCTGCTCCGTAGATAAATGTGAGAGGTCGCGATAATAGCGGTCGAGCGCCAGCACGCTGGCGTGCAGTGTGGCAGCAAGATGTGTAGCCAGATAGGTTTTTCCCGCGCCCGAAGGACCGGCAACACCAATGAGATAGTTTTCCGCGGGCATGTGCGATTTAGTGTAGCGCAGAGGCTTGCACGCTTGCTGAAGCTAGTATGAATCGCGATGGGGCTGGCCATCCAGATAAGCGTCAATTTTGGGCAATATCGCCTGCAGCAGCGCAAGAAACCTGCCGGCGACACGTTGGCCGGTCTCAAGCACCTCTTCGGTGGTGATGCTTTCGCCGGTCATGCCGGCTGCCATGTTGGTCACGCAGGAGATTGCTAGGACCTCGATACCCATGTGCCTCGCGGCAATCACTTCAGGCACGGTGGACATGCCCACTAGATCAGCGCCGATCGCCCGCAGGAAAGCGATTTCCGCCGGCGTTTCAAAGTTGGGACCAAGCACTGCCGCATATACGCCCTCGAAAATATCCCCACCCAATCGCTCCGACTCCCCTCGCACGAATTGGCGGAACTGCGCGTTATAAGCCTCTGTCATGTCGGGATGTCGCAACCCAAGGCGCTCGTTGTTTGCGCCCATGAGCGGGTTCTGTCCCTGGAGATTGATATGGTCGCGCAGAACCACTAGGGCGCCACGGTTGTATTCGCTGCTGATTCCGCCTGCGGCATTCGTCAGTATGAGAGCGCGCACTCCCATCCGCCCCAGGGTGCGCACCGGATGAACAACTTGATTCGGAGAGTAGCCCTCGTAGAGATGGGCACGACCCTGCAGCACCGGCCAAGGGAACGGCGTCGATCGTCCCAAGATGAAGCACTCCCGCATGACTTTCGGCAGTGCTCCTCGGAAAGTGGGGAATTTCTTCGTAGGGTATGCCGGCCGCGTCTCCCATGCTGTCGGCAACGCCGCCCAGTCCGGACCCCAGCACCAGGCCAATGCGCGGGCGCAGCCGTGTACGCCCGAGGATGAACTGTGCGGCCTCTTCAGCGCGGAGATAATCGTCGGGAACGATGGGTACCATTTACTCGATCAATCCGTAGGACGCAGAGTGATAATGGTGATAGGGAGTCCTTCGACTCCGCCCAAGCAAAAAAGGACTCGGCCGCTCAGGATGACAGCGGGTGGATTACTGGGCACAGCGCTTACTTCCCAATTTCTTCCAGGTACTTCTCTGCTTCGAGTGCGGCCATGCATCCCGTACCGGCAGCGGTCACCGCCTGCCTATAGTGCCGGTCGGCCACGTCGCCGCTGATAAATACGCCCGGAGCTCGCGAACCAACATACCCATCGGGAATCAGATATCCGTCGCCATCGCGAGCTAGTTGATCCCCTACGAATTGAGCGTTTGGCGTGTGTCCGATGCCCAGGAACATGGCGCTAACTGGAAGGTCCCACTGCTCCCCGCTCTTCAGGTTACGCAGCCGTAGACCAGTGACCTCTTTCTTGTTTGCGTCAAACACGTCATCTACTACGGTATCGGTGAGGAACTCGATCTGCTCGTGCTTGCGCGCCCGCTCCAGCATAATCTTAGAAGCGCGGAACTCGCCGCGGCGGTGAATGAGGGTGACCTTGGTGGCGAAGCGGGTAAGAAACAGCGCCTCTTCCATGGCTGAATCGCCGCCGCCAATGACAGCGATCTCCTTGCCGGAAAAGAAAAACCCATCGCACGTGGCGCAAGAGGAAACGCCGTGGCCAATCAGGGCTTGCTCGCTGGGCAGGCCTAGCCACCGCGCAGAAGCGCCGCTGGAAATAATCAGGGTGCGCGTCAGCAAGGTCTCGCGGCCCAGGTTCACCTCGATCGGCTTCTTGCTACCGTCGGGGCCCTTTTGGCTGAGGTCGAGGCGAGCTACATGCCCGGCGAGGAACTCTGCACCGAAGCGCGTGGCTTGCTTACGCATGTTCTCGATGAGCTCAGGTCCCTGGATACCGTCGGGAAATCCAGGGAAGTTCTCCACCAGGGTAGTGATGGCGAGTTGCCCTCCGGGTTCATGCCCATCAATGACGAGCGGACTTAGATTGGCGCGCGCGGCATAGATCGCGGCGGTCAGTCCCGAACAGCCGGAACCGATAATGACGACGTTACGCAGATTGTCTGGCATAGGATTCGAGTTAGATTCCGCCCTGCGCCGGAAGATGCAACCCAGCCCAGACGCGAGGCGCACACAGGAATTAACGGCTTGCTAATCAAAAGCTTGCAACAGAATGTACCATCCGGATTCTAACAAGTGCCTGGGTTTTGGGGAACGGTTAGAATCAGGGCATGGCAAAGTTGACCCTGGTGTATGGATTGCGTCTTCTACCGTCAGAAGAGGTCGCCGAAGTGGGCGAGGGTGCGGTCAAGCTGAAGAATGGGCGCGAGGCGCACGTTACGCTGCACATTATCGAGGGGTCGAAAGAGGAGATCGAGCGGCAGTTGCGAACGAGTGTAGAGGCGTTTTTCGATCTGTATCCGGAGATTTGAGAAGTTTTGAAGCCGGCGGCTCGGCCTGCCACGTATTGAATGTTGCCCAGGGGATTACGTTAACAACTTAGGACTGGCGGCAACGCCACCGAACGGAAATAATTCTGAGACCTTATGGTGTTCAAGCTCCCAGAGCCCACAGATATTAAGGCCCGACTGCGCAAGGTCTTGCGCCCCAAGAGCAAGTTGGGGCGAACGACGTTGTGGTTTGGCGGACTGGCCCTGATCCTCGAACTGCTGCGCTTGATCTTCCGTGCACCCAACGGAACCATGTTGAGCGGCTGGGCTACCTTCCTCAGTTTCATCTTTGCAGTTTGCGCCGCGCTGATGCTGATGCGCTGGACGCGTCGCCACCTCATGTGGCGGCTGCGAAACCGCCTGATTGTCACCTACGTATTCATCGGCGTCATTCCCGTCATCCTGCTGCTGGCGATGGCCTTCCTCGCCGGATATCTGTTTGCCGGACAATTCGCAACCTACGTCGCCATGTCAGACTTGCAGTCCGAATTACATCACCTGGAATCAGCGAACCACTCCCTGGCCGCGCAATTCCGCAGTTTGGCACGTTCCGAGAAGTTAACTGAGCAATTGGCAGCCGAGATCGCCAGTGCTTCGGACGAGAACTTCCGCAATCGCGTGGTCAGTGTCTGGGACGGAGATAAGCCCTTCGTGCTTGCAGCAGGTCGGCCAGCTTCGGGAATCGAACCGGTTCGTGGATCCGACGCAATCCAGGGAGATTTCGCGGGATTTGTGCTGGACGGAAAGCGGCTGCACCTTCGCGTCGTGAAACGTGTGGAGGCCGGTCCTCATCACCTGACCGTAATCTCCGATGTGCCCGTCACGCCGCAGCTTCTGCGCACGGCGACTTCACAGTTGGGATCGATAACTCTGCTCCCTCCAGATGAGGAGGCGAAGCCTGAGCCGGATACCGCATCGACTACCGCCAGTCGCTCCCCGAAATCCTCTTCAGCAACGGATCAGGACAAGCTAAGCATCGACGTAGGAAGTTCGCATGCGACTGTGAACCTGGCTACCGGGGTGGGAGGCGCGAGGGTAGAGGCCGGACGCGTGCCGCCTGCAGCAAACAGTTTTGATTGGCACTTTCCGTTCGGAACTACATTCAATGCCATCGACTGGCATACTGGGAAATCCTTGATCGGGCTCGTGCAAGTGGATACGCGTCCGTCGATGCTCTACGCCACCTTATTCAGCGCCGTCGGAGATAAGGCGGGGATATTCCTCGATGTTCTTGTCGGCATTGCGATCTTTTTCGGGGTGATCGAGTTGATAGCCCTGTTCATCGGAATGCGCCTGAGCCGCAGCATCACCAAATCCGTCTCCGACCTGTACGTTGCGACCCAACACGTGAACCGGGGCGACCTGGCCTACCGCATCAAAGTGCGCACCAACGATCAGATGGCCGCTCTGGAGGGCTCGTTCAACTCGATGACCCAGTCGCTCTCCAACTTGATGAGCGAGCAAAAAGAGAAGCAACGGCTGGAAAGCGAACTGGCGATCGCACACGAGGTGCAGGACCTGCTCTTCCCCGCTGACCTGTCTGGCCTGGCTTCCCTGGAGGTACATGGAGTCTGCCGTCCGGCGCGGACCGTGAGCGGCGACTATTACGATTTCATTCCGCTGCGCGAAGACAAGCTGGTGCTGGCGGTAGGCGATATTAGCGGCAAGGGTATTTCGGCAGCCTTGCTGATGGCCACCGTGCACGCGTTTGTCCGCGCCTACTCGCTGGAACCCGAGCGAACGCTGGCGTCGGTCGCTCTGGATGCCGGCATGTCCACGAACAGCGCCCTGCCCATGTACTATCGCGGCGACGGCAGCAGCGATTCCGAACTCGCTCCCGGGTTATTGATGGCCACCCTGAATTATCAGCTCTACCGCAGCACGCCGACGGAGAAGTACGCGACGATGTTCCTGGGATGCTACGATGCGGCGTCACGCTCCCTCACCTATTCCAATGCCGGACATCTTCCGCCCCTCGTGCTCAGCAACAATGGACAGGTCAGACGCCTGGATACCTCGGGCACCGTCGTGGGTCTGTTCGATGGCATGAGCTACGACGAAAGCACGATCCGCATGGAACCCGGGGATGTGTTCGTTGCCTACAGTGACGGTGTTACCGAGCCCGAAAATGAGTTTGGCGAATTCGGCGAGGAGCGCCTGATTGAGTTGATCCAGCGGCATCGCGATCAGCCGCTGGCGCGCATCAGCGACATTGTGACCGGTGCAGTTACCGACTGGATAGCCGGCGGCGAGCAGCCGGACGATGTGACCCTGGTACTCGCACGGGCAAGGTAGAGCTTCTTTGAATTCCGCACGATCTTGATCGCTGCACCAGTTGGCAGTGTCCTAAATCTGCGTTGATCGGAAGTGCCGCACAATCTTGAGCAATCCGATAAGCAGCCACCCAAGCAGTAAGAACAGAAGCGCATTCACGGTTCCGAGTCCAATCGTACGACCAATGAACTTGTCTCGTGGCTCTCCAAATGAAGTGATGTGAAGGCATACCGGGCACGCCCATTCGTGTCGTATGTTGAACCCCAGCAGATAGGCGTAGTAACTGGCAGCGCCAGCATACCCGAGCAGAACGAGAGCCGTCGTTATCGCAAGGCCACGCTTGTGATCTTTAACGTCCGAAGTCCAGAACTGACAAAAGCTCTTTAGTGGTCCATACATGATCTGTTAGACCCGCTTCCATCGCCGCGGTTACCCGAAGGCTCTTGTGCATCCGGCAGAAGTTGTAATAGGCAAAGTGCAGGACGCAAGCGGCCTTGTGACTGTCCAGCTTCTTTGAGAAAGCATTGGTCAACCTGGTAAACCTGCGCGGTATTAGCAACCGCTTACTACTGCAATAATTCAGCAACGCAACTTTAGGACACTGCCCACTAGTTCTACCAGCGGTGAAACACCATCGGGCGCTGTAAGATTGGTGGCTATGCCCGCCGCTAGCGAGCGTCCGCTCGTCCATCCTGAACCGAAGCCATCGCGCTTGCAGCTTCCCGAGCTTACGCGTCGCGGCCGATTATTGTTTCTCACGGTCGTAACGCTCGCCGGGGCGGGGTTTCGTCTCTTTCACCTGGGCACGAAGAGCCTGTGGCTGGATGAAGGTGCGACGGTAACCCTGGCACGGATGGAATGGCCGCACTTCGTCCATGTCTGGTGGTATGGCGAGGCCAGCTTTCAGGGGGCGTTCTTCCTGTTGATGCGGCTTTGGCTGCACCTTGGCCAGAATGAATTCTGGGTCAGACTTCCTGCTGCCATCTTTGGAATTGCTTCCATTCCGTTGATCTACCTCGTGGCGCGGAAACTGGTGGGTGTTCCGTCGGCGCTGGCCTCGGCCGCAATCCTGGCCTTCAGCCCCACGCACGTGTACTACTCGCAGGAAGCGCGCAGTTACACGATGACGATTTTGCTGGTGTTGGTGTCATCGTGGTTTTTCGTTCGCGCCGTGGAGCAGAACCGTGAACGCGACTGGGCCCTGTGGACGCTTGTTAGTGTCCTCGCCGTGTACAGTCACTATTTCGCCGCTTTGGTGCTGGTGGCGCAAGCTTGCTCGGTGTTCTTCCACAGGAAGCCGACGCCTTGGGGACGCCTGGTCTTACACGGCCTCGCGATTCTTGCCATTGCGGCGCCCGGACTCACCTACGTGCTTCGGGTCCCGCCTCAAGCGATGACCTTTCCGTGGATGCCGAAGCCGACTCCCAAGCAGCTTCTGCATGTCGCCCTCTTCCTGGGCGGAAGCGGCGAAAAAATCGTCTTGGCTGCGGTCCTGTGGATCGCAGCAGTGATCGCCATCCGGCGCGAGCGAGACGATGAATCTACGCCCGGCAGCTACTGGCGAGGAATGCTGGTCATCTCGTGGGGGGTGGTGCCGGTCCTGCTCACGGCGATCGTATCGCTACGCCACCCCATTTTTGTTCAGAGGTACATGATCTTCGGTCTTCCCGGCACAGTCATGCTGGCGGGACGTGGAGTGCCCGCGCTGCCCAAACGGCGGCTGGGTGTCTGGCTGGTGATTGCGTTATGCCTGACCTCAATTCCGACGCTTGTCCTGAGCTATCGCAAGCCGCGAGAAGACTGGCGGAACGCTACCAAAGTGGTTCTCGCTTCGGCCCAGCCCGGGGATGCAGTGGTGATCTATCCGTTCTATGCGATTGTCGGCTTCGATTACTATCGCCAGCTCGATCCACACGCGCCGGTTTTACACCTGTTCACGCAACCCTATTACGGCGTGGGAGACAATGACCGGACCCTGTTACAGGCCCTCAGTTCTGACTCGCGTCAATTCCGTCATGCATGGGTGATGATCCGGCGCGAAGGCGCTGACCGGGACAATCTGGCGGACGACTCTCCCGCCGTCGCAGCCAAATTGCAGTCCGTGTTTGGAGCACCCGAGGTATGGCAATTCAAGGACATCACCGTCTTGAAGTTTGGCCACTGAGCACGGATGATCGCGTCGGCTCTGGCCTTACTGTACCTTCAGCGGGACAATGAGACTGCCCATGCGCCCGTTCTGGTTGTCGCGGATAACGAAGTGGAGTGTCAAGTCTCCCGCCGGCACCTCAATCGACCGCTTCAGTTGGAAGCCCATCTCTTTGATCTGGGCGACGGCCTCGGGTGGAAATTGTCCCCCTGCGCCTTCATTCAGCTTGCCCACCGTCGCGCCTTTGGGGTCCTTGGCCACGGCCATCACCAGGACATCGACGGTGCGCGTGGTCTCGTTCAGCACACCCGTGTCGCCGGTAAGAGAAATCGTCATGTTGACCTTTTTCTTACCCGCAGCATCGTCCGTACCGGTGAAGGTGACCGTGAACGGAATTCCGGTGTATGGCAGCTGCGATTGCAAGGCAAGGTTTACATCTTCCCCGGCATGAGGCTTCAGGGCGCCCTCCGGCGGAAAGTATCCCTCAGGCGCATTGACTTCCACGCCCGAGCGGCTGACGTTGACTTGCAAGCGATGGAACTCATGGCTTGAGTTGGCGTCACCCGCGAACCCGAGAACGTACCCGCCAACATTGCCATTGCTGATCTGCAGGATTTCGGGAAAGGGATCGTTCGCGCCATAGAAGGCCTTACCTCCGGTCGCTTTTGCAACTAGCTTCAGCCTTCCTTGAATAAGGGTGTCACTGGCCGCAGAAAAACTATTTCGCGCCTCTACCGGATATACTGCGACGCCGCCGTCGAACAACGCCCGCATACTGGCTCGCCACAGTGGTATGAGCTTCTTCACCTGATCGCTGCTAAAGACGTCTTTGGTTCCGCCGGATGCGGACCCGTTCACGTCGACACCGCGGTTGCTCTCCTTGGGTGACATGAAGTCGAATGTCTTGGGGTCGACGTCAAAAGGCACAGCATTAGTGACCCAAACCAGCGCTTTGCGTCCCGGCAGCCCATAGGCCGCATGACCGATGTCTTGAAACATCACCATGGGCATCTCCGCAATGGAGCGCACCAGTTGTTCCGGCGGCGTTGCATTGGAAAGATCTCCCTTGCTGAAGGCGGTAAGCCGGGCCGCCTCGGCGGTCGCCAGAGAGTCGTTGACACCAGCGGGCGGAGTCGCTCCCTTCATCCCTCCTAGTCCCGCCTTGATGAGCGCCGCCTGTAGTACGTCGGGGCCGGAGCGGTAGTCGTGATAGACGGTAAGGCCCTTCGGGCTGAGAATCGCGAGGGTCACAGCATGTTTGGACTCGGCTGCACGCGCCATGAACTTGAGGATCAGCCCTCGCATGTCGCGCTCGTCGATATAGCGGGTATGAACAGTGTCGAGAACGACGAAGATAGCTCCCGAGTGAGTGACATCGGGTGCATTCGTGAACTGACCCGATTGAAGCTGGGGAGGCGCAACCACCGCTTGTCCGGGACCAGTAAAGCCGTCGATGGTCCGCGGCTTACCAGCATCTTGTACGGTGAAATCGGTTTTCTTTAGATCGCGGATGGGCGTGGCATCGCCGCTGCTGACGCTCACCGTCAGCCGCACGTTGTCCTGCGAAACCAACGGAAGTCCTGACAAGACGCAAATCGCCAGGAAAAGCAGAGTCACACGAAGTTTCCTGAACAAGAATCCTCCTAAGGGCTCGCGCACGAGCGGGGAATGTGCCCCGACCAGATGATTGCGGGTGCAGTTTACGCCAGCATTTATGGCGGAAACAATGACAAAGCTCACAGTGCGAAGGGTCAACCGTATCAAAACGGGAGTTGGCTGGGGCAGTGACCGCCCACAGGAGACTCGGGGACTAGCAGCGGCAAGAATTCTTCCCGCGCGAGCCCTACTCGCCGGCTGGCGTGGGCAGGAAGCGGTAGCCAACTCCGCGCACGGTAAGCAGGTGCTGAGGGCGCGACGGGTCCTTCTCGATATATTTCCGCAATCTCACCACGAAATTATCGATCGCGCGCGTGTCGGTGTCTTCATGCAATCCCCATACCTCTTCGAGAATCGACTTGCGCGACACAATCCTTCCGCTGTTGCGAATGAGGTGCCGGAGCAGCTCTGCTTCCATCAGGGTCAGGCGAAACACCTTGCCGTTGGCTCGCAGCTCCAATGTTCCAAAATCTACCTGTTTGCCCGCGAACGTATACACATCGAACTCGCGCAAACCTGCTGCGTCTTCAGGCTCGGCCACCCTTACCTCTGCTGGAGGATCCGTGAGCAGGGTGCGGCTCCAGTCGCGGCGCCTCAACAGGCTGCGAATCCGCGCCAGCAAGATGGCAAGATCGAACGGCTTAGGCAGGTAGTCATCGGCACCGGATGCGAAGCCTTTCAGTACGTCTTCTGGACGACCACGTGCCGTCAGCATCAGCAGGGGGATGTAGTGGTTGGCCTTGCGCAGTTCAGTGGCAACGGCAAAACCGTCCTTGCCGGGCAACATGACATCCAGCACCAGCAGGTCAAACTCCTCGCGCTGTGTGAGCAACAAGTCCAACGCGGTTTCACCGTCGCCGGTAACCCGGGTGGGATAGCCTTCGGCTTCCAGATTGAACTTCAGCCCCCGGGCTAGATGCTCCTCATCTTCGACCAGCAATATTTCGCTCACTGCGAGTTCCTCGGCAATTGAATGGTGACGGTCGTGCCCAGCCCCGCGCCTTCACTCTCCGCGTAGGCGTTACCACCGTGGCGGCGCGCGATGGCACGCACGATGAACAGCCCCAGACCACTGCCCTTCACCTGGGTTGCGGAGGGCGTGAGCACGCGATAAAAGCGCTTGAAAATGCGTTTCAGTTCGCCACGAGATACTCCAATACCGTTGTCCCGGACTCGAATCTGCACATGTCGCAGATCGGGCGTAAGCACCTCAACTCGAATCACCGGGCCCTTCTGAGAATACTTGACCGCGTTGTCGAAGACGTTGGACAGGGCTGTCGCCAGCTCCTCGTGATCGCCCATGACCGTGAGGCGTTCGGCGGGCCGGCCGTCAGTCGCCCAATCCATTGCCTCAGGAGGCAAGTGATGACGCGAGCGTGCCAGGTCCAGCGTGTCCTGGACCAGTGGTCCAAGCTCAACTTCGCTACGCGAAAGCAAGGCATTCTTCTGCACCACGCGCGCCGCGCGCAATACCTGCTCTACCGTGCCCATCAGGCGCTGGGTGTCATCGAGCATGACCTGGTAGAACTCTCGGCGCTGCTCTTCGTCCACATTGCGCTTCTGCAGGGTTTCCAGATAGAGGCGAATGGAGGTGATCGGCGTCTTCAACTCATGAGTGACCGCGTTGAGAAAACTGTCCTGCTGTTCGTTGCGGCGTATTTCGCGCACCAGAAAGATCGTATTGAGAATTACCCCGGCGATGATGAAGCCGAAGAAGAGGACGCCCAGGATGAGGGGCACGATCTCCCGCCAATTGAGAATGATCCAACTGGTGCTGAGGACCGCTGTCGCTGCAGCCACGCATACACCCAGCGTGATAAAGAACGCGATCGTTGTTTTTCGGCTGCTGATGCGCATGGGGCGACGAGAAGAGGATAGCACCGCGGAATGCAGGAGAACGCGGTTGTGCGGCGTCGCGTCCTCTACTGCGCAAGAAGCTGGTCAACGCCGCGCTGGGCTTTTTCAAGGTTGCGGGTTATGCCTTGGGCTTGCTGAATGGCCGTCCGGGCGGCGGCGTTTTCGCCGCTCTGCTCCAGGGCGCGCGCGAGCAGCAGATATCCCCAATCGGAGGGCTGGAGCTTCATGGCCTGCGTGTACGCCTGAATCGCGGGTCCCAGGCTTCCGGTTTTTTGATCGACCAGGCCCAGGCCGATCCATGCCTTGGCATATTGTGGATCTAACGCTACCGCAGCCTCAAAGCTCTCTCGAGCGTGGGGCAAATCGCCGAGTTCGCGGTAGGCATAACCCATATTGTTGAATGCCTTTGCGCGCACTACGGCATCGACCACGGCCGACTCCTGTGTGGCGCTGATCACCTTCCTGTACTGCGCGATGGCTTGCGGGAAATTCCGTTGCTGCTGCTCGTAGCCGCCGATATTGAGATTACCGTCAGGGTCATCCGGGTTGATCGCGACTGCCCGATAGAAGTGCGGCATTGCAGCTTCCATTTGCCCGTCCGCCAGCAGTGCGCCACCCAGGTGGTCCTCGGCCATGTAATTGTCCTTGGTCACCTCGACAGCATGCGACCAGAGCGTGACATTGTTGTCCCAATAGGAAACCTGGCGGTGACTTACTACGGCCAGTGTCAGCAACACCACGGCGCTGACAGCGGCCAATGCTGCGCTCGGGAATGCTGCCTCTCTTTAGCCCACTCCGCTATCCCCCAGCAGATCATGATGAACAGACCGATGAACGATACATACGCATAACGATCAGCCATCGCCTGGATGCCCACTTGCGTGAGCCCGATCACGGGCACCAAAGTCCCGAGAAACCAAAACCACCCCACGGGAAGATACCGACGACGGCGGCAGACGATGACAAGAGCAGTGACGGCGAGCAGAAAAGCCAGCGCCGCGATCACCTGCCACATCACAATGGAACCCCGGCTGGGATACGGATAGTAGAGTGCCAGGCCCGAAGGCCAGAACATCTTCCTCACGTACCAGACGTAGGAAAGAATGGCATTCTGCAGTCGCATCGAGAACGGATGGAAGTAGATCCCGCTGAGCGTTCCACCGGTGCGCGCCGCTCGCACGGTGATCACCGCACTAACAGCGCAGATCGCAAAAAGAGGGAGCTTTTCCAACACCAGCCACGAGAGCGTCTTTCCAGGAGTCGCTATCGATTTCCCGGGTGACGGCTCGGTGCGCTCGGCAAACATCCTCTGCAACGGCCAATAATCCCAAAGCAGGAGCACAAAGGGAAAGGTAATTACCTGCGGCTTGGCCATTAAGCCAAGCGCGAAGAATGCCGCAACCGCAGCGTAACGTGCAACGCTTGGCTCTGCGGGCGTACCAGCGTATATGCGCCTAACCCGAGCAGGAAAAACAGGGTGCTCAGCAGGTTCTTGCGTTCTGAGATCCAAGCTACAGATTCGACATTGATGGGATGAAGAGCAAACAGCGCCGCCACTACAAAGCTAGGGCCGACCGAGTCCGTCGCCCGCAGCAATACCCAGAACAGCAACAGGGCATTGAATACATGCAGCACGACACTGGTCTCATGATGCCCGCTTGGATCCAGTTGAAACATCTGGTAATCCAGGGCGTGAGAAATCCATGTCAGCGGATGCCAATTGACGAATTCGTAGGTAGTAAACGCCCATCGCACCGTATCCCAGCTTAGGCCGGACTGAACATGAGCGTTCTCGGTTACATAAGCGTCGTCATCGTAATTGACGAATGGATGGTGGCTGACAGGGTAGTAAATGGCAATCGTCGCAACCGCGAGAATGAGAGCCAGAACCCAGGTTCGTCGCTTGTCCGAAGCAAGTACACCAGCGGCCGGTGGAGATTGAGTTCCCTTTCGACTCTGCTGCCTAGATTTCGACCGAACTGAAGTCACTTCAGCTCCCAAGCCCAAATGGATGAAAGGCAATAACGCAGCTTGCCGGCGTTGTGGATACTACAGAATCGCAGTGACCATGGTGCTATTGCAATCCCGCCTGCCCCAGCATCTCCAGAAATTGCTTTTGCGTTCGCATGTCGATGGACTGCGCGACGAGTTTTCCGTCACGGTCGTAGACAAAGCTCTTCGGAATTCCTTCCACTTGAAACTGCTCATTCACTTTTCGACCGGGATCGAGCATGACAGGATAGCTGATGTTCCGCTCGGCAATGAAGGGCTTCACTTTGTCAGCTTCTTCATCAGAAATGGCCAGGATCACGAAGCCTTGATCTTTAAATCGCTGATAGAGCGTATTGAGATCGGGCATCTCTTTGCGGCAAGGCGGGCACCACGTCGCCCAGAAATTCACCAGTACTACCTTTCCCTTCAGATCGCGCAGAGACCATGTTTTTCCCTGCAGATCGGTGAGTGTGAAATCCAAAGTCTGCCGGCGCTGATCATCGGCCTCAAGCTTCGCCATGGCCGCCTTGAACTGCGGAACGTCCAGCGACGTCTGTACGTGCTCGTAGCGCACCAGTTGCGCCAGTTCGACGTAAGGCGCGGCCGGTTGGCCCTTCTCATCGAGGACCGGTTGCTGCCGCAGGGTGTCGGCTAGGGTGGTCGCGACTTCCTGGAGTGTTTGATGGCCGAAGTCACCCTCGGTCGACAGGTTTGCCAGCCCTGTGGCGAGCCGAAGTTTGTTCGGCGTCGCAGGCAGTTGCCTGATTTGCAATGCCAACTCCCTCGTGGTGGTCGCCCTCACGTCATCCGGCAACTTTCGCAAACCATGGATCTGCTCCGCGATCGGCTTCTCTTGCGCACTCCAAACGATCTCTTGCTTCTGTGCCCAAACGGATAGCGGACTAGTCACAAATACTTCAACTGTAACGACGCACAGAAAAGCGAGAAACAAGATGCGCTGGACGGCGATCTTGTCGGGACCCCGGTTGACCACATTCATCGGCTCACCCCTCCGGTTTAATCTTAACCTCTTCGCCGGGATTCGTCCGATCCGATGAAACTTGCCTGCAGAAAAAGGACGGCGTTGTCACGCCGTCCTTGTCGAATTCCGACTGAACTGAGACTACACGCCGACCAGTTCCTCTTGCGGCTGCAACGCAGGCTCCTGCTCCACTACCGGCTTGATACGGGATGATCCCAACTTTGGCAGCTTGACATCCCAGACGAGCCCCAGGGCTTCCAGTGTCTTGATGCCGTACCAGTTCATATCGAATTCATACCAGGCCAGGCCATGGCGCGCCGATTGCGGGTGCGCGTGATGGTTGTTGTGCCAGCCTTCGCCGAAGGCGAGATAGGCCACCCACCACAAGTTGCGCGAGTCGTCATCGGTGGCGAAGCGCTTGGAACCCCACATGTGCGTGGCCGAGTTCACGAACCAGGTGGAGTGCAACAGCCACACGGTGCGCAGGAAGACGGCCCAGAACATGACTGCCCATCCGCCCACGAGCAGCAGGAATATCCCCAGCACAGTCAAAGGGACCCAGTGATACTTGCTGATCCAGATATGAAACTTGTCCTTGCGAAGGTCGGGAACGTAGGCGAGGAGATCGGTGCTGTTGTTGTGGAAGGTCTGGCCGGTAAGAATCCAGCCCATGTGCGCCCAGAACCCGCCATCGCGGGGAGAGTGCGGATCGCCCGGTTTGTCGGTGAGCTGATGATGGACCCGATGCGTGGCCACCCAGAAAATCGGTCCACCCTCCAGCGACAGCGTGGCGCAGACCGTTAGAACATATTCCAGCCACTTTGAACACTTGAAACCACGATGGGTAAGCAGACGGTGATAGCCCATGCCGATGCCGAGGCTTCCCGCAACCCAATACACAAAGAGCCCAACAAATAAGGCCTTCCAGCTGAACATGAATAAGGCGGCGATGGCGCCGATGTGAAACGCAAGCATGAAGCCCGTGGTGAGCCAGTTAATATTCTTTTTCTCTCCGGTCATTTCTCCCCTGAGTTGTTGTCGATGGATCCCTGTGGATTGTTGGTCTAGGAGCCGCTCCCAGACTAACAACGGAATTGAATTCCGTTTGTAATACTTTTGTCACACCGGATGGTGACAAGCACGAGGCGGTTACTTCTTTGGATACCCGCTCGTTTGGCTGGTTGCTTCCGAGGCCGTACGGAAACGTTACCGAGACACTGCCAATCCGTCCGAACGGAAATACTTCGCAGGCTCATTCGGCCTCAATTCCTGTGCCTTGGTGACGACCCGGCATCGTTCTACTTGGTGCTCTTTCCAGCAGACTCCGGCAACGACATTCCCTGCAGCAGCACTTCGCGGGCTTTCTCCGAAACTTTGTCATCGTAGCCTTCGAGGATCAGAAGGTCGTTGCCATGCACTTCCAGTGTGGCTTTACCCTCGTTCGTCTCGAAGGAAAATAGCGTCAAATCTTCTGCGGCCGCAGCTTTTCCGTTTGCCGCTGTTGCCGGCTGCAAAACGGCCTTCTTGTAACGCTTGGGAAGATAATCCGCATACAGTTTGGCAAAATCGCGTGCCGCGCCCGGAGAATCCCACCGCGAAAAGTACAGCATCGCTATTTGGTTCTTAGGCGCCGACTTGGCGTGGGCAGCGAAATAGTATCCACCGCGCCAATGGGGATAGTAGTTTCTGGACACGTCCTCCTGGCTGTATTGCTTGGCTAGCAGATAGACGTCAAACTCGCCCATGCCGCCAAAGTCGAAACGCTCGTAGTTCGGCGCGATCAGCTGGTCGAGATCGGGAATCGTAAGCGGCGGCACGTCCTGCTTCAGCAGGTAAGTCTCAGGCTGCATGATCTGGCGAGTGTCAATGGGAGGATGCTCCAGCATCCCGGAATAGCCCACGTCCTTGCCTCGGTTGGTGAGTACCGTACGGACAAATTCCAGGCCAAACGTATACGGCATGACCAGGGATTCCCGGAGAAACAATGGGGCCGCGGCGAACACTGGGGAGTCCTTGTTGTCGGACATGCTCGCGCGCATGGCGTCGACGATGTCCGGCGCGGTCAGTATGTTCTTGCCCAAAGGAGCGAGCGTGTAATCGAGCAGCACCACCATCGCCTGGCCCTCGGTCACGCACTGGCGCGCGGCCTGCGCTTCCTCGACAACTTCTTCCTGCTGATCCGGTAGTGGCGCGCCGTCTTTCGCGCCGGCCAACTCCCATTTCTCCAGATCGACCTTCTGGTCTTGCAGCGCGTGGGTCAACTCGTGCGCCAATACCGGCTTCTGAATTTCTGGCTGCACCCAGTCGAGCAGGTTGACGCTCTTCGATTTCGGATCGTAATAGGCGGCTACCTGCTCGCCTAGAAGGCGTAGAAACTCGGAGTGCAGGTCGTAGCCGGGTGGAAGCAGTCCGAACTTCTCCAGCACGAGCCTCGACTGCTCCAGCCGCTGCGTGTCCTTATCGTCCTTCATCCGCTTCTCGACGTACCGTTCCACCGCTTCGCTAGTGATCAGGTTGCGCTTGACCTTGTGCTGGATCGGCAGGCCGGTGTCTTGGCTGGCGAAAGCCAGGATTTCATCCACCGAGCGGAAGAGTTCCTTGGCTTGCGCCTTGGTGATGCGGGTCTTTGACTCGGGCTGCTGACCGGCAGACGGCGTGTCCGCCTGCTGCTGGTCCTGGACTGTGACGCCAGCCTCAGGAACTTGCTGGGTATTCGGTGAGGTCGATGGCTGTGGCTGGGTGGAACTGGCCTGCGGCCACGCCGACCCGCACAGCAAGAGGGCAAGAACGATTGCGTGGAGTGACTTCGTCAGGAGTTGGGAAGACTTAAGGCGCTGTAACCAATTCTCTAACATGCAGAATCTCTAAGCATACAGGACATTCGAGCTCGGCTAGTATGATCACAGCGCAAACGCTATGATCAAAAGTTTGGCGGTCCATCGCGAGGAAGGTGCAATGATTCGAATTCGTCGCCGGTTTTTGGCATTCGCAATACTTCCATTCTGCAACTTATTGCTGGTGCAATCTCAGGAACCTACTCCGCAAACAGCGGTTCCATCCGCTCCCCAAGCTTCCGAACGCACCAGCGCACAACGCGACGCCTATCGCAAGGCAATGGAAGATGCTGATCAGAAAATCGCCGACGAGGTGAAGGCGCACTCCGAGCTGATGAAGAACCTGGAGTTTCTTACCACCCAGATTGGCCCACGCCTCACTGGTTCGCCGCAAATGCAAGCAGCTAGCGCATGGACGCGCAAGCGTTTTCAGGATTACCACCTTGAGGCGCATCTCGAGACCACAGAGATTGCTCATGGCTGGACGCGTGGGATGGAGACTGCCGAGATCACCAGCCCCATCCAGCGCCGCATCGGCATTCATGGGTTCGGCTGGAGCAAGGCGACGGAGGGCGAAATCACCGGCCGCGTCATTGCACTGGACCTCACCAAAGCCTCCGATCTCGCCCCGTTCAAAGGCAAGTTGAAAGGGGCAATTGTGATGCTGCGCAAGCCGTATGACCTTTCGCAGGAGGATCCGAACCCGGAGAATGCCTACGATGCTGTCATCGCTCCGCAGCGCGGTGTTCCTAAGCCCGACCGCTTGAGCTGGCGCGAGCGCCAGCAACTCCTGAAACAAGCAGCCGCAGAAGGGCCGGCGTTAGTGCTTGCTGATAGCGGGATGCCGGACAGCCTCTACAACATGGGCGGCGGCTTCAATCGGTATGCTCCCACCGAGGTACCCACAGCGTTCCTGACCCACGAAGATTACGACCTCATCTATCGCTTACTGCAAGCGGGCGCGGTTACCATGAAAGCCAACCTGCAGGAGACTTTCAGCGACAAACCGGTGCCCGCCTCCATTACGGTTGCTGAAATCAAGGGCAGCGAGCACCCCGAAGAACGCGTAATCGTCGGCGGACATCTCGATTCGTGGGACCTCGGCCAAGGCGCGCTCGACAACGGCACCGGAGCTATGGCCACGCTGGAGGCAGCACGGACCTTGCAGGCGTTGGGATGGAAGCCGAAACGCACCATCACCTTCGTCCTGTTTACCGGCGAGGAGCAGGGAGGAATTGGGGCCGAAACCTTCCTCAAGAACCATGCAGCCGAAATACCTGCGATCGACGCATTGCTCATCCTCGACACCGGTACCGGCAAGGTGTTCAGCATCTCACTGAACAGCCTTTGGGAAACCGCGCCGCTGATGCACGAAATCTACCAGCCGCTGCAGGAAGTGTTCGATCTTCAGCCGTTGTCGACGCGCTACTTCGGCTCATCGGACCATGTGGAGTTTCTGAACAAGGGCGTGCCGGCATACTTTTGCCTGCAGCTGCCCGCCCACTATCGCGAAGCCCATCACAGCCAGACCGACACGTTCGACAAGGTGATTCCCGACCAAATCAATGAGGGCGCAGCGTTTCTGGCAGCATGGGCGTGGAACGTCTCGGAGATGCCGCCGGCGCTCCCGCATCATCCCGAGCCAAGCGAGTCAACGGACTAAAGCCTTCGTCACCAGAGGCGACAGCGGAAACTCCGCGCCCCCCTCGCCCAAAGGGGGCGACTACATACTTAACTCCCGGAATCTAGCCCGGGTCTGCTGGCTGTTCTCCGCACCAGCCGCCGGCTGTCGTCACCCGTCTGAAGTTGTGATTTTCGAGGAGAGGCAGCTCGGGACACAACCGGGAACTGCGTTAGGGTTCTATCCTGCGTATCGATGTCTCCGAATGTTCGATCTACACGGGGAGGGTACAGGCTGCAGCACAACGGTCTATCACCAGGCGAGTCACCAGGCATACGTACACTGCAATCTGTTCCGGGAGGGCACACCGGTGCCGGCCCTCCGTCACCCGCAGTGCACAACGCACTGAGAGACAACACCGCGACGAGAAGCAAGAAGTTTTTCATGAGATTTCTCTCTTAGTTGGTTAATTGGGGTACCGAGGTCAAACGAGCTTGATCGCGCCGCCCGTTAGCTCTTTCTCTTGTGGCCGCCCCGGTGACAGCCTTCACCCCGTTAGCATTGTATCGGGTCGGGAATGCTATGAGCTTTCCCGCTCCAACGATTTCACGGGCAGCCGGACGCCGGGACTCTATGGCGGTCACACTACTTCCACAACGCCACTCTTCACGCTGCGGAATGCGGCGTCGAGCACTAACTGGTTACGCAATCCTTCTTCGCCGGGAATGTCGAACTCATGCCCGTCTTCAATGGCCGCGGCAAACGCTTCCACTTGCTTGGTATAAGCCTGCGCGTTGGAGACTTCCCTTCTCTCCACCACCTCAAACCCTCTGCGAAACTCAACTGTCAGCGGGTGCTCTACGTTCAAGGCGTTTACCGACGCGAGCACCCCGGTTTCACCAGCCACTTCCAAGTACGTCTGGTACGGCGTGCGAGCCGATACCGATACCGTACCCAGTATCCCGCTCTCGAACCGTAGCGCTGCTGTCGCCGAAGCTTCCACGACCCAGTGGGGATCGTAGTGCGCCCGGGCCGAAACCGATCGCACTTCCTGCCCAACGACAAAGCGCAGCGCATCGACGCAATGCACTCCCAAGTCGGAGAGTGGACCTCCGGTGGCCAGGCGGGGATCATTGATCCACCCCCGCGCGCTGGCCAGCAGGGGAGCAAAAAAATCGGCCCGCGCCACCATCGGCCGCCCGATTGCCCCTGCGGCCACATGGTCGCGGAAAAACTTCACGCTCTCCTCGAAGCGCATCACCTGTGCCACTCCCAGCAGGACGCTCGCAGCACGAGCAGCCTCAACCATCTCCCGCGCCTCCTGTGGAGTCATGGCCATCGGCTTCTCACAGAGCACGGGTTTGCCGTGGCGCACAGCCTCAAGCACATCGAGGTGATGCAGCCCATCCGGGCTGGAGACGAACACCGCATCCACCTCGGGACAAGCACAGAGTTCGGCCGTGGACGCAAACGCATAGTTGATTCCAAATTGCCGTGCAGACTCCTTTGCCCGCTGCAAATCGCGCCGTGACAACGCCGTGACCCGACAGCGCTTAGCCCTGGCAAATCCCGGCATAAGCCGTTTCACCGCATGCATCCCAAATCCGACAATTCCGAATCGAATCATTCCTTTGTCCTTTACACCTGGTAACGACTTGTAAAGTTTTGTCCGCCCCGACAACCGCTTCTTCGAAGGCAGCCTTCTAAGCTTATGTCCACCCGCCTAATAGCGCGAGAAAAGGGGGAAACACGGGAATCATATGCAGCGCGCTGATTGTATTTGGTTAATCATGGTAGTAGTCGCGGCTTTGGCGTTCAGCGTCTGGGGACTGCCGTATTTTACCCAGCTTGGCTACCCGTCATGGTCGCTCCTGGTTTATGGGTTCTTCGTGCTTCTATTTATCTACGGCCGACCTAATCGGTTGCGCTCTCGCAAAGCTCGAAAAAAGATCGAGCACTGACCAAGCTTCGCTTCCATCAACTTCACCTGTGCATAGCACACGCGAGTTTAATCGTTACCAGCCATTCAAATAACCAAAGAGTAATTCGACGGTGTTCAGCCGATGAGGTAAAGTGATAACTCTGTGGCAATTCGTTTGTCACAGGCGCACAAGCTCCCGCGGGGGATAGCGAGCCTCCGCGGGGCTGAGCTCCACACCTCCGTAGCTAGCCGGCGGAACCCGATCCGCGACAAGGCAGGAAACAGTTGCCCTCTTCGCACACCGCAATCAAATCATTTTTTCTAGAGGGACCAGCAGGACGGCTGGAGGCCCTGCTAAACGCCGGGTCGCCCACCGCAACCCACGCCGCACTGGTGTGTCATCCGCATCCGCTGGGTGGTGGAACGATGCACAACAAGGTCGTATTTCACGCCATGAAGGCGCTGCACTCGTTCGGTTTTCCGGTGTTGCGCTTCAATTTTCGCGGTACCGGTCTAAGCGGTGGCCGGCACGACGAGGGACGCGGCGAAGTGGCTGACGTACAAGCCGCGCTGTCCTGGTTAAAGCAGGAGTACCCGTTGCCAGTGATCTTCGCCGGATTCTCCTTCGGCGCGGCCACCGGGCTGCGTGCCGCGTGCGCCGATCCCGATGTGAGTGCCTTAATTTCGATCGGCACGCCCGTCGAGGCGGACGGGAGGTTGTATTCCTTCTCGTTTTTGCACGATTGCAGCAAAGCCCAAGCTTTTCGTCAGTGGCGATCGCGATCAATACGGCCCGCACGATGCCTTGGAGAAACTCGTTGCAGAAGCGGTCGGTCCAAAAGAGTTGGTATTCGTGCCCGGAGACCACTTCTTCGCGGGCCATCTCACCGAAATGCGCATGACCATCGAGAGCTGGCTACACGAGTTGTTGGGCGTTTAGCTCGGAGCCTGGTCGCTGCCAGCCGCGAGATCGCGCACGAACTCCACGAGCGAGCGAACCGGAATTCCGGATGGCCCCTTGGCGATCCAAGGTTTGTTGTCCTCCATCCAAGCCACGCCCGCGATGTCGAGGTGAATCCACGGCGTATCGCTGACGAATTCCTTCAGGAACATAGCTGCTGTCACCGCCCCACCCCAACGGCCGGCACTGTTGACGATGTCGGCGATGTTGGACTTGATCATGTCGCGGTACTCGTCATCCACGGGCAGGCGCCACATCTTCTCGCCGGATTTTCGGAGTGATTTGTTGAAGCGCTCGTAGAAATCATCGTCGTTGGCGAAAATGCCGGCATTGACCATGCCCAACGCAACCACGCAGGCACCCGTCAGCGTCGCTGCGTCGATCAGGTGAGTGCAACCCAGCTGACGCGCATAGTGCAGGCCGTCGGCCAGCACCAGCCGCCCTTCCGCGTCGGTGTTGATGATCTCGATTGATTTCCCCGACATGGCGATCTGAACGTCACCAGGCTTTTGCGCCTTGCCGGAGGGCATATTCTCGCTGGCGCAGACGATGCCAATCACTCGCACGTTGGGCTTGAGCTGCGCGATGGCGCGCATGGCTCCGATCATGGCCGCGCCGCCTGCCATGTCGTACTTCATCTTCTCCATGCCTTCACCCGGCTTAAGGGAGATGCCGCCGCTATCGAAGGTGATTCCCTTCCCGACAAGGCCGAGGACAGGCTTCTCTGGCGCGCCGGCAGGTTCGTGGCGCATGACGATCAGGCGCGGCTCTTCGTCGGAACCTTGAGCTACGCTCCAGAATGCGCCCATCTTCAATTCTTTGATCTTGTCGCCGCCGTAAATCTCGCACTTCAGCCCGGTCTCGTCGCACATCTTCTTGGCGCGATCAGCCAGGATGGTCGGCGTCATGCGATTGCCAGGCTCATTGACCAGGTCGCGTGTGAAATTTTGGGCCTCGCCGATAACGCGTCCCTGCTCCATCGCGACTTCGAGCGCCTTCTGATCGCCTTTGGGCGCGACGATTACGATCTCGTCGATCTTCTGCTCCTTGCGATCGCTCTTGTAGTAATCAGGATCGAAGTTACCGACGAAGGCGCCTTCGACGATCGACTTAGCGGCGTCCTCCACTCCGACGGGTGCCAGGAAGCCAAAGCTCTTAAGGTCTTTGGCCTTCAGGTTTCGCACGGCTGCGCCAGACAATTTGCGCAGCTCGTAGGAGGAGAAACTCTTTGCCTTGCCGCCACCGATCAGCATCAGGCGCTTGGCCTTCAGCCCCGACGGTTTGTGTAGGAGAGCGATCTCCAGCATCTTGCCAGTGACTTCTCCTGAGGCGATTAGGTCGGCTGCCGCGTCAAGCACAGCTTTGTCGTCAGTCTGAATCTGTGGAGAATGTTTGTCAGTTTTGTCGCCGTCGTTGTTCTCAGCGGCTGCATCGAGCACCGGTACGACGAGGCACCCGGTTTCCAATTGCGAAGGTATGGTTGTCTGAAGCGTAGTTTTCATCGTATGTAGTCCGTTCTAAATTTGATCTGTGATTTGAGAATGCGCTTTGCCATCCCTAAGAAATTAGCCCGTACATGAGTCCTAATGCCTTTAGGTCTTCCTGCTTCGTGCGATTGCTTCACGGGCTTCCTGGTCTGCCGTCTTGCGCCGCTCCGTCTCGCGCTTGTCCCAGTGCTGCTTGCCTTTGGCCAGCGCCAACTCCACTTTAACCCTACCATTGCGGAAGTAGAGTCTCGTCGGGATCAGCGTGAGCCCCTTCTGCTGAGTTTTACCAACGAGCTTATTCAGCTCATTCTTGTGCACCAGCAACTTCCGGGTCCGAAGGGGTTCATGATTGAAAATGTTGCCGTGTTCGTACGGACCGATGTGCGCGTTGATCAGCCACAGTTCCCCATCCTTCACCAGCCCGTAGGCGTCCTTGAGGTTGGCCCGTCCGGCACGCACGGACTTTGCCTCGGTCCCGCGCAAGGCAATGCCGGCTTCAAACTTCTCCAGCAGGAAGTAGTTGTGCGATGCGGCACGGTTGACCGACGCGTCCCGTTCTCCGCTGGCCGTGGGATCACGCCGCGGATTTTTTTCTTTCTCGGGACGACCTGTGGGAGATGACTGACGAGCCATAAACTACCGCACGCAGCACGCCGGCACCCAAGCCTCGCTTGTCCCAAACCTTACATCACACGAAACCGCAGAATGGGGTCTTTGCGCTAGGCGGGGATGACGTTGGCGATTTTCGCAAGTTGCGCGAATCTTTGATGCTAACACAGTATGAATACGGCAATTGGCGCAGTCTATGAGATGCTTTGGGATGCTATAATCGCGCCGATTACGTTAATTGGAAGTCCGCCACGTGGCAGACCCAATTGCAGCCAAACTATGCTCACGTTTGCCCGTGAGCCTGAGTCTTACGCTGCGGAATCCGGCAGTTTCTGGCCGCACAAAGGCCGGGTTCCGGCACAATTCCCCGGGGTCTTAAGGAACTTGATGAAACGGTTTACCCGTGTCCTGGCGCTGCTGCTGATTGGCGCCGTTCTGCCAGCAGTCGCGTCGAACGACAAGGCTGCCAAAGCCCTGTATGAAAAGGGCAAAGCTGCCGAAGTTCGGCAGGATTACATTGCGGCCTACAATTTTTATCATCAGGCCTACGAGCTTAAGCCTTCGGACCTGCGCTATCGCGCGTCCTTCGAGTACGTCCGCTTTCTGGCGTCGGCATCCTACGTTCATCAGGGAGAAATGCTGGTCAAGGCTGGAAAGCTGCAAGAGGGTTTGACCGATTTCGAGCAAGCGATCGCCATCGATCCCTCCAGTTTCATAGCGCAACAGCAAGCCAACAAGACACGTGCGCTGATCCAGAAAAGCCTGAATCCAACGCCACCGGCGTCGACGACCGAATCCGGCCTGACCAAGCGCATGGAGGAGGCCACCGGACCGGTCGAACTGGCGCCCATCTCGCAGACTCCCATCACTCTCAAGCTGAGCGAGGACGCCAAGACGGTTTATGAGACGATCGGCAAACTCGCGGGCGTTAACGTCTTGTTCGATCCTGATTACACTTCGCGACGCATTCGCGTTGACCTGAACGGGGTCACTTTGGAAGAAGCGCTGGAAATCACGGCGCTGGAGTCAAAGACGTTCTGGCGGCCGGTCACTCCCAATACGATTTTTGTTGCCGGAGATACCCCAGCCAAGCGGAAGGAACTGGAGCAAAGCGTTATCCGCACGTTTTATCTGACGAATCTGTCGCAGCCCAATGAATTGCAGGATCTTGTCAATATTCTGCGCACCCTGCTCGATACCCAGCGCCTGCAGCAGTTCCCTTCGCAGCAGGCCATTGTGGTGCGGGGAACGCCCGATCAGATCGCGATGGCGGAAAAGCTGATCGGTGATCTCGACAAAGGACGTCCTGAGGTGGTAGTGGAAGTTGCCATCATGCAGGTCAGCCGTGACAAGCTGCGCAATCTCGGCATCCAGCCTCCTGCCAGCGTGACCGTACAGTTGCAGGACAACAACACCAGCACCAGCAGCACCACGGTGAATACCAATGCCGGCAACGGCGGCACGGTTACATCGTCAACCGGCAATACCGGCAGCATCAACCTGAACAGCCTGGCACACCTCAATGCCACGAACTTCCAGGTAACGATTCCGTCTACGACGCTGAATTTTCTCTACACTGACAGCAACAGCAAGCTAATCACGCAGCCGCAGATCCGCGCTTCGGACGGCCAGAAAGCTTCTCTCAAGATCGGTGAACGTGTTCCTGTCGCGACCGGCTCGTTCCAGCCGGGCATCGGCGGTGTTGGTATTAACCCTCTGGTGAACACGCAGTTTAACTACATCGACGTCGGCGTGAATATCGACATCACACCCCGGGTGCACGGCCTGGACGAGGTCACGCTTAAGCTGACTATGGATATCTCGGCTGTTGACTCTTACCAGAACATCGGCGGTATTCAGCAGCCGGTGATCGGTCAGCGTAAGATCGAGCAAGAGATCCGCCTCAAGGAAGGCGAGGTCAACATCCTGGGTGGCATTCTGGAGAGCGCCCAGACCAAGTCGCTGTCCGGAATTCCTGGCCTGGCTCAGATTCCAGGTCTCAGGTGGCTATTCTCCTCGGAGCAAAAAGAGGTCAAGGACAACGAGATCGTCTTCATCCTGATCCCGCATATCGTCCGTGCCCAGGATTTGAACGACAGTAATGTCAAAGCAGTTGACGTTGGCACCGCCAATACCATCTCCCTGCATCACGGCATGAACCAGGCGCCGGACCAGCAACCACCACGGAGCCCGCAGCCTTCAGGCGCTCCCGGCAACCCGCCGTCTGCGCAATTGAACCCTTCGCAGCCGCAGGCCGGGGCGACGCCGCCAACCAGCACCCAGCCTTCAACGGCCTCGGCTCCCCCGGGTAGCGCGATCGTGAGTTTTGATCCGCCCATGCTGGACCAGGCTGTGGGGTCCACGTTTACCGTCAACGTCAACCTGAGCGGTGGCCAGAATGTGTACTCGGTGCCTGTCCAGATCATCTACAACCCGCGGGTACTGCAGGTTGTGAACGTTTCGAACGGGCCGCTCTTGGCACAAGATGGGCAGACTGTTGCCCTGGTGAATCGTGACGACAGCATGGTCGGAATATTGCAGCTGACCGCTTCACGGCCACCGGGCAGCCCGGGCATCAGCGGCGACGGATCGGTGTTTACGATTACGTTCCAGGCGAAGGCTCCGGGCCAGGCAACCTTGAGTGTCAACCGGGCGGGAGTGAAGAACGCCAGCATGCAAAACGTTGCCGCCAGCGGCTCTCAGGCGATTGTGACTGTTCACTAGGACAGGCGTCTAACCGGCAGAAGCCCACGGAAGCTAATCATGCTTACGAGCCTGCGCCTGAACGCCAAATTGATCCCGGGAAGGACTAAACTAAGAGCGGTGGAGCTAGAGTTTTCCAGTCCCGTTGTCGCGACAGACGGAAATAGTGCGCCCGGTCCCACGCCCTTGCCGCGCCAGTTTCTGGTCGTCCGGAGTACCCGCAGGAACGGCTTTACGCTGGTTGAGCTGATCGTGGCGATGACCATCCTGATGGTGCTGACCGCGGCTGCGACCCCGGTGCTGCGCATCACCATTCAGCGCAACAAAGAACGTGAGCTGCGCCGGGATTTATGGGAGCTGCGGGACGCCATCGACCGCTATAAGGACGCCGCCGACCGGGGTGCGTTTCAAACCAAGCTCGACAGCCAGGGATATCCTCCCGATCTCGATACCCTGGTGAAAGGCGTGGATTCTAACGGCAAGAAGATTCGCTTCTTGCGGCGGATTCCAGTGGATCCCATGACCGGCAAGGATGAGTGGGGTCTACGCTCTATGCAGGACGATCCCGATTCGGATTCTTGGGGCGGGCAGAGCGTTTTTGATGTATACACCAAGTCTGATGGAAGTGGCTTGGACGGCACAAAGTACAAGACGTGGTGATTTGCCAGGCGCAACCATGAACCGGCACTTACGACAACGCGGCTTTACCCTGATTGAGCTGATGGTGGTAATCAGCATCATCGTGATCCTGCTGTCGCTCGCCATCCCGAACTATTCTTCGTCCATTCTTCACGCTAAGGAAACCGCTCTACGCGATGACCTCTACACCATGAGGTCGCTGATCGATCAATATACTCTTGACAAGCAGAAGGCCCCGCAATCATTGCAGGACTTGGTCGATGCCGGATATCTTAAGCAGCTGCCCAAGGACCCCTTCACCAACTCCCGCGATAGCTGGGTTCCGGTCACCGACGACACCATCATGTCTCCCGATCAAACCGAGCCGGGAATCATGGATGTTCATAGTGGCAGCGACCAATCTTCGAGCGAAGGCACCTCATATAGCTCATGGTAACGAGGCCGTCAGCGATCAGCCATCAGCACTCAATTTCACTGCAACCCTCTACATCACCGTCGGCACCGTGATTCCCATCACGCCCAGCACGTTGATTAGCTCGCGGCGGACTACGGCGGCGGTGGCCAGCAGGAACTTCTTTCGGCCTTCATCGCTTTCGGTCAGGATGTGATGGCGATGGTAGAAGTTGTTGAACTGCTGCGCCAGCTGGAAGGCGTGCTTGGCGGCAAATGCCGGCTCGGCCGTCGCAATGCATTGCTCAACGACAAACGATCTCTTCCCTGCCAGCAACCATAGCTCCCAGATCTCCGTACCACTGTCGTCAGCAAAATAGCGAGCATAGTCCACGTCGGTTGCGAGCGCCCGCTCGGGATCCAGACCGGCCTTGCGGAAGATGTTGCTAGCGCGCACGACCGCATATTGAGCGTAGGGACCGGTCTCGCCTTCGAAGGCCAATGCCTCCTTGAAGTCGAACGCGATCACCGACTGCTTGGTGAACTTCAGCATGAAATAGCGCAGAGCGCCAATAGCGATTTGTTCGCTTATGTGAGCGCGCTCGGATTCGTCCAGCTCCGGATGCCTGCTATCGACCTCGGTCTTGGCTGCCGCGATCAGAGCATCGAGGAGGTCGTCGGCTTTGACACCGAACCCCTTTCGTCCCGAAACCTCGATGTACGACTTAGCCCGGTCCTCGTCGCTGACCGCGTAACCTAGCTCCACGGCGCAGCGCGGAGTCAGCGCGACCATCTCGTACGACAGGTGCGTATAGTGCGCAGCCTGGTCCGTGTAACCGAGCAGGCGCAGAGCTTCAATTACGGTGTTCTGCGGATCGGACTGGCGCGAGTCAATGACGTTGTAGATCGCTGCAACGTTGCCGAAGTGTGGATGATCGGGTTCACCATCTTCTTCAGCTGAAATCCAGACCTCGTGATTGTTCGGGTAGCGGTAGAACTTGCGATAGCCGAAGTCGAGGCCGAGCAAGCCAAACTTCCAGAGATGATAGGCAATGTCTTTGCCGACGTATCCAACGGTTCCGTTCGAACGCACGATAACCTTCGCGTCTTCGTCTGGACCCGAGTTCTCTTCGCCCGGGCTCCCCATCCTTTCGCCTGCCTCTGGCGAAAGGGCGGAATCGCTATCCTTCGATGCGGTAGGCCGCTTCATCACCCAGCAGCCCTTGTTCTTGCCTTCAGTCTCGAAGTAGAGCACTCCCTTTTCCTTCAACTGCTGGAACGCCGAGTCCCAGAAATGCAGGTGCAGGATCTCGCTCTCCCGCGGCAGGAAGTCGTACTCGATGTCGAGACGGTCCATGGTCTCAAGATGGCGGCGTAGAACGGCGGAGGAGATCAATTCAGCCACCTCAGCCATCTCATTGTTACCGTGCTCGATAGCATGTAATGCTTCAAGTCTAGCCTTAAGGTGTTCTTTGTCCTCCTCGTACCATCGCGAGACCCGGGCATACAAGTCCCAACAGTAAAAATCAAAGCGCGGCGTCGAAGCGATCAGGACAGCGACGTCCTGCTTCGACTTCTTCTCCAGATACATGAAGCCCACCACCACGTCGGCGACCTGCACCCCGGTGTTGTCAATGTAGTTCTGGACGTCGACTGGGTGCCCAGCCGCCCGCAACAGGCGTACGAAAGTGTCCCCGAGGATGGCGTTACGCAGATGCCCAATGTGGGCCGCCTTGTTGGGATTAATGCTGGTGTGCTCGACCAGGATCTTGCCGCTGACGTCGGCTGCGCCCTCGCCAGCGTGACTCTCGACCGCCGTAGTCTCGCCCTTGGCGAGAACTCGTGCGGCTTCCTCACGCTTCAGACGAGCATTGATGTAGCCTGCACCAGCAACCTCCAGCTTCTCGAATCCATCCGGCAATGGAAGTTCGGCGACAATCTCCTCGGCAATCTTGCGAGGCGGCTTACGCACGCGCTTCGCCAGTTCAAAAGAGAGCGGCAGCGCGAACTCACCCAACTCAACGTTCGGTGGCTGCTCAACGACAATATTGGCCAGCTCGATCTGGTACTTATCGCGCAAAAAGGCGCGAACGCGGTGGGCCAACTGTTTTTGCTGTTCCAGATACATGCTGTTGATCTTGGCTTTCGTTGTTGCGATCGTATTTCTTTGTGACTCTGCGTATCTGTGGTGAACAAACAGAATAGCAAACACGGAAAGGGAGCAGGTTTGACGCTGGTTTCAGCGTTACCTATGATGAAGAATCCGAGCCTCCTCCATGCGAATTGCCTACCTCGAATGTTTTTCTGGAATCAGCGGCGATATGTTTCTGGGCGCGCTGCTCGATGCCGGAGTTCCGTTCGAGCTCTTTCAGAAGACCGTTGCCGGCCTGAATATCGGTGCGACGGTCGAGCACGCGCATGTTGACCGGGGCGGTATCTCAGCTACCAAGTTCGATGTCGTGGTGAACGGCCAGAAAGACTTGCCACGCGAGGAGTTCTGGGCGCAGGAACACGCCCGCGCGACTGAGCCGGCCTCGCAGCCTGCGCACGAGCACTCCCACGACCAGCGGCATGGCCGCGGCTTGAGCGAGATCTTGCAGATTATCGCCACTGCTCCCATTAGCGAGTACGCGCGCCGGACTGCCGGTGAAGTCTTCCTGGCGCTCGGCGGGGCTGAGGCTGCGGTACACAATGTTCCTGTGGAGCAGGTCCACTTCCACGAAGTGGGCGCTGCCGACGCAATCGTGGATATTGTCTGCGCCGCTGTCGGTGCCGAGGCGCTCAAAGTTGACCAGTTTCTTGCGTCGCCACTCAATGTGGGCAGCGGCACCATTGCTTGCGCCCATGGCGTCATGCCCGTTCCCGCCCCGGCCACTCTTGAACTCCTGAAGCAGGTGCCCATTTATTCCGGCGACATACGGAAGGAGCTGGTCACACCGACCGGAGCGGCCATCGTCAAAGTGTTAGTCTCGAGGTTCGGGCCTCGGCCGCTCATGACAACGGAGCAGATCGGCTGTGGCGCGGGTGCCCGCAATTTCTCCGGTCATGCCAACGTTCTGCGGCTCAGCATTGGGGAGACCCCGAAAGCGCCTTTTGGCACAGCCGACGACAACAACTCCGAAGAAGAGATCGCCATACTGGAAGCGAACCTGGACGACCTGAATCCGCAGTTGATCGGCTATATCGTCGATCTGGCATTTAGCGAAGGAGCGTTGGACGTTTTCACGGTGCCGGTACAGATGAAGAAGAATCGTCCGGGCACAGTGTTGACGGTGCTGGCGCGGCCAGAGCACGAGAACAAATTGCGCGCTCTGTTGTTTCGCGAAAGCAGCACGCTGGGCGTGCGCACTCGTCATGAGAAACGGTATGCGCTGGCGAGGCGGTATGAGGCCGTGGTCACGCAATGGGGCGAGGTGCGCATGAAGGTCGCCAACGTCAATGGCGCGGTCTCGCAGTATGCGCCTGAGTATGAAGACTGCCGGCTTATCGCCGTCGAGCATCGCATCCCGTTAAAGGCCGTGATGCAGGAAGCCATCCGCTTATACCTGGACCAGAAGAATGGATAATCCCGAAAAGTTTTACATAACAACGCCCATCTATTACGTCAATGCGCGACCTCACATCGGGCACACCTATACGACCGTGGTGTGCGATGCCATCGCTCGGCGCCAACGCATGATGGGTGCGGATACCTGGTTCCTCACCGGTACAGACGAACACGGCCAGAAGATCGAGCGCTCAGCCGCCGCTGCCAACTGCTCGCCTAAGGAGTTTGTAGACAAGATCTCCGGCGAATTCCGTGCGCTGTGGGACCTGATGAAAATTTCCTACGACGATTTCATTCGCACTACAGAACCGCGCCACGTTCACGGGGTGCAGGCGATGTTCACCCGCCTGCAGGAGCGTGGCTACATCTACAAGGGCTCCTACAGCGGGCAGTATTGCGTCTTTGATGAACTTTACGTCGATGCCGCCGGCCCGGGTGCTCCCTGCCCGGAGTGCGGACGGCCCACTGAAACCGTTCACGAAGAGAATTACTTCTTCAAGCTGGCTGCAATGCAGGAAAGTCTGCTGGAGCTCTACAAGAATAATCCTGGCTTTATCCGCCCAGACACCCGGCGCAATGAAGTGATCGCCTTCGTGCGTAGCGGGCTGCGCGATCTTTCGGTCAGCCGCACTTCGTTTAAGTGGGGCATTCCGGTGCCCGGAGATCCCAAGCACGTCATCTACGTCTGGCTGGACGCGCTGGCCAATTACATGACTGCGATCGGCTTTGGCTCCGACGATCCCGTGGACAAGGAAAAACTGGAACGCTACTGGCCGGCCGATGTGCACATGATCGGCAAGGAAATCGTGCGCTTTCATTGCGTTTATTGGCCGGCATTCCTCCTGGCGGCGGACTTGCCGCTTCCCAAGTCCATCATTGCGCATGGCTGGCTGCTGTTCGAAGAGAGCAAGATGTCGAAGTCGCGAGGCAATATCGTGCGCAGCGAAACCATTCTCGACACTCTCGGCGGGGACGCGCTGCGCTATTTCCTGTTGCGCGAGATTGTCTTCGGGCAGGATGGATCGTTCAGTTTTGACGCGCTGGTGCAGCGCTTCAATGCCGATCTGGCGAACGACCTCGGCAACTTGTCGAGCCGCACGCTTAGCATGATCACCCGTTATTTTGGCGGCGAAGTTCCCTACCCGTCACCCAGCGAGAGCACACCGGCGGATGAGGCCATTGCCGCCCTGGCGCAGCAAACCATCGCGGACTTCCACGCGCAGTTCGAGCAGTTTCAATTCTCTCGTGCCCTGGAGACGGCTTGGTCACTGGTAGCTGCCGTTAACAAGTACATCGTTGAAAACGAGCCTTGGGCGGTTGCCGAGCGCGAGGACAAGGACTCGCGCGCCCGCTTGGCCACAATTCTTTATACGTCGGCCGAAGCACTACGCGTGGTCACGGCGCTGGTGCATCCAATTATTCCAGAGGCAACAGCCCGTATTTGGACGCAGCTGGGGTTGGGCGAGATTGGGCAGTTGGACCTGCGAATCCTGGCTTGGGGGCAATTGCCCCTGGGCACCAGGCTCGGCAAGGTCGAAGGGGTATTTCCGCGCGCGGACAAGAGCACGGTTGAAAGGATGCAGCAGATGGAACAGCAGCGCTCGGCAGAGACGGCGCAGACCACTGAGACGAACGCAGTACCGGATTCCCAGCCAGGGCAACCTGCTACGCAAGCAGCCGTTGCGCCGCCTCCTGGCGCCCCGCCGGCGGAGTTCGGTGCGATCGTTAGTGCGAAGACCACACCCGCCACGGGAGGCCAGGGCGGGGCCGCGGCTAACAACCAGATCACCATCGATGATTTTCTGAAGATCGAGTTGCGCGTCGGGGAAGTGAAAGCTGCCGAGCGGGTGAAAGGCGCCGACAAGCTCCTTCGTCTGGAAGTTGATATCGGAACTGAAGTGCGGCAGGTGGTCGCGGGTATTGCGAAGGCGTACGAACCGGAAAAACTCATTGGGCGCAAGGTCGTTATCGTGGCCAATCTGCAGCCGCGTAAGCTGCGAGGTCTGGAGTCGAACGGCATGATTGTTGCTGCGTCCGTTGGCGATGATGGCCAACCAGTGCTGGCCGGGTTTTTGGAGGATGTTCCCGCGGGGGCGAAGCTGAAGTAGAGCAGCCGTCAGCTTTCAGCCAGCCGCTATCAGTCAAAACGGCGAGCACCTGGCAAGGGCAAACAAGATAGCTTGGGACATCCCAGGCGCAGATCATGACTGACGGCTACGATGTATACCGACTCCCACGCCCATCTCGACGGCAAGCGCTTTGACGCAGATCGCGCTGACGTCATCGCTCGGGCCAGCCAGGCAGGTATCAGCACCATGCTCGCGATCGGCAATGGGGACGGACCGGGGACAGGCACATTCGACTGCGCCATTAAGCTTGCCGAGCAATACGACTGGGTGTACGCAACGGTGGGGATTCATCCTCACGAAGCTGTACTGGCCCAGCAATCGGAATTCGATGTACTTGAGCAGTTGGCACGATCACCCAAGGTCATAGCTTGGGGTGAGATCGGCCTTGACTATTTCTACGACCACTCGCCTCGCGATGTGCAGCAACGGGTCTTCCTGCAGCAAATGGACATGGCACGCGCCGCCAAGCTGCCCATCGTCATTCACTGCCGCCCCTCCGATAACAGTGAGAATGCATGGGACGACGTGTTACGGTTCATTCGAGAGAATTGGGCAACAACCGGACTAGGCGGCGTGCTGCACTGCTTCACAGGGAGCGTTGAGCACGCCCGGGCCGCGCTCGACTTAGGGTTCATCATCTCCTTCGCCGGCAACATTACATATCCCAACGCGCAGAATATTCGCGACGCGGCGAGCATGGTCCCGCTCGATCGCATGTTCGTCGAGACCGACAGCCCCTATCTTGCTCCAATACCTCATCGCGGCAAGCGCAATGAACCGGCGTATGTGGTGGAAACAGCCCGTCAGATCGGACAGTTGCGTGGTCTTTCCTGTGAGGAAATCGGACTACAGACGACGGCGAATTTCCACGACTTTTTCCGGCTTACAAAATCCAACTGAGGTGCTACGCTTCCCTACTCGGGAGTGCCACGCAGCAATTGACGATTGCGGCAAACGACATGTCTCTTGTTACACTTGAACCTTATGGCTGAATCATTCGACGTCGTCAGCAAAGTTGATATGCAGGAAGTTTCCAACGCGGTGCAGCAGGCGTTGAAGGAAATCCATACGCGTTATGACCTGAAGGATTCGAAGTCGGATATCAAGATCGAAGAAAAAGAAGGCCTGGTGCTCACCTCGGCGGACGAGTACAAGCTGAAGGCCGTGAACGACGTCCTGCAAGGGAAACTCGTGAAGCGGGGGGTTTCGCTGAAGGCGCTGACTTATGGCGCCATTGAGCCCGCGGCGGGCTCGACCGTACGCCAAAAGGTAGGCATGCAGCAAGGTATCCCCATCGAAAAGGCGCGAGAGATCGTCAAACTCATCAAAAACTCCAAGCAAAAGGTACAGGCGGCGATCCAGGGTGATCTGGTTCGCGTCAGCGGCAAAGATCGCGATACACTTCAGGAAATTATTGCGCTGCTAAAGCAGAGCGATTTCGGCATTGATATGCAGTTCACGAACTATCGATCCAACTGACGGGGCAAATCTGTTTGAATACGACCGTAACCCGCAATGCTAAAGAGGTGTTTGACCTGCTCCATGATGACCTGGCGGCCATCGAGCGCGAGTTCGGCCGCGACACTGTGTCCAGCGTGCGGGCGATCACGGAGATCGGCGAGTACCTCCGCGCCGGTGGCGGGAAACGCCTACGCCCTGCACTCTTGCTGCTCTCCTGCAAGCTGCTGAATTACACCGGCCAGGGCGCGATCAGGCTGGGCGCGGTGGTAGAGATCATCCACACTGCGACGCTGGTGCACGACGACATCATTGACGAAGCCCAGACGCGCCGCGGGCGCCCCGCGGCCAATACGCAATGGGGCAATTCCAAGTGCGTGCTTGCCGGAGACTGGCTGTACATGCAGGCCTTCAAGATTGCCGTGCAGGAACGCAATTTTGCCATCCTCGACGCGCTCATTGATCTGACCCAGGCGATGGTCGAGGGAGAATTACTGCAGATCGAGCGGCTCGGCAAGGCCATCACGCTGGACGAACATTTCGAACTCATCTACCGCAAGACGGCTTGCCTGTTCTCGGTCTGCATGAAGATGGGCGGTATCCTTGCCAATGCCGGCGAAGGCGATCAGCAGCGGCTTGCCGAGTACGGACGTAACCTCGGCATGGCTTTCCAGATCGTCGATGACGTGCTCGATCTCACTGCGTCGGAAGAAATTTTAGGCAAGCCGGTCGCCAGTGACTTGCGCGAAGGTAAGGCCACCATGGCGGTGCTGCACGCTCTGGAGCGCTGCACGCCAGCCGAGCGCAAGACAATTGAATCTGTCCTGAGCAATGGCGGCTTCAACGGCATCACCCCTGCCGATATTGTCACGATCTTGAACCGCAACGGTTCCATCGACGCCGCCTACGCTAGAGCCGTTGAGTTCAGTAACAAAGCCCGTGAATCCATCTGCACCTTTCCCGACTCCGAAATCAAGCGCGTGCTCCTGTGGGTCCCGGAGTTTGTGGTGGAGAGAGAAAGCTGAAGGCCTAGCTGTCAGCCATCAGCCGTCAGCTTTCAGCCAATAGCGCGGAGCTGCCCGTCCGTCCAGCGGCGAGCTCCTGATGTCGTGACTCCGATAAACCCGGTGTTCGGGAACGGTTTCTCATTCCCGCCTTAGCTCAAAGCTGAGAGCTGACAGCTGACGGCTTCATTTACACTTCCCTCATGCCCGCTCCCCAAGAAGTTGAAGTCAAGTTCCTCGTCTCTGATATGAAAGCGCTGGAGCAGAAACTGCACGCTCTGGGATTTCGCGAGGAGACGCCGTCCACGCACGAAGTCAACACCCTCTACGACCTTCCCGGGCAGAAGCTGCGACGCAAGGGCGAACTCCTGCGGCTACGCGACTACGGCGGGAAGTGGCGACTCACTCACAAAGCTAAGGTCAAACTGGGAAAGCACAAGTCACGTGGCGAATTGGAAACTGGTGTCGCCGACGGCAAGGAAACGGACAGCATACTACGAGCGTTAGGATATTCGCCGTCGTTTGTCTACGAGAAATTTCGCGCTGAATGGAGTGACAGCGAAGGGCATGTCGTTCTGGATCACACACCTGTCGGCGATCTAGCTGAGATCGAAGGCAAGTCTCGCTGGATTGATCGCATCGCTCGCGAGCTCGGCGTCAAGCCTACGGACTACATCACTAAATCATATGCTGAACTTTTTTTCGATTGGAAACGTAAAACAGGTTGTAAGGCAAAGAACATGACGTTCCGCGAAACTAAGAGAAGGGACTAGAAGACACGGATGGGTAGCTAGTGATTGGTGAAGGGTTTGATTTTCCAGTGCGAGTACGGTCGAAAGCTACGCACTTATCGTGAGTTCCGCGGAAGCCTGCGCCGGCTCCGGAGTTTAGACCTTGCCGGGCCTGAACCGGAGCCGGAACGGCGTTCTCAGAAAGCTGCAAGAAGGGTCATCGCGGATAAGCCCCTATGATTTTCCTGACAAACCCGTGCAAGCGGTGGATCAACGATCCCTTAGGGAGAAACATCAGCGGGCATTCGCCCGGAATCACTGAAATATTGTGGTCCTGACAAAAGCTCAAGGCCTCAGGGCTAACCGAACCCTGCCCGCCACCGCGGAACATCCAGACCCGCTTAACGCCGGCAATCGCGCACTCCTCAACAACTTTGGCAGTTACACCAGGCGCCGTCATGACGAGCGCACCATCCACCGGAGGTCGAACATCCTGCACATGGGCAAAGCACTTGTGACCGTCTATCTCCTCCGCTTCTGGATTGACGGGTACGGCGTCATACCCGCGTTTGCGAAGCTCGCCAAAGAGCGTTCGGGATAAGTCTCTGGGCTCACGCGAGATTCCAATTAAGGCTAGCCGCTTCTGGCTGAGAAAGTCCTCGATGCAAGCCATGCTGCTCATAAACTTCTGCCTCCGCCAACATTCTGCACCAAGAGGAAACTTGGAAGGTCAATGGCGCAGAAAAAGCAGCTTGTCGATCCCAAGATGGGAAATGGCCGTCATCGCTTAAGGCGCTGCAGCACCGCACCCGCAATCAGCGGCAAGCCCACCGTAGCATCCAGCAGCACCTCGGCGAAGCGCCCACCCTCTTCCGACGGGACAAATTTTCCCCACGATACGGCTTCGCTGTAGGTACACCCCGACAAGCCGCCCCAGTTCACCGGTTCAGGACAGATGCGCACGCCATAGTGAAAGCGCTTCAATGGCAACTCTTCCCCGCCGCGACGATGGCGCAATTCTATGAATGGGCCAAATTGTTGGGCCCAGTTTCGGGGCACACCGCCGCCGATTGTCAAGATACCCAGCCGCTCCTGCTGCAACAGGGTCTCCGCGTAATGCTCCAAGTCCTCGAAAGGATCGAAGCGTAACGGAGGAATGTTGTTCTTGCGGCGCATCCGATTGTGCAGGGCAACGTCCAGGCCAATCTCCGAATCGCTGAACGCGGGCACGAACACCGGCACATTCTTCTCATAAGCCGACTTCAGGATGCCACGGTCTTTCACGTGTTCGCTCAGGTAGCGTCCGATTTCGCGGTTCAGCTTGTACGAGCACAGCACCTCGTTGTGGTCCCAGTTCTTCAGGATGCGCGCGACGATGGTCTCCACGAAGTCGAGGTTGGTCTCCGGCTCCAGCGTGTCGTAGACGCGGTTGTAGCCGGCTTCGTAGAGTTCGGTGTCGTCCATCTTGGGGTCGTAGCGGAAGTGCGAGCGCCCCGCGGCCTCAACCAGGCCGTGTGCCATCAGAGCCCCGGTGGAGACTATCGCCTTCACCACCCCATGGTCGATCAGGTCGGTGACGATTAGCCCTTGCTTGGCGACCGTCATGGCGCCGGCCAGCGTCATCACCACGAAACAGTTCTTGTCGCGAGCCATCGCTTCCAGGACTTCCGCTCCCTCTCCCACCTGCCGTCCGGTGAATGCGGTGTTGCCCATGGCGCGAACGAGGTCATCCACCGAGTGGATCTTGCGAGAGATCGAGCGGCTCCAGTGGAATCAGCTTGTCGGAAATGGGGTCGTGGAGTTTGCGATCAATACCCTCGCCATGCGTCTTGTGTTCGTCGGTCACACTTCACCTCAATGAAAACGTTGCGCTCTATCTGTTGAACCATGCTGGATGCTAAACAATCGAAGCTACAAGGTTGAAGCAGCTTCCGTCAATGCGAGGCGGGCACCAGAAGAAATCGTCATCAGTCTGTTAACAATCGCAGTGCGCAGAGAAACTGATCGTGTATGGGATGCTATTCTTGAAATGCCTTCTATGGGGAGTCGATCCTTGGCTGAGAGGAACTTTCAAATTGGCATTGTGCAGATGTCGTGCACGCCAGAGCCGGAACAGAATCTGGAGCGCGGAATTGCCTATCTCGCGATGCGGCCGCTAAGGGCGCCGAGATCGTCTGCCTGCCCGAATTGTTTCAGACGCAGTATTTCTGTCAGCGCGAGGACATTGCTCTCTTCGACTTGGCGGAGCCCATCCCTGGTCCCGCGACAGCGCGACTTGCGCGATCTTGCCCGCGAACTGAAGATCACGATCGTCGCGTCGCTGTTCGAGCGACGCGCGCCGGGCATTTATCACAACACCGCGGCGATCCTCAACGCGGACGGCAAGCTGGCGGGAATTTACCGCAAGATGCACATTCCGGACGATCCGCTCTATTACGAAAAGTATTACTTCACGCAAGGCGATCTGGGGTTCAAGGCATTCGAAACTGACTTCGGTAAGTTCGGCACGCTGGTCTGCTGGGACCAGTGGTATCCCGAGGGGGCGCGCTTGACCGCGCTTCAGGGCGCCAACGTGCTCTTCTATCCCACGGCGATCGGATGGCATCCCGACGAGAAGGCGCAATACGGCGAGGCGCAATACGACGCGTGGAAAACCATCCAGCGCGCGCACGCCATCGCCAATGGAGTCTATGTCGCAGTGCCCAATCGCGTCGGATTCGAGACGGGCAACATTCGCGGCAACGCGGCACCGGGCAAGGGCCTTGAGTTCTGGGGCGGATCGTTTATCGCCGATCCCTTTGGACAGGTGATCGCGCAGGCCTCCCACGACAAAGAAGAAGTGCTTGATCGCCGAAGTGGAGCTGCAGCGGATCGAGGACGTTCGCCGCAACTGGCCCTTCTGGCGCGACCGCCGCGTGGATGCGTACGGCCCGCATCACCGAGCGGTTCCTGGTATAGCGAAGATAAAAGCTGCATCCATCCGGGACCTTTTACGCTTCGAAATGATTCTTTAACGAGGACTGCTCGCGAGATAAAAGCCCAAACCCCTGCCGCGCTCGGATATCGCATGCCGGCCGAGTGGGAGCCACATGAGGCGACGTGGATCGCGTGGCCGCACAATCGCACCGACTGGCCCGGCAGGTTCGAACCGATCCCATGGGTGTATGCGGAAATTGTTCGACATCTGGCGCGGGTCGAACGCGTCAACATTCTGGTTCAGGATGAGGCAGCTGAAGCCAAGGTCCGTGAGTTGCTGGTTCGCGCCCATGTTCTTCCGGAAAAAGCCGCAGCCCCGGGGAAGGCCGCCGGAGCGGTTCGCTTTCACCACATTCCTACCAATCGCGGTTGGACGCGCGACTCCGGCCCAATCTTTGTGCGGCGCGATTCTCGCGCGACAAGGGACTTCCCTGCTGTCGCGGCGACCGCGTGGCGCTTCAATGCCTGGGCCAAGTACAACGATTGGCAGCTGGACGCACTGATTCCCGGCAAAATCGTCGACCGCTTGCGCGTGCCGGTTTGGAAGCCGGCGGTCAAAGTCAACGGACATCCGCGCCCGGTGGTGCTGGAGGGCGGCAGCATCGACGTCAATGGCTGCGGAACGCTCATCACCACCGAAGAGTGCCTGTTAAGTGAAGTCCAGCAGCGCAATCCAGGAGTTACGCGCGAGCAACTGGAAGAGATTTTCGCCGACTACCTGGGGGTGGAGAAGGTAATCTGGCTGGATCGCGGCATCGCGGGCGATGACACCCATGGGCACGTCGACGACATCACGCGCTTTGTTTCGCCTACAACCGTAGTAACTGCCTACGAGCCTGATCCTGCAGATCCCAATCATGAACCGTTGAGCGACAACTTTCGTTGGCTGAAGAAGAGCACGGACCAGTCCGGGCATCCGCTGCGCGTGGTGAAGCTTCCAATGCCGGCTCCGGTGTACTTTCGCGGACGGCGCTTGCCTGCCAGCTACGCCAATTTCTACATCGCCAACAAGCCTGGTCCTGGTGCCGGTGTTCAGCGATCCCAACGATCGGGTTGCGCTCAATACTCTCGCTACGGTCTTTCCCGATCGTGAGATCGTCGGGATTTATTGCCGGGATTTCATCTGGGGACTGGGCGCTTTGCATTGCATGACCCAGCAGCAACCGGCGGGTGAAGAAAGCAGCGCGAGTGGATAGGGGATAGTGGCCAGTTTTCCACTTGGAGGTTGTCTCGAAGGGTAAACGCAGGGAGGCGAGTGACGCTACCCTCGACGTTTCTTCCGCGCGATTACGGTGAAGATGAAGTGTCCCCCAGCGGCCACTCCGGCGTAGAGAAATGCGTTGGCGAGGACGATAGTGCCGACGGCCAGCACGAGCGCCAGATCGGAATCCGGAGTCGGGCCAATGATCAGGGACAATACGTATGGCGGGCAGATGATCAGCGCGATCGCAGTCAGGAAGCCGTGTGACTGGAGTTGCCCCACGTTCAGCCTCCACGCGAAGTAAACCGCCAAGGCCACGGCCATTCCCAGAACCACGCTGAGAGACAGCACAATCGTTAAGCTGGCGTTTTCAGTCTCGGCGCAATCCATTCAACGCAGACCACCAAGTCTCCTAGTCGAGTGTACTCGGCGCGACCGTCACCGGCGTCCGAGCCCAACGCGTGCGTGCTATGCTGCCGTCAAACCAGGAAGGAGCAACCTATGAGCACTCAGACAGTGTCTCCCGGACCTGCCATCTCGGGCGTTCCTCACAACATGGTTACCACCGCATTCACACTTGATGGCTATAAGATTGTCCGCAATCTGGGGCTGGTTCGCGGGATCATCGTGCGCTCTCGGTCCATTGTCGGCACCATCGGGGCGAGCCTGCAAACGCTGGTGGGAGGCAATATCACCCTGCTTACCAACCTTTGTGAGCAGACGCGCGAACACGCCTTCGATCTTATGCTCGAACACGCCGCCGAACTTGGCGCCAATGCAGTGATCGGCATGCGTTACGACGCTACAGAAGTGATGCAAGGTGTAACTGAAGTTCTCGCCTACGGCACCGCGGTTGTCGTTGAAAAGGAAGGGTGAATCCCGAATGGCATGGTGAGCGCGGCAGGAATCGAACCTGCGACCCACGCATTAAAAGTGCGTTGCTCTACCAACTGAGCTACGCGCCCACACAATAATTAATCTAACACAGTAGAAATGGCGGAGCCGGACGACCGCATGGCCGCGGTTTAGCGATGCAGCATGGAGCATGCGTGCGTGTCGGCGCAACATCGGCATGGGAGGGCCGACTCCCGAAACGGGAAGGTGATGCACTTTGGTAACAACGTCGTGTTGCAAGCAGTCGAAACCGGACGACAATGGTTGGTGACCTCGTTATACCCAGGAGGACCCTCCATGCGTACGCGCTTCTTCTTACTGCTCTCAAGTCTGTGCCTGATGTTGGCCTCTTCGGCTATGGCAGACACCCTGTATAACAATGGTCCGTTTAACGGCACCACTGATGCTTGGACCATTAACTTTGGCTTTTCCGTTAGCGACTCGTTCACAGCTCCGAGCGGTTCCACGATTGCAGGTCTTTACCTGGTTTACTGGGATGCCTCGACTTCAGACCTTCTGACGACCTTGGATCTGCAGGTCGGGGCCACTTCGTTCGGCGGTTCTACCCATACCGTGAGCGGAGTCACAAACATTTTCCTAGGGACTAACCAGTACGGCTATGCCCTGTACCAGGCACACTACTCGCTCCCTAGTATCGCGTGGTCGGGGGCGGGCTACATCAGCCTGTCCAATGCCTGCTCGACGTCGGGTTGCTCTGTAAGCAATCCGATCTACTGGGACGAGAATGGCGGACCGTCTACAGCCTACGAGAACACTCTCGGCTCGATTCCCTCGGAGGCATTCACCCTGATCGGTGGCGGTTGCGGCGTGAGCGGAGGCGCCCGCCCAGACTGCGGTCCTCCGGTACCTGAGCCCAGCAGTATTCTGCTGCTCGGCTCCGGCATTCTGGGCCTCGTCGGCGTGCTACGCCGGTGGCTGTTCTGAGTTTCAAGGCAGTCTAGGGCTTTACGATTGACGTTGATCCCTTAGGGCATGGCCATGCATCTCATAAGGTAGGGCCATGTCAGGGAGATCACGTCCGCGCGTCATCGTCATTGGAGGCGGTTTTGGCGGCTTGCAAGCCGCCAAGGCTCTGTCCCGTCTTCCCGTTCAAGTCACCCTGGTCGACCGCAAGAACCATCACACGTTTCAACCGTTGCTCTACCAAGTGGCGACTGCCGGATTGTCTCCGGCGGAGATCGCGGCGCCGATCCGCGAGATATTTGCCAAACGCGACAATGTCGAAGTCTTGTTGGGCGATGTGCTTGGTTTCGACGTCGAACGACGTATCGTCAAGCTACACGGCTTCGATCTTTCTTATGATTATCTTGTCGTAGCTGCAGGCGCAACCCACGCCTACTTCGGACATGACGAATGGGAGCCTTCCGCTCCCGGATTGAAGACCATCGAAGATGCACTGGAGATGCGACGCCGCATTCTGCTGGCGTATGAGCTGGCGGAGCGCGAAGCGGCGTTGACGGGCCATCATTGCCCATTGAATTTCGTGGTCATAGGCGGTGGTCCTACGGGAGTTGAGCTGGCGGGAACCCTGGCTGAAATTGCACGCAAGTCGTTGTCGCAGAACTTCCGTCACATCGACCCCGCGAAGACCCGCGTTCTCCTGGTTGAGGCCGGTCCTCACATCCTGAGCGCTTATCCCGAAGACCTGCGTCAGAGCGCTGTGAAGCAGTTGCAACGTCTCGGCGTTGAAGTGCGCACCAACTCCGCGGTGACCGATGTGCGCCCGGGTGAAGTTTTCATCGGCGACGAAGTGGTGCCGGCCGCGGCAGTGCTGTGGGCCGCGGGAGTATCAGCATCGCCTCTCGGCCGTGCCCTCGGTGCTCCGGTTGATCGCGCCGGGCGTGTCCTGGTCGAACCCGACCTCAGTATCGCCGGACATCGCGAGGTATTCGTCATTGGTGACCTGGCGAGCATGAAGGATGAGGCGGGCAAGGCGCTACCCGGTGTCGCTCCGGTCGCCATGCAGCAGGGACGTTGGGTGGCGCGACAGGTCAAAGACGACCTGGCGGGTAAGCCGCGCAAGAACTTTCACTACTTCGACAAGGGCTCGCTGGCGACCATCGGCCGCGCTGCCGCTATTGCACAATTTGGCAAAATACATATCTCCGGCTTTCTGGCGTGGTTGTCGTGGCTGTTCATTCACATCCTGTTCCTCATCGGCTTCCGCAACCGTGTCCTGGTAATGTTCCAGTGGGCGTGGAGCTACCTCACCTATGAGCGCTCAGCCCGGCTCATCACGGGTGAATCGAGGGTCATCGCCGTTCCGACGCTGGAGTATGCCGAAGAAGCTGCAGCAAATTCTGTTGGCGATGGTAAGAGCACGTCTGGCAAGTCGCAGGTGTCTATCCGGGAGCTCGCGCAAGTAAAGGAACCACCGCGTTAGCCCACCCTTCGCAAGAAGACTGGGTGCCCTCTACTCGGCCGCCGCGGACGCCGGTTCATTAGCTGCCGCGCTCTTGCGAGCGCCATAGGCGCGAAGGGGCAAAACTACTATCAGCGCAACGGCAGCGCTGCCCGAGGCTAGCAAGGGAGGCCACTTCAGGTCCCCGGTGAGGTCAATCATCAGTCCCGCGAGAGGTGGCCCAGCTACGGCAGCCAGTCCAAGGGCGGTCAGCAGGAATCCAAACAGCTCACCCAGTCCCTCGACGCCGAAGAACTGCGCAAGCATGGCGGGCGACATAGCAACAATCCCGCCATACGCGACACCCATCACCAGGGAGTACCAAACTAGCGACGTGTACGAATGACCTCCCAGCCAGAAGATAAAGCTCACCAGTAACGTCGCGTAGCTGACCTGAAATACTGACGTCAAGCCAAATCGAGGCGCCAGAGCGTTCAGCCCCAGCCGTCCAACGACGCTGGATGCACCGATATATCCGACCAGTCCCGCGGCCGCAACCCGGGTGGCGCCGTCCTTAATTGCGAACTCAGGAAGATAGACAAACGAGATGAAAATCGCGATACCCGAGAAGAAAAGACCGGCATAGAGCAGGGCGAATGACGCGGTGCGCAGTTTGGCCATCACACCGATACTCGCCTTGGAGCTGACGACCGGTGGGGTTGCGATGAGAGCTGCGCAAACCAGAAGCAAAGCGGCGCTGACAACTCCGAAGATCTCGAGCGTGGATCTCCACCCATAGCGGCCGATCAGTACCGCAGCAACAGTAGCCCCGACTAGAGTTCCACACCCGATTCCACTTATAGCAATGCCCAGCGCGATGTCTCTGCGAAGCTTGAACCACTCTCCTACGGCCGCGACCGAGGGCACATAAACGCACGCAACGGCGCTTCCAGCGCCCAGCCCATAGGTCAGAAACACCAGCGGAAAATAGTGGACCCTCGCCGTCAGAATCAGCCCGGCTCCCATGAGCAGAGCCCCGGCAACCATCACGGGACGAGGCCCAAGGTGGTCCGCAATGTCTCCGGTCAGCGGTGACGAGAAAGAGCGACAGAACCGTGAGGACGGAGAAGAGGGTCGACATTACCGCATGGGTGACGCCGAAGTCGGCAGCCATCGGTTTCAGAAAGATGCCGAAGCTGTAGCTGACTCCGAACGCCACAAAGGACGCGAAAAAGGCGGCCACGACGACCAGCCACGCGCGCGGGGAATCTACTCCGGAGTTATGAGTGTCAGGCATGGCCAAGGATCGTGCTCCGACCGGGATTCCCCAACTATCCTGGAAATCCGGCTGGGGAAGCATACTGCCGGAGGCAAACGTGTGCCAAGCGAAATGAGCGGGACTCGGGTAGGTCCGGGTGTGCTTGCGGATTCGTGTGCTTCGACTAAGACGCAGACGGCCTGAGCTATTTCTTCACAATCGGGATTGTAGCCCTCACCGGTCAGCTTCGCCTTCATCGCGTCGGCGTCCTGGATCGTGGCAAACGGGCCAACCTGGACGTGGTAGAGCTTGTCGTTGGTGACGGGATTGTTCACCACGAAGACGTTGTAGTTCTTCTTGCGCAGCGCACCGGCGAGAGCGACAGCGTCGTCTTCCCGGGAGACCGCAGCGATCTGAACGACGATGGTCCCCGGACCGGTCACGGGAGCGGAGCGGCTTACCTCCGGCGCCGGAGCAGAAGCGGCCGCACTCGGAGACGGGGTGTTCTTTGCCATTGTCACCGGAGTCGGTTCAGCGGCCGCCGCTGTATTCACCGAAGTCGGCGGCATGACTGGGTTTCCTTGGCCGGCGGTTGCGTGCCATCGCCGGTCTGCTGTACCGCCTTGTAGAAAGTAAGGTTGCTCTGTGGATTGGAGGCTGCGGACTCCTCCTGCGGCGGCGGGCTCAGCTTCCGCCTTCACCGCGACCACAGCGGAAGGCTTGTTCTGGCTGGCGCTGGCAGCTCGTCTCCGCGGGCTGCGTCGTAGTCGTCGCCGGCTGATCATTCAGCGCCTGTTCGCGCCCCGTACTCTTGCCCAGCGAGTAGCCAATCGAGAAGAAAACTCCGCAAATGGCTGCCAGCAGAAAAAACAGCCCCAGCAGCTTTCCCATACCCAAGGTTATTTCAGTGTCGTCAGAAGCCATGTTCCTCACGTTCCTCGCTATTTCTCCGGCGGCCCGGAGCCTGCGATTTTCGCCGGGGCCGCTTGCACCTGGTTCAGCAGTCCGGCCAGCAAGTCCACCGGCACTGGGAAGATGATGGTCGTATTCTTCTCCACTCCGATTTCGGTCAAGGTTTGCAAATATCGCAACTGAATGCTGGTGGGCTCCATAGGCAAGCAAGTGAGCAGCGTCAATCAGGCGCTGGGCCGCGGCAAACTCGCCCTCGGCGTGGATGATCTTGGAGCGCTTCTCGCGTTCGGCCTCGGCCTGCTTGGCCATGGCGCGCGTCATGGTCTCCGGCAGATCCACCTGCTTGACCTCGACATTGGTCACCTTCACGCCCCAGGGATCGGTGTGCTGATCCAGGATGGACTGCAAGCGCAAGTTGATCTTCTCGCGGTGCGCCAGCAACTCGTCGAGCTCGACTTCGCCCAGCACCGAACGCAGGGTGGTCTGGGCAAACTGCGACGTCTGGTACATGTAATTCGAAACCGCGACCACGGCTTTGTTGGGATCGACGACGCGCAGGAAGATGACTGCGTTCACCTTCAGCGTGACGTTATCGCGCGTGATGATGTCTTGCGGCGGAACCTCCAGGGCCTCCTGCCGCAGCGAGACCCGAACGATGCGATCGATCGGGGCGAAAACGAGGATGATGCCCGGGCCCTTGGGCATGCCCAAGCAGCCGCCCCAGGCGAAAAATGACGCCGCGCTCATACTCGGCCAGGATCTTGATCGAGTTGATGATGTAGAGAACGAGAATGACGATGACAACAATGCCAGCAATACCGGGCACGATATGCCTCCCAGCTATCAGAAGTGTAGAACGTGAACCGTCGAAGATTGTAGACCAATTGAGAGAGTTACCTAACTTGGTAACAGCTGTCAGCCATCAGCTCTCAGCTGTCAGCCAAAACGCTGACAAGGTTATGTGCACGTGGAGCCTCGCAGATCTTCCACGAACGTCGGCAACATTCATCCCCATCTGAACGTCGGACAGCGCAGGATTGCTGAACTGCCTGAGTGCTGAGTGCTGAGTGCTGACGCTGACCGCTATGTTGTCTTCTCCACTTCCAGCTCCAAGCCCTCGACCTTGCGCACTACGACCTGCTCGCCGATGCCAACTCGCGACGGCGAGTGCGCATTCCAGAGCTCGCCCTGAACAAAGACCTTCCCTTCCGGATCGATGTCGGTACGAGCTTCACCCACCGCGCCAATCATGCCCTGCAAGCCGGTCACGACCTTGCTGCGTCGAGCACGCAGGGCAATGGTCATCAGGAAGACGGTGATTACGCCGAGAGGCACGCTGACGCCCAGGGCCGTCCACAGATTCACTCGCATCTGCGGAATGGGTCCATCCACCAGCAGCAGTCCACCGAGCGTAAGCAGAACTATCCCACCGAGGCCGAGGATGCCGTGGGTGGCAAACTTCGCCTCCAGTACAAACAGGACAAAGGCTGCAATGATGAGCGTGAACGAGGCGTAGCGGGTGGGCAGCAGATTGAGCGCGAACAGCGCCAGCAGAATGAAGACGACTCCCACCACCCCGGGGACGATCGCGCCAGGATGGTTGAACTCGGCGTAGAGCGCCAGCGCGCCGACCGCAAGCACCAGAAAGGCGATGTTCGGATCGAGCAGAAAGTCGAGGATTCTCTGCCGCAGCGTCATCTGCATCTCGTCCACCCGAGCACCGACCAGATCCAGCTTGACCTGCTTTCCGTCAAAGCGCTTGATCGTCCGGCCTTGCGAGCTGATGGAAGAGATCGTCCTGATCGCGAGCGACGATGTCGATCAAGTGCTCCTTCAGCGCCTCCTGATCGGTCCACGACTTCGACTCGCGAACTGCGCTCTCGGCCAGTTGCACGTTGCGTCCCCGTGGCCCAACGAACGAGCGCATGAAGGCAGCGGAGTCGTTCTCGAACTTGGTCTTCATTACATCGTCGAGCTTCTCGCCGCCGAGTGTTACCGGATGCGCTGCCCCGGTGTTGGTGCCCGGAGCCATGGCCGCAACATCAGCCGACTCCAGGATGAAGAAACCGGCGGAGGCCGCGTTCGCGCCGGCTGGGGGCGACGTACACGATGACCGGCACGGGCGAAGACAGGATCTTCTCGATGATCGAACGGGTGGAATCGACCAGGCCCCCCGGCGTATGCAGTTCAATCAGCACCGCGTCGGCGTTGGTCTGGCGCGCCTGTTCGATGGCACGGTCAACGTACTCGGCGCTGATCGGCTGGATGGTGTCATCCACGCGGATCTTGACGACGCTGTTGGCGAAAGCCAGGCCGGTGGCGAGCCACGCCAACAGCCCACAAGCAGAGGATGAAACGAGTCCGGGACATGTGTGCCTCCTTCCGGAGGATCGTTGCAAGGTTACGCTACTTTGAAACTGTCTGCTTCGCGGCGATCTCGCGCTTCAGGGCCTGCGCGGTCGCATCGGCGGGCTGCAAGGCCAGAGCACGGTCCACTTCGCTGGCGGCCGATTGCCAACTGGCTCTGCTTCAGGTCAAGCCGCGCCAGCACCAGCAAGGCGTCAACGTTGGGCTGCAAGCGCACCGAAGTCTGCGCTTCCGATCGCGCATTCGCGACATCGCCCTTCTTCTCCAGAACAATCGCCAACTGCGCGTGCGCCGCTGCGTTGCTGTGGTCGGAGCTGACCGCAGCGCGAAATTCGCTCTCGGCCTGGGTCGCCATGTTCTGCGCCAACAACTCTTTGCCGCGCTCCACGTGATAGGTGGCGCGCGTGTGCCCATCGGTCTTGGCCAGCCTCGCCTCGGCAAGGTTGTCGATCTCCATCTCAATCTGACGATAGGACGCCTCGTCGTAGTTGCGCTTGATGCGCTCCAGCGGAATGCGGGGCGGGTTCGGCGGCAGCAACGCACTTACAGGCCGCGGTTGGGATTTGGATTCACCGGAGGAGGAGGAGCGCCTCCCCGGTTGATCAAGTCCAGTAGGGCCTTGGCTTCGCCGTCGCTCGCGCCCCGCTGTAACTGTTCCCGCAATTGGCGTGCGGCGCCGGCGCTATCCCCGTTCTTGAACAATGCCACCGCCAGATTGAAACGGTAGTCTGCATCGTTGGGGTCAGCACTGACGGCCTTGGAAAAATATTCCACCGCCGGACGCGCGCCGGCCTCGCCGGGCCTCCACCACCCCCAGGTTGTTGTAAACCTCGGTCAAGGGCAAGCGCGTAGCCAGATAATTGAATGCGGCAAACGCCTTCTCGAAATTGCCACGATAGAACTCCGACATGCCCAGCAGGAAGTTGGCCTCGCCGGCGACTGGATCGTCCTTCGGTATGCGAGCTGAACCAAGCAGCTGCCGATTCGTATTCGTGATTGCTGTAGTACGTCTTGCCCAATTGCAGCATGGCCAGGGTGTAATTGGGATTGAGCTTTACGGCGTTACGCAGGTAACGAATTTTCTGCTGCTGGTCGGTGGCCAGAATTCCGCGGATGTAGTTCTCGAACGCATCGAGGCGGATAGGTGTGGAGGCTTTCAGAAATTGATCGCGCGTGATTGCGGGCGGAGGAGTCATTTGCTGCAGCAACTCCCACGCCAGCGTGGTCTGCAAGTCGATCAGGTTGGTCAACGCGCCGCTGCTGTGCACCTCCGGGTAGAGGTGCAGCTTTTTCATGTCGAGCAGTTGCGCGTTGGCCTTGAAGGTCTGGCCATCGAAGCTGTAGCTGCCCAGCACCACGTAGTCTGCGTCCATCTGTTCGGCGACGCGGTAGACGGTGGCTCGCGAAGGCCGAACGGTCAGCGGAATGCCGGCATGATCGAAGGCGTAGCTGCGATCGTCGCGGCTGATGACGTAAAGCCGGGGCGACTCCATACGCTGCGACAGGACCTCGGGAAAGGCCTCGCTGATCCACTCCAGTCCGGGCGCGGTGGTTTGATTTTCAAACGGCATGACCATCACCGTGCGGGTCCCGGAAGGCGTCTGGCCTGCGCCCGGATGGCATAGCAGGCCGATCGTGGCCAACAAGAAGAAGGCTACGGTAAGGGAAAGCGAATGACAGAGCGTAGCAAAGTGTCTTGATTATAACTGCTGCCCGATCACTCCTATTTCGATACGGCCGCAAACAGGTCCGACTTCAACAGCGCTGTGAAGCGCTGATCGTCGGTCTTGAAGTGCATTTGCAGCATGTCGTGAGAGTTGTCAACCGTGGTGTTGTCCAGCGCCAGCTTCTCCGTGGGGGTCGCATTCATCTTGCGATACAGCACGCCCGCCTTCAGCAGCGAGGCCATGGTGGCCGCCGTCATGGTGTCAGAGGTCTTGACGTTCAGGTCGAAGGTCACGCCGTTGGTGAAGTTCATTGCGTAATCCGACGCCAGCAACCGCTTCTTTACCACGTCGTAGTCACCAATCGAAGCCGCCTGTCCCAGCGCTGACCTGCATCATGTTCTGGGTGCCCTGCTTGATCGAGCACGCTCCAAATCGGCGAGTTGTCCACGCTGGTGATCAGATCGGCAATCGTGTTGTTGGATTCCAGCGACTCGGCGCCGTTGTCGCGCACGTCGATTGCGCCTTTGATGGCAGCACTCTCGCCAAACAGGATGGTGCTGGGATCGAGGAACACCAGGTGCATGCCCGAGCCCATCGGGTAGAGGTAGGACAGCAGGTACTTCTCCGGCTTGATCTTCTTCAGGCGCATCTTCTGCAGGAATTCCTTCTGCTTGAAAGCGCCCTGCGCAATGCCGATACTGCGCAGGCCGCCCTTGGAGGGGCGATAGGTCACGAACGTGAGTCTGCTCCACGTCCTTCTCAGGGTCGATGCCGGCGCCCTTCAGCGCGGTCTCAAATTGCTTCAGGTTGTCGGGCAGTACGCGATCCTTAAGCGCGCGCGCCGATGGCGAATCACGCAACGCGCGGTAGTCGACGGAAATGATCTGCTGGACCGCCGACGGAACCACGGTGCGGGCATTGCTGCTAAGAGGGGCCGCGAATGCCGGCAGGCAGAAAATGGCGCTCAGGAAAAGGCCTGTCAGGAACTGCTTCATGCTCATAATTTTACTCGACAATGCTGAAAGAGATGCGGAATGGTAACCTCTCGTTGTCTATCTCGGCCCTGCGGTGCACAGAATTAGACGTGCGACTTGGTGTGACATGAGCAGCCGCCGTGACGCCCCATCTAACTCGCTCAATGCCGCCACTCGATGCCGCACATCCGCGATAAAAGCCTCGTCCTTGATGTCGCCTAGATTGATCTCCACGTTCGCCAGCGCGCCTTCGGCGGCGGCGCGCGCTAGCTGACACTCCCACGGTCAAGTCTGAGGCCATCTTGGGATTGGTGATGGGGCGCAAGCGATTCCACGATCTCCCGCACTTCCCTTGCCCGTTCGGCAACCACCAGCGGAACCAGCGTCGCCTTCTTGGTGGCCGCTTCGATCTCGGCCTGCGCTTCGGGATGATCTTTCGCCTTCTTGAATGCCGCCATCACTTCGTTGAACGATTCGGCGTCGGCGTCAATGGAAGCTTTGAATTGCTCGCGCAGCTCGGCCAGCCGCGCCAACGCGTCGCTAATTGGCGCTCGTATTGAACGTAAGCCTTCTTGCCGCGCGACATTCCAGCAACCATGCCGCCCAGCGCCGCAGCCATTGCGGCGGTCGCAGCCGCCGCGCAACCGCCTCCGGGCGCAGCCGTAGGCGCTGCGAGCTGCTCGATGAACGGCTCGACCCCGGCGCGAATTCCGCCGACCGCCATCTTCCCGCTCATCACCGCAGCCAGCCGGTTCTCCAGGATCAGCGACGAGTCGAAGTTCTCGATCTGCAGAAACCACTCCGCCGCGTCTTCCAGCGCCTTCTTGGGAATCAAGCCGACGATCTCGCTCGACACCGGCATGACGCCATAACGCGCCGCCTCGCGCTTCACGTACTCGTAGACCCGCGCGATCGGAGTCTGGTCGGTATCGGTCAGGTTCATGGAGACCTGTGCCAACCCCCGCACCGGCACACCCATGCCCTTCACGTAGCGCAGGCCGCCGTTGGAAAAGCGCACCGCCTTGCCAATCTTCTTGGCGATCTCGACATCGGGCGTGTTGAGATAGATGTTGTAGGCAACCAGGAACTTGCGCGCGCCAACGATGATCGCCCCGCCGTCGGGTGCAATTCGGCGTTGCCAAAGTCGGGCTTTCGCGCCGGGTTCGTCTTCAGCTCCTCGCGAATGCCTTCGAATTGGCCACGGCGCACGTTCTCCAGGTTCTGGCGCTCCGGCATCTGCGCCGCCGCCTCATACAGATAGACCGGCACTTGATAGCGCTTCCATATTTCTTCGCCGACTCGCCGCGCAATGGCCACGCAGTCTTCCAGCGTCAGACCTTCGATCGGGATGAAAGGAATGACATCCGCAGCGCCAAGCCGGGGATGCGCTCCCGCTGTGCTTGGTCAGGTCAATCAGCTCGGCGGCCTTGCCGACTCCGCGGATGGCGGCCTCGGCGACCTTGACCGGATCGCCGACGAGGGTGATGACACAGCGGTTGTGGTCGGCGTCCATCTCGCGGTCGAGCAGATACACGCCGTCCATCTTCATGGCTTCGAGAATGGCGTCGACCCGGGACTTGTCGCGCCCTTCAGAAAAGTTGGGTACACATTCGACGAGTGCGGGCATAAGAGATGAGGATAAAGCAAGGGCTTCGCCGACACCTAATCTTCCTGGAACTGCCTGCAGCCGGACGATTCAAGGGTCTTCAGTATAGGGGATGGAGTTCGCGGTAAGGTTCAATCGCCGGCCCCTAGATCGCAGAACTCCCGCCGACGTTGTTTGACCGTGCTGGGAGCGTAATGTACACTCAAATAGTTGATTCCGCTCTAGTACCACCTCGTAAGAGGCGCGTACGACGGGCGGTTAGCTCAGCTGGTTAGAGCGCCTGCCTTACAAGCAGGAGGTCGCAGGTTCGAGTCCTGCACTGCCCACCAAACCGTCACCGGTGACGACGTTGAGCAAGGTGACACGTCCCCTGAGCGGGACAACAACCGCGCAAGCGGGGTCGTAGTTCAGTTGGTTAGAACGCTGCCCTGTCACGGCAGAGGCCGCGGGTTCGAGTCCCGTCGACCCCGCCATTTCCTTTCAAGTACTTACAAGGAAATGGCAACCCGAAGTAGTAGATGCTTCAACCCACAATCCAACCCACAATTTCATTGGATTGCCCCCGATTTCATTCCTAACGCTGCCAGGAACTCGCCCTGCGCAGCCTGTGTCTCGTCTCCGTCTTCCTGCGTATAGAGCCCGAGCGTGGTTTTGATCTGCGCGTGGCGTAAGAGCGATTGCACAGTCTTTGCCTGGACTTTCGCCTTGTTCACCAGCCAGTTGCTTAAGCTGTGACGCAGGTTGTGCAGCCCGAAGCGTTGCCCTTCTGCGATGGATACCCCAGCAGTGATGGCTGCCGGCCGCAGGTAATCAGCGACGAAGCTCGAAGCGTACAGCGGCTTCTTGCCTTGTTCCCTGAAGGACGGAAAGACGAAGTCGGAGTGCTTCGCATAGGGCGTCTGGCTATGCCATCCGCGCAGCTGCTGAGCCAGAACCGGATGCATGGGAACATAGCCGTCCGACGCCTCGGTCTTGGTTTCTCCGTCTTTGCCGTACGCCCACCGCTTTGATACGCGTATCTTCCCTTCCAGCCACAAAATGTCAGCCCATCGAAGCGCCAGAATTTCTGACGAACGCAGAGCCGTCGCCGCACAGGTCAGCACCAGTGCGTAGTGCAGCGGGTTGGGAAGGAGGAGGTGCAAAATGGCAAGCGTCTGTTTCGGGGTGAGGACGATTGCCCGGTAGTTGGTCTTGCAGCGTGTCTCCACGTGCTCGACCGGGTTGATGGAAACATATTCGTGAAGGACGCCGACCTTGAAGACCCTGAGCATGATGCCCCGGATCTTCGATACTGTCGTCCATGCGAGACCGCCATCGTTGAGGGATTTCAGCCAGCGCTGAATCTCCAAAGGCCTGATGTCCTCCGCGATTTGCTTGCCCCAGCGGGCGATAAGGTAGTCGCGGACATAATGCTCGACGATGGGAATGGTGTTTTCCGACTTGGGGCGAACTGCATCTTCCCCGAAGTCGGCCTTGAGGTAATGCTCCGCAAGAGCGTCAAAACGGATGCGAACATCGCCGGGTTCATCATTCACCCGAAGGTGGAGTCCGAGCCTGTCGACTTCACGCCAGGCGTCTTTCTCCGTGGCAAAGTCTCGAACAAGGCCAACTGCCAGGCCATGCTCGACCCGCCTCCCTTCCGGTGTGGTGACCCGGTAACGCAGCACCCAGGTTTGTCCTCCCCTGCGAGCGTACTTCTTTAGTGATCCACGCTGATAGCTCATACTTCCCTCTCTTCAGCGCGGAGACTGCCTGAGTGGCATCGTAGCGTATTTTGTGCCCGTTGTGAGCAGGTTGGTTCGGCTGGCCACGGCGCCCGAAAGTTCAGACAGGCGGAAGACCCAAATGGTTCGTTTCGTTCCCATTCCCAAGGCATACGCTCCGGCCATGCCTTTGCGTGCCAAGGCGAGCAAGTGGCGCCGGCTAATCGACAGGAACTCTGCCGCCGCCTCTGCGGATACAAAAGGCTCAGGGGTCATGGGGTTCATCTCCTTATTCGCGATCGGCCATTTGGCCTTCGCATTTTTCCTTCTAGAAACCGCTCATGGCGCGAGAAACGGTTTTTCCAGCGCTCTTGTTAGCTTCAAATCGAATGGGAGTCAAACAGGCTCATCGTCCAGCTCGCCGTTCAGGCACTTTCGTCGATTAGGCGGACTTGCGTGTTCCTGGAGAGAGCAGTGGGAATTGCTTGTTAGAACTGGTGTCTCCGGAACGGATGCCCGAGCTGCGGATGCGAAAGTCCGGCAGCCCCGGAGAATCATTCTCGTCAACAGAGTTATTTCACCAAAACCACTTTGACTGGACAGATGCGAGTGTCGTACAGGAATCCAGGGCCCATACTGGCGGCCTAGATTCACTCCGCGTTGGCATCGGGAGACTCAATCCGTTCACCGATGCGCCGTCCTGACTTCCTTGAGCCAGGCTCGTGGATTCGTACCGTGAATCACTCGCCCCAGAAAGCCCAAACGCTCTGCTGCGTTGTCTCGGTTTTGGCGCACGTCGTCCTTCGAGATCCTGGTGTAAAGAGCGAGGAAGCTGTCCATGCTCCGGGGCTTGGCAAATACATATGTCGCGTGGCCAAGCTGAGGGGTTTCGACGACCACGGCTTTCTCAACATCGAAGATGTATTCATCCCGAAACAGATAAATGCGGCGTGCTCTGCGGCCGAGCTGGCGATAGAAGAACGGATCATAATCGGCGCGCCAGCTGATTTGTGCGACATCAAAATCAGCGGGAAGGTGCAGCCGGGAGCACATTTGTGCCAGCTCTGCCTTCTCCACGGCTCGATGTTGCAGCAGCAGGCGCATTTGATCCAGTGCCCGCGAGTACTGACCAAAACGATGATGAGTAGCTTTCGCCGTCTCGAGTTGCTGGGGAAAGTCGGTGGCACCTTTACATTCAAACGGCTGGGTAAGGCGGTTTCCCAAGTTACGAGATCCCACTCGTCATGCCGCTTCCGGTAGTTGCCGCTCCGTACAAATGTGCCCTCCACCTCAATCTTGGTTCCCAGCAGATGCTTCCATTGGTTCCAGGTGGAATCCCAGTGGGTGTGGAATGCGACCGGATCGAGCCAGAACTCAAGTTTGCGACGCGCATCGCGACAGAGTGCACGGTCTTCGTAGAAGTCACATTTACGTAGTGGGACGTGGAACCGCCGACGCTGCAGATCCGGAGAAAACGCCAGGATGCGGCGGGCAAAGAACGTCTTTGCCGTCGCGGGAACGCTCACCGCCGACAAGCAAGAGACCCAAATCCGCCATACGGAAATATGGCCGGCGCTTCTGCATCGGCTAGCAGAGAGTCATAGCAAGCACGCAGGTCGGGCTGAGCCGAGAATGTTGAATGCCCGCTCCAGTTCCACGCGTTGGCTGTTCAGCGCGCCCGCCGATTTGAGTTCAAGATCACGCAGCTTGAAAGCTACGCGCAGTTCAGACGGAGAAACGCTAGCCGGGATACGCAAGACTTCATACAGCGTGCGATGATCTACTGCGTCGGATCTTGGGGGCACGAGATAGAAGTATTCGCGCAACACCTGGCAAGGCAGGAAAATCGAGCTGATGCCAAGGTTTCCCTGCTGGACTTCGGCCGACACGAAATGCTGATCGCGTTTGTCTTGCTTAGGTTGACTGACGTATCCGACGGGCGCTTGGTAGAGGTGGCGGATCGGTCCCGACCACGACTTTCTTGGTGACGAGTATTTCAGAGCCAACCGCGTCGGACTCGGGAATTGGAAACGTGATTTCGTCTCCGACTGCGACCGACTTCGCAAGAGCACAGGACACGAGAAGCTTGGTTTGATTGGCTAACACACATACAGCGGAACTTCCCTGCCGCTGCAGCTTCGCCACGCGCTCACTACAGATTGATGAGGAAACCGCCATACTATGGGCGGTAGTGTAGAGCAGCTTTAGTTAGTCGTCGAACGGTCTTGAGCGGCTAGTACGTTCTTAAGATTCTTTGGCGTTCTTCGTTTGGACCATCGCTTCAGTCCTTCATTTCCCAAAATGGGAATAGGCGACTGATTAAAAGCACGTTCTTCGCTGATGCGAGTATGAATTGTTCACGAGAAATCATTTCTTTGTGAATCCAGAATTGAGACACTCGCATCTTTCGTTCAAATCCTCTGTGCTACGCCCGGGCATTTCCTTTAAGCGGCGGCTTCTTAAGTAGCAGAGGTTCCTTCATACGATGTGTCCTTCGTCCGGTAGGCTGGCCAAAAGCTAACCTGCTCTCGCAAAGTTCGATGGTTGCGGAGCTCAACCAAGTAAGCGCCCAGGGAAAACAGCGACCAAAATCGCTGCGGGTTGAGTTTGGGTGATCCCAGTACGCGAGGGGTGTTCGAGGCCCGCAACTCAGGCCGCGCGATCGTACGGGATCCTGCCATGCGCCAGACTTTGCATCGATCCGGGAATGTGGCTACTAAGCGATTAGCAGCCATCGATCAATTACTCACTGCTGGGATTAAGCTCGGACCCGCCAAGAAACACGCCGCCATCAACCGCGTCCTGGAACTGGTTCCGGATTGGACCCGCGGCGATTGCTGGCGACGCATCCGTGAGTTGCGAAAGACCATTGGACCAGCTTCTTCCGGGCAACGCCAACAAGCCCCGACACAAAAGCCAGGAAACAGTGCCGTTACTTCACGGCCAGTGTCCAGGCCGTGGACACCGGCGGATGACGATCGTCTGCTAAACCTCGCCGGATACGAGCCAGTCCCGAAGATCGCTCAGCGCTTAGCTCGTTCCGTACGTGCCGTCCGCTTCCGGATGGGAGCGCTGGGAATGAGTGCCAAGGTCACCGATGGTTGGTCGCTCAGGGCTCTGCAGAAACTATTGCGCGTGGGTCCAGACCGGCTTAGGTATCTCATCGGACATGGTCTGCTGAGAGTGCGTGATGCGCACATAACGGCAGCCTCGCTGGCGGCATTCTGCGAAAAGAATAGAGAGACTTGGGAACCTTCCATCATGGCGACTGTCACGATCGCGCTGCGCGAGGATGACGCGTTCTCGTGGGAGAAGGTCGCGGATCTGTTGGCTATCGATATGGCGAAAGTTCAGGGTCTGATTGCCGCTGGCGAACTGAAGCTTGCCGATACCTTTGTTACCGACAGGGCGTTTGAGGAGTTCTGCAAGAAACACAGCGACGAGATCAGCATCGCGCTGATCGATCCGGCCACGGCAAAGTGGCTGATCAAGCGAGTACGGCGTTTCACCATCGGCCACCAATGCCAGCAGCGTTCCCCGTGCTCTGAAGCATGCCTTAGTGGTCAGAGCCTGCAAGTGTGGAAGGAAGATAGCCGGCAACCCCTACTTCCGGCATATCAAAACCTGCCAATCGATGAGAGCATCGCCTGCCCAACATGCGACGTCATCGTCGATGGACCAATCGGCGGATTCGATGGAGGGATAGGCGCGGCTTCAATTCACGGCTTGGTCGACGTACGAATCCGCATTCCGTCGCCATTCCTCAAAGGATGGGTACGGAGCCGGCAGTTTCGAGCCCCAAGTCTCGCCGCAGTAGTCAGAGAATTCCATGGTCCGAATGGCCCGCGGATGGCTCCGCACCTGAGTGAGAACAGCGTCAAACCACCCTTCCGCTTTGGCGTCCTGGAAAAGATGGTCAGCAATCCAAAGCAACAGCCGCTGGGAGGCTTCAGCAGGTTTTCTTGACTCCTCCCTTCGAGCTTTCAGTTCGGCCTCTAGGTACCCAGGGCAACCACGTTCCAACTCCCGTACAACTTCCGCAGGCAGTTCTGATCCGCTCTCCAGGACATGTCGTGCCCAGTAGGCAAGAGCTTCACAATCCATACAGCGCGTAACCGCCTCACAGAAGCGTTCGGGATCCACAAGCCGCGCCGAAGCTCGCACTTTGCGCTCTCTGGCGGTAAGACGGGCAGTCTCGTCACACTGCCCCGCCATCACCTTCCATTCCTCGAAAGAAGGGTACTGTGCCGGTTTGGCTTTCTTCCATTTCTCAACGCACTCCGACCAGCACACTTCGGCTCGCTGATAGCGCGCGTCTCGAACCGCGTAGTAAGTAATTGCCGCGAACCAGCCTCCCTGCTTGGCGAAGCCGAAGATATGATCGTCAATCCAGTCTTCCAGTCGGATGGCGAGAGGACGCTCCTTGATTGCTTTTGGAGGGAGTGTTTTCGTGGTTTCGAGGAAGCCTGGACATCGGCTGGGTAGGATCTCGGCTAGGAAATCCGGAATACCCCTCTCGGCTTCGAGGATTGAGCGAGCCCAGAGATTGAATTCCTGCCAGTCGATGTATTGACTACGCGTCTGATGAAGTCGCTGCCACGGTATACGGCGAGCCTGTTCGTCCGCCCGCTCACGGGCGGACCGTTGAAGTCGGCCGGCGGTGGAGTCGCGCGCGGATTGGCCTCTGGATTTCTTCAAGCCAGACTGTCTCGGAGGGGTACGCAGGGCTGCGTGTCCTCGATTGTCGTTTCGGGGGCCGTCGGATGCCGCCCTATTTTAGTCGATTTGCTGATTCTGGAAGCAACTACTCATCTGCATTACGCCCCGCCGGAAACGTCGTGATAACCCGCCTAAACGGCCGGACCTGACACTGGGATTATCGATCTAAAACTCTCGTGTCTAGCCAATGACGAACTATAGTTCCTCAATCATTCAGCGTCAAACGACAACTATGGGGTGTGCCCAAAAAGGTTGGTGCTGATAAACACCGAGAGTCCCGCACCTTAGGTGAGGCCGTGGGGGCTGAGATTACCCGGTTACGGGTCGATCGGGGATGGAGCCAGGCAAAATTGGCGCACGATCTGGGATATACGGAGCGCTACATCGGCCAACTTGAGCGCGGCACCAAGAGCCCAACTTTACGAATGCTCGCCGATCTCGCGAAAGCTTTCTCATTGGAAGTCTCCGCAGTAATCAAGGCAGCTGAGCGGCGATACCAGAACAGCGGCAAGCGCTGATTACCGGTCAACCACTGGTGTAGGCCCTCCCTGGTGTGTGATGTGCCGGAAGGTCAGGTTAATCCGCGGTAGCGCGATAGTAGGTTCTTTGGGTACCTCGTGCTTGAAGTTCTTCTGGGTGTTTCCCGCCATGATGAGCAGGCTTCCGTGGGGCAGTCGTTCCGAGAAGACAACCGCGCCATCGTTTCCTTTGAGACGAAATAAACGTTCTGCACCTAGACTGACCGAAGCAATCACCGGCCCCATTTCCGGTTCTGCATCAGCGTGCAGGCCCACACTGTCATTTCCGTTCTTGTACAGGTTGATGAGCACAGCGTTGTAGCCGATTCTCGGCCAACTCAAATTGGAATAGGCGGTTGCCGGCGTGGCCTCTGCGACGCGATTCCTCAGAGAGAGCAGTTCCGGAATCCATGTGAGCGGCTGGTATGCGCGCCGTGAATACGTGTAACTGGTGCCCGGATCGCCATAGTAGGCTTCATCCCGCGGGACTGGGTATTTGAAAGAAGTTCTGTGCCGCTGCCAGGCACACTTCGTCAGCAGGATGTTGAACAAGTCCGTCGCTTCCTCGGGTGGGAGGAAACTCTCGTCGTAATAGATCTCGGCGCCGGGGATTGAAATCGCTTCCATATTGTTGCTACTCGAACAGGACCGGTTGAGCAACAGTGTCTTCGGGTTCCTGAAAGTTGCTCAAGCCAACGCCAACGAGCCGATAGCGTTGCTGCGGACCGAGATCAACCCGTTCTCGCAGCTTCAAGGCAATGTCCGTTAATTCTTCGCACGACGAGGGTGGCGAACCCGGCGTATGGCTGCGAGTGAGAATCTTGAACTCGCTGGTCTTCAGCTTCAGGACAACCGTGCGTGCCGTCCGAGGTTCTTTGCGCGAAGCAGACCAAAGCTTTTCTGCAAGGCCCCGGATCATCGGCTCAGTTTCCGCCAGCAGCACGTCATGCTCAAAAGTATCCTCGACGGATATCGATTGTGTCGGCCTGTCGGGGACAACCGGGTTTGTGTCGACACCGAGTGACAAGCTCGTGCAGCCGCTGACCATAGCGGCCGAAGTGTTGTTCGAGTACGGCCAAGTCGAGAGCTCGTAGATCCTTCACGGTCTGTGCTCCAGCTTTGCCAGCTTCTCTTCCGTAACTTTGCCGACACCAGGCAGCCGTCCGACAGGCAATGGCAGCAGAAACGTGTCTATTTCTTCCGGCCTGATAACAAACAGCCCGTCTGGCTTGCGCCAGTCAGAGGCGAGCTTGGCCAAGAACTTGTTGGGCGCTACTCCGGCAGACGCGGTCAGATTCAATTCCTCGCGGATTTGCTGACGGATCGTGCGCGCCACCAGCGTGGCTGTCGCTAAGCCGGTCTTGTTCTCGGTGACGTCGAGATAGGCTTCGTCCAGAGACAGTGGTTCTATCAGGTCCGTATGACGCTTGAAGATCTCCCGCACGCTGCGCGAGACGGCGCGGTAGCGTGTGAAATCCGGAGGCACGAATACGGCATCGGGACACAAGCGTTCCGCTCGTTTTGCTGGCATGGCCGAATGCACACCGAAGCTCCTGGCCTCGTACGAAGCAGCGCAGACGACAGAGCGATTGCCCAGCCAGGCAACGATTACCGGCTTGCCGCGCAGCTGCGGATTATCGCGCTGCTCGACCGAAGCGTAGAACGCGTCCATGTCGACATGGATGATTTTTCGCACGGCTGTCTGGCGACGTTCCTTAACTTCTTTCCCAGTCGGTCCACTCAACAGGATGGACGGCCAGGTAAGCCCTCACGGCCTCTCCGATTGTGGCGAAGAACGTTCGTTCGCCGAACCGAGCGAAGAGGCCGAAGCGCTTCAGCTTGTCTTTGACTGGATCCTTCATCTCGGCAAAATATAACTCGATTCCGCGCTGCTTCGAGGTTGTCAGCTAGTTCGCATACGACATCGGCGGCCGTGACGTCGACGCTGGTCACTGGCTCGGCGGCAACGACCAACCAGCGAACAGGACTGGGTGAACTTGCCACCGCGTCAAGTACTCGCTTGCTGAACAACTCTGCGTTGGCAAAGAACAACGGCGCGTCCCAACGGAACAACACTAAACCTGGTACCAACCGGGCCTGCGGGTGGCGACTGATGTCGTGATAACCCTTTACATGGTCGACTCGGCCCAGAACGGCCGAATGGGGGCGCCAGCCATCCCACAGAAACTCGATGACCGCGATGACGATGGCAAGTCCAATGCCAGGGATGGCTCCGAGAACAGCCACGCCAGCAAAGCAGACCATCGATAGCCAGAACTCCCATTGCTGTATGCGGTAAATGCGGCGCAGATCGGAGACTTCAAATAGCCCGATGGCGGAGGCGATAACAACGGCGGCAAGCGCAGTATTCGGAAGATCCTTCAGCAAGTTGGGCGCGAACACCAAGAGCAGTGCAATCATGATGGCGCCGACTACACCCGTCATCTGGCTCTTCGCACCAGCCGCTTCCGCTACCGGTGTCCGGGAGGAACTACTGCTTATTGGGAAACCCTGAAAGAACGCCGCCGCCAGGTTCGCCATACCGAGTCCTACCATCTCCTGATTCGGATCAACTGGGGTGCGCAAACGGACGGCATACGTTCGAGAAAGCACGCTCGTATCTGCAAACGATACCAGGGCGACTGCAAGACTACCCATCAGAAGAGGTGTCCAGTCGTCGAGATGGACAAAGGGCAGCTTTGGCGAAGGTAAGCCGCGTGGCAAAGGCCCCAGTACCGTCACGCCCGTACTGGACAGCTTGAAAACCGCCACTACCACCGTGGCCGTCACGACCGCTAGCAAAATTCCAGGTACACGCGGCCAGCGTTTCAAGAACAGGATCAATACAAGCGTGCCTAGTCCGATCGCGAGCGTCACGGAGTTGGTGTTGCCGGCGACAACCGCTTTGAGAATGCCCCAAGTCTGACGCAGAGGCCCTTCCGCTTTCACGGAGAAGCCGAGGAGCTTCGGAATTTGGCTCAATAGCACTGTCAGCGCTATGCCGTTCATGTATCCGTAGCGAATTGGCTTGGAGAGCAGCTCGGTTATGAAGCCCAGGCGCGCCAGACCAGTGGCGATGCAGAGCAAGCCAGAAATCAAGGCCATCATTCCGGCAAGCGCGACTGCGCGGTCCGGCTGGCCTGCCGAGAGCGGCAGCACAACCGTCAGTATCACGGCTGCCAATGCGGAATCCGGCCCCAATACCAAGATGCGACTGGGACCAAATAATGCGTACGCGAGCAGCGGCACGATTGTCGCGTAGAGGCCGTTAATGCCCGGTAAGCCGGAAGCCTCGGCATAAGCGATGCCAACCGGAACCAGCATCGTCGTCATTACCAGGCCAGCAACAAGGTCACGGCGAAGCCACTCGGGCTGATAGGAGCGGACAGTATTCAGTCCTGGAAGCCAGCGCATCCAACGCCGCCCTAGAGGCTGTACGTCCGGGCCAGCCGAGCCTGCCGAGTTGGTACCGACCGAGGACATACTCTTAATGGTTGCTGCTAAACAGAGCCGAGTCCGGCTGAATCCAGTCGAGCGATTACGACGAACACGTGTCACGCCGATTCGCCCAGTTCGATTACATTATTACTTGATCTGAGGAGTCGCGAGATGTGTGGCCGCTATCGTCTGTCCAGACGCAAGCAATTGATCGAGGAATACTTCGAGACCGAAAACGAAGTCGATTGGGAGCCTCGCTACAACATCGCCCCGTCGCAGCCTGTCGGAATTATTCGCCAAGATCCATCCACTCCGGAGCGGCACTTCTCGCTAGCTCGTTGGGGTCTGATTCCGTCCTGGGCCACGGACGCCAGCATCGGCTTCAAGACGATCAATGCCCGCGCGGAAACGGTCGCGGATAAACCCGCATTCCGGGATGCCTTCGTTAGCCGTCGGTGCTTGCTTCCTGCCGACGGGTTTTTCGAATGGGTGCGACATGAAGTCGCATGTGTGATTGTCCGGCGAGCACCACCGACCGGACCTGCCATCCCATTGGCAGTACTCTACGAGGTATAGCGATTCGGAGACGAATCGTTTAGAAGCCCTCGGAAAATGTATCCCGCCGTCTTCAAAGACGGGTGCCGAAACCGTGAAGGGCCGGTACTTCTGCCAGCATCGCGGCGGATAGGGGCTAGGGTGAGTGGCATGGTCAGCAGATGCAAACCTCTGTAAGTATCGTCAAGAAAGAAGGAGCCAAAGATGCTGTTAGGCTCCGTGATTACGGCTGGTACAGATGTTCCATTCTCATCTGTCATGGGCAGTGACGCCGTCGGTATAGTACGAGGGACCTAACCCACTCGGTCACGCATGTGGAACATGGTAAGCCCGTATCGTTCCCCTCAGGGGTAGCTAGGCCGCAAGGCCATGCAACGGCGGTGCGGGTAGAGGATGGAGGAGAAAGCAAACGTCCGACTGTAATGGCCGGAATACGGGTTGCGATATTACCCGGCGCGAAAGCGAGCAGACTTCCTCCTGGTCTTCCGTCACGAGAGAACTTGGCAAATCGGCTTAATGGGATCAGCAGATGACGGCGCAAGCTGGTGCAATCCTAAATACTGTTTCGGCATGGGACGCCGTTGACTGGCGAAACATCGAACGCAATATTGGCCGACTCCAGGCGCGTATCGTGAAGGCGGTGCAGCAGAAGAAGTGGAACAAGGTGCGAGCCTTGCAACATCTTCTCACACACTCGGCTGGTGGCAAATTACTCGCCGTTCGCCGGGTAACAGAGAACGACGGCAGAAAGACACCTGGGGTGGATGGTGAACTCTGGGATACATCACAGAAGAAGCTTCAGGGTGTGACGTCACTGAAGGCACGGGGCTACCATCCCATGCCTCTGCGGCGAATCTACATTCCGAAGGCCAATGGAAAACTTCGACCCTTGGGGATTCCGACGATACGGGATCGAGCCATGCAAGCGCTGTATCTGCTGGCACTCGATCCGGTTGCGGAAACCCTTGCGGATGGAGTTTCCTTCGGCTTCCGGCGGGGAAGAAGTTGTGCAGATGCTATTGAACAATGCTTCAAGACGCTCTGTCATCAGAATCCCAGCTGGGTGCTCGAAGGCGACATCAAGGGCTGCTTTGACAACATCAGCCACCAGTGGTTGCTCGACAATGTTCCACTGAACAAGGCGATCCTCCGCAAGTGGCTAAAGTCTGGCTACCTTGAGAAGCAAGTGTTCTTCGATACGATCTCCGGCACACCGCAGGGCGGAATCATATCTCCAGTGCTGGCCAATCTCGCGCTCGATGGCCTCGAACGTCGGCTGCGGGAATCTTTCCCGCTGCGAGGCAAAGGCTCCGAACGCGGGCGCGCTGCGCAGGTACATCTGATTCGCTATGCGGATGATTTTGTCATTACTGGCCACTCGGAAGAGTTGCTGAGAATGACAGTCAAGCCGCTGGTCGAGTCCTTCCTGCTAGAGCGGGGCTTGGTCCTTTCTCCAGAAAAGACCGTAATCACGCACGTGCGAGACGGCTTCGACTTCCTTGGACAGAACGTCCGGCGTTATCCGAACGGGAAGCTCTTAATCAAGCCCGCTCGGAAGAGCATCGAGTCGATTCTTTCCAAAGTGAAGCAGATCATACGAGAGCACATTGGCAGGGCTGCCCACGTTCTTATTAAGCGGCTAAACCCGGTGATACGAGGATGGGTGAACTACCACCGTTATGTCGTCTCCAAACGGATCTTCGCACGACTCGATGCTGCGATATTCAGGATGCTATGGCAATGGGCGCAAGCCCGTCATCCCCGCAAGGGGCGTCGCTGGATTAAGCAGAAGTATTTCGAGCGCGTGGGAACCCGCGATTGGTGGTTCTTCGGTAAGCCTGACGGGACAGACGGTTGGCTATATCGTGTCCGCCTGTTTCATGCATCTTCCGTGAAAATCGTAAGACATGTTCAGGTTCGGTCTGGCCTGAATCCTTACGATCCCAGTTGGAAACCATACCTTACCCGACGTACTGTCGTCGCTCCACACCGCACGCGTTCATGACTTGAGCGTTTGAGAAGGCTTGAGCCGTGTGAGCTGGAAACTCTCAAGCACGGTTCTTAGAGGGGGAGCCAACGGCAACGTTGGCTCCCTACTCGACCGGCGAAGCGGGAAAGAGAAGCAGCCCTTCCACTTCGGAATGCAGGACGATTCCCTGTTTGCCTTTGCCGGTCTGTGGGATCGATGGAGAGACCCGAGCGGCACTGTGATTGAGTCTTGCACGATTCTAACGACCACTCCGAACTCGCTGCTGGCGGACGTACATGATCGAATGCCGGTAATTCTGCGCCAGGAGAACTACGATCTATGGCTCGATCCCGGCTTCAAGGATGTGAAGGCACTTGCGGAGTTTCTGGCGCCGTTCGATGCAGCAAAGATGAGAAGCTTTCCGGTCAGCACCCGTGTTAACGCGGTGGCGAACGACGACCCGGATTGCGTTGTGCCTTGGCAGGCAGATCTCGCCTGCTCAAAGTGCTCTTTTCGGGTAGCACAGTAGCCTATTCTTGAGGGGCCTGCTTCACCATGAGAAGTATTTGTTGAGATTGCTATCAAAGCCATCTCACTTGAAACGTGCTTGGCCAACGATGAAGTTGGCATCGGCTGGAAACTCCATGCCAATCGACTTGAGCTGCGTCATAGTAAGGCCTTCGACCGTGCCTACAGGATAGTCCTCACCTTTCCATCATGCAGTGCTGACGGGTCAGACTCTTCCCGGTTGTATCCTTTGTCAGAGGCCCGCCATGAAGTTCCAACAGTTCTCATTTGGGCAGATTCGGATCGATGGCATTGAGTACGGCTATGACGTCGTGATCGACCGAGGCAAGGTGGGCAAACGGAAGAAGAAAGCTTCCAAGCTGAGGATTCGCCTCTAGCCCTTGGCCTCGCACTTGCACAGGGCGGCGCAGAGTCGGGCAGAATTTTCTCAAGAGTCAAACTGCCAGCGGAATCGTGAAATTACAGTACCTCATATCAATCCGCCAACGACTCTATATCGTTACATCGTCAAATCGAGCGGCTGGTTGAGGTGCGAGGCCAAAATCTCTAAAACCGACCAGCCAACTTTTAGCGAGGAGGCCGCTAATGAGGTCTTTTGCAGCGGTTTTAGGCGTCACTATGTTGGTCACTTGTTCCTTTGCTGCTGATGCCAAGCCCCCAGTCGCCGGCTCGGCTAAGTTTCCCGACCTCAAGGCCTCGAATCTGGAGAGCCGCGCGTTCAATCTGCCGCAGGATTTCGGCGGGGAGCGGAACCTCGTGCTGATCGCTTTCCAGCGTGAGCAGCAGGAGCAACTCGACACCTGGCTGAAGGAGATGAAGCGCTTTCAGGAGGTCGATCCGGCATTCCAATACTACGAGTTGCCGACGATTGACAAGCTGAATGCGGTGGCTCGCTGGTTCATCGACAGCGGCATGCGCCGCGGCATCCCTGACAAGAACGCCCGCGCGCGCACCATCACGCTGTACATCGACAAGCAGCCCTTCAAGAATTCGCTCCAGCTTCCCTCCGAGAAAACGGTGTACGCGCTTCTGGTGGACCGTTCGGGGAACGTGCTGTGGCGTGCCGAAGGCACATTCGACGAGGCCAAGGGCGAGAGCCTGCAGCGAGCACTGCAAGCCGCCCCGAAATGAATCGAACCCGGCGTTCCGCGCCCCGAACGCCACAAAAGATGGTGAACCATTAAGAATTTAAGGAAGAGACTTTGAACCTGCCCCCCAAACGACTCCCGGTTGTTGCCCTGATGTTCTTTTCTCTTTGCGCTGCATCCGTAAATGCGCAGGTCTCTCCCGAGCCGAAGACCACGGCAGTCGCGGATACTTTGAAGCCCACTGCAGCCGCGGACGCGTCTACCTCTGCTTCCATAGCTGATCCGCCGACAACGGCGCCAAACAACACCGGGGGTGTGACCATCAACGGCCGTTATTTCCCCCCGCCGATGACCGGCAAAGAGCGCTGGGATAAGTACGTGAAAGACACCTTCACGACGTTCCCTATCTATGCAGCCAGCTTCGGAGCGGCGTTGGGCGACCAGGCTTCGAACACACCCAAGCCGTGGGGACGCAACTTCGGTGGCTACGCAAAGCGCGCCGGCAGCGAGTACGCGGGCTTTGCGATTCAGACGTCAATCTATCAAGGCGGGTCGGCGCTGCTGCATAACGAAGGCCGCTATGTGGCGTGCCAGTGCGCCGGAGGATGGCACCGCGCCGGTTACGCACTCGAGATGAGCTTCTTCACCTACCACAACCAGAAGAAAGTGATCGACGTGCCGCAAATCGTGGGCGCTTACGCAGGTGGAATCATTCCCGTGACCTGGTATCCGCAGGGTTACAGCGTCTCAGCTCAGGGCGTGCAGAACGGAACGTACCAGCTCGGCTTTGTGGTGCTGGTACGCGAGATTCAGGAATTTGCTCCGGAACTCAAGCACTTCTTCGGACACTTGAAGCCATAGGCGGGCGCACGAAAGCGCGTCGTCGGTGTGCAAGTTACTCCGTTCGAGCGGATGACGGGCTCCTCGCAACCGCACCAATCGGAGCCGGCGTCTCGCGCAACTGCCGGCGCAGGATCTTGCCGAGGTTGGACTTCGGCAGGGGCTCGCTGCGGAACTCGACGATCTTGGGCATCTTGTAGCCGGTCAGGTGTTGCCGGCAATGTTCGAGCAGCGCCTGTTCCGTGAGCGCCGGATCCTGCTTCACCACGACGATCTTGACGACCTCGCCGGACTTGTCGTCGCGAACGCCAATCGCCCCGACCTCGGCCACGCCCGGATGTAGCGCGACGACGTCTTCGATCTGGTTCGGGAATACCTTGAAGCCGGAGACCACGATGATGTCCTTCTTGCGGTCCGTGATTCGGAAGTAGCCGCGCTCGTCCACGAACCCCATGTCGCCGGTGCGCAACCAGCCGTCGCGGGTGAAGACCTTCTCGGTCTCGTCGGGACGGTTCCAGTACTCCCGCATGACCTGCGGGCCGCGCACGCTGATCTCTCCCACCTCGCCGACCGCGACTTCGTTGTCGCTCTCGTCGAGGATGGCGGCCTGCGTCGATGGAATCGGCATGCCGATTGTTCCGGTCCACTCCTCGATGTCCAGTGGGTTGGCGATCACCACTGGCGAGGTCTCGGTCAAGCCGTAGCCTTCGATGATGTTCACGCCGGTGCGCAGCTTCCAGCGTTCGGCCACCACGCGCTGCACGGCCATGCCCCCGGCGCTGGTTACTTTCAGGGCATGCGTGTCCACGTCCGCAAATTCGGGCGCATCGAGCAGCGCCCGGTACAGCGTATTGACGGCGATGATGACCGTGAAGGGGTATTTCTTGAGGTCGTGGATGAAGGCGTGCATGTCCCTCGGATTGGTCACCAGGACGGTATGCGCGCCAACCCTCATGAACACGAGACTGGAGGTCAGCGCGTAGACGTGATACAGCGGCAACGGACAGACGAAGACCTCCTTGCCGTCCACCAAGTCCCGCGCCATCCACGCCCCCATCTGCTGCACGTTCGCCACCAGGTTGCCGTGTGTCAGAACAGCGCCCTTGGCCACTCCGGTCGTGCCGCCGGTGTACTGCAGGAAGGCTATGTCGTCATGGCTCAGCGGCACGTCCTCTACGTGCTGCCCGCGCCCCGCGCGCAACGCCGCGTCGAACTTCGTCGCGCCCGAAATCTTCCACGCAGGAACCATGTGCTTCACGTACTTCACCACGACGTTGGTGAGTAGCTTCTTGACCACCGGAAACATGTCGCCGACCTCGGTCGTGATGACGGCCAGCTTCAGCGTCGGGTTCTTGTCCAGCACCTCCTGCAGGGTGTGGGCAAAGTTCTCCAGCACCACGATGGCCGCGGCGCCCGAGTCCTTGAGTTGGTGCTCCAACTCGGGCGGCGTGTACTGCGGATTGACGTTCACAACCACCAAGCCTGCCCGCAGCACGCCAAACAGTGCCACCGGATACTGCAGCAGGTTGGGCATCATGATCGCCACCCGGTCGCCCTTATGCAGCCCTAGCGATTTCTGCAGGTAGGCGGCGAAGTTGCGGCTCGATCGGTCGAGTTCGGCATAGGTCATCGAGACGCCCATGTTGCTGTAGGCGGGCAATGCGCCGAAGCGGTGGCAGCTGCGTAGGAGCAGGTCCTTCAGCGAGGCGAACTCATGCACGTTGACCTCGGCGGGAATCCCGGGTGGGTAGTGACTCAACCAGATTCGTTCCACATTGACCTTCCGTTCGCCTATCGGTGACCCTCTATCTCTACGGGGCCCGTGCGATCCATCGAACCTCAGTAGTGATTGCTGTTTTGCATTCGCCGCACTTACGGTTTCTTGCCAAACACCTCTTTGAGCAGAGCCGTGGTTTGCGCTGCGGGATCGGTGCGAATCTGCTTTTCCTCCTGCCCCAGCTCGTAGAACAAACCATCGAGGGCCTTGCCCACCACATAGCTATCCAAGTTGAAACTCTGGCCTCCCAGCAATGGGCCGGCCATTGAGTTCTGGGCTATTGCGTTGAATTGCTTGATGACGCCGACGTTCTCCATCGACTGATGCACGATGGGGGTGAACGCCTGAGTCAACTCCGTGGTACTGGTCCTCTTGAAGTAATCCGTGGCCGCGGTGTCGCCGCCCGAAAGAATCTTGCGCGCATCGTCGAAGGTCATCTTGGTGATGGCGTTGATAAAGATTTGCTTGGCGGCGGGAGCGGCTTGCTCGGCGGCACGGTTCATCGACAGTTCGAGTTCGTCGAGCTGCGCGCCCATACCCATCATCCGCATTCCCTTGCCGACGGTCTGAAGTTGGCTGGGCAGCAGGATCTTGATGGCCTGGTTCTTGAAGTAGCCGTCGACCCGTCCGGTGGAGGCCACTGCCGTTCCCGTGCTTTTAGTCAGCGCCTCTTTCAGGCCGCCGGCGATCTTGTCATTGCTCAGCGCCATTCCGGGCAGATTGGTGGATTGCGTGGTGGTTTGAGCTTTCTTCCAAAGGTCCTCCAATTGCGCCTGAGCGGTGCAGCAGGCTAGGAGGACTCCGCAAGTTAGCGCGATGGCGAGTTTCCATCGTTTCATGGCTGGCCTCCCGGGACACCTAAGCAGGGATAAACTTCAGGTGAGGCGGCTTAGCTCAGGATCATCTGAATGGGCGAGACGATTTCGCCCTCTTAAATTGTAAGCCCGCTGTGAAGCGCCAGCTCGCTGAAGTGATTGCGGGTTAAGTCGAACTTGCTGGAACCCTGTTTTGGGGACTCGTCGCAATCTTGAGCGCTTCCCGTTCGACGCCGTTTAGCATGCCCCTGAACACGATGGCGTGGAATGGCAGCACGCTGTACCAGTAGGCCAAGCCGAACAAGCCTCGCGGCCGAAATAACGCCGACTGGCGCAAAACGCATTGGTGATCATTGAGTGCCTCGATCCGGAACTCCAGCAGCGCTTCACCTGGCAGCTTCATCTCGGCGCGCAAGGCCAGGCGGCAGTCGCGCTCGAGACCCACGACGCGCCAGAAGTCCAGCGCCTCTCCGTATCCGACCGTCTCTGAATCCCTCCGTCCTCGTCGCAGACCTGGGCCGCCAGCTAACTGATCCAGCCATCCGCGGATCTTCCAGAGAATGTCCGCGGCATACCACCCGTTGCCGCCGCCAACCCGACAGACAGCACGAAAGACCGCCCACGCAGGTGCATCCACGGTAATCTGGCGAACGTCACGGAAAACGGTACCACCAGCCCAATCCGGGTCCCCTGGAATGGGACCAGCCATCGACCAACTGGTCTCAACACCGTGTTCAGCCATCTTGTTGAGAGCTGCGTGTATGGCCCCGCGGACGCCGAGAAGTTCCTGGGGAATGAGACTGGCAATGCGACTGTCGCGACATACAACTGGATTCTTTAATCCCTCCGCCAAAGGGCGGGCAATGGTGTTGCTCAAAGGTGTGATCAGCTGAATCCAGTAAGAGCTCAGGCGTGGCGTCAACACGGGTACAGGAACAATCAGACGGCGGCGCAGACCGAGTTCTTCCGCCATGATGCGCATGATGTCGCGGTAACAGAAGACATCTGGGCCGCCAATGTCGAATACGCCCCCAGTGGTCTCCGGTACTGCAAGAACACCGACCAGGTACCCGATTACATTTCTGACCGCGATTGGCTGGCACGGGGTGGTTACCCATTTCGGGGTCACCATGATCGGCAATCGTTCCACTAAGTAGCGCAGGATTTCGAAGGATGCCGAGCCTGACCCGATAATCATGGCCGCGCGCAGTACTGTAACCGGTACGCCCGAAGACGCAAGTGCTTCCTCGACTTCTCGCCGCGAGGAAAGATGCTCGCTCAAGCCTGGGCCGGTCTCGCCCAGCCCACCAAGATAGATGATTCGTTTGACCCCGGCATTCTTAGAGGCACGCGCGAATGTCGAAGCCAGTTGACGATCGTGCTCGGCATAACCCGATCCCGCAGACATCATGGAATGAACGAGGTAGAATGCTGCCTCACATCCTTCGAGGTCGCGGGTAAGAGACGTTTCGTCGGCCAGTTCTGCTCGTCTGATTTGAACTTTTGGATCCGTGGCCCACGGGCGACTCTGTAATTTCGCTGGTGATCGCACCAGGCACTGGATCGCGTAGCCGTGATCAAGCAAACGAGGGGCAAGTCGGCCACCAATGTACCCGGTCACCCCGGCTATCGCTACCCGTTCAGAGATTGACACAAAGCTCCTTCGGATCCGAAGGCCTGAGATGGCCCTCCGCAGTGCTCAATTGTCCCCCGGCATCTCGTTCCCAGCTGGCAGACTGGATTGCCCTTTCGAAGGACATTGCTATTGGTGCAGTCATTACAGTCCGCGCCGACAAAGACACTTACGAGCTTTCCCAAGGTGGGGTAAGAACTCGTCGGCCAGTCAAACGATTTTCCGTTGAAAGTAACCTTAGCTTCTCTCGTCGCGCGCAAAGTGAAGTGCGGCTGGCTTCAGGAAATAACGGCGTGCTGGATCCCGTCAAAGGCGCGGTTTACCATCGGCACAGCGGCCCTTTGTTTCGTCAGCACCAAATGTATATCCCCAATATGACGTTCGCGGAAGGCTCCCTCGCAGTAACTAAGGTAGTACTCCCACATGCGCAGGAACCGCTCATCGAATCCCAGCACCTTTACCTCTTCCGTATGTAAAAGGAACCGCTCACGCCAGTGCTTCAAGGTCTCGGCGTAGTGTAAGCCGATGTCCTCGGCGTGGAATAGCGAGAGCCGCGTGCTACGCCTCAGGCTGTGGAGAATCTCCGCGACCGACGCCAGCTCCGAGCCGGGAAAGATGTACTTCTGGATCCAGTCGCAGCGCTTACGGTACACCGGAAACTTCTGCTCATTCATGGTTATAGTTTGCAACAACATGGTGCCGTCGCTCTTCAAAAGGCGGTCGCAAGTCCCAAAGTAGGTGTCGTAAAATCGCAGGCCTACCGCTTCGAACATCTCGATGCTAACGATCTTGTCGAACTGGCCGCGCAGGTTTCGGTAGTCCTCAAGCAGCAGCGTTATGCGATCGCCGGGCGCTCCCATCCCGGCGAACAGTTCGTTCGCGTAATCATGCTGCTGCCGGCTGATGGTGGTAGTAGTGATGCGGCAGCCGTACTTGTTCGCTGCGTAGGCAGCAAAACCGCCCCATCCAGTACCGATCTCCAGCAAATGATCGGAGGCTTTCAGATCGAGCTTGTTGCAGATGCTCTCGTACTTGTTGAGTTGCGCCTGCTCTAGGCTCTCCTCCGGTGTCCGGTAGCAGGCGCACGAGTACGCCATCGTGGGATCAAGGAAGAGCCGATAGAAGTCGTTCCCCAGGTCGTAGTGGTAGCTGATGTTGCGCCGGCTGCCTGAAATCGTATTGCCGCGCAGGCGATGCCGGACGGAGTCGGCTATCGAACTCATCTTGGAGAACAGCTTGTTCCCGCTCTCCACCTGATCAAGGTTGCGGACCGCCAGCCTTACCACCGCAACCAGATCGGGCGACGACCAGTCTCCGTCCATGAAGGCCTCGCCCATGCCGATATCGCCGCCAAGCAGTGCGCGCCGGTAAAAGCGTTCGTTATGGACGACCAGCATCGCTCGCATGTCGGCGTTTGCCGAACCAAAGCAGTAGGTCTCCTCCGGGCAAACCACTTCCAGGAATCCTTCGTTGATTCCGCTTAGGAGCTGCAGGAAAAGGCGCTTGGGTAGCCGGTTCATTCGATGCTCCAGGATGCGCCTACCGGGCGCGTGTTGGCGGGGGTGAATTGTCCGCGCCCCGGATGGTGGGCCACCGGGACTTTTTTCAAAGAGAGACGCACGGCTTCCCAGTGAATGGCCGCAACGGTCTTGGCGGTTACCCACGGGAAGTTCATCAGCGCGTAGCGCAGCCACTGTGCCGACCACGGACGCCGCGCGAGCTTCAGCGTGCCGTCAAAGACCGACTGATTATTCTCCGCGACATTGGTCTGGACGGTTAGAGATGCGTCGGGCGACGTGAAGGTCCAGTGGTAGCTGCAAGCCATACTCATGAAAGGTGAAACATGAAATGTCTTGTCGAATTCATAGCTGCGGGAGGTGTCCGAAGCGCTGGTCTGGCAAGCATTCGATAGCCAGTAGTTCTGTGTCTCGCCAAAGGTGTTCTTCACCTCGGCCATGATGAGTTGAAGACGGACATCCGCATCGTAGCAGTAGAAAAACGAAACGGGGTTGAAGTTGTATCCCAGGTAGCGCAGATGCGTGAGCAGGAAGATCTTTCCCTCTGGCAGATTGACGCCATGCTGTGCTGCATCTTCCGCCAGTCGCTCGCGCAAAGGCTTTCTTGCGTCGCCGAAGTGGTCCGCTTCGTTGAAACTGGCCCAGTTCCAGCCGTTGTAGCTGGCCAGGCGCGAGGCCTGCATCAGCTCCTGGATGCGATCCACATCCAGGTAGGCCATGAACAACGGGTAGGTGAACTCGTGGTGTGCCGGCCGAAAGCGACGATGACGCAGCGTGCCGAAGTAGATCGCACTCTCCATTACGCCTCCCGCCGCCAATCCACTCCCAGCGCTTGCGCCACCCGGATGGCCGAATTCAGGCCGTCCTCGTGGAATCCGTAAAACCAGTAAGCGCCGCAGAAGTGGGTGTGATTCTGTCCGCTGATTTCCTGCCAGCGCGCCTGTGCCCGAATCGCCGACAGTGTCATCAACGGATGGAAGTATGTCATCTCCCGTAGAATCCGGTCTGGCTTGATTCGGCCTGTGGCGTTCAGCGTCACGCAGTAGGGCTCCAGCGCCGCCAGGCTCTGCAACCGATTCATGTGATAGGTAAGTGTGGCCGCGCGATCATCCGCACCTACGTGGTAGTTCCACGATGCGCGCGCATTGAGCCGCGTCGGGAGAAGTTTTTCGTCAGTGTGCAAGACCGTCTCGTTGCGGCTGGTGGAAAAACCTCCGAGCACCGCTCGCTCTTGCGAGGTCGCGTCCGCCAACAGCCCCATCGCTTGTGGAGCGTGACAGGCAAAGACGATCTCATCAAACAGCTCTGCGCTTCCGTTCTCGAATCGGAGCTGCACCGCGTTGTGCGAGCGCGTGACGCCAGCGATTTCGACTCCAAGGCGGATGCGTTCCTTGTAGGGCACAGTCAACGGCGCGATGTATTGGCTGCTTCCGCCTTTCACCACGTACCACTGGGGATGGGTGTCGATGCCCAAGAAGCCATGGTTGGCGAAAAAGCGCACCAGCGTTACCGCGGGAAAGTCTTCGATCTCCTCCAGGGAAGTCGACCACACCGCCGCCGCCATCGGGAACAGGTAGTACCGGCTGAAGTCCTCGCTGAAGTCGTTTGCCCTGGTCCACTCTCCCAGCGACATGGTTGCGGTGGCGGGATCATCCAGCACTTTGGGGGCTTCGCGATTGAAGCGAAGGATCTCGCGCAGGAAGCGGTAGTGGCGCAAGCGCAGCCAGTTGCTTTTTTGCGCAAACAACCCGCCCAGGCCCCGGCTGCTGTACTCGAATCCTGTCTTCTGGCATGACACCCCGAACGACATGTCGCTTTTCTGCCGTTCCACCCCTAGCTTGCGAAACAGATTCACCAGGTTGGGATAGGTGCGATCGTTGTGGACAATAAAACCGGTGTCGATGGGCGACACGCCGCGGCTGGTCGGTATCGTGTGCGTATGGGTGTGCCCGCCAAGACGATCTTCCCTCTCCAGCAGGTGGACTTCGTGCTTGCGGCTCAGGAGGTAGGCCACCGCCATCCCGGAAATTCCTGAACCGATTATTGCTATGCGGCTCACGTGCCCGCCTCGGCTTCGCTGTGCGGCAGCTGCACGCCGCGCAACTCGCGCGCGATTCCCATCCAGTTCAGGATCCGCAGACCATAGTAGGTGAAGTCCACCTCCCACCACAGGATTCCCTGGCGACAGGCATGCATGAAGCGGTGATGGTTGTTGTGCCAGCCTTCGCCCAGCGTTATCAGCGCCAGCACAAAGTTATTGCGGCTTTCATCGGCGGTGTCGAAGCGGCGAGTTCCCCAGACGTGCGCCAGCGAATTTATGCAGAAGGTCGCGTGGTACAGCAGGACCGTGGACAGTACATAGCCCCACAAGAACGCGCCCAGGCCGCCGACCAGGAAGATCGCCGCTCCCAGCAGTGTGGTAGGCACCCAGTGAAAACGATCCAGCCAGCGCAACTCGGGAAATTTCCCGAAGTCGCGAATCAGGCCTGGATCATATTCGTCGTAGTCGTTGGAGATGACCCAACCCGCGTGCGCCCACCAGAAGCCCCGTAACCCTGGAGAGTGGACGTCCGGCTGCTTGTCGGAGTGCCGATGGTGCATGCGATGGTGCGCCGCCCACCACAGCACACTTTTCTGGCCCGAGCTCTGCGCCAGCACCGCCATCAGGAATTGATTGAAGCGGTTGAGCTTGAAGGAGCGGTGGCTGAAGTAGCGATGGTAGCCCGCGGTGACCCCGAACATACGTACGGCGTACATCGCCGCCATCAGCGTGACGTACGACCAGCGAAAATGAACAAACAAGACGCCTAGCGTGGCCAGGTGCAAGGCCACAAAGCCCGCGACGGCGCCAAACTGATAGTGATGAATTGCTTTATTCAAAGCGGAACTCGCGTTCAATTCCTGAAACGTTGTATTGCCGGGGGAGGCTCTTGAGGAGTATGCCCAAGTAGCAAATCCGGATTTCGGCTCCTCTTAGTTCTACCCGTCGACGGACATATTGTCAAGCTTTTGTCCATGACAAATGCTTGACAATTGTTTGCGTTTCCGTTAGCCTGAGTCTGCCGTGAGCGAGAGCCTCTATCCAATCCGCACCGTGGCCAAGCTATCCGGCGTCTCCATGGACACGATCCGTGCGTGGGAACGTCGTTACGGCGCGGTCACGCCGCAGCGCAGCGCACGGGGGCGGATGTATTCAGAGAAAGAAGTGCAGCGCCTGGCGCTGCTGCGGGATGCGGTGGCACGCGGTCATGCCATCGGGCAGATTGCGGATGTCCCGGACGACGATCTAAAAGCGCTGCTCCGTAGCACTGACGATCTGGTGGACTCGGGAGTCAGCGGCCGGCGGAAGGTCAGGGCGGGAGACTCGAATCTCGGGCCTTTGCTCAAGGCAATTGAGGCCTTCGATTACGGCGGCGCGGATCGTGAACTCAACCGGCTCTCCACGACGACGGCCAAGCCTCGGGACGTCGTTCACGAGGTTGCGCTGCCGCTTATGCGCATTACCGGAGAGCGCTGGCACGAGGGCCGCTTCAGCATCGCCCAGGAACACATGGTCACGGAGTTGTTGAGCGGACTGCTGGTGTCTCTGCTGCGTATTTACGGGACGTCGACTCCACCGGCTAAAGTCCTGCTGGCGACTCCAGAAAATGAGCACCACGGTTTTGGCGTCCTGGCCGCAGCCATGCTTACAGCCGTATATGGGCTAGGCGCGATTCATCTGGGAACCAATCTGCCTGCCCGCGAGATCGTGCAGGCGACGCGCCGCACAGAAGCCAACGCGGTCCTGCTTGGCGTCTGCGGGGCAAGGGCTGATTCGGTCATTCCTGCTCTGCAGGAAATCCAGAAGGGTGTTGGTCCACGTACTCACCTTTGGGTGGGGGGTGTGGGAGAGGAGCGTCTGGCCAAAGCAGCAGTGAAGTACGGGTGGTTGGTGCTGAAGGACTTTCACGCGTTCGAGCATCAACTGGAACTGCTGCGCGCTGGCGACTGAGACCGCATGAAGACTGCACTCAAAATATTGTTTACAGGAATTCTGATTTACATGGTCAGCATGACGACATGGGTGAGCCTGCATAAGTCGATTCTGCTAAGCCCCGACGAATTCAGTTGGGCGCAGCACCCTTGGGCCGTGGCAACGCTGTTCGACGCCTACTTCGGATTCGTCACCTTTTATGCGTGGGTGTTCTACAAGGAGACGAGTTGGCCGGCACGAATCGTGTGGTTTGTGGCGATCATGGGGCTGGGCAACATCGCAATGTCGGGCTATGTCCTTATCCAACTGTTCAGGCTACGGCCGGAGCAGCCGGCATCGGACATCCTGTTGCGGAGTCGCGCGTGATGCGCCGGTTCCTACAGCGCCGCCTGGTGCGGCCCATCGTGGATCTGTTGATCCAGGGAATCACTCCCGAGAAGCTCGCGCTGAGCATTGCGTTCGGGTTGGTGCTGGGCGTCTTCCCAGCCCTGGGCTGGACGACCCTGCTGTGTCTGCTGGTGGCTGTGTGGTTGAAAGTAAATGTTCCGGCGATGCAGCTAGTGAATTACCTGGCCTATCCGTTGCAACTGGCGCTGCTGGTGCCGTTCATCCGGGCGGGGGAGGTCTTGTTTCGCGCTCCCAAGCTCGTCAGCTCACTGCCTCAGATCCTGGCGATGGTGCGGGCAGATGTGTGGCACGCCGTCACGGCACTGTGGGTGGCGACTATACACGCGATCGTAGTTTGGACGCTGATCGCGCCAGCGGCGGTCTATCTCATCTACAAGATTCTGTCGCCGATTCTCATGCGCCTGGCGCAGGTCAGCGGACCGGCCAATCCGGAGGGGAGCGCAGCGAGCGTCGCCGAGGTGTGCTGAGCATATGTTAAGCGTGGGATTACAACTCGCGCTCAGCGGCGCGGCGGCACTGGCGGTGATGATGTTTATCATCTGGCTCGTTAGCGTGCGCCTGAACAATGCGGGGATTGTGGATGTGGGCTGGTCGCTGGGGCTGGTGATTCTGGCAGTGTGGTATGCGTGGCAGGGGCCGGGTTTCGGGCCGCGTAAGTGGCTGATGGCGGCGATGGTGGTGTTCTGGGGATTGCGGCTGGCGTTGCACCTGGTTCGGCGCATTGCCAGCGAGCCCGAAGACGGGCGCTACCAGCAACTCCGCCGCGAGTGGCAAGGAAAGAATATTCCCCTTCGCTTGCTTTTCTTTTTTGAATTTCAGGCCCTGCTGGACGTGCTGCTCTCATTGCCCATGCTACTGGCCGCGTTGAACCCGGCGCCCCAGTTGTCGCCTCTGGAGTATGCGGGCGTTGGTTTATGGCTCCTCGCCGTGGTCGGCGAGAGCATTGCAGACGCCCAACTCGCTGCCTTCAAACGCGATCCCGGCAACCGCAGGCGGGTTTGTCAGCAGGGTTTGTGGCGGTATTCGCGGCATCCTAATTACTTCTTTGAATGGTTCATCTGGGTGGCCTGGACGGTTTACGCCTTGGCGTCGCCTTGGGGCCCGTCGTCCGTGATATGCCCGGCACTGATGCTGTTCTTCCTGTTCCGGGTCACCGGTATTCCGGCGACCGAGGCGCAGGCCCTGCGCTCGCGTGGGGATGAGTATGCGCGTTATCAACAGACTACCAGCGCGTTTGTTCCGTGGTTCCCTAAATCTCAGCCGGCAGCCTGAATTGAGTTTTCCATGAGCACAACTACTTCTCTCGAACCGAACCTTACCGCCGCTGCTTCCTGCGCTCCGACCAGAGGCCTGGATAACTTGCTGGAGCGCGATCTGCTGCCCGATTGGCTCATTCGCATCGGCATTCGACGGCTGCTGGCGCAGCGCCTGCGGGAGGAAGATCAGGGCGATGTTGAACGGCAGCGTGCGCGCCTGCTGGAGTTCGTCAGGCAGTTGAAGACGAGTCCAGTGGCGATCGCCACCGACGCAGCCAATCAACAGCACTACGAAGTCCCGCCCCGGTTCTTTGAACTCGCGCTAGGCAAGCACTTGAAGTACAGCAGTGCCCTATGGGAAGCCGATGTCTCAACGCTGGACGATGCCGAGCAGGCGATGCTCGACCTAACCTGCCAGCGTGCTCGCCTCGCCGACGGGCAGGACGTTCTGGAGCTCGGTTGCGGCTGGGGTTCGCTGTCGCTGTACATGGCCGAGACAATTCCCCAATAGCCGGATCACCGCCGTTTCCAATTCCCGCACCCAAAAGGAGTTCATCGAGGCGCGTGCGGCCGAGCGTGGCCTGAAGAACATTCAGATCATCACCGCCGACATGAACCGCTTCGAGGCGCCGGGCCTTTATGATCGCGTCGTCTCCGTGGAAATGTTCGAGCACATGCGCAACTACGATCTCTTGCTGGCGAGGATCGCCTCGTGGATGAAGCCGGACGCTTTGCTCTTCGTCCACATCTTCACCCACCGTTGCTTCTCCTACCCCTTTGAGGTCCGCGACGCCAGCGACTGGATGGCGCAGCATTTCTTCACCGGCGGCATCATGCCCAGCGACGATCTGTTGCTCTATTTTCAGCGCGATCTCCACGTCGTCGACCACTGGCGGTTAAACGGCCAGCACTATCAGACCACTGCGGAGGCGTGGTTGCAAAACCTGGATCGCCACCGCGCGAAGATCTTCAACCTTTTCTCCGAAACCTACGCCGCAGACCGCCAAGGCAGAGATCGTGACCGCGAAGCGCGAAGATGGCTGGTGCGCTGGCGCGTCTTCTTCATGGCCTGCGCCGAACTCTGGGGTTATGCAGGCGGCCAGGAGTGGCTGGTGTCGCACTATCTGTTCAGCCGCCACTAGTCGCAGTCGTCACAGACTCGAAAGGAAACTGATCTATGAAGCGTTCTGTCACTCTTGTTTTCGCAATCGCCGCCGCCTTTCTGCTTTTGGCCACCGCCTGCAATGCGACATCCGTACCGCAACCTGGCACCTCTGCTCCCAATTTCACTCTTCCTTCCCAAGACGGCAGCAAGATCAGCCTGCATCAGTTTCGCGGCAAGTGGGTGGTTTTGTACTTCTATCCCAAGGACATGACTAGCGGCTGCACGATTGAAGCGCACAACTTTCAGCGCGACCAACAGAAATACCTGGATCGGAACACGGTTGTGCTGGGCGTCAGCGTCGACAGCGTCGATTCGCACCAGAAGTTTTGCACGAAAGAGGGACTGAACTTCAAATTGCTTTCCGATTCGGACCACACGGTGACGGAGGAGTACGGCTCGCTCACCAATCTCGGTCTGGTGAAGTTCGCTTCCCGCCACACGTTCCTCATTAATCCCGAGGGCAAAATCGCCAAGGTCTATATCGATGTGAATCCCAACGAGCACAGCACTGAAGTACTAGCTGCTCTCGCAGAGCTGCAAAAGTAGTCGAAGTTGACACGATTCGAGACCTCATGAGCTACGACGCAATACTCATAACATCTTTCGGCGGTCCCGAAGGCCGCGCAGATGTAATGCCCTTCCTGGAAAACGTCTTGCGCGGCAAGAACGTGCCACGCGAGCGTATGTTGCAGGTGGCGGAGCACTATTACCGCTTCGGCGGCAAGAGCCCGATCAACGAACAGAACAGGAGACTGATCGCGGCGCTCGAGGACGAATTGGCAGAACACGGACCGCGCTTGCCGGTTTACTGGGGCAATCGTAACTGGCACCCGCTGCTGGCTGACACCATGCTGCAGATGAAGAAGGACGGCGTTCGCCGGGCGCTGGCGTTTGTGACTTCGGCGTACAGTTCGTACTCGGGCTGCCGTCAGTATCGTGAGAACATCGCAGTCGCGCAGGAGGCCGCGGGGCCGGGCGCCCCGGTTGTGGATAAGCTTCGCGTCTTCCACAACCACCCTGGTTTTATCGAGGCCCTCGTCGATTGTGTGCGGCAGGCGCTGGCGAAGTTTCCGGAAGAACAGCGCGCGGCAGCACAACTCATCTACACCGCGCACAGTATTCCGCTGGCGATGGCGCAGGGTTGCCGCTATGAGGAGCAATTGAAGGAGACTGGCCGGCTTGTCGCAGAGAAATTGCACCATGCGAATTGGCGACTGGTTTACCAGAGCCGCAGCGGGCCTGCGTCGCAGCCGTGGCTGGAGCCGGACATTCTCGACTACCTGCGCGAATGTAAGGCGCGGGGAAACCAATCGGCCGTGGTAATCGCGCCCATCGGATTCGTCTCCGACCACATGGAAATTCTCTTTGACCTCGATACCCAGGCACGCGAACTCTGTGATGAGTCGGGGCTGCAAATGGTTCGAGCCGAAACCGTAGGCACGCATCCCCGGTTCATTCGCATGATTCGAGAATTGATTTGCGAGCGCCTGGATGAATCGCAGCCGCGGCTCACGTTGGGGACGTTTGGTCCGCGCCCCGACTTCTGTCCCGCGGACTGCTGTCTGTTGCCGGCGCCACCGGTTGCGGGCTGAAGCGGCCAAGCCACCAACACAATCGGAACCTCTGGGCTACGAAGCTCGACCCTGACACTCACCACAACTGTTAGTACCTTGCACCCGCTGACGGCATCAAAGAGTTCTATACCTCTGAACTGAACTAGCATGACTGTGGTTACCAGCCAATCCAAACTCCTTCTGTCTAAAACGCGCGCGGAACGAGTGCGCCTTGACGACGTTACGAAGGCTTACGTCAGCGATGGGCAACCCGGCCCACACCCGAAATCCGTTTCACAAAATGGCGTATGTGAGACATGCGTACTAGGTATCTCTCAGGCTACCGCAAAAGCAAATCGATTCAAGCGGGACAGATCCACCCATTCAAGGTTTTTGTGTGCCGTCTTATCTTTGTGGGCTTTGCCGAGGTGGCGTAAGAACTGGTCGGTCAGAATTGTTCCTCTTTCTTCGGGGTGCCCCCTGTTGTGGGTTCAAGGGTTCAATGAATATCTCACCGCACCCGGAGCACTCCCACGCCACGATGATGCCTCCCACTTGGCTTAACGCAACGATATGATCCACGCCCACGGTCTAACGCTGTCTTGGCTTCAAGCCTGCGGAAATTGAAATAGCGACGAGCTGCTTTACCCTTGCCGCGCTTGCTTCACCATCTCGACGAATACCTCTCTGGTTTCTGACGAATTCTTCACTTCCCGCGGGAAAGCGATCCTAGTTCCCTTCATGCCATCTTGGGTTTTCAGGCGCAGATGAAAGCCTAGCCGATCAACTGCGGTCATCTCCGCCTCCTGCGCTTCGATGTCGGCAAACCGTTTGGCGATGAGGATGAGCGCATCCTTATGGTCGGCGTTCATGTGCTGCATGATGTCTCGCTTGTCGTCGGCCAGCGGGTCGGCTTTAGCCTGGGAGTAGTCCGAGGCAGTCACCCATCCCATTACGCCGAAACCACCCACGTAATAAACATCGATCACATCGAGGCGATAAAAGAAGAAGTCCTCGAAATCAACCCAGTACTTGCTATCTGGGTAGCCCGCCAGATAGGCAGCACGAGCATCCGCCAATTCTGCTTCCGGTATTCTGAGGGCAGTTCCTATCAATGCGACTCTGGACGAGCCGAGTGCGTCGCCACCTGCGTCAGGCTCAGTCACGAAGAGGCTGGCGCGTGGATCAGCCTGCAGGTTCTGCGTATGCATCGCCATGGTGCTTATAAGAAAGATGGGGCGCCCGTGGTCATCCAAGCCGTAGGGCATTAGAGACCCGAAGGAAGCCTTAATCGACGCGCTTGGAAATTCCGGAACGATTTTCACATACAGCAGTTATGAAGCCACTCGCATCAAGGAGCTGAAGGCCTCGTTTCCCGACTTAGCAACTCCGCTGGACGCGATATTGGCTCGACTTAGGGACCTGCTAAAGATCGTACGCGAACACATTTATCATCCTGGATTTGAAGGCAGCTTTTCTATCAAGAAAGTACTGCCAGCGCTGGTAACCGACCTGTCGTATGAGGGGCTGAGAATTGCCAACGGCGACACAGCGATTACACGGTTCGCCCGAATGGCGCGTGGGGAGGTGAAGGGCGCGGATATTGACGCCACACGTAGAGAGTTGCTGGAGTATTGCGCAACCGACACGTTGGCCATGGTAAAGGTGCACGATGTGCTGATCGGCGAGGCTGGGTAAGTTAACGCGCGCTCATTGCGTCTCTGGGGCAGTGGACGAGTCCTGATTCGGTCATACCATTTCAGGACGTGGATCGCCGCAGATTTCAGCCATGGTGCACAGAGTTGGTCAGCGGCCTCCCAGTCTTGTAGAACCCTTTTCCAGATTGCACAGCCGATGAACCGCCTGGATATTGTCAGGATGGTCATCTCTCCAAGCCCCTCCCATGCCTTTGGGCTCGATGTGGTCCGGCACAATCTCGTTGTAATCCGTGAAGGCTGCGCGGCAGAGTGCACACTTCCCTTCTTGCTCCCCAATCTTTCGGTTGAGCAACTTCCGCATCTCTGCTGGTGACCGAAGTTCCCGATATCCCCTGGGATGGTGCGGATCTTCGATACGCTGAACACCAAGCTGAAATCTGCGTTCCTTCCGCGCCTGCTCGCGACCGCAGCAGAATAAAGATCTATGGATTGGGCAGTATTCATTGTGACGGAGTTTCATGGGAAGGCTCCAGTGTGATTTGGATTGATATCGATTCGTTGGACGCAGGGTTGGCATGGTTGCCGGCGGCACGGTTTGGATCCGCCATCGAGTCTGCAGAACCTAAATTGCAGTCTCAGCCGGCTCAACAATCATGTCTGCACTAAACTATCTTTACTATGGCAGATCAAGCACCGTACACAGCAATCACACGTGGAATAGCGGTAAGCGTTGAGCCGACTTATCTGGAGGCACAATCGTCGCCCGACAGCTCGCAGTATTTATGGGCCTATCGAGTGACCATCGAGAATCAGGGACAGGAAACGGTGCAGCTACTGAGCCGGCACTGGATGATCACAAATGCACGTGGCGAATTGAACGAGGTCAAGGGGCCGGGTGTTGTTGGAGAACAACCGATCCTCAAGCCGGGCGAGAGCTATGAATACACGAGTGGGGCGCCCCTCAACACACCGACGGGTATGATGGGTGGGGCTTACCAGATGGAAAGTGAGAGCGGCGAGCGGTTCGATATCGAGATACCGACATTCTCGCTGGATCGTCCGAATCAGGATGTATATCTGAGGTTAGTGTCGCTTGCGCTGAGCAGTCCAATTCAATTTGGGAATGGGCTTATTACTGCCAGGAATAATACCGCCGTGAAAGGGACTGAGTAACTCGTAACTTACTGAAACGACGCGATACGGGTGGCACCCAAAGCGCTCTCAGTAAGCCTTGGTAACAATTCGTGGACCATAATTGGACCATAAGAATCGTCATCTGATCGGGGATTTTTCCAGATCTCGTTCGCTCTTCCGCTTCGAAACAACCCCGCCACTGGGGTTGAGAAAAGCGTGCGCAATGTGTACACTCATGTGTACGTTAGGAGTAAGGACATGAGCACAATCAAGGTAGGAGTACGCGAGTTCCGGGAAAAGATTTCCACGTTCTTGGAGTCTGACACCCCGGTCGCCGTTACCCGCCGTGGAGAAACTCTGGGGGTCTATGTTCCAACTCGCCGGAAGCGCATAAAGACTGCCGAGCTTTCCGAACTCAAGGCTGCGGCGAACCGTCTGACTGAGGCGTTGGCGGATGTCGATGAAGAAGAGGTCGTAGACGAGTTCAAGACTCTACGCCGGCGCGGCAAAGGTGTAGCTCGTTGAGATGATCGTTCTGGACGCGAATATCCTGATCCGTGCCGTGCTGGGACGCCGTGCGACAACTCATCGAGACTTACGCGCCCCAGGGAGTGCGTTTTTTCGCGCCGGACATTTGCTTTGAGGACGCCGGAAAGTATTTGCCTCCATTGTTGGCCAAACGCGGGAAGTCTTACGCCGATGTTCCAGCATCGCTCGAATATTTGCGGAATATCGTTGAACCTGTTCTGTGCGATCTTTATGGCAGCTTCGAAGACGAAGCCCGTGAGCGTTTGCGAGGTCGCGATGAGAATGATTGGCCGGTATTGGCCACGGCACTCGGGTTGGCTTGTCCCCTTTGGAGTGAAGACGCAGATTTTTTTGGGTCTGGTATTGCGGTCTGGACGACAAATCGTGTCGAGATCTTCCTCAAAATGCGTACTGAAGGACAGCAGCCAGAGCAAGAGTGAGAGCCGATGATCTGGCTGGGGGCCTCCAACGATGCAGCCCTGGTCTTATTAAGTGACAAATTTCAAGCGGAATGTGAGATTTCACCCCGGTGCTTGGGCGTTCCAGCTATCTGACCGTCGCGCCATTTCCCGTTCAGTAAGTATCCCCCGGCAGAGCCGGGGGCTTTAGATTGTGAGCCGCTCGAAGCGGCTGGTCGGGGTCGCTAACGCGGCCCCGGAAGTTGGGGCCACCATGCTGGTGGCCGTTAGCGCCATAGGTTGATCTGGTCCAATCGCTTGTCCTCTTCTTCCTGTCGTCGGATGTACTCGCGGATCACCGTCTCGTCTCTTCCCACGGTGGATACGAAGTACCCGCGTGCCCAGAAGTGCTGCCCCACGAAGTTCCTCTTTTTCTCTCCGTACACACGTGCCAGATGGATCGCACTCTTGCCTTTGATGAACCCTATCACCTGCGACACCGCGTACTTGGGCGGAATCGCGATCATCATGTGCACGTGGTCGGGCATCAGATGCCCTTCTTCAATCCGACTCTCCTTTTGCTCCGCCAGTTTGCGGAACACCTCACCCAAATGCCGCCGCAGTTCTCCGTACAAAGTTTTTCTGCGGCACTTGGGGATGAACACCACGTGGTATTTGCACTCCCATTTGGTGTGGCTTAGGCTTTCTACTTCGTCCATCGCGAACTCCCTTTCGTGTGCTTTGGCGGCTCACGACTGGGAGTCTCTGCGATGGACTCCGGTAGCTGTCAAACTTCTACTGCCTCCCCGGCAGAGCCGGGGGGTCTCCCAACGGACTAGAATTGCAAAATGGATCATCTAATTCACTCCGTCCTGATTCAACCTGGCTTTTCAAAACGGCATTGGGTACAACCACTTGGACCAAGAGTGAATTCGGATCGTGATCCTGCGTAGAGCGGCCCACGCGCCGTTCTTCGTATAAATGGCCGCGGCGCCCTGGGCGCCAATCGGCAGACCCACCAGAGAAGGGTTATTCGGATAAATCTTCACCGCAAATAGTCCTTGCGGCTGATCTGGGGCGGCGGGGTAGAACTCGGAATTTCGTCGCTGGGCAGGTACTGTCCTTCTCCGTTGGCCCACCAGATGCTGTCCACTCTCCCCTCAAAAATCTCGCCGGGATAAAGGTCGAGCGCGAATTCCACCGGCTGACCGACCGTTACATACTTCAGGGTTTCCTGGGAGTAGCTGGCTAGAAGATAGCGGTCGCTATCGACGATGAATGCGGCAACTCCGCCGATGCGGTAGATACCAGCGACCATACCCGG
>CAWJAO010000005.1:0-315943 GCA_963840905.1 uncultured Acidobacteriaceae bacterium
TGGCTGAAGGCGGCGGTTTGCTAAACCGTTATACGGTCAAAAGCTGTATCGGGGGTTCGAATCCCCCCCTCTCCGCCAGCAAGTCATCATCGTCAGAGAAGTTACTAGCGAAGCGCCAATTTATGCATATTTGGCAGCCTTTTCCGCGAGTTCCAGCCCTCGACCTGTAGTAGAGAAATTCATTTCTGCATTACTCGAGTACAGGTCTGCGCTCATCTGAGGCGAACGAAATGCGAGTTGAGAGTGAATATCTCGCGAACCGGCCAAACATGTGGGACTTGAATTTCCAAGGGTTCGCGCCTCAGAAGCGCATAGCGCTTACAGATCCGGAGGCTATGCCGAAGGGTCGTAGTTAAGGTTTTGGCCGAGCCATCGCTCGACTTCCGCAACACTAATCGCTTTGCGTGCAGCATAATCGGCGACCTGATCGCGGTCGATCTTGCCGAGGCTAAAATATCGCGACTGTGGGTGAGCAAAGTAGAGCCCACTCACGCTCGAGCCGGGCCACATCGCAAACGACTCAGTGATCAGCATTCCGGTGTTAGCCTGCACGTCGAGCAAACGCCAGAGCGGGCCCTTCTCTGTGTGGTCCGGGCACGCCGGGTAACCTGCGGCCGGCCTGATCCCACGATATTTCTCCTGGATGAGATCTGCGTTGCTCAGACCTTCGTCACAACCGTAACCCCATTCATCTCGCACCCGCTTGTGCAGGCATTCGGCGAAAGCCTCGGCCAGGCGATCTGCGATAGCCTCCGCCATAATCGCGTTGTAGTCGTCATGCCCGGCCCTGAACCGGTCGCAAAGCTCCTTCAGACCGATCCCGCTGGTCACTGCGAAAGCCCCGATGTGATCGGATAGCCCTGTTTCCTTAGGCGCGATGAAGTCGGATAACGATCGGCAAGGCTCGCTGCCGTCTCTGTCCGATTGCTGGCGGAGGAAGTGGAATCGCTCGAGGACATGTTCGCGTGTGGCATCCGTGTACAGCTCGACATCGTCGCCCACCGCATTGGCGGGAAAGAAGCCATATACGCCATGCGCCGTAATCAGGTTCTTCTCCACCATGACATCCAGCAGTGCGTTGGCTTCTTTGAAAATCTGGCGGGCTTGGGCACCTTGCTCCTCGTGTTCGAGGATTCGCGGGTAAACGCCTTTCAGGCCCCAGGTGTGGAAGAACGGCGTCCAGTCAATAAAGTCCCGCAGCGTCGCCAGGGGAAAGTTCTTCAGCACGCGAACGCCTGTAAATCCGGGGACGGGCAGGTCTTCCGCACGCCATTCGATCGGCGTACGCCTGGTGCGAGCGACTTCAAGGGAGACGACTTGCAGACGCGGCGCGGTGTGGGCCTTCCGGAGCGCCTCGTAGTCTGCACGATGCTGCGCTACGAACGCCGGCTTGCCTTCGTCACTAAGGAGGCTGGTCGTCACAGGCACTGCCCGGCTGGCGTCGAGCACGTGGACCACTGGCTCACTGTAGTGCGGAGCAATCTTAACCGCCGTGTGCCTTCGACTCGTGGTCGCCCCGCCGATCAGGAGTGGCAACTTGAAACCCTGACGTTCCATTTCGCGGGCTACGTGCACCATCTCGTCGAGTGACGGCGTGATCAGACCGCTGAGGCCGATCAGGTCCGCCTTCTCCGCCTTAGCACGTTCGAGGATCTTTTCGCAGGGGACCATCACGCCCAGGTCGACTACCTCGTAGTTGTTGCAGGCGAGGACGACGCCAACTATGTTCTTGCCGATGTCGTGAACGTCGCCTTTGACTGTTGCAAGTACAATTTTTCCCTGCGGCTTGACCACTTGTCCGGCGGCAACCATCGCCGCCTTCTCGGCCTCCATGAACGGTGTCAGATGGGCGACCGCCTTCTTCATCACTCGTGCCGACTTGACCACCTGAGGCAAGAACATCTTGCCCGCTCCGAACAAGTCACCCACCACGCCCATGCCGTCCATCAGCGGACCTTCGATCACCAGTAACGGACGGCCAAACTTGACGCGCGCTTCCTCAGCGTCGATCTCGATATAAGTGTCAATTCCTTTGACCAGAGCGTGCGACAGTCGTTCTTCGACGGTGCCGTTGCGCCATTCCTCAGCCTTCTTTTCACTGACTACCGCGCTGACTGCCCTTAAGCGTTTCGCCGTACTCAACCAGCCGCTCGGTCGCATCAGGACGGCGGTTTAGCAGGACGTCCTCGACCAGCACCTTCAGCTCAGGATCAATCTCTTCGTACACCTCGAGCATGCCGGCATTAACGATGCCCATGTCCATGCCCGCCGCGATGGCGTGATAAAGAAACGCCGAGTGCATGGCCTCGCGAACCTTGTTGTTGCCTCGAAAACTGAACGAGATGTTGGAGACGCCGCCGCTGACCTTCGCGTGCGGCAGGTTGGCCTTTATCCATCGCGTGGCATTGATGAAGTCAACCGCGTAGTTGTTGTGCTCCTCCATGCCGGTGGCAACGGTTAGGATGTTCGGGTCGAAGATGACGTCCTCGGGTTGAAAACCGACCTCGTTGACGAGTATCCGATAGGCGCGTTCGCAGATTCGGATCTTGTCCTCGTAGGTCGCAGCCTGGCCTTGTTCGTCGAAAGCCATGACTACCGCAGCGGCGCCATACTTGAGTACCGTAGCCGCGTTCTGTCGAAACCTTTCTTCGCCTTCTTTCAGCGAGATCGAGTTCACGATGCCCTTGCCCTGAAGGCATTTGAGCCCTGCCTCAATCACCTCCCATTTCGAGGAGTCCAGCATGAAGGGCACCTTAGCAACTTCGGGCTCGCTTGACAGCAATTGGAGATAGCGTGTCATTGCCGCGACGCCATCGATCATGCCCTCGTCCATGCAGATGTCGAGGACGTTAGCCCCATTTTCGACCTGCTGCCGGGCCACGCTCACCGCTTGTTCGTACTTCCCCTCTTTAATCAGCTTGGCGAACTTGGGCGACCCGGCTACGTTGGTCCGCTCACCGATGATGATGTACACGCCGGACTGCTGGGTGAAGGGCTGTGATCCCGACAGACGAAGGGGCTTCCTCTCCGTGGCGTCGGCCACGCTTACGCTATCGAGCAAGCTCACGCTCCTCCCTGGCTCTGGCGGCGAAGGATCCCACAGCAACTGTCGTTCCCCACTTTCGCGGAGGCAGCACCCTCGAGCGCTTTGGCAATAGCCGCGATGTGATCAGGTGTGTTACCGCAGCAGCCGCCGGCAATATTGATCAGTCCTCCCCGTGCGAAATCGCGCAGATAGCGGGCCATGTCCTGAGGCCCCAGATCGAATCCGGTTTCCGACAAGGGATTAGGCAAACCTGCATTCGGATAACACGAGATCGCCACGTCCGCCTTTTCCGAGAGCTCCTCCAGAAACGGATACATCAGATCAGGACCAAGAGAGCAGTTGAGACCCACGGAAAGCGGTTTCACGTGCTGCACCGCGTTCCAAAACGCCTCAGTGGTCTGCGCGGAGATCATCGTCTCGCCCCCTCGCCCCACCGCCGCCGAAATCATCACCGGCAGCTCCTTGCCGTCTTCATCAAACACTTCACGAATCGCAACGAGTGCGGCCTTGGCATTCAGCGAGTCAAAGATCGTCTCTACAAGAAGAAAGTCCGAGCCGCCGGCGATGAGAGCGCGCACCTGTTGCATGTATGCGGTCTTCACCTGGTCGAATGTAACCATCCGGAACCCGGGATCATCGGCATCAGGCGAGTTCGAGAGAGACACCGTCAGCGGTCCGATTGCTCCTGCCACGAAGCGTTGACGCGAGGTTACGTTCCCGACACGATCGGCCCAGTCGCGGCACTGCCGCTGCCGATTTCTCATTGATCTCCGAAGCCAGCGTGCTAAGGAACGGGTCGTCGACGATCTTCTGGTAGAAATCGGGATCCTTTCGGCCGCCGTGCTCCCGCGGATCTTCCACGAAGAATTCGCTCTGGGCGATGCTGGTCGCACCAAAGGTATTGGTCTCGATGATGTCCGCTCCTGCCTCCAGGAACCGGCGATGGATGTCACCGATCATCTGCGGCTGTGTCAAGGAGAAGAGATCACCGTTGTTTAGCAGACCTTTCGCCGAATCCTTGAAGCGCTCTCCGCGGATGTCCGCTTCCGTCATGCGATAGGTACGGATCGTCGTGCCCATCGCTCCATCGATAATCGCAATTCGATTATCGAGGATTTTTTCAAGAGGATGTTGGAATGGTTTCGTCATGTCTCCCAGATGCCCTTAGGCCGGCAGATCGGCATGAACTCGAGGCGCTCGGCCGGAACTAGTATCAAATTCTTCTTCTCGCATTTGTCTCAACTCCTGCCACATTCGCTACGTTAGTACGTCCTTTTGATTATAGCGATGCAGCGAAGTTTCAAACTCAGACACGCGAAGGTCAGCAAACCCAATCGTGATAAGGTTGAAAACACTTCGGGCGCCTGCAGGGCCTGAAGGGGAGGCGGCGGCAGAAAATCGACTCTGTTTCGCCATTGTGAAGAGGGGGTCCGTCTCGCGTATGCCACTTGACACTCGCGACTTGACGAAAAGGCTTTCTGGAGAGAATCGAAAGAGTGCGATTTACAGCTCCATCTCACGCCCGACGAAGGCCTTTTGTCCCGGCGGGTGTGGTCACTGATATGGGCAGCTTACCTTTCATGTCTACGACGTCGGCTGTCCGGTCGGTTGCCGAATTTTCGCCGGAAGTTCCCTTCTGGCCTCAGCTGTCGTAACCGGCAACCCTCTCATAATCGCGACCAGTTGGCCGGAATGCGGATACGCAAGCGGGTTTAGCAGCACTCCGTCGACTATGGAGAACAGCGCGGTGTTCACGCCAATACCGAGCGCGAGCGTCAATACTGCAATCGCCGCGAACGCCGGAGACCGGGCGAGCATCCGGAAGGCGTAGCGAAGATCGAGAAGAAGACTGTTCAGGCCTGGTTCTATTCAGAACTTTGACGGTTAAGACGCTTCAGTGTTACTGCCTTGAACGCCGGATGGGGCAGCCCGGGTCACAATAATCGAACAAAACTCGCCTTTTCGGCCAATGCAGACGTCACACGAACAACCTATCAAACCAGTACGCAACGAAGCCCGACAGGATCATCAATGCACCGAAGACAAAGCCATTCATTCCGAGGATCTGTTCGCGATTACTGTGCACGATGGCGAAAGCCAGCAACACCATCGGAAGTGTACCGGTCAAGAGCACTCCGAGTATGCCACCCGGAACTCTGAAGGGCCGGGGCAGATCGGGTTCGGTGAAGCGCAGCCTCACCAATGCCACAAACTCAAGCAACAGGCTTGCCCCGTAGATGAGAATATCGAGCGTAACCAAGCGCTCAAAGCCCAAGCCTAGACAGAGCGCCCAGCCGGTCGCCAGAACGACAACGGAAACCCACGGCGTTTTGGCGCGTTGGGTCACGCTGGCGAAAACTCCCGGGAGCATGCCATCCCGGGCCATGGCGTACGGCAACCGCGAATAGCTCATTACCAGCGCGTTAAACATGCCGAACGCGCTCATCATTCCACCTAGCACCAGCCAAACCCGCAGCCACGGTCCACCCAACAGGCTCGCAATGTCGGCCCACGATCCCGTCTCCCATGCCGCCGGGCTGAGGTGCGTCAACGCCATCGCGCCGACTGGTAGCACGTACGAGACGGCCACTAGCAGAACGGTTGTCATAATGGCCCGGGGGTAAGTTCGCTGGGGCTTGTCCACCTCGGCCGCAATCGTGGAAGCATTGTCCCATCCCATGTAATTCCACATCGCCACTAGCAGTCCGCCGATAAGATCGACCTGCGAGGTTGTCGGGATGGTCACCGCATGCGCCAGCGCTCCGTACTTCGAGGGAGCCAGCAGCACAATGACTGCGAATGGCGCGGAGAGAAAGAAGAAGAGCCAGACCGACGTAGTTGCGACGACTCTAACACCTGCGATGTTCAATCCTGCACAGACCACTACGACCGCCAGTCCTACGAGTGCGCCGCGATGTCCGACTGAGAACCAAGGAAAGAGACGGGCGAGGTACAGGACAAACAACGTGGGATAGATGGCCATGTCGAAAACACTGGCCGCCAGTGACAACCATGCCTCTTGAAATCCCCAGCAGTCGCCCATGGCCCGCCGCACCCACGCGTAGTAGCCGCCTTCCTCAGGCAGGGCGCTGGAGAGTTCTCCGATCATGAAAGCTGTCGGCAAACTCCATATCAGGGGAGTGAGCAGCAGGATAAGGATCGCCCCGCCATAGCCCGCGCCTGCCACGATGTCTTCTGTGCCGTACGCCCCGCCCGACACCATGAAGAAAGTTGCGGCGACCAACGGCCACAACGTGACGCGCAGGGGTTTCCTGCGAACCCCGGATGCCGGCGCTACAGCGCCGTTAGGTTGGGCCGTGGAACGGCTGGTTGCGGGCAATTCAGATTCCTGACAGACCTAGCGCTGCAGCAAGTGAGCCGACCCCGTATTCTATCTGGGGGCCAGTTGCTGCAGCCTGTGAAAGTACTCCTCGAGGAATGACCGTCCGCGCTGATCGCTAGCGAGGTTCTTTCCCTTCCTTTCCGGTGGCGGGTTCCGCTGAACTTGCCCGTGATCCAGCGAGCGTCAGAACGAACACTCCCGCCATCAGTCGCAAACCACGTTCAATTGCCGTGCGTATACCTCGTGTGAGCGCACCGGAGTCGAACTGCCGGCCAGCGCCAGTCGCTTGTGCTTTTCCACCATGTAATACAGAAGCGGCACGGCCATTCGCGACAACAGCGTCGAAGCGACTTCCCCGGCCATGAGAGAAATTGCGAGTCCCTGGAAAATGGGATCGAACAGAATTACGCTTGCGCCCACTACCACCGCAGCCGCTGTCAGCAGCATGGGACGGAAACGTACTGCGCCGGCATCGACCACGGCATGCTCAAGGCTCATGCCCTGCTCGCGGCGCAGTTCGATGAAGTCCACCAGGATGATCGAATTCCTCACAATAATTCCTGCTCCAGCGATGAAACCGATCATCGAAGTTGCAGTGAAGAACGCGCCCATCAAGACGTGGGCTGGCAGAATGCCGACCAGCGTCAGCGGGATCGGCGCCATAATAACTAGCGGGACAATGAACGAACGGAACCACCCTACGACGAGCAAGTAGATCAGCACTAGCACCGCTGCAAATGCCAGTCCCAGGTCGCGGAAGACCTCGAGCGTAATATGCCACTCCCCATCCCACTTCATCGCCAGCCGGTCGGTTTCGGTGGGCATGGCAATGTTGTACTGCTTGACGCGGTAACCCTCGCTGGTATTGATCCGGTCGATCGCCTTGCCCATTTTCTGGATGGCGTAGATCGGACTCTCCTCTTCTCCGGCGACATCGCCTAGCACATACACAACCGGCCGCAGATTCTTGCCATAAAGGCCCGTTTCGATCGTCGTCTTCTTGACGTCGGTCAACTCGCCGATCGAGACCTGGCCGCCGTTTGCGCTCGGCAAACGCAAGGAGGTGAGCGAGTCGATGCTGGAACGGTCGGCCCTACCCAGTTGCACGCGAATCGGCACGTCTTCCCGCGACTGCGGCGAATGCAGCAGGCCAGATGTGGCGCCCTCCAATCCGATCTGCACCGTGCGGGTTACATCCGCAGCTGAAACCCCATGCAGTGCAGCCTTGTCGAGGTCCACTCTTATGTCGTACTTCACCTGCGGATCTTCGACATACCAGTCCACGTCCACTACCCCGGGGGTGGTTTGAAAGATGTGCCTAATTTTCTTTGCCAGTTCGATCTGGTGCTGATGGTCCGGACCGTACACTTCTGCAACCAGGGTTTCGAGTACTGGAGGACCGGGTGGCACCTCCGCCACCTTAATACGTGCGCCGTAACGATTGCCGATGTCCACAAGCCCAGGACGCAAGCGCTTAGCGATAGCATGGCTTTGCGCGCTGCGCTCGTGGCGGTTCTGGAGGTTCACCTGGATGTCGGCCTGGTTGGCGCCGCGCCGCAGGAAGTAATGCCGCATCAGCCCGTTGAAGTTGTAAGGACCCGACGTGCCTGCATACACCTGGTAGTTCGCGACTTCAGGCTGCGTCCCCAGATACTGCCCAAGCTCCTGAGCGACGCGCGTTGTCTGCTCCAGCGTCGTGCCGTTCGGCATGTCCACGATCACCTGGAATTCGCTCTTGTTGTCGAAGGGCAGCATCTTCACTTTCACGAGCTTGAACGCCACCAACGAACTGGCGAGCAAGAGGAGCACAACCATGCTACCCAGGAAGATCCAGCGCCTGCTTGTGCTCTCAATGAGCGGGTTCATGAATCGACGGTAGAGCCGGGTCGTCCAACCCTCCGTCTCGTCTTGAAGACCACTTTCCGTCGCATAATGACGCAACAGTCGCAGCGCTGCCCATGGCGAAACTACAAACGCGACAATGAGTGAAAACAGCATCGCGGCCGATGCCCCCACCGGAATTGGACGCATGTAAGGCCCCGTCATGCCGCGCACGAAGGCCATCGGTAGGATCGCTGCAATTACCGCGAAGGTTGCGAGTATAGTTGGGGTTCCGACTTCATCCACCGCTTCCACGGCCACCTCGGACAAGGTGCGGCCCCGACTCTCCGGGAGCCGAAAGTGGCGTACTACGTTTTCGGCTACCACAATTGCGTCATCGACGAGTATGCCGATAGAGAAAATGAGCGCAAACAGGGTGACGCGGTTAAGCGTATAGCCGTAGAGATAGAAAACAACCAGCGTCAGCGCCAGCGTCACCGGCACGGCGAGCAGGACAACGCCCGACTCACGCCATCCCAGCGCCAGAGATACCAGCAGCGTGACCGAGACCGTGGCCAGCAAAAGGTGCTTGAGCAGTTCGTCTGACTTGTCCTTTGCGGTCTCGCCATAATTCCGCGTGACCGTGACATTCAAGTCTGGCGGAAGCAGGTATCCGCGCAGCTCGCCGATCTTTTTTTCGGCTTTTCCGCTGATAACTGTTGCGTCCGTGCCTTTGCGCTTGGCCAGCGTGATGGTCGTCGCCGGATACTCACCCCGCAACGCATCTTTCGGCGCTCCGGCAGCGTTGGCAAATAGCACATAGTCCTGCGGTTCGGCGGGCCCGTCCACTATTTCTGCGGCCACGTCGCGCAGGTAGACTGGCTTTCCCCGATAAACTCCGACAACCAGTTGTTTCAGGTCGTCGGCCGTACCCAGGAAGCGTCCGGCTTCGACTTCGAACTCCTGGTTATCGCGCGAGAAGCGTCCAGCACCGCCACGCGTGTTGGCTTGCTGCAGTTGCGCCGTGACCGCACCCGCCGTCATCCCATAAGCGGCGAGCCGTTGGGTGTCAAGCACCACGCGCACCTCTCGTGGTAGTCCGCCGATGATCTTCGTCTCGGAAACGTCGTCAATCTGCTTGAGTTGATTCTCCAGTTCACCCGCGATTTGCCGCAGCTTGTAGCCGTCGTAGTTCTTGCCCCACAAGGTCAGAGCCATGATCGGCACGTCGTCAATGGAGCGCACCTTGATGAGCGGCTGCGAAACGCCTGCGGGAATGCGATCAAAATTCGAGTAAAGCTTGTTATAGGTCTTGACGATCGCTTCTTCTTCTTTGGTGCCCACGTAGAAACGCACCACCAGCATACTTAGCTCGGGTCGGCTGATGGAGTACACGTACTCCACTCCGGGAACTTCCCGGAGCAGGCGCTCCATGGGGACGGTGGCCCGCTGTTGCACCTCCGCCGCCGACGCCCCCGGCATCCGCACAAATACATCGAGCATAGGCACGACGATCTGTGGCTCCTCCTCGCGGGGTATCATCAGAATTGCGAAGGCTCCCGCCAGCAGCGCCCCAGCGATGAACAACGGCGTCAGCTTCGAATTGATGAAAGCGCGTGCGATCAGCCCGGCGATTCGAAGCGGAGTCTTCCCTTCAGCTGTCAACGTCATTTCGCCCCGATTTGCTTGCCGCTCAATTCGCGCTCGCCCGGCTGCGCCACGATGCGCTCACCATTCTCCAGCCCCGAGAGGGCCTCGACCTGGTCAGCGGATGGTCTCCCGAGGGTTACATATCGCAGACTCGCGATTTCGTTTTTCCCCACCACATACAAGGCGTCCAACTGTCCGCGATGCAATAGGGCGTTTTGCGGGACAAGGATTGCTTCATGCTCTCCGCGCGCGAAGCGTGCGCGGCCAAACAGCCCCGAGCGAATGTTTGGATCCATCGGAAGCTCCACCTTGACGGTGAACGTCCGGCTCGCCGGATCGGCAATGGGGACAATCTGGACAACTTTGCCCGCAAGCGTCGGCTTGCCAGGCGAGTCGAGCACAACCGGAACGGTCTCACCCAAACGGACTGTGCCGATCTCGCTTTCGTCCAACAGCGCCTCCAGCCGGAAGCGGCTGGGACCCTCGATCGTCAGCAGTGGAACCCCTGGAGCTGCCATGGCACCGGCGTCTGCCAGCTTCGCGACCACCAAGCCGTCAAACGGTGCGCGAATCTTTGTGAAGCCCATGGCTGCGTTGGCCTCAGAAACCACTGCCTCGGCTTGTATCCGGCCGGTATGGGCACCGTCGCGCCGCGCTGTGGCTGCCGCCAGCCGCGTCTTCACCTCGTCATACTCCTGCGGGCTCACCGACTTCTTGTCGTACAGCATCTGATAGCGCTTCATGGTCGCCTCGGCCAGCGCGTAGTCGGCATCAGCGGCCACGATGGCCTGCTGCGAAATATTCAGTCCGGCATTCGCGCTGTCGTAGACAGATCGCTGCTGGGCTGCATCGATCGTGATCAGCATTTCGCCCCGCCGCACCCGGTCCCCTTCGTGCACGTTCACTCGCGTAATAGCGCCCATCACCTGGCTGGCCAGTTGCGCCGATTGCACCGCGCGCACTGTTCCGGGGGCCTCAATGTAATCGGGCACCGTCGTCTGCTGGACCTGCAGCACAACGACGTCGGGCACGATTTCGGGAGATCCTGTTGCGCGCTGCTTTTCGTTGCCGCATGCGGTCACAGCAGCCAACCAACTCACCAGAATGCCGAGCAGGAAGAGTTGCGAAACACGCATCGATTTCTGAATCATTGCGTCACCACCGAAGAACTTGGTGTAAGCGTTCCAGTCGCCAGCTCCACGCCGGCATAGCAGGTTTGCACGCGGTACACCGCCTGTAAGTAGTCGGCCTTGGCGCGATGTGCGGCCTCTTCCACTTGCAGCAGATCGCTAACGGTGCTCAGGCCGCCTTCGTAGCGGTTCTGATTGATGCGCAGGCTTTCATCCGCCAGCGCGATCGCGCCGCGAGCGACCTCGACCTGCTGACGTGCAGCGTCGTATTCGTAGTAGGCCTGGCGCACTTCCAGCCGGATTTTGTCGCGATAGGCATCGAGTATCGCCGCCGCCCTCTCTTGCGCCGCCTTTTCGCGGGCGATGTGTGCCCGCTTGCTGCCGCCGTCGAATAGATCGAACTGCAACTCGGCGCCAGCGATCCAGTTGTTGCCGCCGTTCCATCCCGGAGAAGGGCTGTCTGTTTCCCACGAACCGAAGACATTCAGTCGTGGTGCCAGTGCGCCCTTGGTCATCGAGACAGTCTTGGCTTGCGCGCTGCGCTCCGACTCCACGCGCTTGAGGTCGGGACGTTTGTCAAGGGCCTTCGATTCCAAGTCTGCGGCCGTCGCTGCCGGGAATCTGGGCTCTTCCAACGCCTCCCGAGGCTCATAGGCGGTGTCCGCAGGCATCCCAAGGACAATTGCTAGTTGAGCGCGCGCGAGTGCCAAGCCCTCCCGAATCTGGATCAGTTCCTGTTTGCGTCTGGAAGTCACCACCTGTGCGCTCAGCAAGTCCGAGTCCACGACGATGCCGATCTCCACCCGCGCCCGGCTGCTCGCTTCGATGGCTTGCGCCGTTTTCAACGCGTCTTCCGCCACCTGTTCCTGCCTCTGTGCGAGCAGCACGCTGAAGTACACCTGCACAACCTGGTACACGAGTTCCTGGTCAGTGCGGTCCAGCTGTTGCGCGACCGCTTGCTGCATGTATTTCGCGCGACTCACGCCAAGCCAACTTTGCAAACCGTCAAACAAACTCCACTGCCCGGAGAAGCGGCTGGAGAAATTGCCGATCGGTGTTGGCGTGTTCAGCCTATTCAGAGCGAAGTCCGCGGCTGTAAAGCTCTGCTGCCGTAGTTTGGTGCTGAAAACAAACACGGGATCATTTCCGCGAACTGCGCTCTCGGTAAACATGATTTTCGGCAGGAGGTGCGAGCGAGCCTCGTGGATGACGGCTGCCGAAATGCGGGTGTCCGCGATGGCGGACTTGTGCAGGGGATTTTTCCCAAGCGCCATGCTGACCGCTTCAGGCAACGTAAGCGGAGTGCCGGTTTGCCCTGCCAGTGGCATCGACAGCGTGGCGGCGAGTGCTGCGAATTGCACGGCGCGTGTCAATACCATTCTCGAGCATCGCCGCGAGCGGCTTCCCTGGGTGGCCGGCATCGGTATGTGTGAGACTCCCAACATCGTTATCCTCCGACCAGCGGGCGCACTTGGGTCGAGTGCTCCAACGCCATCGAGGCGTCTCTTTCAAGGCAGTGAATAAGCTCTGGTTGCATGACTCTTCTTCCAATTGTGTCGTGCTCAAACCACGATCATTCAAAACTTACAGAGCTACATCAGCAAGGTGACCAGGCTGGTGACCACGAGCGCTGCAGCCCACACCAGGTTGAGGTTGAACCAGGTCTTGCGGAGAGCCACCAGGCCGAGCTTGCTATAAACCGCCCATGCTATGAACCCTGTGACTGCAAGGTAGGCAGTCGTATGGACCGCGGTGGCAAGCAGTGCCGTGAACGGGCTGGTGCCCGCGAATGCGTGATGGTGGCCTGCCATGTGGTCAGCCGCTTCAACTGTGCGGCTGCCCAGCAGCACCGGCAGCAGCATCAAACCAGCACCGTGCGCCGATGCCATCAGAAACGACCAGACCGTCAGGTCCCGGAAGCCCACCCGCATACGGACCCATCGCGGGTGGTAATGCCGTATCAAGGACAAGATTCCCAGACCAAACAGGATTGCGGCGACGGGATAGCGGATTGCCTCCTGCGGCAGCGCCATCCCGAGAAACGCCGCTGCCAGAACTACGATGCCGATGGCCAATGCATGGCCAAGCGCGATTGGGACGAGCGCCCTCGCCACCGCACTCCCCTTCCGCTCCTGCATCCCCAACGCCACCGCGAAAAGCCACCCCATCCCGGGGTTGATTCCGTGGTAGGCGCCGAGGAGCAGCATCAGCCACAACGCCGTTGAGCCCATTTCTCCGTGCGTCATTTCGCCTCCGAGTAGCAGTAAGAGTCAGATGAGGCGTCGCCGCCTTCCAGCCGCACCTGGTGCGCTCGCAGCCCGTCGAACTCGAGGAAGAATTTTTCATCGAGCTTCATTCCGCCCTTCGGATCCACGTCAAGCTTTACCATCCAACTCTTCAACCCGTCGGGATAGATCTGCTCGTCCCACGGGGAGTAGAGCGAGTTGGTGAAATAAACACGCTTGCCATCGCGGCTGATCTCGACCATCTGCGGGCCGCCGTTGAGTGCCTGGTCGGGCTTGTTCGGGTGAGCCGCACGGCGCACGATCCCGCCGAGATGGACTGAGCCCGTCTTCTTCGGGTTGGCCGGGTCGGAGACGTCGTACTGGATGAATTCGCCTGTCCCCCAGCACGAAACATAGAGGAAGCGGTCGTCCAGTGACAGGTTGATGTCGGTTACCAGCGGCGGCACCGCCTTGAAGCCCTTTAGCAATGGAGGTAGCTTTTCCGGATCGGCCGGCTCGGCGGGGATTTCAATCACCTTGCGGACCGCCCACTTACCGTTCTTACCGCCGTCCTCGCGATACCACATCCAGATCGAGGAAGAAAGGTCCTTGAGCGAAATGCCGACGCTGACAAAGCCGTACGTCTTATTGGGATCGTGAGAGGGCCGCAGTTCGAGCACCCATTGTTGCTCCGCACCCAGGTCGATTTCCTGCAGATGACGGCGCTTGTCCAAGTCCCAGACATGAATCTTGTGACCGTACTTGCCGGCGAGCAGCAACTCCGGGTTGACGCCGTCTTTTACCATGTTCGGCGTGCCCCATTCGGAGGTAATCATCGTGTCGTGTCCCAGGTGCCACCAGAAGTCGTAAGCCAGTTGCTGTGGGCCACGATCCTGTTCCCAGGGTCCTTTCAGCTCAAATGTGTTCCGCATCCATCAGGAAAATGCCGCCGGGGCCGTCTCCGCTCGCCGATCCGAGTGCGCTTCCGTAGACGCCGTCTGGTCCACAATGAAAGGTGTGGGGCGCGGTGTACCCGGTCTTCTTTATGAACTCTTCGGGCTCGATCACCTTCACAATCTTTGGCTGCCTGGGATTCGGCTTCGTATCCAGGATGTAAATCCGGGATGAACCGATGCCTGGCACGATCAGGTAGCGGCGTTCCATGTGGGGATGCGGGTTTTGCGGACAGAGGCAAGCGCTGCAAGCGTTCCAGCCGAAGTGATGAAGCTCATTGTCACCACGGCCAAAGTCCACTTGCCCGACGAGCCGGCCATACTCGGACGAGTCGGGATTAAGGTCAATAACGCCCATGCTGTCGTGCTTTCCATTCGTGCCGTCGTTGAGTAGCGCGACATAAGCAAGGCGTTCTGGCGGGGCCTGCATCGCCATGCCGGGCGAAGGGTAAAAGGTTGGGTCCGGACGCATTAAAGCCATATTCATATCTCCTTGTCGTGCAAGATTCGCGGGGAGAACCCAGAATTTCAGGCCTTCACCGCGATTACTTCCAGATACTCCGATGAAACGACGGTGAGCTCATCCCCACCGCGGTTGTGTGCGGACCACAGCGCTTCCAATTCTTCGCGTAGCTGTCGCGCGGAAGTTTCATCCAACGAGGCGAACGCGCGATTGGTGGGCCCGTAGTACTGACGAAAGAACTCCACCACTTCAGCCGGCGGGAAAGGGTAGGTGAAGCTGTATTGGCGCCGCGTCATCGTAAGGTCCGAAACCCCGTGGCCCAGCCTCTCGCGCACTACGGTCTCATCGCCCCACAACACCGGAGCCGGCATGCCCGAGGGAGCAATGAACTTGGCGAAGGTTTTGAACATTTGTCCCACGAATCCTTCACGCGTCCAATTGCCCATGGCGATGGTGCCTCCGGGACTGCACACTCGCAGCAGCTCGCGGGCCACGAGTTCCGGCCGCGGTGCAAACATCGCTCCGACCAGGCTGGTTACGACGTCGAAGCTGGCATCTTCAAACGGGAGCGCTTCGGCGTCGCCTTCGATGAAACGGGCCTTGAGACCTTCCGCGTTGGCGCGCGCCTGCGCACGCTGCACCAGGTTCGGCGCGATGTCCACGCCGGTGACGTTCACTCCATCCCGCGCCGCCCATAGCGCGACCTGGCCCGAGCCGCAAGCCACATCGAGCATCTGGCATCCAGCGGGAACATCGAGCTTGTTCGTAGAAAATGCGCGCGCCCTGCTCCATGTAGCGCGAGAAGCGGTCGTAGTCTCCGGCCATCCAGGTTTCTTTTAGTTGTGCCTTCAGACTGTCGATTTCCGGTGTAGTTGTCGATGGTGCTCATGTTTTCCTCCAGTGTTTCTTATTTGCCTGCAGCAAGGGCACGCATCGCGTTGATCGTCGTAGCCCGCGCGCCAATGTCCCATCCATCCGCTAAGAACATCTTTGAAGTCGACCCAGGCAAGGGCGCACACGTCCTCTCCCTCGATCGACACGGTGGCGTCGGTGAGGTTACTGGTGATCTCCTGTCTTCCGGGTCAGCGTGCAACCTTCCTCGATTACCTTCACTTGAATCACGGCCATGGTTGCTTCCTCCCATTCGGACGCTAAGCGACGGCTTGGTCTTTCCGTCGAGGTTGACTCTTTCCCGCTGTGGACCAGCGTCCTGAATCGGTCTTGTCTCCGTGCCCGGCTTTCAGGCTCACAGCCACCCGTAAACTTTGGGTGGCCAATGTGCTGGACTGGCTGTTCAGCCCTTCGGGGTGATCTTGGCAGCAAAGGATTGCGCCACTATCTTTCCGTTCCGCACAACGAACGTGTCGGTAGCGGCTTCGTACGAGTTGTCTGCTGTTTCTGCACTCCACAGGATGTAAGCGTAGTCACCCTCGCACGCATTGCTCCCGCATCGAAAACGAGGCGCCAGGCTTTGCAAACTCCGAAAGGAAAGCCTGGAAAAAGGGCTTGATCGCGTCGAGGCCTTTGAGCGGCCGGCCAGGTGTAAACAACACGGCGTCCGATGAGTAATCAGCAAGGACGCCATCGAGGTCGTTCTCGCGAAAGCTCTTCAGATGTTGATCGAGAACATCGTTTGTAGTCGGCATTTGTCATCTCCTTCTGCTTTTGAATTGACTGTGAAGCGCTTTTCGCATCTGCGAACGCTTCGACGAGGCTTACTATGCGTCACTATCGCGGCGCATACTTACCTGCGCGTCCGGCTTTCTTGCTCACGGCAGAGTTGCCGTATGATGATTTGCTCAGGAGTCCGGAGAGGTTTGCTGGAAGTCCCGCGGGAGGACGTATGGATGTGCTTTCCGAAGTGCTGAAGGTGGTGAAGCTCCAGGGAGCCATGTTCTACAACGGAGAATTTTCCTCCCCGTGGAGTTTTTGCTCGCCGCCCTCGCACACGGTCGCGCCCTATGTCGCACCGGCGGCGGGGCACGTGATCATTTATCACCTATTGACCGAAGGGCGCGCCTCTGCCCGGCTCGTGGATGGCGAGCGCATCATTCTTGACGCCGGCGACATCGTGATCTTTCCCCATGGCGACGCGCACTTCATCGAAAACGGCCCGCCGACCAAACCTGTGGACATGGTGAAGGAATTGGCCCGAATTTTTTCCCAGGGGTTGAAGCTGTCGCGCCAGGGTGGCGGAGGGGAAATTACGAGATTCGTCTGTGGCTTCATGGCCTGCGAGCCACGACTAAGCCAGGTTTTTCTCAGCGGCCTGCCGCCGGTGTTCAAAGTCAGCATTCGTAACGATGCCTCGGGCAGATGGCTGGAGAACTCGATCCGCTTTTCGGTGAATGAGGCCGACGCTTCTCGCGCCGGCGGAGAAGCGGTCTTGGCCAAACTGTCGGAGGTCTTGTTTGTTGAAACACTGCGGGCCTACATTGCGCATCTTCCAGCTGAGCAAACCGGTTGGCTGGCTGGCGCCCGCGATTCGGAGGTCGGAAAGACGCTGGCGCTAATGCACCGAAATCCGGCGCATCCGTGGACCATTGCTTCCCTGGCAAAAGAAGCAGGAGCTGTCACGCTCAGTGCTGGCGGAGCGCTTCCGTCATTACCTCAACGAGACTCCGATGGCCTACCTCACGCGCTGGCGACTTCAGTTGGGAGCGCAGATGCTCGCTTCGACCAGTTATTCGGTGGCACAGATTGCATCCGAAGTGGGCTATGAGTCCGAAGCCGCTTTCAACCGCGCGTTCAAACGCGAGTTCACAGTTCCTCCCGCGCGTTTCCGCAGCCAGTCGAGGTCTACCCAGGCAAAGCAAGAGAAATCCAGGCTGAGTGAATAGACGCCCAGGAAAACAATAGTCAGCGCTAGTGGATGATCTTCGCGTTGACCCTCGTAGATTGGAGGGCAAGTCGGGACCGGTTATTCGGGCTAGGAACCGCCACGCTGCTCCGCCTGCTTCGGATCGATTACGCCTAGCCCGCAAACGCGACTGTGCGAGCCATCGCCAGTTATATAGCGAGAAGAACCCTGTTCAGCTGGGAGGCAGCTTAGTTTTCGTTCCCGGCAATCGTGACCTGTCCGCACATGTGAGCAAGGCGTTTGGCGATACCGCTTCGTTTGCGGAAATCGCTGGCGGTGGTTTCGTGACGACAGAGAGGATGGGCGGGGCGACTCGAAAGGTATCAGTAATCGGGCCGTAGATTTACGGGTAGCGCAACGAAAACCGGCTTGTGGGAGATTATTTCCGAGAAGTCTTCTTCTGGGAGTTTCGCCACATAGGTAACGAGAAACGCCCCAAGGTCTAGGAATGCCATTGGTCGCATTTCGCACGGGCAATCCGATTGGGCCAATCGTCCCCATCTCGGACAATCCCCCCACCTGCTACGGGCGTGCCAACCGAAGTAACGAATGATAAAGGAGGACGTTATTATTCGATTGTTCGTAACGATTGTGAAATCGTCTGTCTAGCCACCACCACCGTAGTACAGCAACTACTCAGCTTGGGCAGGTCGCGACTGGCGCCCATCTGGATATGCAGAGACCGCCCTCCTCGAGTGATCGGACAATAAGAATCAGTAGACGGTCATTGGAATTGCACGCCCACGTTCACAGTCCCATCAAAGATGTTCCGTGCGCCCGAGACCCTGGTGGGATCATAGAGATAGCTAGTTCTGAGCGAGACATCCAAAACCTTCCAGCGATACCCGAAAGCCACACCCGCTTCGCCTCCCAGATCTAACTTCGCCCCTGAAGCTAGAGATGGACCTCCGGAAAGCGACAAATACGGCGAACCCGAGGGGCTTCCGATGCGCACGCCGAGCAAGATGGAAGTTAGCATCGTGGAAGTCGGTTGGAAGGTACCCGGCGTCCTGGTGACCGGGTCGCCCACCAGGCTCATTCCAACCCCTAGCGTGGGGTTGACGACGCCCAGGATCGGGGTTTGCAACTCGCCTCCGAGATACACACGGGCATGCCATGTGCCGGGCCCCCTGCCGGCAGCGGCCACGCCCCCGCCCACTTCCAGCAATCCAACCACCGAGGTTCCCCGTGGAGGAGGATTTGTCACCGCGCCCCGCTGGCGAGCCGCCATGCACGTGGTCAGATCAAGACCAGCGACCCTGCAAACGTCGTCGTCGTAGGGAGGAAGCCAAGAATGAAACATGATGGACTTTTCCGCATTGGGATCTGCCTTTCCTTCGACATCGAGCTCGAGTTGATGACGGAACCAATACAGACGTGTCTTCACGCTCATATTTTCGTTGGCGGCGTGCGAGAGGATGTAGTTGTAACGATCGTCCAGGCCCAGCAAGTGATGAACTTCGTGGGCATTTCCGGATGCATTATCCGCCTTGAAGTTACCGGAATCTCGCCAGGCACCAGGATCAACCCCTACCTCAAAAACATCGGGTCCAGAAACGTCTACGAAGACGATGTCAACCAGATAGCCGCGAGTCGAGGCAGCTTTCTCCGTGGCGTCTTCCAACTTACGGACCTGGAGGACGTCATCGGGAGTGCCGCCTCCCTTGGGCGAGAGATGAATTTTGATGCGCACTACGATATTGTTGGGGTCCTTGTTATTCACTTCATAAGTTTTTCCACCCCGCCCTGTAAGCGGATCGAGTTTTCGCCCGGCAGACGCGCTCTCTTCGAGACCCTCCTGGCTCTTGCCTTCCGGCGTCGCGAGCCGCTCTTCTTCTTTTTTCACGGTCTTCGCCGCCTCAACCCTGGTTTTGGTCGCGACATCGGCATGCGGCGCTTCCGGAACGGTAAAGATCTTTTGCAGGTGCTCGATGTAGTAGAGACACCTATCCTGCGTGCGGGCAGTGGTGAGAATGTAGTCGGCATTGGCCTTCGCAGTTACGTCCAGTCCGGTGTACACCGGATTGGCGCGGATAGCCGCTGCTGCAGTGTCGTATTTTGCCAGCGTAGCAGCATCAGGAACGCGCAAGATTCGACCATCCTGCGGTTGCAGAGTATGCGCCAGTTCGTGGGCCAGTAACTTTTTCCCTGCGTCCGCGTGCGGGGCGTAGCGTCCCTCGCCAAAAGCGATGTGCTGCCCTAGGGTGTAGGCCTGCGCGCTGATGTCACGCGCCGAGTGGGCCGCCGCGGAATCGGCATGGATGCGAACGCCGCCGAAGTCCCTGCCAAAGTGCGACTCCATTGTTGCCCGCACCCCTGGGTCGAGCGGCTTGCCGGATGTGCGTAGCACATCGTGCACGCTGGAAGGGGCGGAGGCCGGGGCTGTGGTAGACCCCTCACCCTTACGATGCACCTTCGTTCTCGCGCACGCAGCGCACGAAGCGTTACTGTTGCTCTTGCTGCAAGCGCAACCAGCTGTTGACGGCGGGGACACGCGCTGTCCTGTCGTCACCGACGCCGCTAGCTGCTCGGCTTCTTTTTCGCGAGGCTCGTCCGGGCGATTGATTGGCAGGCGGGACTGATTTCGCTCCAGACTCGCACGGAGCAAACGCAAGGTAGCCTGGTTTCCCGCGGAGCGTTGCATTTGCAGAACACGATTCTGCCGAGGAGCCGGGATCTTTGCAGTTCGATGCTTACGGCGCTCATCAAGCGGCGGTTGCGTCTTCCGGGCGATGTGGTCCATGCCGACGGCGGCCCGTTCATTCATAATGGCTCCGAAGGGGCACAGCGCTGCTTCGACTCGATCTGTCGCAAACTCTATCGCTTCTTGCTCAACCCCAGCGCTTGGCCACCAGTTGTTCGCAGATTCCTTGGACGAAGCGAATAACGGAGTGCAGGCTCCGATTGGATTGCCATTAAACTTCCGGATCCCAAGAAAGTCAAACTAAAAGTCTCTGCGGGTCTGCGCGCCGGAGGACGGAACCAAGCCTCTGTGTGCGCAATACAAGCCGAAAGCAATCATGGCAATTGCTGAATCTCAGTGGCGGAGAGTGCGCGGTTGTAAAGACGCAAATCATCGACAATCCCGGCGTTGAATTCCTGAGTGCCTCCTCGCGAGAACACGTAGCTAGGATTGTTACCAAAATTGTTGGTGTTGTTGCTGGTGTACAAGTTGTGGGTCGGCGTCTGCAATATGCCATCGATGTAGAGCTTGACTTCGCTGTTGCCCGGCTGGCTCTTGTCGTAGACTACGACCAGCTGGTGCCACACCCCTGAGGTTGGCTGACTGTAACAGTTGATGCTGTAGCCGACATTGCCGTGTACTCCCGCCATAATGCCCTGGCAATCACTGTCATCCGGAAAAAGCCCGAAACCGGTTGTGGAGTTGTTGAAGTTGTTGCTGTTTTCAAACAGCACGTGCCCGCCCACCTTGGAGTATGTTCGGTTGGCCCACATGGAGAGGGTTACAGCATTGGTGCCACTGAGATCGATGGCCGGAATGCTGACGTAGTCGTTGACGCCATCGGCCGAGACCGCATCTCCAATTTTGCCGCTAACCCAGGAAGGACCATTCACCAGAGTAGCGGTGTGGCCATTGCCGGAAGAATCTCCCGCGCTCGTACCCGCGCCTTCGTCAAATGTCCAGTAACCCACGGGACCGGATGCTGGATTAGTTACGGTCAGGGTCGTGGATCCGGAGATCGATCCCAAAGCCGCTTGAATGCTTGTGGTCCCTGAGGTGACGCCAGTGGCCAATCCCGTGGCGGAGATGGTTGCCACCCCGGTATTGCTAGAAGTCCACGAGACAGAGTTCGTCAGATCTTGATGACTGCCGTCGCTGTAATTCCCGGTCGCCGTGTATTGCTGCCTTGTCCCTATCCCAAGCGATGAATTCACCGGAGTCACGGAGATTGACACCAGCACCGCAGTTGTCACCGTAAGTTGAGTTGACCCATTGATTGAGCCCAGGGTCGCCTGAATCGTGGTGCTTCCAGTACTCGTGCCGGTTGCCAATCCGGCGCTGCTTATTGAAGCGACTGCAGGACTACTGGAACTCCAGGCGGCGGTGTTGGTGAGGTCCTGGTGACTGCCATCACTATAGGTTCCCGTGGCGGTGAACTGTTGGGTATTGCCTTGGCTGATGGACGGATTGGCCGGGGAGACGGCAATCGAGACGAGCGTAGCGCCGTTATAAAGTTGCTGAATCTCGGTGGCGGAGAGTGCGCGGTTGTAAAGACGCAAATCATCGACAATCCCGGCGTTGTATTCCTGAGTGCCTCCTCGCGAGAACACGTAGCTAGGATTGTTGCCAAAATTGTTGGTGTTGTTGCTGGTGTACAAGTTGCGAGTCGGCGTCTGCAATATGCCATCGATGTAGAGCTTGACTTCGCTGTTGCCCGGCTGGCTCTTGTCGTAGACTACGACCAGCTGGTGCCACACCCCTGAGGTTGGCTGGCTGTAACAGTTGATGCTGTAGCCGACATTGCCGTGTACTCCCGCCATGATGCCCTGGCAATCACTGTCATCCGGAAAGAGCCCGAAACCGGTTGTCGAGTTGTTGAAGTTGTTGCTGTTTTCAAACAGCACGTGCCCGCCCACCGTGGAGTAGGTTCGGTTGGCCCACATGGAGAGTGTGACCGCACTGGTGCCGCTGAGAGTCGATGGCCGGAATGCTGACGTAGTCGTTGACGCCATCGGCCGAGACCGCATCTCCAATTTTGCCGCTAACCCAGGAAGGACCATTTACCAGCGTAGCGGTGTGGCCATTGCCGGATGAATCTCCGGCGCTGGTGCCGGATCCTTCGTCAAAGGTCCAGTAACCGGCCAAACCGGAGCCCGTGGTGATGACATAAATGCCGGATGCTACCGGACTGGTGCTGTAGCCCGGGGCAGTCGCGATGGCTTTCAGCGTCAAACTCGTTCCTACATACACCGGGCCGGCGTATACGGGCGAAGAGGTCGTTGGGGTACTTCCATCCGTCGTGTAATTGATGGTGGCCCCCGGAGTCGTATCCGAGATTGTTACCGACTGTGCGGAGCTGTAGCTACCGGGAAGAGGCGCAAAAGTTGGAGTGGCTGCGGTGGGTCCAATTGTGTATGTCCCGGTCGCAACCGAACTGTTGCCATAACCTGGGGCTGTGGCCATGGCCTTGATCGTTGTCGTCACGTTGACGCTGATGGGGCTGCTGTAGATCGGAGAGGAAGTGGATGGGTTACTTCCGTCGGTCGTGTAGTAGATCGTGGCGTTTGGAGTCGCATCCGAGAGAGACACCGATTGGCCCATCTGATAGACTCCCGGCGCGGGACTGAATATCGGAGGCAGCGCGATCGCGCTCGACAATCCAAACACGCCAATCCCGGTCGTAGTGCCCACGTATACTTTTCCGTTAGCGATCGTCGGTGTGATGAACTTATTGCCGGCGCCAAAGTGGTCGCGACCGCCGCTCGCCTGATTCGAGTTGTAAAGTTCCAGCAGGGAAGTGGCGTCGTACGCATGTAAAACCCCCGTGCTGGAGTTCTCGGCTGCCCAGACGATGCCATTGTTAGTGTTGTTCGCAGAGATGCTGGGCGTGGCTCCGGGGTATGCAAAGCTGTTGCTGGTTTGTGCTACAGGACCGCCTGACAACCTCGCATTGGAGAACTGGAACGCGTATATCGGTTTTCCCACCGAACCGAAATAAAGACGATTGTTGTAATAAGCGGGCATGGACCAGATGCCGCCGGGCAATGCGCCCGAGATTTGCTGATAAATAGAATTCTGGTTTGGATTAAATTTGCCCATTGAGTCGCGGTTCACCAGATACAGGTTGGTGTCTTTTCCCGCGCCCACCACGAGATGCCAGACTGACCGCCACCGTCCGTCAGGTCGGGCAGTACTAGCGCGCCTCCGGAACCCAGGTCGGTATCGGTGCCATTCTCCTGGCCCTCATTGAACATCTCGAAGTAATCGGAGACTGCCAATCCAGCGGACGTCGAAAGTTTCAAGAATGCATTTCCATAGTCGCCCTGCGCTGGGAATCCACTGGCATTCAGATTCGTGTCAAACACTCCGTTGGCGTCGAGCAAATAAATGTTGCCGGAGCTGTCAGCCGACAAGCCCGCTTGCGACATCCATATCGCGCCTTCATTGCCATTCGGGGTGACGTTTAGCACAGTCCTCTGGGCGAGCGTGTTTGCGTCATAACCCATAATCCAGCCAGTGTAAGGACGTATATCGCAATGGGAACCCCAGGACAGATAGACAACGCCGTTTAGCAGGAGGAGCGCGGTGCGCTCCTTATATTGCGATGGATCAAAAACAACGTAACCGCCAGAACTGTTGTCGCCGGTTCCAGGATAGGTGGCCTGTATGTCCTTCGGACCGCTGAATAGCTCTGCTCCGGTGGTGAGATCCAAGGCGTGCAAACGCTGGTGGTAGTTGCCCGAGGAATCCTTCGACATCGCCACGACATAAACCACGCCATTCGAACCTCGGCTCCTGTCAATCACGGGAGCCGCAGTTACGCCGATCTCAGGTGTCACCTGGTCGCAGTTTCGCGGATCTGAAGGCGCCTCGCCCGGCTTAAGCACGGAGACGTGCCACAGGGAAAGGCCGCTATCCGCGTCAAATGCGTAGACGCTGTCATGTTCAGTAGCAACCACTAAGACATTGTGTATGCCAGCCGCGACAGTAACGTTCGATACATAGAGTGGCTGAGCGTCTACCGCGCCGTCGACGGAAAGTGTGAACAGCTTCCCAAAGTTCGTGGAGTTGACATTGGCAGGCGTCAAAAGCATCTCGTTGAGATTCTGACCCGTTCGCGCGTTGTCATTGTGGTACGTCAGTACATCCTGTGACTGTGCGTAGGGGATCGCCGCCAGCCAGAGGCATGCAACAAGAAACAGGGAAGTTAGGGTAACCGCCGAGACGAGGCGACTGTAACTTGGCATCACACCTCCACAAACGTGCGTGGCCGGGTTTTTAGAATCAGAGTTGCCGGTTCGAGGTTGCCTGTGCCCCGATAGCAAGCCTTACTCATCAGACCTTTTTGTTTCAGATCAATCCGAACGCCATGACTAGCGCAGTCAAAGGCTTGCTAGTCTGCGTCGGACGCTTGGAGTGCAGAAACTACCCGACGATAGTCTTTTGAGGCTTGCTTAACTGAGCAATTCTGCTCAATGACAATTTAGGGACGGCACCCGACCACTAGTCATTGCGCCTGACTGCGTCCTCCGCCAGAAACTTCTTCAGCGAGAAGTGGTTTGAACCCGTCGGAAACTGCTTATCCGGTCTGGACAGCTTGAAGGTCTTCCACTCGCAGGCGCACAGCGGGATCGCCGAGAATCATGAAATTGCGGGCATCATCGCGTGCGACCCACATGCGGCCGAGCGCCTTCAGGGAGACGTCAGCTCCGTGCTGGAGGTCGAGTTGGGCTTCGGAGAGTTGGACGGAGAGCGCAGCCCAGCGCGTGTTGAATACATCGGTTGCCTGGCCAATGCGATCACCGCGCAGCAGTCGACCGATCACGTCGCGGAAGCCTTGCGTTTGCGAGCCACCTTTGTCCCCGAGGAAACTGTATGCCCACGCGCGTTCGATATGAGCGAGCACAGCCAGTGCGCCGCCATCGGGATGCGACAGCAATTTCGAGGGTAGCTTCGAGAAGAATGGTTTGGGTGCAATCCGGCGCGGCTGGTTGTTCATGCGGTCGAAGTTGTCGATGTCCGGACAGCCGCCGCCGTAACAGGCGAAGAAGATGTGCATCATACCGTGGATCTTGGCATCTGTGGGCACGTCGCTTGCAGCCAACCAGTGGTCCTCCGTGATATTTCCGTAGCCGCCCCAGTCCTGGCAAACAATCGCTCCTTGGTTTGCCCCCTGCCGGGGATCTTCGGGGCGGAATTCCATACCGTGCGAACCGCTGAACAGAAGCGAAGGCGATCCGATTGCCGTGCGACCGCGTAGCAGGTCCCCAAGGCCGGCCTTCGTAGCCGTTGCGCCGAACAAGGTCTCCAATCCAAATTTCTGGCGTTTGCCTATGGGGGTCGGATTGGCCCCCTCACCTGTGGCCAGCGGCTTCGCGACGTTACGGGTGAACAGCTGGGTTGCGGTGTCGAAGTCGTGTTCAGTCGCAAACATCGCGATGTTTCTGGTGGTGGGAACGACGACGGCGGTTTCATAACGTACGACGCTCTCGGCGTACTGACGAAATTCGTCGGCCGTATCGAACCAGAGCCGGCCAACCGCCCAATAGATATCGAGCAAATACTGAAACTCGAACGGAATGGCGTCCGGCGGTCCGACGATGAGTAGATAAAATGGTATGCCTTTCGCCGGATCCACGACGTCGAGGCGTGCTCCCTGACGTCCCAGCCAATCACGGGCCGATTCACCGGGACGGACGCTGGTGGGCCCGTCGTAGATGACGAATGGCTCGGAGCTTGCCTTACGATGCTCAAGAAGTGGCTTGAGAGCGTCCTTGATGGCCTGATCGACACCTGGCGCGAAGATGACGCCCCAGCCGGACTGGTTCAGGTCGTTGGCGTCCACATCGCCGATGACGGCGAAAGCGAGGTCAGATGCAATCGAGCGCTCTTGAAGTGAGCGTAATTCGGGCTCGGGCCCGTGGCCAAGCATGGCGCTTACAGCCTCGTCGGAGAGGTCGCTGATCGGCCGTCCGGTATCCGCCGAAATTCCGAACGGGCTCAGGAAGTCGTCCACTGCGGTAGGCGTCGTCAATCTCTATCTCCGTTACTATCGCGCTGACGCGAAGGCCGCTTCCCAGATGGCGTGTGCGACCTCAGCGCCGGCAATGTCACTGTGGGCGCCGCTCGCTCCGCCCCCGTGGCAGATGTACTGAGAGGCTTCCAGGTTGTAGACCTTTCGCGGCTCGAAGCCGTAGTTGCCGTTGGCAGGGAGCATGGGAATGTCTTTTTGGATCTGATCACCCAAGCCCTGCAGGCCGTAGGCGCCGATCCCGCCAAACTCGGGCAGTCCGGCGGCGAACGAAGCTGAACCTCGCAGACGAGCCGCGAGCGGATAGAGTCGGCCGACTGCGTTGTCGAAGCGTGACCGCGTTGTGACCAGCGGTCCGGCGACTTTACCGTCTGGCAGCACCCGACTGAAGTAACCAGGGCCAGCGTTCTTGAATGGAATGCTGGCCGCATAGCACCACAAGGACACCGCTCCCTGTACGAGCGCCACCGAGTCGATGGGTCGATCGAGCGGACCCTGGGCGTTGGGGCCGCCTAGCATGCCAGAGATCACGATTGTTCCGAAGCTATGGCCCATAAGGTGGATGCGTGTGCCCTTCTGCACTGTGGCGCGCTGAAGCTCTTTGAGGAATTCATGCATTCCACCTTCGCCTACAGTGCGCGCGCGCTTCTTCATGGTCCAGTACGAGAGCTGGCGCAAGGGGCCCAGGATGCCGCCGAGATTCAGCTCACCGAAATTGGCTCCATCTTCATTCGCAGCTTGATAGGACTCTTCGGGGTCAAAGCCTTCCCGGTCGGCGTCAGGCGGCGCAGAAACACCGCCGCTTTGCAGGCCGAGAGCGGCGTTCAAGTCTAAATACGCCTGACATACCTCAGGAGGCAATGTGTCGGGCGACATGTTGCGGCGCGCTTCATTCATGATGGTTTGAAGCGGGCCGCGAATCTCCGGCCGATCGCCGAAACGGTCGAGGTATTCGGCCAGCAATTGGTCCGGGCTAGTGCCCCCAGAGGCGCCGAACGATCCGTCGCCGCCGGCATCCTCGCCACCCCAAGGGAGGCTGGGCCAGTGTAAGCCAATAAGGAGTGGGCGGAAGCCCGGGAATACCTGCTGAGCTTTTCGGGCGTCGGGAGACTGCATCAACGCACCGATCCAGCTGTCGTATTGCTCAATGGCGGCCGGAACGTCTCCCTTCCAACCGTGGGTGAAGAAGAAGACGTTGGTTATAGGCTGCGCCTTAACTTCTTCGATCAGTTGTTGGCTGAATCGGCCGGTAGCCTCAGGCCGCTCGACGCCGTCCCGGTCAAAAGCAATCAGACCGTATTGAACTCCAGTATCCCGAATCGAATGAAATCCCATTTCGCCCCCCTTTGCAGGCGGTTTCCGTTCAGGACGGCACCACCGCTTCATTATTATTTAGAAGAGAGCCTGAGCCAACGTCTGCGGATGTCGACAAGACAACAACGCTTGAAGATTGCCGTCGCCCCAAACTCATAGACCCTTTAAACCACCGATCAGCCCAACCGCCGCGGAGATCGCGGCTTTTAACATCTCAGACCGGTTCACCAACGCTTTTTGAACCATTTCGGCATGAATCGTCCATAAGGCCTGATCCACCTTGCCCCCATCTTCTGGAAGGCACAGGAGTGTGTCGCCACTGAAGCTTATCCGAGTCAAGGCGCGCAACTGTGCCCCGGTAAAATGGCCATTCTCGTATCTGACTTCCCCGATGTCCTCACTAACATAGGTTGCGACCTCCAGGCTGGAGATATCCTGGACGGCGTGCTGCAGGGCACCACTGAGTGCGCTGGCAAATTCCTGTAGTGCGTTCGTTAGGCCCGCCTGCCCTTGCTTGAGTGAGTCCAGTAAACCGAAATCGATCGCCTCTTGAGGCGACGCTTGCACAGGAGAGGGCGACGGAATGTGGGGCGCAGTCGATTCGCTGGAATGTACCACAACAGGTTCGATGGTCGATCGCGCAGAATCAGCGGTTGCGCCATTCTGCGCCATTAATCGGACTGCAGGATCGCCTATGATCGCATAGCTCCTGGCATCGTTGTTGGCAGTCCACATTCCGGCAAGCTTCAGGTCGTCAGGTATTCTCCCATACCGTATTTCTTCCAGTTCGTCGCTAAGATCCGATGACAATTCGGCATAGCGATCGTTGAAAAACTCCAGCGCCGAGCCCACTGGATGGCCTTCCATGAGACGCTTCAAGGTACTTTGGAAGACCTGTAACTGCCTGCCGGCTCGCTCCCACATGAAAGAGCAACCCCAGGCTCGCTCTACGTGACCGATGACGGCGAGCGCGCCACCCTTGGGATGCGACAGCAATTTTCGCGGCAGGTGGGCAACGAAGGCGTTCGGAGCAATGATCTTTCGATCCCCCGAACCCCGATGGGCGAACTCGTCCAAGCGAGGAGTGCCCGCACCATAGCATGCGAAGTGGAATGCCAGGAGTCCAAGTAGCCGCGCATCCTGGCTTACGTCATCGGCAGAGAAGTAGAAGGAATCGGGAACCGGGCCTCGCCACTCAATTCCTGGCCAGTCCTGACAGAGCAGTGCACCTTGGTGCGGGAATTGCCGTTGGTCACCCTTGGGAAATCCCATGCCATGGCTGGCCGTAAAGAGCAGTGCGGGCGTCTGACTTCCCCCTAACAGAGTGCCGAGTCGCGCCTTCGTGGCGTCATCTTTAAGGACAGTTGCGATCTTCCAGTTCGGCTGGTCCGTCGCTACCAACTGGGATAGCGGCTTTATCAACTCATTTGCACTCAATCCCGTTGCCTTGTCTTCGGGGTTTTCAACACCGAAAAACACGGCATTACGGGTCAGCGGCGTCGTGGCAGACTCGGCGGTGACCACACTTCGGGCATAGCAGGCGTACTCCTCTGCTGTGTCGAAGTGGATTCGCCCCACAGCGTATTGCACGTCGAGCTGGTATTGAAAGCGGTAGGGAATCGTCTCTGGGTCGCCGACGATTAATAGATAGTATGGGACCTTGTCGGGATCAGCCGGGCCAGGCCCAGCGCCGTGGCGAGCCAGGAACTCCTGCTTGGATTCGCCTGGGCGATAGCCGTCGGCTCCGGCATATTCCTTGTAGTAATGCTCGTGCTTTTGCGCCGCCTGGCTTTGCCGATGCTTGAGCAACTCGCCGAGGGCCTCGCGAATGGCCGGCGGAGCGTCATAGGCGAAGATCACCCCCCAACCAGCCTCGGCCAGGTTCTTTGGGTCAACGCCTTCTTTCACACCGAGGTGGGTCTCGGTGGTCTGTCCGTGCCGCCGCTTCAGTTCCTGCACCTGCTGTTGGTCTAGAGGCTCGCCCCGAGCAAGTTGCGACAGCTCCTGTACCGTCATGGGCGGCAACAAATAATCGCCGCTGGCGCCATCGATACCATTAAAGAAGAGGAGAGCGTCGTCTGGGGTGGACAATCCGTATTCCTTTCCGGCTCACACGCTGCAAACGTGGGCTATTTCGCTGACAGTGCGCTTTTCGGATAGTCCCAATGGAAGGAGACTTTCGGAGCGTCTTTCCTTCCGCAAAGACAAGCCCTGGCGGGTACGACGACAGCGCAGTGCGCCACCATCCGGAGGGAGATAGACAAAGGCCGGTGCGCTGGGCTGGCCTAGATGCAACTGAATCGAGCAATTCTCAGGATCGCTACCACGAGAACTGTTTTTCTGAGCCCCGTAACCAACCACTGAGACACCCCCGCGGCCACGCAGTCTTGTCCCGGACCTCGAATGTGGGAGCACTTTGAAGAAATTTAGACAATGAGAGTCCCGGTCACCGGCGGAAGTCAAGAAAAAAAGGATAACACTCTGCAAGTCATGATGGGACCACAGTCTACCCCACCTAAGGGCCTTTCGCCTAAAATCACTTGACTTCGCGCATTCAGCGGGAGTACTCCTTGCATCCCTAACGGTTGCCGAGACCGGCAGATGCCGACGTAGGAGCAACCCGCTAAACATCTTCATCGTCGAACAACAACCTGGCGGTTAGTGGGTGCTTTCGATTAAGAATGATGGTGCGTCACGCGGCAGAGTCATGCGACAAATCTCATTCGGCGGCGCGTCCGCATAACGCGAATCAGGTCGGAGCTGACGAGAGGAGACCCATGAGGCACAAAATCGAATGTTCCACGTTGCTACAGTTATTTCTTCTTGTGGGTATTTGCTGTGCGACCACGCATGTCGGACTGGCTGCCGAGCTGGATTCCAATGTCGACCGGGTTCCGGCAGGCTACCACGAGTTCGAAATGTTTGGAAGCAAATCGATCTACCTGTCTCATTACCCAATGTTCGGTAGCATACATTCCTATCAGCTCTTGTTGGAAGTTGCTCTGGAATCGAATGACGGCAAGGATCTCACAAAGTTGTACCTGACGCACTCACAGCAAAACCCTGACGCGAGATATAGTGTGAGCCCTGAAACGTCTTCCGGGGAGCCGGACTATTGGGTGCTTCCGGAAGTCATGAAAGAGGGCAATTCGTTTCGCGGGAATATTCATTGGCAAAATAAAGATAATCACCTTGTCTACCTTGCACGAAATGTCACGGTTAAGATCAAAAGGATCATTTACTTCAGGTTGTTTCAGCCTCCCGATAAGAGACCGGATGGTTTGACTTACTTGCTCTTCGGAAGCAACTCAGAAGCTTATATGGCTCACTATATCGGCAGCTACCCAGACTTCGACCAGATCCTAGCTGTGGTTATCGCTCCAGGAACCTTGGCTCCCAGCGAGAATACGTCGCCGACCTTTGTTACGATCTCGGGAAGGGACAATAGCAAGGCTCATCGTCTAGCGCCAGCAAACGCCAAGATCGTTGGTCACGTGGACAAAAAAGGAGACGAGTTTGAATTCACTGTGACCAATCAAGTCCATTACGAACCTAAGTTGGAGATTCAGCGCTAAGAAAAATGTAGGCATTGATGCTGGGAGCCACTGGTCGCCTAGTTAGTGGTGGACTTCATGTCAGAAACTGATATTGGGAAGAGAATGGGCACTCAAAGTCTGTCCTATGGGGAGATCGAGATTGGGCTCCACCGGTTTCAACCGGAAGCCTACGACGTGGAGGTGCGGGTTGTGGACCCGGACAGCGACGGCGAAGTCGGACCAGTCAGGGGGCAATCGCGAATATCTATAGGGGAGTTGCGACCGCTTGAAGACAATTACGCCCAGTATGGAGAGGCGCTGGCGGCCCAGCTGTTTGAGCACCGGGAAATTCGAGAATTCTATCTAAAGAATAAGGCGGCATTTGAGAGCAGGGGTCTCATTCTCCGCCTGCGTTTACTGATCGGTCCGAGCGTACCGGAGCTTCATAGTTTGCGCTGGGAATTGTTGTCTGATCCGGAAACCAAGCTCCCGTTGGCAACCTCGGAGCGGGTCCTGTTCTCGCGTTTCATGCTTAGCCGTGACTGGCGCGTGGTTAAGCTTCGGCCAAAGGCGAGACTGAAGGCCCTGATTGCAATCGCAGGGCCTACCAATGCGGGAGAGTGGGGACTTGCGGACATAGACAAGGCCGGCGAAGTGGAACGTGCCCGCGAAGCCCTGGCTGGCATACAGGCGACGGTCGTTGGACTAGACCAGCCATTGACCCTGGTGCGCCTGATGGATGCCATACGGCAGGGTACCGACGTCCTTTACCTGGTCTGCCACGGTGCGATGCCGAAGGGACAGGAGCCGTGCCTTTATCTGCAGAAGGAGGAGGGCAACATTGAAGTCGTGCTGGCGAGCGCCCTGGCCCAGAGAATCGGCGAACTCGCGGAAGTGCCGCGTCTGATCGTGCTGGCGTCTTGCGAAAGCGCCGGTCACTCGGAGGGCGACCTCTCTTCTGATCGGACCATCTTCCAGTCGGCGTTCGCGCCACGCTTGGCCGAGGCGGGAATCCCCGCCGTGGTGGCGATGCAGGGCAAGATCAGCATGGAAACGGTAAAGCAAGCGATGCCGGTTTTCTTCCACGAGCTGTTGAAAGACGGCCAGATAGACCGGGCGATGGCAGTCGCGCGAGGTACCGTCCGCGAGCGCAACGACAGTTGGATGCCGGCCTTGTTTATGCGGTTGAAGAGCGGACGCATTTGGTACGAGCCCGGATTTGGCGGCGAAGGAAAGAACGAAGAGGTGCAATGGGACTCGATCTGCCGCTCGGTCGCCAATCGCGACCTGGTGCCGATCATCGGCCCCGATCTGGCTGAGCACATTTACGGTACATCACGGACACTGGCCGCCGATCTTGCTCATGCCAACGGGTTCACTCTGTCGCCGTTCGAGAGGCCCGACATCGCGAAGATCGCCCAATTCGTAACGACGAAGTCCGCCCCCGACACCCTTCGCGATCAACTTCGGCAGTTGATTCGAGAGCAGCTCGTGCAGAAAGCCACGGATCTCGGGATCGCAGAGCCCGCAGAAATGCCAACGCCCGAGTTGATGTTGCGTGTAGTCGAGAAGCTATCCGAGGATGAAGACGAGCCATTCCGCATTCTGAGCAGCCTTGACGCCAAGGTCTACATTACCGGAGCGGCCGATCCGCTGCTGAAGATCTTTCTGAAGAAGGCCGGCAAGTTTCCGGTGGAGCTGGTGAGCGACTGGCGCAACGAATGCACTGTGGATCAAGACCGGCTCGTGCAAGCGGCCAGTGATTTCTGCGAGAGAATTCAAGCCGCTCCAGGCGGCCCGATCGAGCAGATCACGAACGAGTGGCGGGACAGCCTGCTTCGTCCCGGCGAATCTTCCCTACCTGTCAGCCTGGAATCTGCGGCCGACAGGCTGGAGGAACTGCTCGCAGATGACGCCGACAAGCCGCCCGCAAACGTGGCCGAACAGTGGCGCAACGCCATCATCAAACCTCTTACCGACACTCCAGCCAGACCATTGCCCAAAGAAAACCCGCTCATCTACTACGTCTACGGAAAGATTCGGTACAAGGAAACCTGGGTGCTGACGGAAGACGACTTCTTTGATTACCTCATCCGTAACTCCAGCTACCCCTTGATGCCGCGGATCATAGCCGACAAGCTGGTGGCGGGTTCACTGCTGTTCCTCGGTTTTCCATTGGATGACTGGAAATTCCGTGTGCTGTTCCGGATGATCATGTCGAAAGATGGCAAGGGGTTGTTGAAGAAGTTCTACCACATCGGAGTGCAAGTCGATCCCGAGGAGCATACACAACAGGAAGCCAATCGCATCAGGAGTTTCCTGGAAAAATATTTCGGCGACGCGGCGAATATCAATATCTACTGGGGCTCGGGCGCCGATTTTCTCAAGAGCTTGCGCGACCACTTGAAGGATCCCAAGTATCGGACATCGGCCGCCAAGGTCTCCACGCTGGAGAGGAGGTGGGGTTAATGCCAGCCAATCCCTACGTGGGCCCACGTCCGCTCGGTTTCAACGATCCGATCTTCGGACGCGATCGCGAGATCTCCGAATTACGCCATCTCGTAAGCGCCGAACGCATCGTGCTGCTGCACTCGCCTTCAGGCGCGGGCAAGAGCTCACTGGTCAACGCCGGTCTGATTCCCCAAATGCTTGACCGGTTTGACGTATGGGTGCCGACCCGGGTTAACTCGCAGCCGCCAACGGACTCTAGAATAGGAAATCGGTACGTCTGGAGCGCCGCGGTCGGCTTTGAGCAGGAATTGCCAGAGGACCGTCGGCGTGCCCCGGAGCACTTTGCCGCGGCGAGTCTAAAGCAGTATGTGCAGGAACGTCCGCGCCGCAGCGATGCTCCGCCCGACGTTCTTCTCATCTTTGATCAGTTCGAGGAGATTTTACGAGTCGATCCCCAGGATGTCTCCGGAAAGCGGGAGTTCTTCCGACAGCTGGGTGAGCTTCTGATGGATCCATCGGTCTGGGCGCTGTTCGTATTGCGCGAGGACTATCTGGCGCCGCTCGATCCTTATATTCGGCTGGTGCCGACGTATCTGCGGAACCGTTACCGTTTAGATGTCCTGGGGACGCTGGAAGCTAAAGAAGCGATCGGGGAGACAGCGAAGGCGGGCGGACGGAATTTTACTCCTGCTGCCTTAGACCGGCTGGTGCGCGACCTCGCGAGCGTTCAGGTGCAAAATCCGGACGGTACCTTTGCTCCACAACTCGGTGAGTATGTGGAGCCGCTACAACTGCAGGTGGCTTGCTTCCGCCTTTGGAGCGAATTGCCGGCCGAACCTAAAACCATCGATGAAAAGCAGGTTGAGGAATACGGCAAGGTCACGGAAGCCCTGTCGGGTTATTACGCTGACTCGGTGAAGAAAGTCGCTCAGGAGAACGAGGCTCGAGAGCGCGAGATCCGAGAGTGGGTGGGCGGGAAGTTGATCCAGGACGGAGTTCGCAACCAGGTTCGGCGTGGAGCGGGCAAGAGCGACGGACTCGACAACGACGTCATCGACGGACCAAACGGATTGGTGGACAGTCACCTCGTGCGCAAGGAGCAGCGAGCCGGTTCTTATTGGTTCGAACTGGCCCACGACAGGCTGATGGGACCAGTGCTGGCGAGCAATGCGAAATGGTTTGAGGATCATCTCCACAAAGTGCAGAAGATCGCCATTGCATGGCATGCGGACGGCAAACCGGCCGACCGGCTACTAGGGGGAGACGAGCTAAAGGAAGCGCAACGTTGGGCTGAAGCGCAACCTGTACTGACGGAGATGGAACAGAGCTTTCTCGCTGCCTCGGCGGAAGCGCAAACTGTCGCTGAGGAGAAGAACCAGCAGGCGCGTCGTATAAACATGCTCTCAATGGTCGTGCTTCTGGTTCTTTCTTTGGAGGCCGAGGGGTTAGGCGTTGTATTCGCGTTGTTAGCCGGTATCGTGGCAGGGCGGGAATGGAAAGCGCGTCGACTTCGAGTCGAGCCAGGACGTTTAGAGTACACAGGTCTGAAGTTCGAAAGAAGGGTCGCCGTAACTCTGGCTGGCATTGTCGTAGCGTTGGTGATGGTCGCTTTTGCTCGGCACGTCGCCACTAATAATGAATTGAAGTACAAGTTCCTAGCGGACCGGGCGTCGAGCGAGTCTCAGAACAAGAACTCTATGAAGAGGTTGTCGGCTCTCACAAGTGAGACGCTGACATCGGCCGAGCCGGGCAAGTCTGACCTTTACGGGAAGAAGGCAGAGCGTTTTACAGAGCAACTCACGGATCTTCAGAAGGAGGCCCGCGCTAGCGAAGCGGCATTGACGTTGGCCACTCGAACAGCATCGAGGTTTCACATTGGCCAAGTCGTGCTCGAAATAGCGGCCTTTCTCGCGGCCCTATCGATCGTTATCAAGCGGAAGCAGATATGGGTAGGATCGATCGTGTGTGCCGTCGCAGGTGTCAGCTTTGTGGCGTGGGTCTGGTTGGGGTTGCGTTAATCTCCGATTGCGGACTTCCCCATGTGTCGTAACGCCTAAGACAATGCTTAAACGTTTCTCGGAAGGGGATCGGGCACGTCGCGGAGCGCCCTTGATGGTGGGGGTGATGGCCGCGCTGCTGCTGATAGCTGCGCTGCTGAGTAACCGGTCGGGCCTCGAAGTGTCGCTACTTCAGCAAAGGGCTGGTGACCAGTGGAAATACTACGACGCGAAGGTCCTCCAGGGGTTCCTATTTGAAGCGTTTAGGGATCTGGCAGGCCCAATTAGCAAAGGTGAGGCGAATTCCGCTCAGTCGAAGCTTCACTTGGAAGAGAAATACACAAAAAGCATCGACAGATATCGGGATGAGGCGAAAGCGATCGGAGCGGAGGCGCAGAGCCTCGAGACGGAGGCTTCTTTCCTGGAACTCCGCGGACGACGGCTGTACATAGCGGAAGTCCTGCTTGAGATCGCGCTGGTATTAAGCTCACTGGCAATGCTCACGCGGCAAAAGTGGTCCTGGCTCGCCGCCCTGCTCCTTGGATTCGCTGGTGTAGTGAGCCTGGTAGCGGCTTTCGTTTAGGTTTTGCATACGCTGCGCAGGGCCCTTCTTGGAGCAAAGCACCGCTGCCGACTAGTGGCAAGGGAGAAAGCCTGGTCGAGTTTGTCTTTAGCGGTGCCAAATATTTGGAGAACTACGACACAGCACAAACTTTTGAGGGTGTAGTCGGCTCGTGGTACGCTGCCGGGTCAAGCCTCCAGTCTATTGCCAAGCGGAGTACCGGAGGTTTCAGAGTGACCGTCGGCACCATTCCCGGCGGGGGCAGCGCAATATGCCGAAACTGGAAATCCATAAGGGCACGCAGTTCTTGAAGGACTACCTTCTCCCTGATGCAGATGTGATCGTTATCGGCAGGACCCAGTCAAGTGACGTAGTCCTGCCGGATGAAAGCCGGCAAGTTTCGCGATTCCATGCTGCCTTGGTTCGGATGTCGGCCCGGCAAGACGTATATTTCATCCGCGACCTTGGAAGTACGCACGGTACGGCTGTGAATGGAATACCCGCCCATCAGCGCATTCTCTACGATGGGGACGTGATCGACATTGGTGGCTACCGTCTCATTTTCTCCGAGCGAGCCGATACCAGATTTCGGACGAGCCGCCTCAAGATTGTTCCCGGAACACCCTATGGTCCAGGAACTGAAGCCAGCACTTCCGCGCTGCGTGTTTCCCGCGCCGTCGAGCATGAGCAGTTCACCCCGGAACAGCGCGAATTGCTTGAGCAGTTCGATCACAAGTTCCAGAAAGGGGCAACCCTCCGAGAATGCGCTGCCGACCTGGTTGCCGCCATTCTGCATACCATCCATGCTGAGCGCGGTTTTCTTGGTCTTTTGTCACAGGTCACGTCGCAGGTAGTTCGCGAATTCGGCATTACCAATCTCTCAGAGAACGACGAAATCGAAATCTCGGATGCCTCTTTCGCGCAATGTTTGCTCCAAGGAGAGACGGTACAAGACGGCGGCACAGTGCTTGTTCCGTTCGGTTACAAAGTCGGGGTCACGGGCTTTCTATGTGTTAATCGGCGAGACCGGCGAAGGCACTTCGCTGCGAAGGAGATGGATTTTCTTCTCGCCGCTGTGCGCTTGATACCCCCGTGCGTCGAAGCTGAAACCGATGCTGCCACTCCTGGAATTCCTACTGTCGAGCCAATGGAATGGCCCATAGAAATGGTTGGCCGGAGCAAGGCGCTGCTGGAAGTCATCCAGCAGATCAATGGCGCAGCAGCCTCGCGAATGAATGTTCTTGTTCTGGGCGAGAGCGGAAGCGGCAAGGAGTTGGTAGCCAGGGCCGTACATCAGCGCTCTCCCCAGGGGCAAGGTCCCTTTCGGGCAAAAAACTGCAGCCAGCCGACCGAAACTCTCGCGGAAGCCGAGATTTTCGGCTATGCCCCAAGTCGGGCATTTCGGGTGCTGACGCTAAGGGCGCTCCGGGCTGGTTTGAGTTGGCAAATGGGGGCACGCTCTTTCTCGACGAAGTACATTGCCTGGCTCCCGGCAATGCAGGACAAGTTTCTTAGAGTCCTGCAAGACAAGCAGGTATGGCGGATCGGCGCACAGAGTCCAACTCATGTAGACGTGAATGTCGTCGCCGCAACGGACGAAGATGTAGATCGCGTCGTGGAAGATGGGCGATTCCGCAAACCATTCTTCTATCGCTTCGGAGCGAGAATTCAAGTTGCGCCGCTTAGGGAGCGCCGTGAGGACATTCCTTTGCTGGCATTCTACTTTCTCGACAGGTACGCCAAGGTTCTCGGCTCTCGATCCAGGACGATCTCCCGGCGGGCCTTACATATACTGTGGAACCACGACTGGCCTGGAAATGTTCGCCAACTGGAGCATGCGATAAAGGCAGGTGTGGCAAAGGATCACGAGGTTATCTTTTCCTGGGATTTGGAAGGTCAACTTCAAACGCAACCGAGAGTGGGGACTGGCAATGCGGCCGTCCCAGTATCAACCGACGTTTCCGTCATGGCATCCAAAGGCGCAGTCTCCCGTGGAACACCAAAAAACATGGAGCAAGTAGAGGAAGAGCACATCAAAGAAGCGTTGGAAGTGACCCGAGGAAACATAACAAAAGCTGCGGAACTGCTCGGCTATAGCAGGCAGACGATTCTCACGAAGATGGATAGGTATGGCATTCCGCGTAACTATGCCGATCCGGAACTAAAGTGATGCCGTGACGACTGTCGCGGAGGCATCCCTCTAGGAACTATTCGACGCCCTCCAATAATTAGACAGCTCAACACACCGTCATCTTCATCAGCGACGGTTCTGCTCGAAATCCATCCGTAGCAAGTAGCGAAAAGGTGCAAGGTAACCGCCTTATCGAGTCCCGCTTTTCATTTGGCATCAGCCTTGCATAAACGCACAACAGAGACGTGACAGTGAACAGCCGCTTCGACGCCGAACCCAACCAGGTTCGACGGCGGACCGCCAGCACGCCGGAGAGGTTAGCGGCTCGACCGTGGCCTCTCCGGAGCCGTGCGGAGCAAAAGATCGTCTCGTTGAATAGTTGCTGCCCAGCACGCGTCTCTTTTTTCGGATTGGCAGCTGTTCTGAGGTCCCGTCCCTTTGCTCACAAATGCGAAGCTTACAGGCTTTACCGATAGGGCATTGTTCGCAGGAATGAGGCCTGAGCGATTTCGCAGTTTCACTTTACTCAAGAATCGGCATGCCAAGGAGGCGTTTATGCTGAGCACCAGATGCTTGAAAATCGGGATGTACCTTGCGTTCGTATTCGCGCTGGCGGGGTCGGTTCACGCTCAGTCACTTCTGGATACGTTCGAGGCGTCAACAATCAATCCATTGTTCTGGTCAAAGAGCCAGCAATACGGCACTGTCAATCTGTCAACCGATGTCGACAAAACGGTTGGGGGGAGGCAGTCGCTGAAGTTCAGCTCCGTCCAAGGGGGGCAACGCGGTGTCGGGGTTTCGCACCGCTTCGCCTCACCTCAGAAAGGTACCTTCTCAATCTGGTTCTACGACGTGGCGCCGGGCCAGGAGACGCAGTATGAGCAAATCTCTCTCTACAATTCCGTAACCACCGACGCCGCCTCGATTGGGACACAAGACTTCGACGCTTATTGCTACGAGGCACAACTCTATAATGTGCGGAGTGGGCAACAACAAGGTCCCAATCAAAATTGCGGTATTTATCCCCAGACTTCGACCACGAACGTACATCGCGCCGTAGGCTGGCACATTCTGACCATATCTATCGGGGTTGATTCCATAACCCTGGCGATTGATGGCAAGGCTGTCTTCACCACGAGCGGCGACTATAGCTACGACATGGTGACGATCCTTCAGTCGGGGCCGGATTGGCGGCCGGATACGTACTCGTACTGGGACGATTATGAAGGTCCAGTGTGGTCGCCGAACTAGCTAAAGCCGGGCGGGGCCTGCCAAGGTTCCCGCCCTCCTTACATCAGTTTTCCGCAAGATCAAGCCCATGGCAAACCATTCTTCTTTCAGCCTGCCCATGCGATTATTCCCACGAATACCTGGACCCATGTTTCGTACACCTGTAGCCCAAGTGGGACTGCGATCTATATTGGTGGCATACCTACGATTGGCGGGCCTTAATGATGAAGTGTGTTAACTAGTATCCCGCGTCGGCTCTAGGCTGGCTACATGGTTTTGCTCGTGTCTGAAGCCGGAAAGAGCAAGGTAGATACCCTTCCTAAGACGGTTCAGTCTACCCAATGGCCGATCGTCCAGTGCCAACGGCTCGACTCAGCGGATGCGTGGATGTTCTGCCCTGGCCCGCGCCGTGCGTGCGCCGGGTGGGACGGAAACAATATTTCGTTGTCTTTTCAAAGCATTGTCTGCGAGACTGTCTCCGTTCCCGAGGCAGGTAGGAGTTGCAAAGACGTCGTGGGACCGAGTCACAAGGGTTGTGACCTCACGCGGTCACGTGATGGTCTCTAACATCCTCAGGGCGGAACAGGAGCTTGATGAGCAACATCAACGGTAAAGTTTACGCGATGAATGCCATCATATTGACGCCTTCTCCGCGGTCCTCAGCCGGGGGCTGAATCTGATCTGGCGATGGAGTAAGAAGTTCCCCGGTGCCGTACCGGTGACCCCATTCGAGCAATTCTTCTTGAAGGCGAACGACTGAACAGCTTCGCGACCAGTTCGCTGGAGAAAAGGTGGTAACGATGTCGAAGATAAAATCAATCAGCTCCTCAACTCTCTTAGTCGCGATAGGCATGCTGCTGTTCTGCCGCAGCACGGCCGTCGCTCAGAACACGCCGTCGACCGCACAAGCTCAACCGGCCGCGGGCCAGCAGGAACAGCCCCTCACCGACGAGGACATCCAAATGCTCCGAAAGAATCTCCGCTCGCAGCGGAAGCAGGTGATCGCTGCCAACATGAAGCTGACGGAAGCGGAGGCGGCAAAGTTCTGGCCCGTTTATGACCAATATGTTTCGGAGTTGGTAAGAATCAACGGCACCAAGTATGACCTGATTAAGCAGTACGTGCAGTCTCAAGGGCAACTTACCGATGCCCAGGCAGACAGTGCCGTGAAACAGTGGATTGGCGTCGATCAGGCAGTGGGAGACTTGCGGATGAAGTATGTTCCCCTCTTCCACAAGGTGCTGTCGCCCAAGAACACAGCGCTGTTCTACCAGGTAGACCGGAGAATCCAGTTGATGATCGACCTGCAATTGGCATCGGCCCTACCGCTCGTCGAACCGTAGCTGGTAGCGGAGAGGTCACCGCAGTTGCCTGAGCTGCGTGATCCAGCTGATTCTGCCGTTCACCCGTTGCCAAGCGACGCCTTGCACCGGCTTCTCATTTCCCGATACGATGGCGGATTCGTACTACTACCTTCGTACTGCCACAGAGGTCTGTCTAATGCGTCGCCTGTTTGCGCTTAGCGCGTTGCTGTTCTTGTCGATCGGGGTGAATTCGATCGCCCAGGTCAATCCAGCTGTGATCGGCGGAATGAAGTGGCGGCAGATTGGGCCGTTTCGCGGCGGCCGTGTCCTTGCCGTCACTGGAGTTCCCGGCGATCCCAATACTTATTATTTCGGCGCGGTCGCCGGCGGCATCTTCAAAAGCGCCAACGGGGGCCTCAGTTGGACGCCTACCTTCGACCACGAGGCGATCTCCTCAATCGGCGCCATCGCGGTCGCGGATTCCGACCACAACGTTCTCTATGCAGGTAGCGGCGAAGCTTGTTTGCGCGGCAACATTTCCTACGGTGACGGAGTCTACAAATCTACGGACGCCGGCCTGACTTGGAAAAACGTGGGGCTCAAAGACACGCGCCACATCGGGGCTGTCATCATCGATCCCCGTAATCCCGATATCGTGCTGGTTGCCGCCCTGGGACACGCATGGGCCCCAAATTCTGAGAGGGGCGTTTTTCGCACCACAGACGGCGGCAAGACCTGGCAGAAGGTCCTCTATAAGAATGATGACACCGGCGCAATCGATGTGGTGTTCGATCCCAGAAATTCCAGCATAGTCTACGCGGCCCTGTGGCAGGTGCGCCGCCAGCCTTGGTACTTCAACAGTGGCGGTCCGGGGAGCGGCCTCTACAAATCCGTAGATGGCGGACTCACCTGGGAGCAACTGACCGGCCACGGGTTGCCGGCAGGCAATCTCGGACGCATCGGCATCTCGGTTTCGGGGGCCGATTCCAATCGCGTCTATGCGCTCATTGAAGCCAAGGAAGGCGGACTCTATCGTTCCGATGATGCCGGCAAAACTTGGACACGCGTGAACGACGATGAACGGTATCGGCAGCGCGCATGGTACTTCACGCACGTGTTCGCTGATCCCAAGGAGGCCAACACCCTGTATGTGCTGAACACCGGCGCATTTCGCTCCACGGACGGCGGGAAGACCTTCGAATTGCTGCCGGCGCCGCACGGCGACCATCACGGCCTTTGGATCGATCCCACCAATCCGCAACGCCTAATCAACGGTAATGACGGCGGAGCTACGATCTCGGTGGATGGTGGTAAGACCTGGACACCCCAGAACAATCAGCCCACCGCGCAGTTCTACCATGTCGCCGTCGACAACCACTGGCCCTATCGCGTGTACGGAGCGCAACAGGACAACAGTACGGTTGCAATCGCCAGTCAGTCCGATGATGGAGTGATCGCCCGCCAGGACTGGTATGAAGTCGGAGGCGGCGAGAGCGGGGCCATTTCTCCGGACCCACGCGATCCTGAGATTGTTTACGCAGGATCAGACGGGGCTACCATCACCCGTTACGATCACCGCACCAACCAACTGGAGGATGTCTCTCCCTACCCGCTGGACACCTCGGGCAACGGCGCGGGCGAACTCAAGTACCGCTTTCAGTGGACCGAACCTGTATTGGTGTCGGCCTACGATTCCAACGTCATCTACAGCGCGTCTCAGTTCGTGCTCAAGAGTGCGGACCAGGGCCGCAGTTGGAATCCCATCAGTCCGGACCTGACGCGCAACGACAGGAGCAAGCAGAAGCCCTCCGGCGGAGCCATCACGTTGGACATTACCAGCGTCGAGTATTACGACACCGTCTTCGCGCTGGCCGAGTCTCCATTGCAGAGAGGGATGCTGTGGGCGGGCACGGACGACGGTTTGATCCATCTGACCCGCGACGACGGTAAGACCTGGGAAAACGTCACTCCGAAAGACATGCCGGAGTGGAGCATGGTCAGCATCATCGATGCCTCGCCCCACGACGCCGCTACTGCGTATGCCGCCATTGATCGCCATAAGCTCGACGATTTCAACCCGCTGATCTACAAGACCCACGACTCCGGCAAAACCTGGACGCAGATTACCAGCGGCATACCGGCCGGCTCCTATGTGCGATCGGTGCGGGAAGATCCCAAGGTGAAGGGCCTGCTCTACGCCGGAACCGAGACCGGAGTTTACTTTTCCGTCGACGATGGCGCGCACTGGCAGTCGCTGCAGTTGAACCTGCCCACTTCGCCGATCCACGACCTTGCCATCAAAGACGATGATCTGATCGCTGCGACCCATGGCCGGTCGTTCTGGATACTCGACGATGTCGCTCCGCTGCGGCAAGCGAGTTCTGCGATTGCAGGCGAGGACTTCCACCTGTATCAACCGGTCACGGCGATACGATTGCATTTTCCTGACGAAGTCGACCGCAAACGTCCCGTGGGAGACAACCCGCCCAAGGGCGCGATCCTGGATTACTACCTGAAGGCCAAGGCGGCAGACAAAGAAGAGATCACCATCGAGATTCTCGACGCGCAGGGCAAGCGTGTGCGTCGGCTCTCCAACCACAGCGAGAGCAAGAATGAGCAGCCTCCGGAGTGGCCCGATCGTGAGCGGCCGGCTGACCTGCTGCCGGCGGATGCGGGCATGAATCGCTTCGCCTGGGACTTTCGCTCCGATCCTCCTGTGCAAATCCCAGGGGCGTTCTACTCGGGCGAGCCGCCGCGAGGACCGCTGGTGATTCCCGGCGCCTACCAAGTGAAGCTCACCGTGAAAGGCAGGAGCCAGACCACTCGACTGGAGGTCAAGCTCGATCCCAGGTTGCAAAGTTCGGTGACTTCCGCAGACATGCAGAAGCAGATCGACCTTGCGCTCAAGGTGCAGCAGGACATTGACGCGCTGCATCGTGCCGTCAATCAGCTCCGCCAGCTCCGCACCAATTTGCAGACCCTGGAGAAGTGGGCCGGAGAAGGCTCATCGACGAGCGAAGTGGTTTCCGCGGTCCGGGCCCTCGACCAGAAAATGACTCCGGTTGAGGAAAGCCTGATACAGGTAAAGATGAAGAGCTCGGAGGGCAATCTGCGCTATCCCAACATGCTTAACGAACAGTACGCCAGCTTCAATGATCTCATTCAGAGTGTCGATGGATCGCCGACCACGCAGCAGTTACTGGTCTTCGATGAACTCCATGGCCGCCTGGGAACGCAGCTGTCGAGATGGCAGGAGATTGTGCGCGTTGACGTCCCGGCGCTGAACGACCTTATGCGCAAACATGAAGTGCCAACCCTTGCCGTTGGCGGCGGTGAGGGCGATTAGCCGGCTAAGACCGCCACAGATATCGGAGCGGCGCTGAGAGCTAATCGCATGCTCCTATCTGAAGGCGAACTTGACACGGCAGTCATCACCGACCGCTTCTTTCTCCTTGCCGGCCGTCCCGATCGCGGCCGCCGTCGCGACGAGGACTTGGGGGCCTGTGTGCGAACTTGGCTCAGTTCGAACACGGGAACATGTTGCACAAAATCAAAGCCCGCAGGGCGGAACAATATTAGCCCAGGGCGTAAGTCCTGTGTAAAGCGAAAGATCGATCCGAGTCCCCTTGGGTACGGCGCCGTTTGCACTGGACCACACGCCACAGCCGTGAGGAGATACGCTTGAGAAGGTTCGCGATGGTGATTGCCGTTCTGCTGACCGCGTCGGCAATCGGAAACTGCAACTCGGCCAAACTGGTGGCCAGCGTGAAGAATCCCAGCTACTCCGGGCATCACTTCAAGAAGGTACTGGTGATCGGCATGAGCGAAGATCCGGCGATTCGTTCCGACTTCGAGGATGCGTTGGCCACCAAACTTGCGCGCGACGGAGTCGAAGCCATCCCGGGGCATTCCATCCTGCTGCGTCCTGATTCCGCCAACATGGACATGGATTACCTGAAGGCGCAAATCCGCGAGCACCACGTCGAAGCTGTCATGCTGACGCGGCTGGTGAAGGTGGAAAATAACATTACCTATGTTCCCGGCCACAGCTACACGGTTCCTTATCCTTACTACAACTCGTTCTATGGCTATTACCCGGTCGCTTACCGGCAGGTCTATACCCCTGACTACCTGCGTGAAGATAAGAAGGTGCGCATCGAAACCAACCTCTACGCCACGGCGACTCCCGAGGGGGAACTAGTCTGGACCGGCCTCAGCGATACCTTCAATCCCAGCTCGGCGGAAAAGGCGATCAACAATATCGTCAAGGTTGTGGTGAAGGACCTGGAGAAGGAAGGAATTTTCTGAAGCGTGCGTTCCCATAAGCATTTTCGCTGTCCGCAGACACTTCGGCGGCCCAAGCAAGGACGAAGGCTACCCTGACGACGTGGTGCGCTGCTACGCAGCCGCGATGCGGCGAATTAAGTCCCTCTGCTCGGCTTTGTTCTCCGCGCCAATGGTGAATGCATCCAGTAGATTGAGCGACATCGCGTAGCGCAGCGCGTCGTCAGGCCGCGAACGCATGTCACCCTGGCCGAGAATTTTCATGCCGATGATTCCCTTACCCGCGGCCCGCATCTCGCGCAGCACGCTGGTAACGGTTGCGGGATTGGCATCCATGTGCGAGCCGATTGGATTCACGCGAGCGAGGTCCACTTCCACCCACGGCGACTTCGCGGCGGCCCGCAGCGCTTCGATGCTGTGGCAGGAGCAGCCATGCGCGCGAATGATGCCCTTCTGCCGCGCCTCCGACAGCACGTCCATCGCTCCCCGGTAGCGCTCCGTCCAGTCGCCTTCGGTAAGGCAGTGCAGCAGGACGATGTCAATGTAGTCCGTTCCCAACTCGCGCCGGTAGCGGTCGAGATCGGCACGCACGCCGGCCGCATCGCGTGAATCAGTCTTGGTGAGCACGGTCACCTTGTCGCGTGGGAGCTGCTTCAGTGCCCCCGCAACATGAGGATGGCTGCCATAGGCATCGGCTGTATCGAACAGGCGCAGTCCGTTGTCGTAGCCGTTCAGCAGCAGGTTGACCAACTCTTTGCTGCCCAGCGCGGTCTGGTTGGAGCGGCCGCCAACCCCAAATGTCCCGGTTCCCATGGCCAGCCGGCTGGTTCGGATGCCGGTCTTGCCAATCTCAACCGTGTCGCTGGCGCTGAACTTGGAGGTCGCGCCCGGCAGCATGCCCCAGGCGAAGGAGCCGCGCAGAGCCAGAGCGCTCCCCACTCCGCACGCCGTACCAATGATGAAGTCTCGACGATTCATCGCGTGTCCCACGCCCAAAACTGCCTGTCATCCTGAGCGACGAGCGTAGTGAGGAGTCGAAGGACCCCTACCTTGCCCACTCATTCCCCGTCTACCATCCGGTCTCGTAGGGACGGCGGAGTTGCAACGCGGCCTCTATTGCCTCTCATCATGATATGCCGGTCTGCGCGCTCGCAGTTGCCTCTTCATCGCTGAAAGCAAGCAACTCAACAACGAAGTCAAGCCAAGCGTCCCATGATCCGACGACCCGTAGCTTGGTCTGTCATCCTGAGCGACGAGCGCAGCGAGGAGTCGAAGGACCTCTATCTCGCCCATTCATTTCCGCAACTGAGCTCTCCTACCGACGGCTTCGCAGACTGATGTCGCGGCCTCTCGTTCTCTTGCCGATAGCTCGACAAAATCAGCCCCGAACGGGGAGAAAGAGCTTGGCCCAGCCTTTCCAAAGCTGGTAGGCATCTTCGCGAACGTGAGTGCCTTGGGACGACAAAGCCTGTCGAACAACTCCTGAGGCAATTCCCGCCTCGACGTTCCCTTGTTCGTAGCGCGGAGGCTGATTTGCACCCCCTCCCCCGTCTTGGTATCTTTTTATTTTCAATACTTTGCCTGCAAAGTATTGAAAACATTAAACTTAGCTTCCGTCTTTAAACCTTTGTTTTTCAATAACTTGCAATACTTGGCGCAAAGTATTGTGTTAATTGGGCTTAGCCGTAATCGTAAACCTTTGTTTTTCAATATTTTGCAGCATTCCTCGCAAAGTATTCCGCACAAAGGAGTTATACGCAAAGTATTACAAAATAAGGACTTGCCAGATGCGACCGCCATCCCAACAGGTTTTGAAAGATCGAATACCGCCGCCCGACCAGCGGACTGGCGGTGCGGGAACTGGCTCCCGCGCTCCAACTGTACGACGCCGAGCTACGTTGGACGGGCAAGAAAACGCACTCCAGAACACGGAGGTAACCGCCAATTCCCAAACTGGATAGCACACTTGGGTACGATGTCATCTTCGGGACTTAATTTATACGCTAATCACGTATAATTGCGCAGTGGAATTCTTTGAGGCGCCCGCATTCACGAGATACATCGCCGGCTACCTCGACGACGATCAATACCGTGGTCTTCAGGACGCTCTTGCTCAGAACCCCGAATTGGGTGATGTCATGCCACAGACTGGCGGCTTCAGAAAGCTCCGCTTCGGCGACCCGCGTCGCGGCAAGGGCAAGCGAGGCGGTCTGCGGGTCATTTACTTCTGGTTCCCGGAAGACGACCAGATCTGGCTCATGACGATCTACAGCAAGGACGAGGCTGACGACCTGACGGCGGAGCAGAAGAATTCCCTGAAGCGTGCGATTGAAGCCGAAACCGCAGTACGCCGCAAGCGACGGCCACGGAGAACCCGATGAAGGCAAAACGAAACATCTTCGACGAGTTGATGGAGGGCGTGCACTCGATGCCGGCGCAGCGCCAGCGGAAGATCACGCTGCGCAGCTACAAGGTGGAAGCCAAGCCACTTCGCCAGGTGAGCCCGGCATTTATCCGCAAAACCAGGGCAAAGCTGAAGCTGTCGCGCGGAGTCTTCGCGCGCAAGCTGTACACCAACGTTCGCACTCTGGAGAACTGGGAACAAGGCCGTGGTAAACCCAACGCTCAGGCTACCGTGCTGCTGCGGCTGGTCAACCGGTATCCCGACACGCTTGCCCGCCTGGACCGGGTGGTTCGCGGCGAATAGCTGCCATGCTCTTGCTACTCCCGCACGTGGCGTGAGGCGCATTCGCCCTCTTTCTTTGTTTGGGAGCTTCCCAAGTCTATAATGCCCAAGTAATCGCGACTGGAGATTCGTGAGCGGCAAACTTGTGAAAGCGCAACGCGGTCCGGTCGGGAACGGCCCGGTCAAGTACGTCACGGACGCGAACAATCCCAACGCCATTGGTCTCGCTGTTGATTACGAGAACGCGCCGGTGCCCGCCCACTTTTATGTCGCCGATTTCTGCCGAGTGACGGAACTTGGCATGAGCGTATTGCTGGAGTTCGGAAAGCGAACGGGGCCCGAGGTCAGAAACTCTGCGTAGCAAAGTGGAAATCTACTTTCCAACCCCAATGTTTATCAATCAGCTTTGGGCCACCTCGCGCGATTTTCACGACGCACTGGCAAAGGAAGTGGATAATGCGGGCTTCAAAGCCTTCAGGAACCTCCGCCAAACGTCATCGATACCGATAAGGTCCAAACTCTGCATTCCAACAACGTGCTGGCGGTGATGTCCGGGGGGGAATGTATGATGGATTTCTTCTACATTTCACCAAAGGAGCTGTGGACAAAGGTCCCCAAGCAAGGCAATATAGTGATTGAACCCCTCGTACGGATTATATGTGCGCCGACCTTGGCGCTCGCTTTCTTTAATGCGTGCGGACCTATTGCCGAACAAATGAAGGTGCGGTTCAAGAACTCGATTGGAGAACCCGATGTTGTGGAATCTAAGTAGCTTCGAAGATTTGCAGCCCACGGTTACCCAAGAGTATTCATCGAGTGGTCGCAGACCGCGTGAGGGCAAGTCAGTAACCACCCCTTTTCGTGTTGGTCTTGCTGTTGCACTGGTAACTGCCACGATCTCCGTTGGTAATGTGGTCGGCAGCAGTCGGGTCCTGACTGTGCCCACCGAAGCAGTGACGATGCCCACTGCCAACGTAGAAAGGCAGCGTCCGCCTCTATCGAGTTTTTTTGACGGCCAATTTGATCAGGACTGGACTCCGTCGTTGGAGGAAGATCTGTTGAGCAAGGTTGCGGTCAGTTATCTCCACGGAAAGATCGCGCCCGAACAAGACCCGGCAGAGGCGATTTACAGCAACCAGCAGGAGAGTTTGTTGGACGACGTTCCGAGACTCTCAAAAGAACAAATCAGAAACGTCATCAAGCATAAGAGACCCGCATAGTCTGTTCAAATGGATATCTGCCCTCCTTGGGAGGCCCCCGAAAAAGATTCGCGGCTTGCAGATGTCGTAGCTGGCTTGATTAGCGTTCATCAGTTCATCCGCACACGCTCCCGGAATTACATCATTCGGCACGGAGATGTAAAAGGCTGGCATCGCACCGTATTTCACAAGGTTGTGCCGCTTTTCTATTATGCCGGAAATTATCGATGTGATGACTATAGGTTCCCCTGCTTGCGTGTGGATGTTGGGGTTCCACCGAATCCCGGTGCACCATTTGCAGACGTACCAGGCCGGATGGCTGTCCTCTCGGACGAGATCCTTACGCTCATCTCGCAGACGGACGAATATCTCCGAAGCGGCGCCTCGGACGTAAACTCAGTCCGGGCTGTCATTCACCTCGCGGCGGTCTTCATGGGAAGGTTTGTTCAAATACACCCATTTCGAAACGGCAATGGCCGAATGTGCAGGATGATAGGGAACTACGTCTTGCAACGTTATGGTTATCCAGCACTCCTGTGGCCCGCCATCGTTCGTCCAGCGGGAGAGTACGAACCGGCAAGCGAAGCATGTATGCGGGGTGATTACAAGCCGCTGTTTCGCTATTTGTTAGCGGCTCTGGCCGCGCAAAGTACTGCTTGAGAATTGCTACTGCTCCAGTTCGGCGGCTACCGTGACCTTCCCACTCGAAACCGTGAGCTTCCGCTCCCAGGGTTTGTAACCGTGCTTCGAAATCGTAATCGTATGAACTCCAGCGGCAACGGTGAGTTCCGAGGGCGTGTCTCCGACAAAATTGCCGTCAACAGCGATCTCAGCTCCCGCTGGATTCGAGGTGATCTCAAGCTGAGCGTTGGTCGGGGTGCTCTGCGAAGTTACGGAGGACGATGCGACGTTTGATGTTGCAGGAACGACAGGTGCAAACTTCACGGGATCAAGCGGCATGTTGCCATTCACGTACGCCGTGATTTCAGTGCCCTTGGGGATCGTGGTGTCTTTGCCGTGCATGAAAAGAAAGAATGGCGCAGCAGGCCAGACCACTAAGCTCGTTGCGACGATCGCGCCGGTCATTGCCCCTGTGTGCCCGCCACCCTTCGTTTCCTTTACCGCCCTGATTGCCGCTTTCTCGCCATCTGCCAGCTTGACGTAATCAATCTCAATGTCGAGCTTCCCGCCACGCGCCATGCGCTTCTTGTGCTCGGCGTCAGTCACGGTGCCGATGGCAATGTTGCCCTTCGGTATGACAACTATGTCATTGACCTTGACTTCTTCCAGCACTTCGAAGTCGATGTTGTCTCCAGTCTTCGCGTCCGCCGAGCTGAGATTTCGGTTCAGTCGAAGCTTGATGGGAGTGCCATCATCGAGTACGAATTTGTTGGAAGCCGACGTTGTCGCAGCGGGTGGACGTGAGGAGCAGCTTGTTGAGGGGCGTGGGCAGCTTGTTGAGCATCAGAAAGCGACACGCACGAGAGAAGTACACACAACAGAACAGCCCACATCGGTCGGCCAGCGGAATCCATGATTCCTCCGATAGGCAGCAGCCGCCTCAGTGGCGTTGGCGCAACGTCAATAGCGGCTGAGTGTAGGAAGCAGAATCATTCTCTTCCTCAGCCGCCAGTCCTGCAATGCCAAAGTTGACGAATCAGCGCACATCACCCGATCACTTCGGGTTGACCGGCTGGGGTTTATTTCGGCCCGGGCGGCGGCTCTGGGGACTTCTTATCTTTCCGTTGCGAGCCGGAATCACCGGCAACAATCTCTTGATTCCTTAGCAGATTTACCTGCTCGATCTTGGAGTAGATATCGGCCATGTTCTCGGGGGCATTGCTTTTCCAGACGTCGTAGACAAGGTTCTGCATCGACGTTGCCGCCAGGCGATTGGCTTGCCACTTCTGCTGGAAGTTACCTACCGTGGACAAGGTTATGAGTACGGCTGCAATGGTTGCGCACAGCGCCGCCAGGTCTTTCTTAATGTCCGGTCTTTTGGGGAAACACTCCAGCTTAAGCACAAAAGCCGCCATGGCGCTAAGAAACGCCGATAGGAACAAGCAACCGTAGTACGCCAGGCTCCACCACATCGAATTGGTCCTGTACTCGTGGTAGTTCGTCGCCAGCACAATACCGATGTCATGCTGGCTGGGCGGCAAGAGCCCGGACGGTTGGTTGAAGCCCGTTATCGTGTCAACATCCTGGCCCCGCGGCGCGCGGAACGCGTAATACCCGATGGCACCAACGACGACGACTATAAGGAGTGTTATCAGCACAGGCTTAAGCCACCTTCTGCTTGGTGGCGCTGCAGCTTGTACGTCCATTAGGGTCCTCCCGATAACCAAGCTCCAAATTACTTGGGCATCTGGTAGCTACCTTCGACATCGATGACCATGTTCCCGTCGCTGTCAGGTTTACCCTTGTAGCTGCCTTTGCCGACGATACCTTTCAGCTTCCCGGTGGCGCTGACAAAGCTCCACGTGCCTTGCGTGGATTGCGGCTTGCCATCTTTGTAGGTGTCCATTCCCTGGGTGCGAACTACAAACTTGTCTCCACTCGTCATCGTGCCCAGCACATATCCGTGCCCATGCGCGCCCGTGGAGGTCATTTCATTGAAGTCGGTCCCCACGTCAGTCTGGGTCTGAGTGCCGGCGATGTCCATGGGCTTGGTCCAGGTGCATTTGCCCTGGCTGATGGCATAGGCATGGCCGGGTTTGTCGCCGATGTCGATCTTTTGAAATTGGTCGGGCTTGCCGCAGCTCACGGTGCCGGAGATTTTGGTCTGCGCCGCCGAAATCGCGGCCAGCGCCAGAACGAGCAGTATCCCTGAGATGGCCTTGCGATGCATACACGCCTCCCTGAAATGAGATTTCGCGCGGAAGTATAGCACTGCGCAGGATCAGATGCAGATGCAAGCGATGAGAGAACAGCAGCGGGAAAAGCAAACTGCGCCCATTTTGCATTTGCCCGGGCATGTGCGAAAGTAAGCGCCGTGCGCGCTGTTGCCCTTCTTGGACCTGTCGCCAAAGAGCACCACGTCCGGCAATTTGAATTGCCGGGCGTCAACCTGTTTACCGGCAATGAACTCGATCCCACCGACCAGCCCGATGCAGCGCTCATCTTTGGCGGCGACGGCACCATCCATCGCCATCTTGGCGGATTAGCGCTCAAGCAGATTCCTACGCTGATTGTGCCGCTCGGCAGCGCCAACGACTTCGCGCACTCCATTGGCATCGAAGGCGTGGAGGATGCCTTCGCGGCATGGCAGCGCTTTTGCGCGTCCGGCGACAATGTGCGCGCCATTGACCTGGGAACGATTGAGCCGTTGGAGGTAGAGACCTCGAAGACGGAAGCGGCTGGCGGCCCGGACGAGTTTGATGCCTGGATGAAGTCCAGCCGCATTGAGCTGAAGGACCTGCCTCCGGTTACCTTGGGCAAAGATTCACATTGCCGCGAGCACTTTGGACCGCGCCGCGCCGCAAAGCCGGCTGAGCCCGACTCCTGGGAAGGTGAATCTCTGGAGACTCTGCACTTTGTTCCGGACGGACCGCGAGCTGACCTGCCTGGGATAGGCCCGCGCATCATGCAATCGCAGTTGCGCCGTCTGGCCGAGGCCGAGCGCGAAGTCGCGCGCACCACATTCTTCGGCTGCATCGCCGGAACCGGGCTGGACGCAGCGGTGAACCGCCTTACGCTGAACCAGTCGCGATGGCTGCGCGCGCACGGCGGATATGTGGTCGCGCTGCTGCAAGTGTTGGGAGGCTTCCGTCCGCCGCACATCAAGGTGTCCGTCGAAGTGGAGGGCCGCTGGGAGACGCATATAGACGAGCCGGGCTTCCTGATCGCCGCCGGCAACGGGCCGCAGTATGGACACGGCATGCGGTTGACCCACGAGGCGCGCATGGACGATGGCCTGCTCGATATCTGCTTTGTGCGGAGGCTAAGTAAGCCGCGGCTGCTGCGGTTGTTTCGGAGCGTCTATCGCGGTGCCCACATTGGCATGAAGGAGGTAGAATATTTTCGGGCTGCGCGCGTGCGCATCCAGACCGATCCCGTGACCGAGGTTTTTGCCGATGGCGAGTACATCTGCCAGAGTCCGGTCGAGATTGGGGTTCGCCGCAACGCCTTGCGGGCGATTGTTGGCGGTTGACGATGCGCCGTAAATAAAAAGGGGGACAAATTTCGTGCTGGAGCGTCAAACCGCTTTGGGACGAATGGCGGTAAACTAGAGTCCGGCTCTACGCCGGCCGATATTTTTCTGGAACTTATCGTCCGCCACTGGGTCTATACTGTAGTACAAAGCAATGTCCGCGCCCGTGGTCTCCAATCCGGTTGCCGAAGAGGTTCCGAACCCTGCCCCACAGGATAAGGTCCTGCCTACGCTATTTGGCGAAGGACAGGGGCTGTATCCCCAGCGCAAAGACACGTTCATCTATTCGTTCATCGGCCACATGCTCGCCGTGGGCCTGCTCATCTGGTCGGGACACTGGGCATTCGAGCATAAAGAGGAGATCAAGCAGCAGGTGATCGGCCTGGCGACCGACATCAGTCCGTATTTGCCGATGCCCGTGTCGAAAAACCGCTCTGGTGGCGGTGGCGGCGGCGGCGACCGGGACAAGCTAAATGCCCCGAAAGGCGCCCTGCCCAAGCTCTCCAAGGAACAAATCACTCCTCCAGCGATCGTGGTCCGCAATGAAAATCCCAAGCTCCCGGTGCCGCCTTCGGTGGTGGTTCCACCTGAGTTGAAGTTGCCAACGGTGGGCGCGCTTGGCGATCCTCTGTCGAAGGTGATCGGGCCTCCTTCCAACGGGACTGGATATGGCGGAGGCATCGGCAGTGGTAATGGCGGCGGTGTTGGCTCAGGAAGTGGGCCCGGTGTCGGACCCGGCCACGGGGGTGGATACGGTGGCGGAGCCTATCGAGTCGGCGGAGGCGTCAGCGCTCCGAAAGCTTTGTATGCGCCCGATCCCGAGTACTCAGAAGAAGCCCGCAAGGCTAAATATCAGGGCACCGTTGTGTTGTGGCTGGTCGTGAGTGCAGACGGCAAGCCGCAGCAGATTCGCGTGCAGCGCGCTCTGGGCATGGGACTCGACGAGAAGGCAGTCGAGGCGGTGCGTCAATGGCGCTTTGAGCCGGCGCGAAAAGATGGTCAGGCCGTTCCGGTCATGATCAACGTCGAAGTGAACTTCCGGCTGTACTAAGCTGCCGTTCACCCGAGGCTGTATCCTCACGCTTCCCACCGAGCCGCAGGAATGTCCGCTACCGCCCGAAGGGCTTCTTAAGCGGCGGGATCTTGCTCTTGGCCTTGTCGGCCCAATCTGACCCCTTATCGATCCAGTCGCCTGCCTGTTCGCCGAGGTCTTCCATTGCCTCGCGGGCATCCTCATATCTGCGGCGAAGAGTACGGCGCATCTGTTTGCCAGTCTTGGGTGCGAGCAACAGAGCCACCAGCGCTCCCGCAGCGAGTCCAATGAAAAGCATGGTCAATCCCATGCCGAGGCCGCTGTCTGACTCTTGGTATTCTCCGTTTGGCTCAAAATCCGCTACGTCGTCATTCATTCGATCTGTCCTCCCGAAAATTCTATCGCGATTCAGGCTCTTCTGCTTGCTTCTTGTACCTGTGTTTGCTGCCAAAATATTGCTTCTCCAAAGCACGACCTGGTCTTGGGTCTTTGCCCGGCGAACCCTAAGCTCAGTTGGAACCCTTCGGTGGCGCTTTCGTTGCCTGGAGCATAGCTGCAGAAGCGCTGCGAGAGCATCCTCTCCTGCGTGCGCCGGGAGTCGTTTGCTGCGCTCCGCCTTCGGCCAAGCCCAGCGCGCGGTTTCCCAATTCTGCTGAGCCCCGTGTAAAATTACGTTTTGTCCCTCGAGCCGCGCGTTTCTTGCGGGGTTTCCGGCCCGCGTTGCAGTCGAGCGGGGTGTGATACTCACCGACCTGCGGCTCTCCCAGAAAATAGGAGTTATACGAATGGCGATTCCAGCCACCCAAATGCGTCCGGGCATGGTCATCAAACACAACAATGATCTGCACTCCGTGTTCAGCGTGGAGCACCGCACACCGGGAAACCTGCGCGCGTTCATCCAGGCCAAACTGCGCAATCTCCGCACCGGCGCCATGTTTGAGCACCGCTTCCGCTCGGGCGATGCCATCGAGAAGATTACCGTCGACGAAGTGCAGATGGAGTTCCTCTACTCCGATGGCGACGATTACCACTTCATGAATACCGAAAACTATGAGCAACTCCACTTGAATCGCGACATTCTGGGCGATGCAGTGGAGTATCTGATTCCCAATCTGCAGATCAAGATCGAGTTCTTCGATGGCAAGGCCGTAGGAGTCGAACTGCCGCAGACGGTGGAACTCACGGTGGTGGAAACCGAGCCCGGCTTGAAATCGGCGACCGCCAGCAGCGTTACCAAGGCGGCCAAGACCGAGACTGGACTTGTGGTCCAGGTGCCTCCGTTTATCAACGAAGGCGAGAAGATTCGAGTGGATACGTCGGAAGGCTCATACCTGTCACGCGCCTAGACAGGCATTCTTCGACTCGCTTTGCTAGTTGCTTGCCAATGGCCGATTTGCAAACCCGCCGCTATGTTATCTCCGGACGCGTTCAGGGCGTCGGCTTTCGCTGGTTCGTGGAACGCGAGGCGGCGCAGAGCGGTATCACCGGATGGGTGCGTAACTGCGAGAGCGGTGATGTTGAAGTGATGGCGACAGGTACTCGTGAGCAGCACATCTCACTGCGCGCCAAATTGCAGGAAGGTCCGCGGGCCTCGCGGGTTGACCGCGTCAGCGAATCCGCCGCGCCTCTGCTGGAAGCGAAATCGTTTCGTATCGAAGGAGTCTGGTAAATCATGCAGCCGCCCAAGGCGCACAACTGTGACGACCTCAAGAAGCTCATCCGCGAAGTCCCCGACTTTCCCAAGCCGGGCATCTTGTTTTACGACATTACTACTCTGCTCAAAGACAAGCTCGGCTTTGCCCGCCTCATCGATGCCCTGACGGAGCACTACCTCGACAAGGATGTTGACCTGGTTCTGGGAATTGAGGCGCGCGGATTCATCTTCGGGCCGGCACTGGCTTACCGCCTGAACGCGGGATTTGTCCCCGTGCGCAAGCCGAAGAAGCTGCCGGCTGAAGTTCTGCAATGGAAGTACGAACTGGAGTACGGCCACGACACGCTAGAGGTCCACAAAGACGCGATCAAGCCGGGCCAGCGCATTGTCATTTGCGACGACCTGCTGGCCACCGGCGGCACCGCTAAAGCGACCGCCGAGATGGCGAAGTCGCTGGGCGCCGACATTTGTGGCATGGGATTTGTGGTCGAGCTCGACGGCCTTAAAGGCCGCGACAAGCTGAAGGGCTACGACGTCTTCTCGCTGCTGCATTATGAAATGTAGGTAGTGCGGCGACCTTCGGGTTACCCAATCGATTGTCATTCCGAGTGAAGGCTTTGGTCCAAGTCGAGGGAACGGCGGATTTAGATCACCAGATCGTTTTCAGTAAACGACAACCGAGAATTCGTTCGTCGGCCGTCACCAGCGGCATTCCTTCGGCGCGAGCGGTAGCAGCAATAATGCGGTCCATCGGATCGGACGGGAAGTCAGGCGGGAAGTGAGCCGTGAGCACCGCGATGTCCAGAGTGATGGGTTTAACCATCACGTCGCCAATCAACTGTTGAATACTCGACTCGAAGCTGCCTCGCAATCGCACTCTGCCCCGATGGATGAGTCCGGCCAATTCAATAAGGGTGATGGCGGAGACGGCTAGCCCGTCGGATGCTTGCGCCCTATTGATGGCAGAGGCTGCCGGACGCGAGAGCTTACCAGGCCTAAGCTGTGACCAAACTAATACGTGCGTGTCGAGAAGGATCATTTCAGCATGTCATAGTCTTCAAGGGGGAATACGGGCTTTATGAGATCCTCTGGATCGCCGACGATTTCCATAATGCCTTCCAACCTTCCGATAAAAGACTTCTTCTTTCCCTTTTTCGCATGACGCGGCGGTCCCACCTCGACAAATGGTTCCCCGCGCTTAGTTACCAGCAACGGCTTTCCAGTTTTTGCCACTTCGGCCATCACTCCCAGGCACTTGGCTTTGAACTCGCCCGCCGCCATCTGCCCTATGCCGTTATTAGGAATCACGCTGACCGCTGATTTTCTCTTGGCAGACGTCTTGGGTGGCATATGGTCACCTCCAAATGACCATGGTCATTTTAACATGGTCATGTCGCCTAGGGATCAATCACGACTCTTCGCCCCTCGACCCTGTATTTTCCCTCCAGCACAATCCGGATCGCCTCGCTGTACGCGATGTGTTCCTGCTCCAGGATGCGCGTGGCCAGTGTGTGCTCGTCGTCGCTGTCGAGTACGGGTACGGTTTTCTGCAGAATGATGGCGCCGTGATCGAGGTCCGCGTCCACAAAGTGCACGGTGCAGCCCGAGACCTTCACGCCGTAGTCGAAAGCCTGCTTCTGAGCCTCGAGTCCGGGGAACGCCGGCAGGAGTGCCGGATGAATATTGAGTATGCGATTGGGAAACTGCTGCACAAACCATGGCGACAGCAGACGCATGTATCCTGCCAGGCAGACCAGATCAACCCGATGCTCGCGCAGGGCGGCGACAACCTCGTGGTCGTGCTCCTCTCGCGGCTTACCCTTCGACGGGATTACCAGCGCTTTCAGTCCACGCCGCCGTGCCGACTCGATCCCGCCCGCGTCTGCCCGGTTGGAGATGACGATTGAGATCTTCGCGTCGAGTTTGCCTGCAGCGACGTTGTCGGCGATGGCCTCAAAGTTCGAGCCGCGCCCGGAGAGAAGGATGCCGAGGTTCTTCATGATCGTGACGAGCGAATGATAAATGTGGAGGGACTTGGTTGTCAGTGCCCGGTGCTCGACACAGGCTTGTCATCCTGAGCGGAGGCGGCCCGAGTTGGCCGCCGGAGTAGCTACGCGAAGACGTTTGTCCCCCCGCCGGAGTCGAAGGACCCCTATAGCAACAGAGGTGCAGATGACCCTTGGGGTTCTTCGACTCGCGTTCGCAAAGGCGGCGAACGCTGGCTCAGAATGACAAATCAGTCATGTCGTTGCGTGTACCGGAGACGGAAATACTGGTAGTGTTGCTTCGCCTTTCCGTTCCCTTTACTATCGGCCCATCGTGGTTTTGTCCCCGAACAAAGAACATCCCGACCGCATCGTCTCGGCTGTGCCCGTGGACGACGACTCATCATTCGAACTCAAGCTGCGGCCGCAACGGCTGCGCGAGTTCATCGGGCAGAACAAAGTCAAGGACAACCTCGAGGTCGCCATCCAGGCAGCCCGCTCGCGCGGTGAGCCACTGGACCACGTGCTGCTCTACGGACCGCCGGGGCTGGGCAAGACGACGCTGGCCAACATCATCGCTAACGAAATGGACGCGGCGTTCCAGCAGACTTCGGGCCCCACCCTGCAAATCAAGGGCGACCTGACCGCCATTCTCACCAATCTGCGCGAGAAGCAGGTGCTGTTCATCGACGAAGTCCACCGCCTGCAACCTGCGTTGGAAGAGTTGCTTTACTCCGCGCTGGAAGACTACAAGCTCGACATCATCATCGGCCAGGGACCTTCGGCGCGCACGCACACGATCGAAGTCCGGCCATTCACCTTCATCGGCGCCACCACGCGCGCCGGTCTGCTCTCGGCGCCGCTGCGTTCGCGCTTCGGCATTGTGCTGCGGCTGGAATTCTATACACACGAAGACCTGAAGATTATCCTGCAGCGCTCAGCCGAAATTCTGGGCGTGGAAATCGACGAAGCTGGTGCAATCGAGATTGCCACCCGTTGCCGGGGCACGCCGCGTATCGCCAACCGGCTGCTACGCCGAGTACGCGACTACGCGCAGGTGCGCGGGTCGGGCAAGATCGATAAGCCTACCGCGCAGGCAGCGCTGGAGATGCTGGAGGTTGATCGTCACGGCTTTGACGAGATCGACCGCAAGCTGCTGCTCACCATCATCGAGAAATATCAGGGCGGTCCGGTGGGGCTGAACACCCTGGCGGCATCGCTCGCCGAGGAGTCCGACGCGATCGAAGAGATTTACGAGCCGTTCCTTATTCAAATCGGCTTCCTCGATCGCACCCCCCGCGGCCGCGTCGCAACGCATCTGGCGTATGAACACTTCGGCATCAAGCGGCCGAGAACTGCGACCAGCGGACAGGAAACGCTGTTCTAAGTGATGATCGCTATTCCCTTTCACTCGTCGCCAGGGGTTAGGCTGGTTTTCTGGCAAAAAGCGAAGAGCGATTAGCGAACGGCGAATCGCCGCTCTGGCGCGCGACCTCAGCCAGCAGGTAAGCTAGTCCAGCAAGGAGAAACCCACATGCCGCAACTGATGCGCACTTCCAACCCCGCCCTGAGTGGCGATACTTTCCGCACCGGCGAGGTCGCCTACGGCGAAAGCATGACTGTCTCGGGCGCGGTCAATAAAACGGGCATACTGCTCATTTTGTGCGTCGCCACAGCTGCCTGGACCTGGAACCGCTTCTTCAATGCACCATCTCCCGAGCAAGCCGTGCAGGCAATGGCACCCGCGCTCGCGATTGGAGGCATCGGCGGCTTCATCGTCGCCATCGTCACTATCTTCAAGAAGCAGTGGGCGGGGATTACTGCCCCGATTTACGCGCTGCTCGAAGGCCTGGTGCTGGGCGGAATCTCCGCCATGCTGGAGTCGCGCTACCATGGCATCGCCATCCAGGCCGTATCGCTGACTTTTGGCACGCTTCTGGTCATGTTGCTGGCCTATCGTTCTGGCCTCATCAAGGTGACCGACAAGTTGCGGATGGGCATTGTGGCGGCCACCGGCGGCATTGCCGTCTTCTATCTGCTGGAACTCATCCTGGGATTCTTCGGCTTCCACTTCACGGCAATCAACAGCTCCAGCCCAATCGGGATCGGCTTCAGCCTCATCGTGGTAGCAGTTGCAGCTCTGAATCTTGTGCTCGACTTCGACCTGATAGAGAACGGCGCGCGGTTGGGCGCTCCCAAATACATGGAGTGGTACGGCGCCTTCGCGCTGATGATCACGCTGATCTGGCTCTACTTCGAGATCTTGCGACTGCTGTCCAAGTTCCGCCAGCGCTGACCTGGACGCGCGACGAGGAAAAGCCTGATGGCGGCGAACACGCAGTCGGAACCCGGCGGGTCGAGCGAGGGCGCGCAGACCCCACGCAAAAGCAGCGTTTTGGCGACCGCGCTGAAATGGATTGGAGCCGTGACAGCGGTCGTCTCACTGCTACTGGGGTTGAATCAAGTCACTGGCCTGCTGCAGAAGTTTCGCATCCATCATAAAGAGTTTTCGGAGGCGATGAAGTCCGGCGAGCAAGCCCAGCAGCGCGGTGACTATCCTGCGGCCTTCGACAGCTTCAAACGCGCGGTAGAGATGGACCCGATCGATCGCGATGCGCAGAAGGATCAAGCGCAAGCCGCCATGCTCTGGCTGGAAAACGTCAATACCCGCGACCGCAGCTTTACGGATACGGCCAATCTGGTACTGCCGGTGCTCGACAAGTCGCTGAGCAGTGCGAAAGGCCAGGAAGCCGCCGACCTGTTGGCGCACATTGGGTGGGCCAACTTCCTGCGCGACCGGTACGCTTCAGGGAATCCGGTCATCATCAAGAGCTACCAGGAGGCGGTCAAACTGGACCCGCGCAATCCTTACGCAAATGCCATGTGGGGGCACTGGATCCTGTGGCACAAGGGCGACGCCAAAGCGGCTGGGGAGCATTTTGCGGCGGCGCTGGAGAGCGGGCGCGAGCGTCCCTATGTTCGCGAGCTGCAGCTGAGCGCGTATCTAAATGGCAATAGCCCGGAGAACGATGCGGAGCAGGGCAGCATCCCCACGCTGACCTGGGCCGTGAATAACGCTATCCAGCGGCTGTCTGCCCCAAAGTGACCGTGATGCGCGATCCATCCATCGCTGTTCGCTCCTTCGCCAAAATCAACCTCGGACTGAAGATTGGGCCGGTGCGCGCCGACGGCTTCCACCAGCTGCGCACGATTTACCAGACGATCGCCCTTCACGACGTCATTCGAGTGGAGGTGCAGCCCGGCGCCGGCATTGAGATTCGCAGCAACGATCCGCGCGTGCCGCTCGATGAATCCAACACCTGCTACAAGGTCGCAGAACGGGTGTTGCAGATAGCGAAGGTCAGGGCCAAGATCATCGTTCAAATCGACAAACGATTGCCGGTCCAAGGCGGCATGGGCGCGGGCTCATCCAATGCGGTCGCAACCATGCTCGGGCTGGAGCGTGCGCTCGAAACCACGATTTCCGCGAGGGAAAAGATGCGGATCGCCGCCGAGGTGGGTAGCGACGTACCGCTGTTTTTGATCGGCGGAACCGTGCTCGGCATCGGCCGCGGCGAGGAAGTTTATCCCCTGCAAGACCTGCCGAGCATGCACGTGGTTGTGGTTACGCCGCCGATTGCGGTTTCGACTCCGAAGGCGTTTGCGCAGTGGGACGATCTAGCTGCACGGGAAACTGAATTGACCGGCGGAGGGGGCCGCAGGTACAATTAACAAGTTCGGTCAGGCGGGTTTTGCCTGGCTGAGCGAAGGTGCTTTCTCGCGAGCGGTATCGGCGAGTGAGTCTGCATCCGGTGTTCCCGCAGTGGGCGGGGACCGGGCCGAGACACTGCTTCTCGACCTCGTCCGAGCCGGGATCGTGAACGACTTCGAACGCGTCGTCTTTCCTGAGTATCCCGATTTGCGTGAGGCTAAAACGTGTCTTGGAGCGCGAAGGCGCGCAGTATGCGTCACTGTCGGGCTCCGGGTCAACGGTGTACGGGTTATTCGCTTCCGGTGAGGAAGCACAGGCGGTGGCCGCACGGATGAGCGCCTCCGGACATGCGGCGGTTGCGACGACGACGCTGACCCGGGACGAATATTGGCGGCAGATATTCGGCTGATCAGGTTTCGATTTACCGTCTCCCACCGTGTCGCCAAGAGCGCGCGAAAGGATGGGGCACCCAGACTCAAGGTTTGCTATGAAAAGCTGACGGCTGATAGCTGACAGCTTGCTTCACTGGGCGGTCGACTAATGGTAGGTCAAGTGCCTTTGGAGCACTTTGTCTAGGTTCGAATCCTAGCCGCCCAGCCAAGTTTAGTGGATAGTGGCTAGTTGTCAGTGGCTAGAGACCCAGGTTTCAAGGTTTGCAAGCTAAAAGTAATAGCTTCGGCGACATTAGCGAAGGATCGCATTGACTGAAAGCTGACGGCTGAACGCTGAAGGCTAGTTTTCAAGACCCAGCGTGTAACTCAACCAGGTGAAGCGGGGTGTTTGATTCGATGGAAACGGCGGCAAAACCGAGCGCGATGCACACTGCGGGCGTAGCTGGCGAAGCCACAGCGACGGCCGCTCAGCAGTCGGACAAGCAAGTTCATCCGGGAGCTGACCCCAAGCCCAAGCCGGTGCGGGTGCGCCAGGATGACAAGTGGAAGATTTTTTCCGGGACCGCCAACGATGCCCTCGCGCGGGACATTTGCGCGTTCCTGGGATTGCAGCTCGGGCAGGCGTGCATCTCCAGGTTCTCTGACGGCGAGACCTACGTGCAGATCGAGGAGAACGTGCGCGGCGCCGACGTCTTCATGGTACAGCCGACGTGCGACCCGGTGGACCTGCACCTGATGCAGTTGCTGTTGCTGATTGACGCGCTGAAACGCGCATCGGCGCGCCGCATCACGGTGGTGATTCCGTACTACGGCTATGCGCGGCAAGACCGCAAAGACAAGCCGCGAGTACCGATTTCGTCGAAGCTGGTTGCCGACCTGTTGACTACGGCAGGAGCCGATCGCGCGCTGGTAGTTGATCTGCACGCGCCGCAGATTCAGGGGTTCTTTAACATTCCGGTGGACCACGTGTTCGCGTCGCCGGTGCTGGTGGATTACTTCCGGAAGAAGCAGTTTCCGGACTTGACGGTGGTTTCGCCGGATGCAGGCGGCGTGGAGCGGGCTCGCTTCTTCGCCAAGAAAATGGATTCGGCGCTGGCCATCGTGGACAAGCGCCGCGTGGAGATGGATGTGACCGAGGTGATGCACGTGATCGGTGACGTGACCAATCGCACCTGTCTCATCCTCGACGACATTATCGATACCGCCGGTACGCTGGTGAAGACTTGCCAGGCATTGCTGGACGCGGGAGCGAGAGAAGTCTATGCCTGCGCCACTCATGCCGTACTCTCCGGACCCGCGGTCGAACGAATTTCGAAGTCAGGGTTGGCCGAAGTGGTGGTGACCAACACTATCCCGCTGACGGAGGCGGGGCGCAACGAGCCCAAGATCAAGGTGCTGTCGATTGCGGGATTGATCGGGCGCACCATTCAGTCGATTCACGAAGAGACTTCGGTCAGCAGATTGTTTTTATAAAGGACAAGATTATGGCTACAGCAACCGCAGACAAAAACGTAGAAGCCAAGCCGCGGCAAGGTGGCGGCAAAAATGACGCCCGCCGGCTGCGCGCCAACGGCATGATTCCCGCCGTAGTTTACGGCGCAGGTCAGAGCGCTCAGACCGTCGCTGTCGATCCCAAGCAAATGAGGCGGATCCTGAATTCCGAGACGGGCCACAACTCGATTTTCGATCTCACCCTGGATGGTCAAGCGGCCAAGGTGATGATCGTGGACTGGCAGTTCGAGCCCATCAAGAGCGCGCTGCTGCATGTGGACCTGAAGCGCATCGCCATGGACAAGGTGCTGCGTGTGAGTGTTCCCATCGTGCTCAAGGGAGAAGCCCCGGGGGTCAAGTTGCAGGGCGGAATTCTGGAGCATTTGTTGCGCGAGGTCGAGATCGAATGTTTGCCGGGCGATATCCCGGGCCACCTCGTGGCCGACGTCAGCAAGCTGGAGTTCGGCCAGACGGTTCGTGTTTCCGACCTGGCACACGAGGACAAAGTTAAGTTCATCACCGACGGAAATCAGGCAGTCGCCCACGTTACCGCTGTGAAGGAAGTGGTGGAAGCCGCCCCGGTCGAGGGTGCGGTGGAAGCGGGAGCAGCGGCCGCCGAGCCCGAGGTCATCAAGAAAGGCAAGCAGGAGACCGAAGGCGAAGCTGCCGAGGCTGGCGACAAGGCGGCCAAGCCAGAGAAGGCCGAGAAGCCCGAGAAGAAGAAGTAGGCGCGGTGAAGCTGATCGTCGGGCTCGGCAATCCGGGCATCGAGTACCAGTTCACACCGCACAACATGGGGTTTCTGGCGGTGGACCGCATTGCGGAAAAATGCGGCGTGCGCGTGGACAATCGTAATTGCCGCGCGCAAACGGCGCGGACGCGCATTGCCGGTCACGAAGTGGTGCTGGCCAAGCCGGAGACTTTCATGAACTTGAGCGGCGCGGCGGCGCGCGAGCTCGTACGCGAGTACGAAGTGCAGCCGGAGCAGGACCTGGTGCTGTTGTACGACGAGATGGACCTTCCGTTCGGGAGCTTGCGGGTCCGGCCGCGTGGCCGGTCGGCGGGCCACAACGGGGTGGAATCGGTGATCGACGCTCTGGGAACGCAGGAAGTCACGCGGGTCCGGATGGGCATCGCTCCCGATCATCCGGTAGGCGACGGCGCGCGTTATGTGTTGTCGCAGTTTAAGAAGTCGCAGCTTCCGGTGGTCGACCAGGTTTTGGATTCGGCGGCGGAGGCGGTGCGAGTCATTCTCGGCGAGGGTGTACAGGCGGCCATGAACCGCTTTAACCGCAAGCCGGAAGAAGAAGCAACGAGCGACTAGCAATTAGCTGGTGGCTGCTTACAAACAGGACACGCGCTAGTTGCTAATTGCTAGCTACTAGTTGCCAGGAGAACAGAATGCAACGTACTTATGAATTGATGTTCATCGTCCGTCCCGACATGCTCGAAGAAGACCAGGACAAACTGATCTCGAGCCTGGAGACGCAGGTCGGCAATGCCGGCGGATCGGTGAAGAGCATGGAGCGCATGGGCAAGCGCCGGTTGGCCTACACCGTGCGCAAATTCCAGGACGGCATTTACATGCTGATGGTCCTGGAAGGTGAGGGCGCCATGGTTAAGGAAGTCGAGCGCCGCCTGCGCGTAACTGAGCCGGTGATCAAGTTTATTACCGTGCGCGTGGATGAGGAGCAGAAACGGCTGGCCAAGATCAAGGCGATCCGCGACACCAAGGTCCGTGGCAAGGGACGCCAGGCTGCGGCCGCTGCGGCAGCAGCCGAGGGCGCTGCAGAAGTTGCCGTGCCGGTAGGGCCGGAAGCGGCGTCCGAGCCGGCTACGCCGGCCGGCACCGAATCAGCACCGGTTAGCGCGTAACGGCCATCACGAGAAGGCTCGCGGCTTCGTGCTGCGTAACCGTCTCGAGCGCTGCAACAGGCGCGCTAATGAATTTAGAGCTGCGGTCCTTCATGGACCGCTCTGACGGCAAAATTCTCCGTCAGCCAAGGAATACATAAGGAGAATCATGGCAGACGAATCCAATAAGAATGCGGCCCCAGGAGCTGTCGCCGCAACGACTGATGCACCCAGTGCGCGTCCCGATGGCGGTGCTCCTCGCGAAGGAGGGGGCGGCGGTTATGGTGCGCCTCGCGGGCCTCGTCCCGGTGGACGGCCTGGTGGTGGTCCCGGTGGTCCCGGAGGCGGTGGTGGCGGAGGACGGAAGTTCTTCCGTCGTAAGAAGGTTTGCAAGTTCTGCGTCGAGAAGATCGACGGAATTAATTACAAGGACGTACGGCTGCTGTCGGGGTTCGTCTCCGAGGCCGGCAAGATCGTTCCTCGCCGGCTGACCGGCGTCTGCACCCCGCATCAACGGCGTCTGGCCGATGCGATCAAGCAGGCGCGCAACATTGCATTGCTGCCCTTTGGGGGAAGATAAAAGCAGTAGCCAGTTGTCAGTGGCCAGCTCTCATGGAGATCAGTGATCTCAGAGCACTTGTGAGGACGTAGCTTAATAGTTGCCTGTAGATGTTACTGGTCGAAAATCCAGCGCCGTAGGCGCGGAACAGGGTAGCCCAGCACGGAGCCGAAGGCGAGTGCTGGGTGATGCGGAAAATAGGTTCAAGTCCCTTCAGGGACGGCAGTCTAGAGCTGAAAGGCTTTCAGCCCGGAGGCTCAGCCAAATTAAGATCGGACGGAGTCCTACTCATGGAAGTCATTCTGAAAGAAGACGTAGTTAAGCTCGGCTCCCGCGGCGAGGTGGTGAAGGTCGCCGAGGGCTACGGCCGAAACTATCTCATCCCCAAGAGGCTGGCGATCGAAGCCACAGCTGCCAACCGCGCCGTCATCGAACAGATGAAGGCCTCAGCCGTGCGCCGCTCGGCCCGCGAGAAGGGCGATGCGCAGGCCCTGGCGCAGCAGGTCGAAGGCGTGACTTTGAGCTTCACCCGCAAGTCGGGGGAGCGTGATCAACTCTTTGGCTCCGTGACTTCAGCCGACATCGCGCACGAGCTCGAGCATAAGGGCGTGCAAATTGATCGCCGCAAGATCCAGTTGGACGAGCCCCTGAAGCATGTGGGCGAGTTCAATGTGCCGGTGAAGTTGCACAAGGACGTGACCGTGCAGCTCAAGGTCGTCATCACTAAGGAAGCGGCTGCCGAGGCGGCCCCGGCGGAGGCGGAGGAAGCCGGCGCGGAAGCATAAATCGCGCTTGGCGCACCATGATCGTCAGACGGGCGGGCCCAAATTCCATCCGGCAAACTTATCCTATAGGCGAGGCACACGGTGTCCCGCCTTTTGCCTTTCCTAGCGCTTCACCGGAGTCGCGGTCTGCCTACCAGATCCGCCGGACACCGTACGCCTCGAACACGGGATCGGCGCTAGTGATCGGCCCGCCTGTGGCCTTATCCTGAGCTACTAGCACCCGGTCAAAGGGATCTTTGTGATGCCGAGGCAGAAGACCAGCCCGAATGGCGTGGCTGGAGTCGTATGGGCAACCCGGAAAAGCCCTTCTCGGCCAGCTTCGACTCCCAGTCGCAAGCAGAGTCTGGGCCCTAAATGGCAGCCCGATCCTATGGTGGGTGAACCGTTGGACGCCGGCCACGTATCTACTGAGAGAGGCGTCTATAATGGCCGCTCACGGTTTCCTCGCGCGCCCGTCTATGTAGTTGTAGGCACGAGAATTGCCTGCTAATTGCAGACCAGGTAGAAACCAGCATGCCGGCCGAAGCGGTAGCAGTTCCTCTCACGGTTGGCCCGGGGCTCCGTTCTCCTGTGGCGTGGCGGGAGACGGACAAAACGTCCTCTACTCCCTCTAGCCGAGGGTCAATGGTGGGGCAGGCCCAGAGCCGCATGAATGACACGGAGCTGATCCGGGAAGCACAGCGTGGCAACCACGCCGCGTTCGAGGACTTGGTGCGCCAATACGATGGCGCCGTGCTTCGTCTTGCTTATCATCTGACTCGCTCGGAGCAGGACGCCCAGGATATTTATCAGGAAGCGTTCCTCAAGGCCTACAGAAATATCGGCAATTTTCGCTTCGAGTGTTCGTTTTACACCTGGATTTACCGCATCGTGACCAATCTCTGTCTCGATCTCTTGCGCAAGCGGCAGGTGCGAAAAGAGGATTCCGGAGTAACCACCGACTCAGACGGCGGCACCTATGACCTCCTCGATCAGGTCGCTGACCAGCGATCGGGAGCCAGTCCGGAACGCGACCTGATGCGCCGCGAGTTGGCCGCCAACATCGCGAAGGCCTTGCAGAAGCTGACTCCGCGCGAGCGCATGGTATTTGAGATGAAGCACTACCAGGGTTTGAAGCTGCGTACGATTGGCGAGATTTTGAATACGACGGAAGAGACGGCGAAGAACACGTTGTTTCGCGGCACGCAAAAACTGCGGGCTGCGCTGAAAAGCGTTCGATAAGGCGGTTCCGGGAAGTGAGCAAGAGGTAGTCATCATGAATTGCGAATGGGTACAACAGAACACGGCGCTCTATTTGTACGACGAGCTGGCTGACGATGCGCGCCACGAATTGGAGCAGCACCTCCGGCGCTGCAAGGATTGCGCGGCTGAGCTGGCGGCACAGCAGGAGTTTCAGGAGCAGATGAACGCGCTCCCGGTGGAGGAGCCTTCGGCGAGCTTTCTTGGCGGCGGCGCGCATGCGGCTACAGGAGTCGCTGGAGACGGCCCAGCAGAATCGCGCCTGGTACCATCGGCTCGCCTTCGATCCCATGGCATGGATGCGCCAGGTGCGTTTCTCGCCCGCACTGGCCATGGTCATCTTCCTGGTCGGTTTTGGCGGCGGGCTCGGCGCCATGTACAGCGTGAAGGCTCCGGGAACATCATCTGCAACTGCTCCGGTAGAGGCTTCCATCAGCGGCATCACCTCCATCGAGAAGCAACCCGGTACCGATAACGTCAAAGTTCAATACGACAAACGTCTCCCCGCGTCGGTCCAGGGCTCGGCTTCCGATCCGAAGGTGCAGGACCTGTTGCTGTATGCCGCCAAGAGCAACGAAAATTCGGGTGTGCGCCTGAATTCCGTGGATGTACTGACCAGCAAGGCTGAGGATCCTCGCGTGCGGGAAACCCTGACCTATGCACTGCGTTACGACAGCAATCCGGGTGTACGCCTCATGGCCCTGGATGGGCTGAGGTCCTACGTCAAACAGGACATACGCGTCCGCAATGCGGTACTGGAGGCGTTGCTGAATGACAGCAATTTGGGAGTACGCAGCGGGGCTCTTCATGAACTGGAGTCTGTCCGTGCCGACAGCAGTGTGCGCATGGCCCTGCAACAGTTGTCCAAGGAAGATCCCAGCGAGTACATTCGCACCGAGTCCAAGCGCGTGCTGGCCTCGATGCCCAATATTTACTAGGCAGATAAAAGTGTCTAAATCTTCGTTCATTCGCTCCCGGAAAGAGGATTGGTTGAAGCAGGGTTGGCAATTTAGAGCGGCGACAAGAAGGGCGAGACGCGAAGACTTTGGCGCGCGGCGAGCCACCGGCAGCCGCAAGTGGACGACGGCCGCCGCATTACTGGCGATGGCGGTTGCGAATTCCGGTTTGGGCGCAACAGTCGCGGGTTTACCGCGACGGTAATTCGTGGGTGGAAGAAATCACGGGATCGTTGCCCGCTTCCCGCCAGGTTCGTATTACGACCGACCTGGGATCGGTGCACGTGCAGGGAAGTTCGCCACGTGTGACCTATGTCATTCGCAAACGCTCGTACGCCCCCAGCGAAGAAGTGGCGCGGCGCCAATTTGAACAGATGCGTATTATCACGATCAAGAATGCAGAAGGCGCCGTCATCGAAGGCAGGTTGGCCAATCGAAATCTCAGACCGGTTCAGCGCTGAGTTTGTGGTGCAGATACCTCGGACACCTGGAAACGGTGAAAGTGGAAACACGGGGTGGTTCGCTGAATTTTGTTTCCATCGCAGCTACGATTATGGGCGCGACGGGCGGCGGTTCGGTGAAGCTCGACGATCTGCGAAGGAGTCGGTGAAGATAACCAGCGGCGGTGGCAATGTGGATGTCGGGCGTCTAGGCGGCGATTTTTCGCTGACCACCGGTGGTGGAGATGTTCGTATCAAGAACGTTGCCGGACAAATTCGTGTGAACATCGGCGGTGGCAGGGTGTCCGTCGGTTCGGCGAAGGGGGCCAGTGATTCAGACCGGTGCGGGCAACATCGAGGTTCGCAAGTGCAGCGGAGATCTGGGAGCAAGTTCTGGCGGGGGCAACCTCGCTCTGGGTGATGTGACCGGTACAGTTCAGGCCGAAACTACCGGGGGAAGTGTGCATCTCGACAGCGCCCAAGGGACGGGTGCAAGTCACTACCGGTGGCGGCAGTGTTGAATTGCTGAATCTGAGTCAAGGAGCACAGGTGCAGACCGGAGCAGGCGGGATTACGGCTGAGTTCGTGGGCAAGCGCGGGGGCCTTCAGCGACTCGTCGCTGCATACCGCGGCGGGCGACGTGATCGTCTACTTGCCCAAGCCGAGTTGCCGGTCACCGTGCACGCCTCGTCCGATATGGCGACCGGACATGGCATCGTCTTCCGATTTTTCGGGATTGCGGATCACCAAGGAAGGCAGTAATTTTGTTCCCCGGTCCATGTACGCTGAAGGGTCATTAAATGGGGGCGGTCCGGTGTTGAAGGTCCGTACGATCATTGGACAAATCGATTTCCGGCAGTCACGTTAAGGGTAGAAAGTTATGCGCAAAAATACGAGTAGTTACGCATGGTTTGATTTCAATCCTGCTGGCAGCTGCGATGGCGGCGCCCGGCAGCGGCCGCATCGGCAATCCGGCGTGGTCGGATTCGCATTCAAGCTCGCCTATCTCGGTGTGCACATTGACGAGGTCACTCCACAGCAGATTTCCGCACTCAAGTTAGCCAACTCCAACGGCGCGGTTATCACCGATCTCGACCGCGATGGTCCGGCGTGCAGGGCCGGATTGAAAGAGAACGACGTCATCGTGGGTTTCAACGGCTCGAAGGTCGAGTCTCCGGAGCAGTTGGGAAACATGATCCACGCGACACCTCCCGGCAAGACAGTGGTGTTTACGGTGGTCCGCAGACGGCGAGAAGAAAGACGTCAAAGTGACTCTGGGAAGCTGGCCGCAAGTGTCCACGCCCTCACGCGCAGAGCTTCGTCAGCCGGCGCTCCGCGTTGGACCGCTCCGGTGGTGGCTCCTGGGTGATCAACGGCATGGATGTTCCGTCCGTAGCCGTCCTTTCTTCGCGCCATGGCTTGGTGGTGGAGAGTCTGTGTCCCGCAATTGGCCGACTATCTTCAATGTGCCGGCAGGCAGAGGCGTGCTGGTGCGTTCGGTGGAAAAGGGAAGTCCGGCTGATGCGGCTGGCCTGAGAGCGGGCGACGTGATCGTCAAGTTGAACAACGAAACTGTGCACGATATGGCCGACTGGCGGCGCGCCATGCGGGTCCAAGGCGAGTCAGATATCCGTAACCGTGGTTCGCGAGAAGCACGAACAGACGGTCGTGATGCATCTTCCGGCCCCAGCCGATTCGTCAAGAATGTTCGGACCGGACTGGGGAGATTTTGAAGAGCAGATGGAAGCCCTCGGCGCCGGAACTGGAGAAGCTGCGCCCTGAACTGGAGGCCAGCCAGAAAGAGATGCTGGCGGAATTGCAGCCCAACCAGGAAGAGCTGGAGCAGATGCGCCGCGAGATTGAAAAGTCGATGAAGCTCAAACAGAAAGACATGGAGAAGATGGCTCGCGAGATCGAAAAGTCTGCCAAGCCGACTCAGAAGCAGATCGAAAAGATGACCCGCGAAATCGCGAAGTCCGCACAGCCGACCCAGGAAGAGCTCGATCAGATGCGGCATGAGATTCAGGAGTCGATGAAGAACTGGACGCCGCAGCTTCAGCGGCAAATGGAAGAACTCCAGAAGCAGATGGAGCAGCAGAAGTTCGACCTGCAGGAAATGATGAAGGGCTTCGAGACCGAACGCGAATTCTAATGGGCCCATCGATCAGACATCAACGTCTGGCTCTCCCTCCGGTTGGGTGATTGCGCCGCCACTTTCGATCGAGCCACTCGATCGATCCGTACAGGACAAGGCAGACCCAAAGGTTCACGAGCAAGCCAATGTCAATCCGAAATGGTTGATGACGTCCCGCCAACGGCAGGTGTGGCATCAGGATGAAGAAGTAGAGCAGGCTGCCCACCACCACGGCAATCAATTGCTTGAGAAGTCTTCGAAGCACGCACCTGTTGGACACCGCCAATCCTGCATTCGATGCCGGAAAAGGAGCAGTTTCGCTCATCGCTTCGCTAATCTAGCAATACTGGCACCATATGCGCCACTTCATGCTCACTTACATTGGCAATTGGTTGGCAATCAAGCAAAGCGCAATGGAGCGAGATGGACGACTAGATAGCTAACGGCTAATTGCTGACGGCTGCTTCATTTACCATCCTTCTGTGCTCGACCTCTCCACCAACGTACAGTTCGTCAAAGGCATTGGGCCCAAGTTCGCCCAGATTCTGCTGGAGAAGGGCATCAGCACCGTCGAAGACCTGCTCTACTACCTGCCCTTCCGCTACGAAGACCGGCTCAATCCCCGCGGTATCGGCGAGCTTCGCGCCGGCGAGATGGCCAGCATCATCGCCGAGGTGCGCACCTTCGGATTGTTCCGCACCCGCCGCATGCCCATCTTCGAGATGACCGTGGGCCAGGGCCGCGACACGCTGAAGTGCGTGTGGTTCAACGCCACCTACCTGCAAGATAAGTTTCGTGCCGGCATGTTGCTCGCGCTGTACGGCAAGGTGGAAGCAGGCGATCGCGGAGGCCATCGCTTCGAAATTATCCAGCCACAGTTCGAGATTTTGCACGATCCGACCGCAACCCACGGCAACGACACCGGCGACGAACCCAAGTGGCAATCGCTCGAAGTCGGTCGCATCGTCCCCATTTACGAAACTGCCGGCAACGGCCGTCTTACTGCGCGCTGGTTCCGGCGCGTGATCCACGGCATGCTGGAGAGTCTCGACCAGGAGCTGCCGGACGCGATCCCTCCTGCAGTACGCGGGCACATGGGCCTGATCGATCGTCGTCGCGCTTTCTGGCAGGCCCACTGGCCGGAGGTTGGCGAGAGCCTGGCGAATTTGCAGGCGGCGCGCACCCCAGCGCACATCCGCCTTATCTTCGAAGAGCTTTTCTTCCTCGAGCTCGGCCTGGAACTCAAGCGCCGGAAGATGCGTGCCCAGACGGGGATCGCTTTCCAGATCAGCGACCGGGTACGCGACTGCGGTGAAGCGAATCCTGCCGTTCCATCCGACGGCAGCGCAGAAGCGTGTGCTCAAAGAGATTGCCGACGACTATGGCCGAGCCCGTTCCCATGCGGCGCTTGCTGCAAGGCGATGTCGGCTCGGGCAAGACCATCGTTGCGCTGGAAGCAGCGGTCATCGCCATGGAAAATGGCTACCAGGCGGCACTGATGGCGCCCACCGAGATTCTGGCGACGCAGCATTACCTCTCCGCGCGGCGCATTCTCGAGCCCGCCGGCTATCGCATTGTGCTGCTGACCGGCTCGCAGGAGTCCGGCCGCAAGAAACAGGCGCGCCATCACATCGCGCAGGGCAACGCACAACTGGTGATCGGCACCCATGCGCTGATCCAGGAGACTGTCGAGTTCGACAAGCTGGGGCTGGTGATCGTGGACGAGCAGCATCGCTTCGGCGTGCTGCAGCGCTTCCGCCTGATGAAGAAGACGAATGAAGCCGAGCCCGACGTGCTGGTGATGACGGCAACGCCGATTCCGCGCACTCTCGCGCTCACCCTGTACGGCGATCTCGACACCAGCGTCCTCGACGAACTTCCGCCCGGACGAACGCCAATCACCACGCGACGCGTCGGCGATGAGCGCTCAGAAGAAGTCTGGGAGTTCGTGCGCAAACAAGTCGCTGCCGGCCGGCAAGCCTACATCGTGTATCCCGTGATCGAAGAGGGCGCGATGGAAGGCGAACTGAAGGCCGCCATCAAGATGTACGAGCAGCTGCGCAAGCGCGAATTCTCCAGCCTGCGCGTCGGCCTGTTGCACGGACGCATGAGCGCCGACGAAAAAGATGCGACCATGGCCAGCTTTCAGCGCGGCGAGATTGATGTGCTGGTCTCGACCACCGTGATCGAGGTTGGAGTGGATGTGGCCAACGCTAACATCATGGTCGTGGAGCACGCCGAACGCTTTGGTCTCTCGCAAATGCATCAACTGCGGGGGCGCATCGGACGCGGCAGCGCGAAGTCGTACTGCGTGCTGATGACCGGCGGCAAGGTTTCCGATGGAAGCCGAGCAGCGGCTCGAAGCCATGGTGCGCACCCAGAACGGATTCGAGATTGCCGAGCTCGACTTGCAGCAGCGCGGCCCCGGTGAGTTCTTCGGCACGCGTCAGGCGGGCATGCCGAACTTTCGCGTAGCCAACCTGCTGCGCGATCGCGAACTGCTGGAGGCTGCGCGCCGCGAGGCGAAGTTCGTACTCGCAGGCCCCAGCGCCGATCTGAGCAAAGAGGAGATCGCCCGCGCGGTGCAGCATCTGCGCGGACATTGGAACCGGAGGTACGGGCTGGTGGAGGTGGGGTGAAGCAGTGGATAGTGAATGGTGGTAGTGTATCGGTCAATGGCGGCAGCACTGTCGCTCGAGCCCAAGAGTTGAAGTGCGCTCATCCTGAGGCGGAGCGGCCCGACGTTGGCCGCGAGTCGAAGGACACCATAATCACGACTGCAGGTCTGGCGTCCCACTTGCATCGCATGTTCAGAACCTGCAAACTGTCTCAGTTGTGAAAGCCACTAGCAAATCCGACCTCTTTCGCTTGCTGCCGTCGATTGACGAACTGCTGCGCACCCCTCTGCTGGAGGCGCTCGTGCAACGCGAAGGCCGTAGCGCGACCATTGAAGCAGCCCGGGCGAGCGCTGGAACAATTGCGAACCGATATCGCAGCGAGCAAGCTCGACGAGGCACAGGTCAAGTCCAGGCTTAATGATTTGCCGTGCGACGGTCGAGGAAAGTTGCAACAGTCGCTTGCTTACTCCCTGCGTCCGGTGATCAACGCGACTGGCGTGATCCTGCACACCAACCTCGGACGCGCGCCTCTCAGCCGAGGCAGCCCTGGAACACGTCGCCGAAGTCTCGCCATGGCTATTCGAACCTGGAATTCGACCTCGCGACTGGCGAACGCGGCAAGCGCGATGTTCATGTCGATCGCCTCTTTGCGAAACTGTTGAACACCGCGGAGCGTCACGTCTCGACCATCGTCGTCAACAACAATGCCGCCGCGGTGCTGCTGGCGCTGAACTCGCTCGCCGAAGGCGGAGAGGTACTGGTTCTCGCGCGGCGAACTGGTCGAGATTGGCGGCTCGTTTCGCATTCCTGACGTAATGGCGAAGTCAGGCGCAGTGCTTCGCGAAGTTGGGACCACCAATCGCACGCGCATCGCCGACTACGAGGGCGCAATCAATGACCGCACCAAGCTGCTGCTGCGCGTCCATCGTTCCAACTTTCGAGATCGTCGGCTTTACCGAGCAGCCCTCGCTCGAGGAGTTGGTCGCGGTCGGACGCAAGCACAATATTCCGGTGATGGAGGATCTGGGCAGCGGAGAGATCTTCGATCTGCGCAAGGTCGGAGTGCGCGGCGAGCCGATGATCGCCGACAGCCTGCGCGCGGGCGTGGACATCGTGACCTACAGCGGAGACAAGCTGCTGGGAGGCCCGCAGGCCGGCATGATCAGCGGTGATCCCGCGCTGGTGGCGAAGGTCCGCACCAATCCCTTGTTCCGCGCATTGCGCGTGGACAAGATGTTCTATGCCGCGCTGGAAGCGACGCTGCTCGCGTATCTCCGGGAAGACTACGATTCGATTCCGGCGTTGCGCATGATGCGCATCTCCGAAGAGGAACTGGAGCGACGCGCGGAGCAGATGAGCAGATCGATTGCGCGCGAGTTGCCCGACGCTTGCAGGTCGAAGTTGTCGAGTCGCGCTCGGTGCTGGGTGGCGGCGCTGCACCTGGGTCGACGCTCCCCACGCGAGTGCTCGCCGTGACGAGCGAGCGGCATGAACGCCGATGAACTCTGCACACGGCTGCGCCAGTGGGAGACGCCGATCATCGCGCGGGTGGAGGAAGGACGGGTGCTGCTCGACCTGCGCACAGTCGAGCCGGCACAGGAAGAGACCATCGTCGCGGCCCTGGAGAGCATCTCGAAGTAAGTGGCAACGGTCTACACCATCGGGCACTCCACGCGCACGTTCGACGATCTCGTGGCCGCTCTCAAGGCTCATGACATTCGCACGTTGGTGGACATCCGGTCGTTTCCGATGTCGCGCCGGATGCCACACTTCAACCGCGAATCGCTCGAAGTCGAATTGCCCACAGCAAGGCATCGCGTACGTCTGGATGAAAGAACTCGGCGGCCGGCGCAAGAAGATCCGCAATGATTCGCCGAATACCGGCCTGCGCAATGAATCGTTTCGCAATTACGCCGATTACATGCTGACGGATGAGTTCGCGCAGGGTATCGGCGTTGCTGGAATCGCGGGCGAACCGCAGATCCCTCGGCTGTCGCTCGGGATGACAGACCGCCGCGAAACGCAAGGCAATACCGCCATCATGTGCGCCGAGCGGGTCTACTTCCAATGCCATCGCATGCTGGTGAGCGACTACCTTACGGCGCATGGTCACACCGTTTTGCATATCGACGACGACAAGCGTCCGTTGCGCGACGCATAAGCTGATGGCCGAGGCGAGGCTGGTAGATGGGAATGTCGTTTATAACGCGCAGCAGCTGTTCTGACGGTGCCGTCCCTACGGGACTCAGATTCATTTTCCAAGGTTACCCAGCACTCCGCCTACGGCTGCGTGCTGGGCTAGACTGAGCCGTCCCGCAGAGCGGGACTGAATTTTTCTTACGCAAGCATCAGGGAGAGCCGCGAAGAGCGAAGAGCTAAAGGCGAAGAGCTAAGAGGAACGAGCTGAAGGCTAAGGGCGGGAAGCGAATAGCGATCAGCGAGAAGCGAAGAGCGAAAGAAGGCGAACAGCGAACAGCGAATCGCGCCATTGCGTCTTCCACGCCATTGCCGCTAACCTAGAAATTCGCCTATGAAACAAGCCGTCTTCCGCGAACGCAATAAGCGATACTATCGCGTTCTGCATTCTCCCATCTGGATTTGGGTCTTCTGGGTCCTTCCCGGATATCCACTCACCTACGACCTCTACGCGCACGGGCCGGATCGCCGTCATTGGATTTGGCTGACCATCGTGGTTGCAGTCGTGGCGTGGCGCGGTTTCAAGGGGCGCATTCCCGGTTGTGAGCCGGCGCCGTACATCACGCATTACGGCGTGCATCAGCCCAACTTGCCGTATCGCGTCGTGTGCTACACGGCGGCGTGGATCGACATCATCGTGCCCTACGCGCTGAACCTCATCGGGCTGATCGTGGCTTCCATCAATGGTCGCTGGCTGCTGCACGATCTTTACCGCTACGGCTACTATCCGCTGGCGCTGGCGGTGGTTCTGGCGACAGTCTTCGACTGGACGCCGCGGGCCAAGCGCGACACCGTCGGCGAGGGTGCCGAGCGGGCGTGGTTCTACGTCGCGATCTGGACGGTGGTGCCAACGCAGGTCGATCAATTGGGGTGCTTGGCGTTTTGGTAAGTTCATGGATCTGGCGCCGCTGCCGCTGGCCCGCCTCCGCTTGGCGATCTGCCTGCTCTCGACAGCGCTTTTCTTATTGCTGGGCTATGCCGCGAAGCTTCCGCGCACCGAGCGACACTACGAGGGCGTCGCAGCGGCGGGAGTGTGAGAAGCAGGGTACGGTTTGTCTACGGCCGACTCGGTCCCGCACTTGCCGGCGGAGTGTTCGCTCCAGGCAACGGAGCCGGCGTCAGCCCCATGAACGTCGTCCCCAGGAACTTTCCCGTGAGCGTCAAAGTTCCACGTGAACAGTGCCGTTCCGGCATGGGCGCAGGCGTGGCAGCCATTAATCAGGGGATAGCCCAGGATGAACTGCAATCCGTTATTGGGTCCCTGTTGGGTATTGGGCCAAGTGGTTCCGTCGCGGTCGCCCGGCCACACGCCGACCTTGGGGATACTGATTTTGCAGGTCCTGGTATTGAAAGCTCTGCTCCATGCCCTTCTGGTCGAGCAGCTTAAGGTCTTCAGCATTCGACGATCTTGGGCGACCCATTCACCAGCAGCAGACCATTGTTGGTGTTCGCACGTAAGGGATAGACGATCCAGGCGACATCCACCGGGCCGACGGGGTTAAACCCACTCATGATTCCCACATCGCCGTCGCTCTGCTTGTAGAGCATCTGAGTAAAGGCAACAGCCGGGGCCGGCGCTCCCGCCTTCGACATCTGGGCGATGAAGCATTCGGCAAAGCTGGGCGGCTGAGGAGCGTTGTCGCAGGCTTTGTGGGCGGCGGCGAGGAAGGTGGACGGCATTTGCCATACATCGGGGGTACCGATCTTGCCCCCAGCGGCCATGATCTGCCCCGGCGGAGTCTTACCCTGTGGAACGGTTGGTTTTGCGCAGTCGCCGAACCAAGTAAAGCGAAAATAATGGCGAATAGCAGTGCTGTCCGCATCGGATGGCCTCCAAGAGCCGGTGGGAATGGTTATTAGAGGAATGTACCTCAGAGGCGCATTCGAGTCGAGGCAGCCCGCAAGCGGGAAGATTCAGCGGGCACTTAGCGATCGCCACAAGAAGAAAGGCGGCCACGTGGCCGCCCTCTTCGCGAATTCTTAGCTCGAGATCTTAGAGAACCTGTACGTTCTCAGCCTGCCAACCCTTGGGCCCTTTGACTACGTTGAACGAGACAGCCTGGCCTTCCTGCAAGCTGCGGAAGCCATTGGTCTGAATCGCAGAATAGTGAACGAATACGTCTTCTCCATTCTGACGGCTGATGAAGCCGTAGCCCTTCGCGTCATTGAACCACTTAACCGTTCCTTGTTCCATGGTGATGCAAGTTCCTTCGATGTTGATGTAGCTGCAATTCGATCGGGATGTGAAGCGGCAGGGAGTGCGGTAAAGCAGGAACTGCTGCGTACAACGTCGATCAATCGAGCAACTTCATCATAGCAGCCTATCCGGCAAAGCCCAAGCAATTTCGTGCCGACGAGGCGGCCAAACACCAGTATTCTCAATATGTTACCTTGTTAAGGGCAAATGCCTTCGCCCTAGTCGGAGCGGATGAAGGACTCGCGCTCGCTCCAAATGATCGTAGGAACCGGCATCGATATCGCGGAGGTTGATCGCATCAAGGCGACGATCGAGCGCTTTGGCCGGCGCTTTCTGGAGCGGGTATTTACCCCCGAAGAAATCCGCTACTGCGAATCCAAGGCCAACAAGGCGGAGCGCTACGCCGGACGCTTTGCCGCCAAGGAAGCCGCCATGAAGGCCATCGGAACCGGCTGGAGCCGGGGCGTTACCTGGCAGGACGTCGAGGTCAAGCGCTTCCCAGGCGGACGGCCCACGATGGCCTTTCACGGCAGGGCGGCCGAGTTTGCCAAGAAACTAGGGGCAGTCCACGCTCACCTGTCGATCACGCATACTGAGCAGCAGGCCATGGCCCAGGTAATCCTGGAATCGGACGAGAAGGCAGTCGAGTGATGCATTTGGATCTGAAATTCGTCACCGCCGCGTCCCGTGTACCCGTTTCGTCGTGCTGCACTTTGTACGTAGTAATCTCAATTCTTCATGATCGAAACGACTGAACAAGCCACCCCGGTCGAAGCGGCCGCTCCGGTTTCGCCTCGCGGCGCCGCTCTGGCGATCGGGCTGATGAGCTTCTCTGCCTTGCTGCTGGAACTGGGCCTCACCCGGCTCGTTCTCCGTCGTGCTCTTCTATCACTTCGCTTTTCTGGCGATTTCGATTGCGCTGCTCGGATTGGGCGCAGGCGCTGTCTTCGCTTATCTGCGGCGGGAGTGGCTGGAGCGCTGGAGCGTTGGACAATTGGGCGCATGGTTGTGCGCCGCTGAATGCAGTGGTCATCTTCGTCGCGCTGGAGATCGTTCTGCGCACGTCGGTGTCGCTGCACCTCGACTGGTCGAACTTCCGTCACCTTTCGGTGCTCTATCTTGCTTCGGCCGTTCCGTTTTTCATCACCGGACTGCTATTTTCCGTTGTCTTTGCACGCCATCCTGCACGGATTACCCAGCTCTACGGAGCCGACCTGCTCGGCGGATCGCTGGCCTGCCTGGCGCTGGTTCCACTGCTGAACTTTATCGGCGGCCCCAACACCATCCTGTTTGCCGCGGCTGGCAGTCGCGGTGGCGGGCGTGGCTTGGGGTACTTCACGAACTCGCCGCATTCCCGCAATTCTCGCGCTGGCCTTGCTCGTACTGATCGTGGCGAACTTTCGCGGCAAGCTGATTGACATCGTCTACGCCAAGGGCATGAAGCGCGAGACGCCGCTCTACGCCAAGTGGAATGCGCTCTCGCGCGTGGAAGTGGACAAGTGGGGAGACGCCAAGGCAATCGTCATCGACGCCGACGCCAGCACCTACATCATGAACTCCGACCCCTATCATTGGGATGAGGCCTACCGCCGCAATCTCATGTCGGCGGCGTCCTTCGATCGCCAACGTGCTGCGTCCTCACGGCGATTTCGCCATCATCGGTCCGGGCGGCGGAGTGGATGTGCTGCGCGCCGTCGCCAACGGCAGCCCGAACGTCACCGGCATCGAGATCAATCCCATCATCGCCACCGACATCATGCGCGGTGCGTTCGCCGACTACGCTCACCACCTCTACCAGATTCCGGAGGTGCATATGCACGTCAGCGATGGGCGCTCCTTCGTGCGCAACAGCCGCGACCAGTACGACGTGGTGCAGATGACTCTGGTGGACACCTGGGCTTCCACCGCGGCCGGCGCCTTCGCCCTCAGCGAAAACAATCTGTACACCGTCGAGGCCTTCCGCGAGTACTTCGAGCACCTGAAGCCGGATGGCATGATCGCCATCACGCGCTGGGAGTTTACCCAGCCCCGCGAGGCCTTGCGGGTGGTCTCGCAGGCCATGGAAGCGCTGCGTCAGCTCGGCGTGCCTGACAGCACGCAGAATTTCATCGTGATCAGCGACGGCGCGTTGAATGTGGATGGACGTCCCGGTGCTGGTTCTGGCGAAGAAGTCGCCTTTCACCCTGGAAGAGCAGCAGGCTGTGCTGAATCACATTCAGGGCGAAACGCCCGGCAGAGTCGAACCTGAACCTGCATGTGCTTTATCTGCCCGTGACCGCTGCCACGCCGGGCATGGCGCATCCCGCGTTTGCCGAGTTGATTCGCAGCCAGGACGCACGCGCTTTTTCCGCGCATTACGCGTTTAACGTTTCGCCGGTCACCGATAACGCGCCGTTCTTCTTCTTTACCCTGAAGCCGGAGCAGGTGTTCCGCGGCTTGGATCGGGGCGGCATCGATTGGAAGGTGAACCTGGGAATCGCGATCCTGGGACTGGTGTTGGTCATCTCCGTCGCCGCGGTCATTGTTTTTCTCATTGTTCCGTTGCTGCTCTCGCCGCAGGCGCGATCTGGCCGCAGCATTCGCCTGCTGTATTTCATTGCCATCGGTTTGGGATACATCCTGGTCGAGATCGCGTTCATTCAGCGCTTCGTGTTGTTTCTGGGGAATCCAACCTACGCCCTCACCGTGGTGATATTTCTCATGCTGCTTTCCAGCGGATTGGGAAGCGTGCTCTCGCGCCGATGGTTCAACGAGCCCACTCGAGTCGCTTCGGCGATGGCGTTCATCGTGGCGGCCCTGGTGATCTATGTGTTTCGCTTTGCCGCACCTGCTGGGAGCACTGGTGGGCCTTCCCTTCGTAGTGAAGCTGTTGCTCAGCGCGCTGCTGCTGATTCCGCCGGGCTTCGCGATGGGCATGCCATTTCCCAGCGGACTGCGTGCCTTGTCGCCGCAGGATTCTGTTCCAGGCGGTGTCTCCGGCAAAACATGGCACCGTGGAATGGGCATGGGCCATGAACGCTGCTTCGAGCGTGCTCGGCTCGGTTTTGGCCATGGTGATTGCCATCCAGTTCGGATTGAACGTAACGCTGGCCTGTGGCGCCGCCGCGTACTGTGCTGGCCATGCTGTTGCTTCGCACCTTCAAGAAGCGATCAGCAGCCAGCAACTAGCCAACTGCTTCTTGGCTGTCGCCCGCAGCTGGATCGTTCATCGGTCCATTCGTTTTCTTTCGGACTCCGACACGCAGTTCCCGATTTGGGTCGCCGAGTGCGTTGGAGCTAGCGTTTTATGCGGCTCCAAGCGCTTCGCCGTCCCGTACGGTCCTGTCTTCGAAGTTGACTCCGCGGAAAACATTTTTCGCCGATTCTCGCTCGCCACTTGCAAAACAACGAACCCACCTTGTTATAATCACTCGCTTGGGTGATGCACGTCACATCCGAGCTGAGACGTGCACTTCGCAGTACCGCACTAACCTGGGCGCCGAACGGGTAATCGGCTCCCGAACCCGCAAAACTGGAAAGCTTTCATAAATGGCCCAAGTCTTCCATCGTAGTGCGAACACACTTGCACGGGCGTCGATCATCGGGGTCGTGGTGGTCGTGTCGGTGTTGCTCTGGGCAGCACTGGAGATGCAGCGCTCGCCCTATGCCACCTATCAGGATGTGGCGCAGGCGCAGCCCGTGCCGTTCAGCCATCAGCATCACGTCGGCGGCGACGGCATCGATTGCCGCTACTGCCACACCTCGGTGGAGAACTCAAGTTTCGCGGGTATTCCTCCCACCAAGACCTGCATGAATTGTCACTCGCAGATCTGGACGAACGCCCCCATGCTGGAACCGGTGCGCGAAAGCTACCGGACAGGCCAGTCGCTGATGTGGACGAGGGTGAACGACCTTCCTGATTTCGTTTATTTCGATCACAGCATTCATGTCAATAAGGGCGTTGGCTGTGCGAGTTGCCACGGGCCGGTGGACAAGATGCCGCTGATGTACGCGGCCAACTCGCTGCAGATGGAATGGTGTTTGAACTGTCATCGCGCGCCGGAGAAGTTCCTTCGTCCGCGCGATCAGGTGTTTAACATGCGCTACGAACAGCCCAGCTCGCAGAATCCGGTGAAGCTGGCGGATGGCAGTGTCTTCACCGACCAGATCGCCCTGGGTAACGGAGTTGAAGCATCGCTACAACGTTCGCAGCGATTCAAGGCATTACCAGTTGCAGTACCTGTCACCGCTAGTCGCGTTGTAGTGGACTACGGCGGTAGTATGACGAACGATTCTTTCCGGAACCTACGAGAAGATGGAAAAAGAGAACCCGAACAAGTCTGAGGCAGTCTGTCCCAGCAAACTGGAGCTTGTCCAGATTCAAGACAAGCTCGCGCGCGCCAAAAGCGGTCCGCAGTATTGGCGCTGCCTGGAGGAATTGGCCCAGACCGACGGCTTCTATGAGATGTTGCACCGGGAGTTCCCGCGGCAGGCATCGGTCTGGCCCGAAGGCACCTCGCGTCGCGACTTCATGAAGCTGATGAGCGCGTCCCTGGCCCTGGCCGGATTGTCTGCTTGTGTGAAGCAGCCGCTGGAGCCCATCGTCCCGTACGTGCGGCAGCCGGAAGAAATCATTCTGGGCAAGCCGCTTTTCTTCGCCAGTGCCATGCCGTTCGGCGCCTACGCCACGCCCGTGCTGGTGGAGAGCCACGAAGGCCGTCCGACAAAGGTGGACGGAAATCCCGAGCATCCGGCGGGTCTGGGAGGAAGCGATGTTTTCGTGCAGGCTTCCATCCTCGACATGTACGATCCCGACCGCTCGCAGACCATAACCTACCTGGGCGAAATGAACACCTGGAGCGGATTCAGCCTCGCGCTCAAGGGAGCGCTGAATTCGCAGAAGGCGGTGAAGGGAGCCGGGCTGCGGATTCTGAGCCACACCATCGGCTCGCCGACCATGGCGTCGCTGATGGACCAGGTGCAGGCAGCCTATCCGGAGTCGAAGTGGGTGCAGTACGAGCCGCTGAACCGTGACAACGTTCGCGCCGGAGCGAAGCTGGCGTTCGGGCAGTATGTGGAAACGCGTTACAACCTGGAAAAGGCCGACATCATTCTGACTCTCGACGGCGACTTCCTTTCCAGCGGGTTTCCTGGATTTCTGTACTACGCCCGGTCTTTTGCGGCGCAGGCGCAATCCCGATTTGAAAGAAAAGATGGCGCGCTTCTATGCCATCGAGAGCACGCCAACCAACACCGCCGGCAAAGCCGATCATCGCCTGCCGGTTCGCGCTTCTGAGGTGGAGCAACTGGCGCGAGCCATCGCTTCGGGACTGGGCGTTGGTGGCGGAGTCTCGGCAAAACCCGAGCATCAGAAGTTTGTCGCCGCGCTGGTCAAAGATCTGCAGGCGCACCGTGGCGCCGCGGTGGTGATTCCCGGCGACAACCAGCCGCCGGCGGTGCATGCACTGGCGCACGCCATGAATCAGGCGCTGGGCGCGGCCGGCAACACCGTGATCTACACCGATCCGGTCGAAGCCAAGCCGCAAGAGCAGACTGCCGCCTTGAAGGAGCTGGTCGGCGAAATGAACGCCGGCAAGGTGGATCTGCTGCTCATCGTGGGCGCGAATCCGGTCTATGACGCGCCGGCGGATTTCGACTTCGCGGACGGCCATGAACAAGGTTCCGCTGCGGGTGCAGCACAGCCTGTATCGGGACGAGACCAGCGATCACGTTCACTGGCACATTAACGGCACCCATTATCTGGAAGAGTGGGGAGACGGCCGGGCCTTCGACGGAACTTACAGCATCGTGCAGCCGCTTGATTGCCCCGCTTTACAACGGCAAGAGCGAATACGAATTCATCTTTTCGCTGGTTGGTTCCTCGGAGACCGCGGGCTACGACATTGTTCGCAAGTACTGGCAGGGCAAGATTGCAGGGCGGTGACTTCGATACTCAGTGGCGCAAGGCGCTGAACGATGGTTTCATAGCCAACACGGCGCTGCCTGCGAAGAGTGTCTCTGCCAAGGGCGGCAATATCCCGGCGACCAACAACGGCGGCAATGGCGATGCGATGGAGGTCATGTTCCGTCGCGACCCGCTGATCTACGACGGCAGCAAGGCCAACAATGGCTGGCTGCAGGAGACCCCGAAGCCGATTACCAATCTCTGCTGGGACAACGCCGTTTTGATCAGCCCGAACACCGCCAAGAAGCAGGGGCTGGTGACCGGCGACATCGTCGAGATTGACGTCAACGGGCGCAAGCAGAAGGGCCCGATCTGGCCGCAGCCCGGACATCCCGACAATTCCATCACGGTTTTTCTGGGCTACGGACGCACCAAGGCTGGTCGGGTCGGCAATAACGTCGGATTCGACTTCTATCAGGTTCGCACCAGCGATGCGGCGTGGATGGCGACTGCGAAAATCAGCAAAGTCGGCGTCAGGATACGGTTTCGCTCACCCGCAAGGCTTCCAGTACATCGACCATTCCGACCTTCCCAAGGGCACCGAGCCGCTCAGCAACCGTCACATCATTCGCAAAGCGACCTTGCAGGATTTCATCAAGAACCCCGACTTCGCGCACGAGGGAATCGAGTCGCCCGCGCCGGAGATGACGCTCTACTACAACTACCAGTACACGGAGTTGAAGTGGGGCATGACCATCGACATGAATTCGTGCATCGGCTGCAAGACCTGCATCGTAGCTTGCCAGGCGGAGAACAACATTCCCGTCGTCGGCAAGGAGCAGACGATGCGTGGCCGGCAGATGCAATGGTTGCGCGTGGATGTGTACTACGAGGGCGGCACCGAGAATCCCGGCGGTCTACTACCAGCCGGTTCCGTGCCAGCAGTGCGAGAACGCTCCTTGCGAAGTGGTTTGCCCGGTCGGCGCCACGGTGCATAGCACCGAAGGCTTGAACGACATGGTGTACAACCGCTGCGTCGGCACCCGGTATTGCTCCAACAACTGTCCGTACAAGGTGCGCCGCTTCAACTTCCTGCTCTTCCAGGACTTTGAAACTCCGCAGTTCAAGATGATGCGCAATCCCGAAGTCAGCGTGCGCAGCCGCGGCGTCATGGAGAAGTGCACCTACTGCGTGCAGCGCATCACGCACGGCCGCATCACTGCGGAGAAGGAAAACCGCAAGGTCCGCGATGGCGAAGTGATCACCGCCTGCCAGCAGGCTTGCCCGGCGGGCGCCATTGTTTTCGGCGATTTGAACGATCCCAACAGTCGCGTGTCGAAGCTCAAGGCCCAGCAGCGCAATTACAACCTGCTGGAAGACCTGAACACGCGTCCTCGCACCTCGTACATGGCGGTGGTGCAGAACCCGAACCCTGAACTTGAGCAGTCGGAGCCCAGTTAGCGATGCAGCAGGGACCAGAGGAAAAAACGGTTTTGATGGACGTGCCCTGGCCGGATGAGCCACCGGTATTAGGGCCCGGGCAAACCTTCGGTTCGATGACCGATACGATTGCCGATGCCGTGCTGACCCGGCCGATCGGCTTGGGCTGGCTGGCGGGCCTGGCCATCGGCATGGGCCTGGTGGCGTCTCCTGATGGCGGCGGTCACCTACCTGTTTCTGGTGGGCGTCGGCATCTGGGGCATTGAAATCCCCGTGGCTTGGGGCTTCGCCATCATCAATTTCGTCTGGTGGATCGGTATCGGTCACGCCGGCACGCTGATCTCGGCCATTCTGCTGCTGTTGAAGCAAACCTGGCGCAATTCCATCAACCGTTTCGCCGAAGCCATGACGCTGTTTGCCGTGGCTTGCGCCGGCATGTTCCCGCTGCTGCACATGGGCCGTCCCTGGCTGGCTTACTGGATGTTCCCTTACCCCAGCAGCATGGGTGTGTGGCCGCAGTTCCGCAGCCCGCTGGTCTGGGACGTCTTCGCGGTTTCGACTTACGCCACCATCTCAGCGGTGTTCTGGTACGTCGGGCTGGTTCCGGACTTCGCGACCATGCGCGAAAAGGCCAGCCATCCTCTGACCAGGAAGGTCTACGGAATTCTGGGACTGGGCTGGCGTGGTTCGGCCCGCCATTGGAAGCGCTACGAGGCGCTGTATATTCTGCTGGCCGGCATTGCGACTCCACTGGTGCTCTCGGTGCACACCGTGGTCAGCTTCGATTTCGCGATCGCCATCGTTCCCGGCTGGCATACCACCATCTTCCCGCCCTACTTCGTTGCGGGCGCGATCTATTCGGGCTTTGCCATGGTGCTGGTGCTGGCGATCCCCATCCGGCACTACTATCACCTCGAATCCATGATCACCATGCGCCACCTGCAGAACTCGGCCAAGATCATGCTGGCGACCGGGTTGATCGTCGCCTACGGCTACTTCTTCGAGGCCTTTATCGCGTTCTACAGCGGCTCGACTTACGAACGCTTCATGATGCAGAACCGCTGGTTCGGTCCGTATGCGGTGTTCTACTGGTCGCTGATTCTCTTCAACCTGGTTATGCCGCAGGTGCTTTGGATGCCGAAGATTCGCGCCAACACCAGGTGGCTGTTCCTGATCTCACTGGTGATCCTGGTGGGCATGTGGCTGGAGCGCTTCATCATCATCGTGACCAGCCTCAGTCGCGACTTCCTGCCCTCGTCGTGGGGTCATTACGTGGCCACGCGCTGGGACTACGCGGTCTTTTCCGGCACCATCGGCTTCTTTACTGCGGCGATCTTTATCTTCATTCGCATCATGCCGGCCATTTCGATCTTCGAGATGCGCCAGCTACTGCCTGAGTCGGAGGTGAAAGCGAAGTGAGTCACGCACAGCTCTCACCGGCAATCTACGGCATTCTGGCCGAGTTCGATTCGTCCACCGATCTGGTGTATGCGACCAAAGCCGCCTATGCCGCTGGCTACCGCAAGATGGATGCCTACAGCCCGTTTCCCATCGAGGAAGCCAGCGAGGCCCTCGGCTTCCACAAGAGCCGCGTGCCGCTGATCGTGTTGCTGGGCGGACTGCTGGGCGGTCTTTCGGGCTTTGGACTGCAGTACTGGATCAACGTGATTTCCTATCCGCTGAACATCGGTGGAAAGCCATACGACTCCTGGCCGGCGTTTATTGTTCCGACTTTCGAATTGACCATTCTGTTCGCCGGACTCTCGGGCGTCTTCGGGATGTTCGCCTTGAACGGTTTGCCCATGCCGTATCACCCGCTGTTCAACGTTGACCGCTTTTCCGCTGTCACCCGCGACAAGTTTTTCCTGTGCGTGGAAGCCGCCGATCCCAAGTTCGATCTGGTGGACACGCAGCGATTCATGGAGAGCCTGAAGCCGGTGTCGATTTCGGAGGTGCCCCATTAATCGGCCAGCAAAATTCGAAATCGGGGCATCGACGGCGACTCACGGCTCCGGGAACAGCGACGTATCGCTCCGCAAAGCGGCGGTTTACGTCCTGCTGGCGTCGGCGTTGCTCTTGCTCTCGGGCTGCCGCGAAGACATGCAGAACCAGCCCTACTACCGCCCGCTACGCGAAAGCGATTTCTACGCCGACAAACGTTCGGCGCGGCCGATCATCGCGGGGACGGTGGCGCGCGGGCATTTGGACGCCGACACCTACTTCTACACCGGCAAGATCGGCAGCAACGATGGCGATTACATGCCTTTTCCGGTGACCGCCGAGGTGATGGCGCGCGGACAGCAGCGCTTCAACATCTACTGTGCGCCCTGCCACTCGGAACTGGGCGACGGCAACGGCATGATCGTGCAGCGTGGTTTTAAGCGTCCGCCTTCGTACAACACGGAGCGTCTGCGCAAGGCCCCGATCGGCTATTTCTTCGACGTCATGACCAACGGCTTTGGCGCCATGCCCGACTACGCCGAACAGGTCCCGCCGCAGGACCGCTGGGCGATCGCTGCCTACATTCGTGCCTTGCAATTGAGCCAGCACGCCACCGAGGCCGATGTTCCACCCGGTGAGCAGATCGCCCAAGCAGCCGCCACCCGGCGTTGTCATCATGCCGCCCTACGATACGCAAGGAGCCACCACTGCCGCGTCCGCTCCTCCAAGCCGAATGCGGCTCCGGCCAAGGGAGGCGAAGCAAAACCATGAGCAAAGAAGTTCCACAGGTTGGACAGGCCGAGTACGCGGTTCCCGCCGAGGCGGCGCAGTGGCAGAAGCGCTGCGCTGATTGTAGGTGTGGTCGGCGCCGTCCTGTGCGTCATCGGCGCGGTGACCTCGCTGGAACAGTTCCTGCGCGGCTACCTGATCGCCTACATTTTCTGGCTGGGCCTCAGCCTCGGTTGCCTGGCTTTGCTGATGGTGCAGTATCTTTCCGGCGGACTGTGGGGCCTGGTGATCCGCCGCGTACTGGAAGCCGCCGCCAAGTGCCTTCCGCTGATGTTCGTGCTGTTTCTGCCGATCCTGTTCGGGCGGCACCATCTCTACGCGTGGATGACCGACCCGGCACTGACCGCGCGGAATGGCTGGTACTTGCACACCGTCGGGCCTCGGCGGCTGGATCGCCCGCTGGATCCTCTACTTCGTTATTTGGGGAGGGTTGGCCTTCACGCTGATCCGCCGTGGCGATCAACAGGACCGTCCTCTGGTGGCGGGCGCGTGGCCGCGCTTCCAGGGACTGAGTGGCATTGGTCTGGTGCTGTATTCCTTGACGGTGTCGTTCGCGGTCGTGGACTGGGTCATGTCGCTCGATCCCCACTGGGGCTCGACCATCTACGGCCTCATCTTCATCGCCGGGCAAGGATTGTCGGCGCTGGCGTTTGGCGTGGTGATGCTGACGGTTTTTACGCGCTACAGCCCGTATCGCGAAATCATCAAGCCGATGCAGTTCCACGATATCGGCAAATTGATGCTGGCGTTCGTGATGTTGTTCGCCTACTTCTCGTTCTCGCAGTGGCTCATCATCTGGGCGGGCAATCTGCCGGAGGAGATCGGCTGGTATCTGCACCGCATACGCGGCGGATGGGGCGTGGTGGCGCTGATCATCATCCTGTTCCACTTTGCGCTGCCCTTCGCGCTGCTGCTGTCGCGCGAGCGCAAACGCGCCGGCAGCCGCCTGATCGGGCTGGCCGTGTTCCTCATGTTCATGCGGGTGGTGGACATCTACTGGTACGTGGTGCCGAACTTCGCCCACGAACAGGGACACTTCTACCTCAGCATCTGGTACATCGTCGCGCCCATTGCCGTGGGCGGATTGTGGCTGACCTACTTCTTCTACAACCTGCGGCAGCGGCCGTTGTTGCCGCTGTACGAGCCGCAGATACCGAGCCTGTTGCACCAGAGGTCCCATGGCCACTGAGAACTCCAAATACGATCCCTTGCGGAATCCGGAAGTCGATTACGAACGCGCAGACCTGAGCGCGCGAGGAATCGTGCTGTTCCTGGTCGGACTTCTGGTGGCCGGCGTTTTTATCGAGCTGGTTCTGTGGGGAATGTTCCGCTTCATGGCGAAGAGCGATGTGCTGTTCCCGCAATCCCAGCCCAATCCGATGATGAGCGCGCGAAAGCTTGCGCCGGCGCCGGCTCCGCCGCTCGGTGCTGCAGAACAATCCGGCGGTGGACATCTCGGTCTTTCCGGAGCCGCGTCTGCAAACCGGCGATGCGGCTGACATGGACAAGTTTCTGTATTCGGAGCAGAAGACGCTCGAATCCGGAGCAGCCATTCATGGATCCGAGCGGGACGGTTCATATCCCGATCTCGCAAGCCATGAAGCTTATCGAGGAGCGAGGTTTGCCGGTGCGTCCGAATGCGCCGCCGCCGGACGTCAATACCCAAACCGAAGCTGGCATACGAAGTGTCGACGTACAAGTAGCCTCTGGCCGGAGATTCCGGATGAAGGGGCAAAGGCGAATGAAAAGCCTTGACAGGCGTAGGCTGTCGAGTTTTCGATAATGCGTGCGCTGGCGCAGGAATTGGATTTAAAGCAGTGAAACAGCTTGCGGTGGAAAATCACGAAAGGATTGGCAATTCTGGTGGCAGCGGGCGCCTTCGCCGTTGCCCAGCCGCCTTCTTCTTTCCAGGACAAGAGCGCAAGTTCCGCTTCCCAGGTCAGTCCCGGCCGACCTGTCGAATGTGGGAATCGAGCAGCGGCTCGACCAGCAGGTACCGCTCGATCTGCAGTTCAAGGACGAGACGGGAAAGACGGTGCGACTGGGCGACTACTTCAAGTCAGGACGGCCGGTTCTCTTGAACCTGGTGTACTACACCTGCCCCATGTTGTGCGGAGAGGAATTGGCAGGCGAGGCGAGCGCGCTCGGCGTGCTGCGATTCACGCCGGGTAATGAGTACGAAGTGGTATCGGTGAGCTTCAATCCGGATGAGACTCCCAAAGATGCGGCCGAGAAGAAGCAGGTCTACATCGCGCGCATGAATGAGCATCTGGAGCACAAGACCAACGGCGAGGGCTGGCATTTCCTGACCGGTCAGCAGGCGGAGATCAAACAACTGGCGGATGCGGTGGGCTTCCACTACCGCCGCGACCCGCGCACCGGACAGTTCATTCACGCCGCCGGGATCATGGTCGTGACCCCGACCGGCAAGATCGCTCAGTACTACTACGGAGTTGAATTCTCTCCGAAAGACATTCGCCTCGGCTTGATCGAGGCTTCGCGCGACAAGATTGGCACCCTGGTCGACCAGGTGACGCTGTATTGCTATCACTACGATCCCAATACCGGGCGATACGGCGCGGTGGTCACCAACATCATGCGGCTGGCCGGGGCCGCGACCATGCTGATTCTCGGCGGCTTTCTCATCGTGATGTTCAAGCGTGAGTCTCACGGCAGCAAGAACGGAACAGGACGGGCCCGATAGATATGTGGAAGAACTTCCCACTCTTTCCTGAGCGTGCCTCGGCACTGGCATGGCAGGTGGACGGACTTTATTTTCTGCTGATCGCGGTATCGGCGTTTTTTACGCTGCTGATTTTTGCTCTGATCTTCTACTTCGCGGTCAAGTATCGCCGGTCGGTCCATCCTCATGCCGGTGCAGATTGAAGGCTCGCTGCCGCTGGAACTGGCGTGGACGCTGATTCCCCTGGGAATCTGCATGATCTTCTTCGCCTGGGGTTCGCTGATCTTCTTCCAGGAGGCCCGCCCGCCGAAGGGTGCGATGGAGGTTTACGTCGTCGCCAAGCAGTGGATGTGGAAGTTCGAATACGAAGATGGACAGCGCGACATTAACCAGCTTCACGTGCCGGTGGACCGCGACGTCAAGATGATCATGAGTTCACAGGACGCGATCCACAGCTTCTACGTGCCGGCGTTCCGCATCAAGGCTGACGTGTTGCCGGGCCGCTACACGACTACGTGGTTTCATCCCACCAAGGCCGGAACGTATCACCTGTTCTGTGCGGAATATTGCGGCACGGACCACTCCGGCATGGTCGGACAGGTGATCGTGATGGAGCCTGCCGCCTACCAGGCGTGGATGAGCGGTGGCAGCTCCTCGGGTACGCTGGCGTCCAACGGGCAGCAGCTTTTCCAGCAACTGGGATGCGCGACCTGCCATCGGTTCGATACCCAGGGACGCGGTCCCAACCTGATTGGCATCTTCGGTAAGCCGGTGCTGCTGGAGGACGGACGCACCGTGGTGGCGGACGAGAACTACATTCGCGAATCCATTCTCAATCCCGGCGCCAAGATCGTTTCCGGTTTCAAGCCCATCATGCCCACCTTCCAGGGACAGGTTTCGGAAGAGAACTTGATGGCGCTTGTGGCCTACGTGAAGTCGCTGGCGCAAACGCAACAGAAGGGAGCGGCGGGCGATAGTTCGTCCGGCTCCGGATACGTCGAACGTGCAATGAGGCATTAGACCCTAAAGGTGTGACATGGCAACCGCTGTACAGACTGTCGAGCGCGAGAACTACCTGAATTCGAACTACGGCATCAAGTCGTGGCTGCTGACGACCGATCATAAGCGGATCGCGATCCTGTATCTCATCTCGATCACCGCCATGTTCTGGCTGGGCGGATTTCTTCGCCATGATGATCCGCCTGGAGCTGCTGACGCCCGCTGGTGACCTGGTATCGTCCGACACCTACAACAAGCTGTTCACCATGCACGGGATCGTGATGGTTTTCTTCTTCCTGATCCCGTCGGTGCCGGCCGTGCTCGGCAACTTCCTGGTGCCGCTGATGGTCGGCGCCAAAGACCTGGCGTTCCCGCGCGTGAACCTGTTGAGTTGGTATCTCTATATGGCGGGCGCCATCACGGCCCTGGTCGCCATGGTCACCGGCGGCGTGGATACGGGTTGGACCTTTTACACGCCCTTCAGCACCACCTACTCCAATACCCATGTGATCGGCGCCGCGATCGGCATATTCATTACGGGGTTCTCCTCGATTCTGACCGGGCTGAACTTCATCATCACCATTCATCGTATGCGTGCGCCGGGCCTGACGTGGCGCCGGCTGCCGCTGTTCTGCTGGTCGAATTACGCAGCCGCGCTCATCATGGTGCTGGGAACTCCGGTCATCGCCATCACGCTGCTGCTGGTGGCGCTGGAGCGCGCTTTCCACATCGGCGTATTCAACCCGCAACTGGGTGGCGATCCACTTCTGTTCCAGCATTTGTTCTGGTTCTATTCGCATCCGGCCGTGTACATCATGATTCTTCCCGGCATGGGCGTGATCAGCGAGATCGTCACCTGCTTCTCGCGCAAGCGCGTCTTCGGCTATGAGTTCGTCGCCCTGGCCTCGATCGCGATTGCCGTCCTCGGCTTCCTGGTCTGGGCGCACCACATGTTCGTTGCCGGAATCTCGGTCTATGCAGCGCTGGTGTTCTCGCTCTTGAGCTATCTGGTTGCCATCCCGTCGGCGGTCAAGATCTTCAACTGGACCGCGACCATGTACAAGGGGTCGATCAGCTACAACACGCCGATGCTCTACGCCTTCGGCTTCATCGGACTTGTTCACGGTCGGCGGCCTGACCGGAGTATTCCTGGCATCGCTGGGCATCGACGTGCATGTCACCGACACTTACTTCGTGGTGGCGCACTTCCATTACGTGATGGTCGGCGGCATGGTGATGGCCTACATGGCAGGACTGCATTTCTGGTGGCCCAAGATGACCGGCAAAATGTATCCCGAGGGCTGGGCCAAGTTGTCGGCGCTGCTGGTTTTCGTCGGCTTCAACACGACGTTCTTCCCGCAGTTCATTCTCGGCTACATGGGTTCGCCGCGCCGCTACCATGCTTATCCGCCGGAATTCCAGGTGCTGAACGTACTCTCGACGGCGGGCGCTTCGATCCTGGCTGTGGGCTACGTCTTGCCGATGATCTATTTCGTGTGGTCGCTGCGCTACGGAGAGGATGCCGGCCCCAATCCCTGGAACGCGGTAGGACTGGAGTGGATGACGTCGTCGCCGCCGCCGACCCACAACTTCGACGAGACCCCGATTGTGACTTGGGAAGCTTACGACTACGAACATCAGCCGCAGGAGGAGGTCACCGTTGGCCACTAGCGATATAGGCGATATTCAGGTCGCTGAGCGCGCGCTGCAACATCACTTTGCCGACATGGAGCAGCAGCAGGAAACCTCCACCTTCGGCATGTGGATGTTCCTGCTGACCGAAATCATGTTCTTCGGCGGGCTGTTCTGCGCGTATCTGGTGTACCGCGCCTCGTACTACCATGCCTTCGTGGAAGGCAGCCAGAAGATGAACATCTGGCTGGGCGCGACCAACACCGCCGTGCTCATTTGCAGTTCGCTGACCATGGCGCTGGGCGTCCGGGCTGCGCAGATGGGCAAGCCCAAGCTCATGGTGGTCCTGCTCCTGATCACCATCCTCTTCGGATTTGGATTTCTCGGAATCAAGGCGGTGGAGTATCACGAGCACTGGGTGAATCACGAATTTCCCGGACCGAACTTCCATTTCGAGACCGGTGACCCGGCGCATCCGGCCAGCGATCCCGCAGCATACGGAGATCTACTTTTCCTTGTACTGGGCGATGACCGGACTGCACGCCCTGCACATGGTGATCGGCATTGGCCTGGTGGCCTGGATCGTGATTGCGGGCCTGATGGGCGCTTACAGCCGCTCGTACTTCACTCCGGTGGAAAATGTCGGCTTGTACTGGCACTTCGTCGACTTGGTCTGGATTTATTTATTCCCGTTGCTCTATTTGATCAGCAAGAAACACGGCGGCTAGCGATGATGAAACATACGCAAGAAGAACATTTCGATCCCATGTCCCACCTTGTGCCAGTGAGCCTTTATGTGGCGATCTGGGCTGCTTTGATGGTGTGCACCGCCCTAACGGTATTCGCGGCGACGGTCGAATTGGGCGTTTTCAATATCGTGGTGGCGCTGGTGATAGCGACCATCAAAGGCACGCTGGTGGTTCTGTTTTTCATGCATCTGCGGTACAGCACCGAAGTTGACCATGGCGACCGTCGTCGCTGCGATGTTCTTCCTCTTCCTGTTGCTTGGGCTCACCATGACCGATTACCTGACGCGCGCATGGCTCACCAGTGCGAGCTAAAGCGGTTTAGTTCTTGGTGCGGTTGCGCTTGCAGGAAAGATCGCTAATGCGGCGCTGAAGAGGCTGCTACGAACTTCTGCTGTCCGCTGAAGCGGACTCGTAATTTTCCACTTATGCCTTCCCACACCTGAAGGTGTGGGCTATCACCTGTTGCCGCTGGGCGGCTGCAGACTGCTTTGTTCCACCCACCGCCCGGCACAGGAGTTTCCTGACAGCCTCTGAAGCGCCGCTCTCCCAGTGCCGTCGTGACTTAGGATTCGATTGGGGCTCCGCTTGGGTGGGGCCTTTCCTATTGGCAACGGATTTGCGATCGGGAATGTCATGTCCTTGCCAATCCAGATACGTTGCAGAATTCGCGTCCTCGGGTTCATCATCCTGTAACAGAGGTATGTGTACTGTATTCCTGTGATACCTACACATGACAGTCCATCGCCTACCGTCGGCTACAATACAGCCGTGAAACAAACCATCTTTGCCGTGGAAGACGACACGGACATTTCGCGGCTGGTCAGTCATCATCTGGAGGCCGCCGGATACGGTGTCCGGACGTTTGCTGCAACCGCGGGCGTGATTGCGGAAGCCGAGAAGCAAGCCCCGGCGCTTTTCCTTTTGGACATCATGGTTCCCGGAGGAGACGGACTGGAGCTTTGCCGCCGCATTCGACAGACTTCCGCGCTGGCCATGATTCCGGTGATCTTCCTGACCGCAAAGACCAGCGAGTCCGACCGCGTTATGGGGCTCGAACTCGGCGCCGACGACTACGTCCCCAAACCGTTCAGTCCACGCGAACTTGTGGCGCGGGTGCGGGCGGTGCTGCGGCGATTTGAACGTCCACTGGCGCCCGCTGCTGGTAAAAGCCGGCGATATCGAGATTGACAGCGGCGGAATGACTCTGATGGTGCGTGGGCAGCTGACGCAGACCACGGCGACCGAGTTCCGCCTGCTGGAATATCTGGCTCGCCATCCCGGACGGGTATTCACGCGCGACCAGTTGCTCGACGCGGTATGGCGCGACACTCACTATGTCACGCCGCGCTCGGTGGACGTGTATGTACGCCGCATCCGCGAGAAAATAGAAGAGAATCCAGACGAGCCACGTTATCTGAGGACAGTACGGGGAGCGGGCTACCGCTTCGAGATTCCTAAATCGTGACGAGCCATTCGTGAAGAGCAGGATCTTCCTGAAGTTGTATCTCGCGGCGCTGTTGGTCATCGTCGCTTGCACCCTCACCATGGCTGTACTGGTACGTCATGCCTGGGTAGGAATGCTGCGCGGCGAGATTGAGACCTCGCTGCGGCAAAAGACCCTGATGTTTGCCTCCCGCGTCGCAGGAAGCTCCCCCGGCGTCGCTCAACCAAATTACCAAGCAGGCCGCCGCCGCAGCAGACGCGCGGGTGACCGTCATTGACTCCTCCGGCAAGGTGCTGGCCGACTCCGAGGCAAATCCCGGCGAGATGGAGAACCATGCCACCCGGCCGGAGTTCATCGCCGCCTTGCATGGCCAGGTGGGAAGCTCGACGCGCTTGAGCCAGACCATCGGAGTGGAATTGCTCTACGTAGCGGCGCCAATTCCCGGCGGAGCCGTGCGCATGGCCTATCCGCTGTCGGCGATCCGGGAGGCCAATCGCCGCATCGGCCTCGATCTGCTGGAAGCGGGCGCTGGTCGCGGCGCTTGATCGCCATGCTGCTCGCGATCGTTGCGACCTACTCCATCAGCCGCAGGCTGGTTCGGATCACCGACTTCGCCGAACGGGTCGCAGCCGGCGACCTTTCGGCGCGCATTCAGGAGGAGTCGACTGACGAGATCGCGCACGTTGCCTCCGCGCTCGACAAGACCGCGCGCAAATTGGAGGACGGATTCCGCGCTCTTGAGAACAGCCGCCAGACGCTGGAAGCCCTGCTGAACTCCATGCAGGAAGCTGTCATTGCGGTGGCCCAGGACGGGCGCGTGCTGTGGGCCAACCAGCGCATGGAACGTCTGCTGCCGGGCGGAGTGCGCTTGGGAGCGCCGCTGGTGCAGTCGTTGCGCGATCCCGAAATCCTGATGGCGGTGCAGTACGCGCTGGACAAGCGTGACGTAACGGTGGCCAACGCCGCCAAGATTTTCTCGGGACGTATCTTCGACGTTACCGCCGCGCCCATGCCTGGAGGCGGTGCGGTCGCGGTGCTGCATGATCAGACCGAAATCGAGAGGGTGGAGAAAACGCGGCGCGATTTCATTGCCAACGTCTCGCACGAGCTGCGCACACCGCTGACGTCCATCCAGGGGTATTCCGAGACTCTGCTCGACAACCCCGGTCTGCCGGAGAACGTGCGCGAGTTTCTGGAGATTATCCGCAAGAATGCCATGCGCATGGCCCGCCTCACCGAGGACTTGCTGGTCCTGGCGCGGGTCGAGTCAGGCGAGCAGAACTTCAATTTCCAACCGGCCACTGCCGCGCGAGTTGCTGGAGGATGCGGTGCAGACCTTTCACGAGCTCGCCGCCAGCCGCGGCATCGAGTTGTCGTTGATGAACACGGCAACGTCCACCGTCTCGGTTGACCGCGATGCCATTCACCAGGTGCTTTCCAACTTGATTGACAACGCCTTGAAGTACGGTGACACCGGCGGGAAGATCCTGGTGGGCGCGTGCGAGACCGAAGACGGCGTGCAATTCTACGTTCGTGATTTCGGTTCCGGCATTTCCAGCGAACATCTTCCACGGCTGTTTGAGCGTTTCTACCGGGTGGACAAAGCGCGTTCGCGCGAGTCGGGAGGCACCGGCTTGGGCCTGGCCATCGCGAAACACGTTGTGCGCGCCCACTCCGGGACAATTCATGCGGAGAGCGAACTGAATCACGGTTCCACGTTCTACTTCACCTTGCCTCGGCAGCCTGCGCCGGTCGAGCGCCTAGCGGTCATCGCGTATGCAATTTGAATACGCCTGCCTGTGAATTCAAGCGAACTTCATGTGGATTTCATCAGGAATTCACAATCGCTATTTATCTCTGAATGCATCGCTCGCACATTCACCCGCTGGTGGCCCAGTGTGTCCAGGCCGGCTCGGACGTGTCGCTGCGGGTGGTTTCGAGACACTCCATCATGAGTTCAGCCGAATTGGTGCCACCCAGCCCGGATGCGATCTGCGCAGAGCTGCGGGAGCAGACCCTCCAGGCCTGTCGCGTGGCCCGAATTGCAGCCGGAATTGTCGCCGAGGGAATCGCCACCGGCGTGCCTTCTCTGTCGGACGGAGTCCGCGAGCGCGAGAAGGAACTCGACACGCTCGATCGCCTCATCGATCAGGGCGTGACCTCGATCATCACCAAGGTGGACGAGGAGCAGGCCCGCGAACTGCTGGCGTGCCTCAAGTTCATCATCGACCTGGAGCGTATCGGCGATCTCCTGCTGAACTGCAGCAATCGCGCCGCCGCCGTGGGTAGCCGCATCGAGTTGCAGGACATCCGCGATCTCACCGTAATGGCGTCGCGACTGGAGAAGATGCTCGCCGATGTGCACGATGCTTTCAGTCAGCGCGATCTCAATCGTGCGCTGGCGGTGCTGCGTTCCGATGCAGAGCTCGATCGCCTGCGCAATCTCATTTTTCTGCGGCACATTGAAAACCACGACGGCGCTCCCCGCCAGGAGAGTTTCCACGTGCTCTTCATGACGCAGTCGCTGGAACGCGCCGGCGACCACGCCAAGAACCTTGCCGAGGAAGTTTGCCATCTGGTGAGCGGTCACAGCGTCCGCCACGTTTTGCGCACTTACGATAAGCCGATGGAGCAGATGTTCATCGAAGACCTGAAGAGGCGACAGAAAAATCCGCAATTGAGCTGCTAGCTGGACATTTCGGAGCCGCGAATTTCATCCGAAATTCATCGCGCAGCAACTCTGCACCGTGCAACTAAATACATGCGCCGTGCACGGAGAGAGGCCATGTTCCAAGCGACCGCCACAAGCCGCACGTGAGCGTGGGGAGCCGGAGCCCACTCCCGTGCCTCAGCAACCCAGAACGGCCATCGTGGCATGGCTGCGAACCTGGAGTGAGGTCCTCGTCGGCGAGCTGTTGAGAGCCACGGAGCCTCGGCAGGCAGTCCCATCTGCGAAGTGCTAGCGCGATGGAACGTCGGCGTTGCGATTAACACGAGAGCTGTCAGCGACCTGGCACGCGTCATCCGGCCGAATGCCGTTGCCCTGCTCGTGTTCACGCGAAATTCACTCGCATGTAACGGAGTTGTTAACAATCCACAGGTAAAACTAGATAGGAATTGATCTGTGGCCAATCTCAGGAGGAAACTACGTGATTCGCTCTCTCAGGGTGCTCCTCTGCATCGCTGTGCTCGCCAGCTGCGCGCTTGCGCAGACGACTCTTAACGGGGCCGGCGCCACCTTTCCTTACCCCATTTATTCCAAGTGGTTCAACGAGTATCACAACCTGCATTCCGACATCGAGATCAACTATCAGTCCATCGGTAGCGGAGGCGGCATTCGCCAGGTGCAGGCCGGAACGGTGGATTTCGGGGCCAGCGACGGTCCCATGACCGACCAGCAGATGGCGGAATCGAAGGTCAAGGTGCTGCACGTTCCGACCGTGCTCGGCGCCGTGGTGCCTGCCTACAACATTCCTGGCGTCAGTGGAGAAGTGAAGTTCACTCCTGAGGCCCTGGCCGGAATCTTTCTCGGCAAGATCACCAAGTGGAATGACAAGGCAATCACCGCCGCGAATCCGGGAATGAATTTTCCCGACCAGAACATCACGGTGGCGCACCGCTCCGATGGCAGCGGCACGACCTACATTTTTACCGACTACCTTGTCCAAGGTGAGCCCGGATTGGCAAGAGCAGCGGTCGGCAAAGGCACCTCGGTGAAGTGGCCGGTCGGCATCGGCGGCAAGGGCAACGAAGGCGTGGCGGGTTCGATACGCCAGCTACCCGGCTCCATCGGCTACATCGAACTGATCTACGCGCTTGCAGAACAAGATTCCGTACGGCAGCGTGCAGAATTCTTCGAAGAATTTCATCAAGGCCAGCTTGGAGTCGACCACGGCGGCCGCGGTGGGAGTAAAGATGCCGGCCGACTTCCGGGTGTCGATCACCAATCCTCCCGGCAAGAACGCTTATCCTATCGCCAGCTTCACCTGGCTGTTGGTTCCGACCAATCCGACGGATGCCAACAAGGGGAAGATCCTGAAGGACTTTCTCTTCTGGATGCTGGACAAGGGCCAGACCATGACCCAGGCGCTCTCTTACGCTCCTCTGCCCACACAGGTGGTGGAGATGGAAAAGGCCGCGATCACCAAACAGATCAAGCCCTAGCAAGAAGCCAGCTAGCCAGTTAGCAATTAGTAGAAGCTGGGTTCTGCATCCGATTGTGAGCGGCGCGGCTTCAGCCTCCGACGGGCGCCTGGCACAACAAGAGTTCGGCGTACGGGAATGCCGCCGTCACCTGCTAGCGGCTAGTTGCTGGTCGCTAATTGCTAGTTGCTCTGTAATGCTCCTGTAACACATGTCTGATAGCGTCGACCCAATGAATCCGACCGAACCGCCTGGGACAGCTCCAGAAACCCGCGACGGCGATCCCGTCGATGGCGCAGGTGAGCCGGGAGCGGAAGACAGCAGCCTCTACCGTGCTGCAGAAGATTCGCACCAGCCATCCCCGCAGCCAGCCGCATTCCCGACGCGGTGTTTGGCGTGATTATTCTTCTCAGCGCGATTTCAGTGTTTGCGATTGTCGTGCTGGTGGCGTGGGAGTTGATCGACAAGTCGCGCTTGTCGCTGCACCAGTTCGGCATTGCACTTCTTCTACGGGCACGACTGGGACCCGGTAGAACGGCAGTTTTGGGGCGATGCCGTTCATCTACGGCACGCTGGTTTCGTCGTTTCTGGCTCTGCTGCTGGCGGTGCCGCTGTCGATCGGTGTGGCGGTCTACATCACCGAGATGTGCCCGCAGCGGCTGCGCGCCATCATTTCGTTCCTGGTGGAATTGCTGGCCGCCATTCCCAGCGTCATTTACGGATTGTGGGGCATCTTCGTACTGGCTCCGCTGCTGCGCGAGTACGTCGAGCCCTTTCTGGCGAAGACCCTGGGCTGGACAGGATTCTTCAGCGGTCCGATGTACGGTCTGGGCATGCTGGCGGCAGGCATCATCATGGCGATCATGGTTGTGCCGGTCATTGCCTCCATCACGCGCGAGGTGATGACGGCTGTTCCGCAGAACCAGCGCGAAGCGGTGCTGGCGCTGGGCGCCACGCGCTGGGAGATGATCCGCATGGGCGTTCTGCGGAATGCGCGAATCGGCATCGTGGGCGGCGTCATCCTCGGACTCGGACGCGCGCTGGGCGAAACCATGGCCGTGACCATGGTGATCGGCAACCGTCCCGAGATCGCCAAGTCGCTGTTTGCGCCGGGCTACACCATGGCCAGCGTCATCGCCAACGAATTCACCGAAGCCACGGGCGATCTGTATCTCAGCGCCCTGGTCGAGATCGGTCTGGCGCTGTTTATCGTGACGCTCATCGTCAACGCGCTGGCCCGGCTGCTGGTCTGGAGCATCACCGGCGGAACTGCGAGGGTACGTGCCTGATTCCGTGCCACCATCCACGTCGCAGGAGGTCAGTCTCTGGCGCCGCCTCACCAATCAGGGAGCGACGGCATTCGCCGTCCTAGCCGCCATTCTGGTGCTGGTTCCTCTGCTCGCGATTTTTGTTTACCTGGTGATTAAGGGAATTGGCTCGGTCAACCTCGCCTTCCTTACCCAGACCCCGAAACCTCCGGGTGAGGCTGGGCGGCGGCATGGCGAATGCCATCGTCGGTACGGGTCTGATCCTGGCGATCGCCAGCGTGATCGGGCTGCCGTTGGGCATCGGTTCGGGCATTTATCTGGCGGAATATGGGCGCAATCGCTTTGGCGACTTGATCCGCTTCACCGCCGATGTGTTGAACGGCGTGCCCTCGATCGTGATCGGCATTGCCGTCTACTCGCTGATCGTGGTCCGGCAAAAGCACTTCTCGGCGTTTTCCGGCGGCGTGGCGCTGGGCATCATGATGATCCCCACGGTCGCGCGCGCGACGGAAGAAATGCTGCTGATGGTGCCCAACGTGATCCGCGAAGCCGCCTACGGACTGGGTATTCCCAAGTGGCGCGACGACGCTTTCGATCTCGCTGCGCACCGCTTCGGCCGGCGTGATTACCGGCTGCATGCTGGCCTTCGCCCGCGTGGCGGGAGAAACCGCCCCGCTGCTGTTCACCGCTTTCGGAAATCAGTTTTGGAACTTGAAATTGAATCAGCCCACCGCAGCGCTGTCATTGCAGGTTTTCACCTACGCCATTTCGCCGTATGACGATTGGCACAAGCAGGCTTGGGCCGGAGCGCTGATCCTGATCGTCTTGATCGTGGGCGCGGTTGCCGCGGTCCGCATCACCACCAGCCGCGGAATGATGAAGGGAGCGTAAGAGCTCGTATGGGTGTCGGAATCGAAGTGCGTGGACTGAACGCCTGGTATGGCAAGAACCAGTCGCTGAAGTCCATCGACATGACAGTGGCCGCCAACCACGTAACCGCGGTCATCGGTCCCTCGGGATGCGGCAAGAGCACCTACGTGCGCTGCCTCAATCGCATGCACGAGACCATTCCGGAAGCCCGCGCCGAAGGCTCCGTCAAAGTCGGCGAGATGGATGTTTACGGCAGCGGCTCGGACCCGGTCGAGGTGCGCCGCCGCATCGGCATGGTCTTCCAGAAGCCGAATCCGTTTCCGACCATGTCGATCTACGACAATGTCGCGGCAGGCCTGAAGCTGAACGGCTTCCGCAACCGCAAGCAGATGAACGAACTGGTGGAGCGTTCGCTGAAGCTGGCGGCTTTGTGGGACGAGGTGAAGGACTACCTGCACAAGAAGTCGGGCGCCAGTCTTTCCGGCGGACAACAGCAACGGCTGTGCATCGCGCGCGCCCTGGCGGTCGAGCCCGAAGTGCTGTTGATGGACGAGCCGGCCTCGGCCTTGGATCCCATCTCGACCAGCAAGATCGAGGAACTCATATTTCAGTTGAAGCAGCACTATACCGTGGTCATCGTGACCCACAATATGCAGCAAGCGGCTCGCGTGGCCGAGTTCACGGCGTTTTTCCTGATGGGGAGTCTCATCGAGTACGACAAGACGGAGAAGATCTTTACCACCCCCGCCGACAAGCGGACGGAAGACTACATTACAGGCAGGTTTGGATAATGCGCAGCCGCTTTCAGCAGGGACTGGACGAACTGAAAGAAAAACTGTTGCGGATGGGAGGCCTTGCCGAGCAGGCCATCGATCGCGCCACCGAAGCTTACCGCACCCGCGACAGCAAGTACTGCCAGATGGTGCTGACCGGGGAAAATGCGATCAACGAAGCCGAACGCGAGATCGATGAACTCTCGCTCGACCTGCTGGCCATGCAGCAGCCCATGGCGGTCGATCTGCGCTTCATCCTGGCGGTGCTGAAGATCAACGCCGACCTGGAGCGCGTGGGCGACCAGGCGGTGAACATTGCGCAACGGGTGCTCGACCTGATCAGCGAACCCGAGGTGCAGTTGCCGGTGGATATTCCGCGCATGGCCGACAGCGTCAGCACCATGGTGCAACGCGCGCTCGAGGCCTTCCTCGATGGCAAAGCCGAAGTGGCCGAGGCCGTTCTCCAGATGGATGGCATCGTCGACCGCATGAAGGATGAAGCCTTCATTGTGCTGGTCCAGAAGATGCACAACGAACCCGCGGTGACGCGCCGGCGCTCAATGTGCTGCTCATCTCGCGCAACCTGGAGCGCATCGCCGACCACGCCACCAATATCGCCGAAGATGTGATTTTCTGGGTGCGCGGCGCCGACGTGCGCCACGGTGGCGCTCACTACCGGCAGTAGACGCCACGAACCTTGCGCTCGACTCTCCATACGCAAAAAACCAGCCAGACGCTCGGGAACGCTGGCTGGGAAGGTAGCACAAGGAGTCTCACTCAGGAGGACGTTCGCTTCCTGTAGTACCTATCGGCAGTCGCCTGCGCAACTTTAGCGAGCCAACCCAGTAGGAAATGCATTTGACGCGACGCTCTACCCGAGCTCTGCGGGCGCCGCAATTCTGAAATTGCATCGGTCCGCGGAGAGTACTTGCGCGACCCACCTTCGAAGCCCCAAACTGCTGACGTGGAGTTCAACCTTCGCGACTATCGCGCCGCCGACTTTGACCGCCTGTGGCAAATTGACCAGCTTTGCTTTCCGGATGGCATTTCCTACACGCAGATGGAATTGAGCGGCTTTATCACCCGGCGCAACGCGATAACTCTGGTGGCCGAGTCGGACGAATTGTGTTCTGACGGGGATGAGCCTTCCGCATGTCAGATTGCGGGCTTCGTCATTGCGCATGGAGTTCGGAAGAAAGCGGGGCGGATCCTGACCCTCGATATTGTTCCCGCAGCGCGCCGGCTGGGGCTGGGGTCGCTGCTTATGGACGAATGCGAGCGCCGCCTGCGCATCTTCGGCTGCAAAGAAATGTACCTGGAAACAGCGGTGAATAACGAGCCCGCTTTGCGGCTCTACCGTAAGCTTGGCTATCAGATACTGCGCACGCTGCCGGGCTATTACGCCAGTCATTCGCTGGATGCATTCCTGATGGGAAAAGCCCTGTAGCCGTCGCCAAGCGCGTGCTAAAATCGGCGATTCTCCGCGCCAAGTGCTCGCTCGACCATGGCCGCTTCTCAAAAGCAAAGCTCGAAGACGCCTTCCCGGATAGCCGTGGATACCGGCGGAACTTTCACCGACTGCGTTTGGATCGAACGCGGACGGTTGCGCATGGTGAAGGTCTTCTCCACCCCGGGCGATCCTTCGCAATCCATCGCGGAAGCGGTTGCGCGCACCGGATGCACTGGGGAGATCGTCCTGCTACACGGGACCACCGTGGGCACCAACACTCTTCTGGAACGCAAAGGCGCCCGGGTGGCGTTCGTTACCACCGCCGGGTTCGAGGACACCATCGAGATTGGACGGCAGGCCCGGCCTCGGCTCTACGACCTTGCGTTTCAACGCATACCTCCGCTGGTGGAACGCGGAATGAGGTTCGGCGTGCCCGAGCGCGTGAGTTGCGATGGCGAAGTCCTGCAACCGCCCTCGCCGGCAGGACCTGCGGTTGTTGGCACGCGATGTCCATGCCAGTGGCGCGGAATCGATTGCGGTCTCGACGCTGTTCGCCTTTGCCAATCCCAGACAACGAGCGCGCCATCGGCCGGGTGCTGGAAGAACTGGGTCTGCCGCTGTCTCTCTCGCACTTGATGTTGCCGGAGTTTCGCGAGTACGAACGCGCCAGCACGGTTGTGGTCAACGCGTACTTGCAGCCCGTCATGCAGAGTTACCTGCAGCGTCTGGACACGCGAATGCGGCAGCGCGGCTGGGAGGGCGCCAAAGCATCACGAGTCTTCGTGATGCAATCCAGCGGCGGCATTACGTCGCTGGAATCGGCGTGCGCGCCAGCCGGTGCGAACGGTTCTGTCCGGCCCGGCAGGAGGAGTGGTCGGGGCTGCGGCGATGGCCAGGCGCAGCGGTTTCGAGCAGGTGATCACATTCGACATGGGAGGAACCTCAACCGACGTCGCCCTGGTGAGTGGCGAGCCCAAGCCCAGCAACGAGGCGGAGGTGGCGGGCTTGCCGGTGCGCGTGCCCATGCTCGACATTCACACCGTCGGCGCCGGCGGCGGTTCGCTGGCGCGCTTCGACGCCGGCGGAGCGTTGCGGGTCGGACCTGAATCCGCGGGCGCCGATCCCGGCCCCATCTGCTACGGGCGCGGAACGCAACCCACCGTGACCGATGCCAACCTGCTGCTCGGACGTTTGCAGCCGGACTTGTTTCTCGGCGGAGAATTCACTCTGGACTTGAAGCGAACGCAGGCCCTCACTCGCGAATGGCTGAAGGCGCAAGGTCACGCGACTGTCACTGGAGCAGTTCGCGGAAGGCGTCATCCGGGTGGTGAATGCCAACATGGAGCGGGCGCTGCGCGTGGTCTCGATCGAACGCGGCCACGATCCGCGGAGTTTTGCGCTGGTTGCTTTCGGCGGGGCTGGTGGCCTGCACGCTTGCGACCTGGCGCAGGCACTGGGCATTCCGCAAGTTCTCGTTCCGGTCATGCCGGGCGCGCTTTCTGCCTACGGCATTCTGGTCAGCGATGTGGTCAAGGATTATTCGCGGACTGTGCTGTGGAAGCATGGGCCGCCGACCTGTCGACCAGCGTCCACTACGCGAGCAGTTTGCGGCCCTGGAGCAGAGGGCGAAACGAGAGTTTCGAGACGAAGGTTGGGATGGCCGACTGCAATTCGAGCGTAGTGCCGATCTTCGCTATCGCGGACAAGGCTTCGAGTTGAATGTAAGCTTCTCGCCGAATTTCGTGATCGAGTTTCATCGGGAGCATCACTTTCGCTACGGCTATAGCCATCCTGATCGCGAAGTCGAGCTGGTGACTCTGCGATTGCGAGCGCGAATCGAGAGCGCGACGTGAATCGGCGAAGCTGGTGTCGCAGGGAGAGTAGCTCCGGTCGGAAAGTGGAGAAGCGAACGACTTGGTTCGGCGGTCGCTCGGTAGCAACCGCTGTATATGAGCGAGCGGGTTTGCGCACCGGCATCAGGCTGCCGGGCCCCGCCATCATAGCTGAGTACAGCGCAACAACCTTCGTTCCTCCCGGATCGAAGTTCCTGGTCGATGCCGCGGGAAATCTTGCTGATCGAAGGAGCGAAGAAGCGAAAGGCGCCCCACAGGACGCCTCGCTAGAGCAAAAGTGCGCAATGGCCGGTTAGGCGACGTTGCGATCTCTGTCGTCATCCTGTTCGTCGCGGCGCTCCTGCTCGATGTCTTCGCGCTGCGGATGCTCGCTCTGGGCGGTATCGGTGGCGTCGCGGGCAGCGTCCTTCACTTTGCCCCATGCATTTTCTGCCTTACCCTTTACCTGCTGGGCTGCGCCTTCGGCCTGAGTTTTCGTGTCTCCGGTCCATTCACCGACCTGACGCTTGACACGTCCGGCCGCATCGTCAATCTTGCCTTTGACTCGGTCCTTATCCATTACTCACCTCCGTGGTTTTGAAACTCTCAAGAACTTTATCCGAGCTGCAAGGTCGCAGCTGGCGCCTCAGACTTCAACAAGGTCGACTCGCATGTCGACGTGCTTCTAGACTACTGTTCTCCGGCCCGGAAATCAGCTGGAAGATCAGTGCTACCACGGCGAGCACGAGCAGAATGTGAATGAATCCTCCCAGCGTGTAGCTGGTCACTACGCCCAGCAACCACAACACCAACAGGATCACGAATAGCGTCCAAAGCATGTTTTCACCCCTTCGATCTTTTGCAAACGCTCACTATCCTGAGCTACTACGTTGGAAGGCAATCCGCGCGCCTGATGGTTGTGAGGGCCAGGAAATTCTGCCGCTGAATATGCGATCTAAATTTTGCTCTGCCAGGCAACCCATAATCGTAACCTTGCGCGCCACTCTGTTATGCTCTGCGCATTACCATGAAAGTTGCGATTCAGGGAGAACTGGGTTCGTTCAGCCACGAAGCGTCAGGCAACATGCTGCCAGGCGCGACCGTGGTTCCGTGCGCTCGATCTGCGGAGGTGTTTGACCGGGTGGAGAGCGGCTCGGTGCAGGCGGCCGTCATCCCCATCGAGAATTCGCTCGCCGGATCGGTGGCCGAGCACTTCGATCTGTTGCTCACGCGCGAGGTGTTCGTCCATCGCGAGTTTTATCTGCGGATCCGTCACAACCTGATCGCCATGCCGGGAGTGAAGCTGAACGCGATACGACAAGTGTTTTCGCATCCGGTGGCGCTGGATCAATGCCGGAAGTTCTTTCGCTCGCATCCGCGAATCCAGGCGGTGCCGTTCTACGATACCGCCGGAAGCGTTCGCCACATCGTCGAGGAAAAGCTGCACGACGCAGCGGCGATCGCTCCGAAACAAGCGGCCGGACAATATGGAGGACGCGTGCTGCTGGCCGGGATCGAAGACGACCAGCAGAATTACACGCGCTTTCTGCTGATCAGCAGGTCTAAGAAGATCGGCAAAGGGCGCCAACAAGACTTCGATTGGTTTCGCCCTCAAGAATGTACCGGGTGTACTCTTCAAGGCGCTCAGCGTATTTGCCCTGCGCGATATCAGTCTGAGCAAGATCGAGTCGCGCCCGCTGCGCGGGCATCCCTGGGAGTACGTTTTCTTTGTGGACATTCTTCGCGGAGATGACGAAGCCGCGCGCAACGCGTTGCGTCATCTGGGAGAGATCGCAGAGTTTGTGAAGATCCTGGGAGTGTATCCGGCGGCGAATTCCGGAGCGGGCTAGGTCGTAGCATGGTGGGCAAGCCAATGTCGTCCACTTTGGGAAAACAGCCAGTAAAAGCCTCATTGCGGTTGTACGCTGCCCGTCGCTTGATTACAATCCAGTGCTCTTGAGAAATGAGGCGCCGAAACGCTGAACGGCCTCAAGGAACTTGGTCGCGTGGCCGATATACCGCTTGGGCGAGCAATTGCGGTGCGAGGGAGCGCACCATGCTTCCAGCGCGCGCCTGCTAAGCCTAGCTAATGTAGTCTGCATCTTTTGCGGCAGGCGCCTCATCTAAAGCTTGAGTGTAATTGACTCAAGGAGTCATATGTCTAACGAAACAAAAGATTTAAAGGTGACCGACCCGGAATTGCGCGACGATGCATCGTCCGCCCGGACCCTGCCGGTGCTGCCGGTGCGCGACACGGTGCTGTTTCCGCACGCCGTGTTGCCGCTGACGGTTGGCCGGGAAAGTTCGGTTCAATTGATCAACTCCCTGGGTGAAGACAAGACCATTGTGGTGGTGGCGCAGCGCGAAGCGCGCGTCGATTCGCCGCAGCCTACCGATCTTTATCGCGGTAGGAAGCCTGGCGGTGGTGCACAAGGTAGTGCGCATGCCCAACCAGAGCTTGTTTGTTTTTGCCGAGGGTCTGGAGCGCGTGAAGGTGACGGAGTACACGCAGTTGACTCCGTTCATGTACGCGACGGTGGAGACGATTCCCGAGATACCGGTTCCCAAGAGCTCCGAGATCGAGGCTTTGCAGCGAAATGTGTTGACGCTGTTTCAGCAGATCGTGGCGGGCTCGCCGACGCTTTCGGATGAACTTTCGACGGTGGCGGCCAACATCGATGACGCCGGCCGCATGGTTGATTTCATCGCCTCCTCGCTGCCCTCGCTGTCGACGCGCGACAAGCAGGACGTGCTGGAGACGCCCGACGTCAACGTGCGGCTGGAGAAGATCAACCAGCACCTGGCCAAGGAGCTGGAAGTCCAGCAACTGCGCAACAAGATCCAGAGCGAAGTGCAGGACCGGGTGCAGCAGACGCAGCGCGAGTACTACCTGCGCGAGCAGATGAAGGCCATCCAGAAGGAGCTGGGCGAGCAGGACGAGACCACGCGCGACGCGGAAGAGTTGCGTCAGAAGATTGAATCGGCGGGCATGCCCGACGACGTGAAGAAGGAAGCCCTGAAGGAACTGGGCCGGCTGGCCCGCATGTCGCCGATGGCCGCGGACTACGGCCTCACCCGCAACTACATCGAGTGGCTGGCGGTGCTGCCGTGGCAGAAATCGTCGGTCAGGAAGTGGATATCCTGAAGGCCAAGGAGATCCTCGATTCCGACCATTACGATCTGGAGAAGGTGAAGAACCGGATTCTGGATTACCTGTCGGTCCGTCGACTGAAGCCGAATATGAAGGGCCCGATCCTGTGCTTCGTCGGACCGCCGGGAGTGGGCAAGACTTCGCTGGGCAAGTCGATTGCCCGCGCCCTGGGCCGCAAGTTTGTGCGCCTGTCGCTGGGCGGCGTGCACGACGAGGCCGAAATCCGCGGACATCGCCGCACCTACATTGGCGCGTTGCCGGGGCAGATCATGCAGGGCATCCGCCGCGCGGAAACCAACGATCCGGTTTTCATGCTCGACGAAATCGACAAGGTAGGACGCGACTTTCGCGGCGATCCGGCGTCGGCGCTGCTGGAGGCGCTCGATCCGGAGCAGAACTTCAGCTTCCGCGATAACTACCTCGACGTGCCGTTCGATCTGTCGAAGGTGCTGTTCATTACCACGGCGAACATGCTCGATCCCATTGCCGATCCGCTGCGCGACCGCATGGAGATCATCGAGCTGCAGGGCTACACGGAAGAGGAAAAGGTACACATCGCATTCCAGTACCTGATCCCCCGGCAGATCGAGGAGAACGGCATCAGCGCGCGAGCAGATCGAATTTCCGGAGGAGACGATCCGCTTCATCATTCGCCACTACACGCGCGAAGCCGGTGTGCGCAGCCTGGAGCGCACCATCGGGACCATCTGCCGCAAGCAGGCGCGTCGCATCGCCGAAGGCAAGCACGACAAACTGGTGGTGACGCCGGAGCTGGTGCAGCAGCACGACATGCTCGGTGGCATGAAGATCCGTACCGAGGGCGAAATTGCCGAACGCACCAAGCGGTCGGGCGTGGCGGTGGGACTGGCGTGGACGCCGACTGGCGGCGACATCCTCTTCATCGAAGCCAACAAGATGAAGGGCAAAGGCGGATTCACCATGACCGGCCAGCTCGGCCAGGTGATGCAGGAGTCCATGCAGGCGGCGCTGACCTGGGTGCGGTCGAATGCGAAGGAGCTCGGCATCGACGAAGGCTTCTTCGCCGACCACGACATTCACATCCACGTGCCGGCGGGAGCCATTCCGAAGGACGGACCTTCGGCCGGTGTGACCATGGCCACGGCCCTGGTCTCGCTGCTGACCGATCGAGCCGTCCGCCCGCTGACCGCGATGACCGGCGAGATCACGTTGAGCGGAAATGTGCTTCCGATCGGCGGCATCAAGGAGAAGACCCTGGCGGCAAAACGCGCGGGCGTGACCGACATCATTCTGCCAGCGGACAACCGCCAGAACGTTGACGAAGACCTGACGCCGGAACAGCTTCAGGGCCTGAACATGCATTACGTGAAGACCATTCAGGAGCTGCTCGATATCGCTCTGCCAACCTCGCGCGCGGAAGCCAAGAAGGACGAAGAAGTTCGCGAGCAGGTGCTGAGCACGGTTCCGGTCGGGTAAAAGTAAGAGCGCTAGCTGAATCGAAGGCAAGTGCTGCCCGCACAGGGCGGAGAATGGGTAGAGCCAGCCTTCAGGCTGGCGTGAGAGACGTTATACCAGCAACGCGGGGAGCCGCTACGGTCATTGAAGATAACCGCAGCGTCTCCCCGCCGTTCATTTTGCTTGCGGTGGACGCGGCGCTGAGACGCTGTTTTAGCCGTGCCTTCGCAAATACCCCTGTCCGCGAGAAATCCGTTCGATCAACTACCATCCCGCCCAGCATAGGTATAAAGGTAGTCCATCGTCCCGTACAATGACTCTATTCGTCCATCTGCTCGTAGTGAGCAGGCCAGCATCGCCATTGCCATGAAGAGGGTCCTCATCATTCTCCTGTGTGCGCTGCCGCTCTTTGGCCAGAGCAAGACCGGGGAGCTGCGCCTGCGGGTGATGGACCCGGCCGGACTCGGACTGAAGAGTGCAGTGGAACTGGTGAGTGAGTCCAATCAGTTTCGGCGAACGTTCCACACCGACGAGTCCGGCGCTCTCGACGCCCAGCGCCTGCCCTTTGGAGTGTACCGACTGGAAGTAAATCGCGACGGGTTCGCCGCGCTGTCGCAATCGATCGAGATCCGCTCCGCCGTTCCGAAAGAGCTCAGCATCAAGTTGACCGTTGCGGGCGTGAATACCTCGGTCAACGTCAGCGACAAGGACACACTCGTCGATCCGGATCGCGTGGGAGCAGTAAACGAGATCGGCCGGCAGACGATTCAGGACCGAGAAACCTCCTTGCCAGGCCGTTCGCTGCAGGAGTTGGTGAACTCGCAGCCGGGGTGGCTCTATGAGGGAAATGCGGTCCTGCATCCCCGGGGATCAGAGTACCAGACACAGTTCGTGGTCAATGGGATTCCGCTCACCGACAACCGGTCGCCCGGTTTCGGGCCTGAGATTGAAGCGGACAATGTCGAATCGATGAGCGTTTACACCGCCGGCATTCCTGCCGAATACGGAAGAAAGATGGGCGGCATTATCGAGGTCAACACCGCGAGAGACAGCCAGGCGGGCTTTCACGGACAAGTGGTACTGTCCGGCGGGAGCTTCGAGACCGCCGGTGGCTATGCCATGCTGCAGTATCTCTCAGGGAAGAACATGTTCGGTGTGAGCGCGGACGGTTCGATGACCAGCCACTACCTGAACCCGCCCGTGCCCCAGAATTACACCAACACGGCGACTCTGGGCGACTTTGCCGGAAACTATCAACGGGAGTTCGACTCTCGCAACCGTCTGTACTTGATGGTCCGGCACGACCAAGCTCGTTATGACGTGCCCAATGAACAAGTGCAGCAGGCCGCCGGTCAGCAACAGGATGGCGACCTCTACGAGAACATGGGGATCGCCACCTATCAGCACATCTTCTCTTCCAACGTTGTGGCCGATGTTCGGGGGATGGGTCGCGATAATTACACGTCGCTGAATTCAAACCTGCTGTCAACGCCGATCATCGCGTTCCAACGCAACCATTTCAGCGAGGCCTATTTCAACGGGGCGGTTTCGATTCATCACGGCAACCAGGAGTGGAAGTTTGGTGTCGAGTCCGACAATATTTTTCTTCATGAACGTTTCGCCGACGTCATCACCGACCCCTCACAATTCGATCCGGGAACGCCCACCACGTTTAGCTTTATCGGAAGGCGTCCGGACCTGGAGCAATCGGCCTTCGTGCAGGACCTGATCCGTCTGGGCAATTGGACGGTAAGTGCGGGGCTACGCTGGGACCACTACCGGCTGCTGGTCAATCAGAATGCGGTCAGCCCTCGAATAGGATTGAGCCGCTATTTCGGCAAAGCCGATCTGCTTGTACATGCCGCCTACGATCGGGTCTTCCAGACGCCGTCGTTCGAGAATATCCTGCTCTCCAGCTCGCCGACCGTGGTGGTGCTGAACCCGGATGTTCTGCGGCTCCCGGTGGAGCCCTCCCATGGTGATTACTACGAGCTCGGCATGATGAAGGGATTGCTGGGCAGGGCCAGCTTGGACGTGAACTCGTACGTGCGGAACGTCAACAACTTCGCTGATGACGATTTGTTGCTGAACACTCCCATCGGCTTTCCCATCGCATTCCGCAGAGCGCGGATCTATGGAGCAGAAGGCAAGCTGAATATCCCGCGTTGGGGGAAACTATCAGGTTTTGTCAGCTACTCTTACATGGTGGGATCGGCTTATTTTCCGGTCACCGGAGGCCTGTTCCTGGGACAGGAAGCGACCAATGCTCTGACGGACTTGTCTGGGCGTTTCTGGGTCTCGCAGGACCAGCGCAATACGGTACGGACGCGTTTTTGCTACCAGTTCCTGCCACGCCTGTGGGGCGCAGTTGGAGCACGAATACGGCAGCGGCCTCCCGGTCGACTTCGATGGCACCTACGAACAGGCGCTCGCCCAGTATGGCCAGCAGGTCATCGACCGCGTCAACTTCGAGCGCGGACGGGTGAAGCCTTCGTTCGCGCTGGATGTTTCGGTTGGTGCTGACGTCTGGACTCGGGATACGGTTGCGATGCGGCTTCAGTTCGACGCCATGAACCTCAACAACCGGCTGAACCTTATTAACTTCGCAGGTCTGTTTTCGGGGAACTCAATCGCGCCGCCGCGCACCTATTCGGTCCGTCTCAAGGCAGAGTTCTAGGGAGCAAGGTCGGGTTCAACGTCTCGGCGCCGGAAAAGCAGGCCTCTTACCGACTAAGGTCGGTTCGGTATGACAAGAAATGAGGGCGTTGTCGCGGTGCTGGAGCGCCGCTTTACCCGTACCTTCGTGACCCCACTTGGATCGGGAGCGCCATCTAGTGGCCTTCGTTCTCCGGAATCGTGGCCGCGAAGGTAGGAGGATATTCGAACTTTTGCCCACCCGCGTCGACCATGATCTTCTGACGTGCGGCCGGGTCTGCGCCGTAGATGTTGCGTCCCGCAATCGCCCAAGGTACCTCGACACCGGCTATGGCGGCGATAGTCGGCAACAAGTCGATCGATTGGACATCGGCACTCGAAACGCTCGGCTGCGACTGGCCTGGAAGTTTAATGAAAAGGGGAACCGGAAGGATCATGTCAGCGTTGGCCTCGCTCAGCACGCGTCCCGGAGCCTCCGGCTTCCAACTCACTCCGTGATCGGCGGTCACAATCACCAGCGCCTGGTCATAGACGCCTGCCTGCTTCAAGCGATCGAGAAACTCACCCAGTTCGTGGTCGACGAACTCGACTTGCATCTCATAGTCATTGCGGAGGCCCTCCAGCACTTCACGGTTTCCGGCCAGGGAATGGTAGAAGCTGCTGGGGCTCCTGGGATGGATGGTGCCGTCGGGCGCCAGCAGATAGGGAGAGTGCGGAAGTTCGTAGTGCATGAATTCCAGCACCGGCTTGCCACCCGACGGGGGCGCGATCTCACCCAGGAAATCGCGAAAGCGCGCCAGTTCTTCGCGCAACTCGGCGGCCTGCAGATCCAGAACCACGGACAAGGGAGCGATACGCAAAAGATAAAGCTGCGCCACTGCCCGCAGCAGATGCGTTTTGCTGCCTAGCCGCTCCGCATCCGGGCAGCGATATTCGGGGCTGATACAGAAGCGCGTCTCTTTTTCACGGACTGTGACGTTGTATCCCGGGGCGAGCAGCCGAAAAAGATTATCAGGATACGCGGCATCGGACGGATCGTAACCCTGCGGAAAATTGCCCGTTACGATCACCGGGATCGCGCGAGTGGTAGCCTCCGCGTTTGCCGTCGCGTTGTTGAACCACGTGCTCTGCTGCGCAAGTCTGGCGAAATTGGGAAATCGCGATGCGTCAATAATGCCGTTCCTGTCCAGCAAAGCCGCTCGCGTGAACTCATCCAGCACCATAATGAAGATCGGCGGCCCGGGCTTGGATTCGGCAGGCTCGGCCTTCGTCATCGCGGCGGGTGGAGGGACTAGCGGCAACACTTCGCGCCACGCGCGCCACAGAAATAGGGCAGGAAAGATAACGATTACCGGCGACAACACCAGCAGAAAGCGTTCGAACTCCGTTCGGTAACGGAAGACGATTGCCGCTGCCAATGCCAGAGGGATCAGAAGCAGCACTGTGTTGTGCCGGAAGTGCAGCTGCGGCGCTAGATACTTCTTGTGCAACTCCAGGAAGAACGGCGTCAGGAGCAGGAAAAGCGAGACGCTAAGAAAGCCGGCGGCAAAGCGCTCGCTCCAACTCCGGACCAGCAACCATAGCAACGCGAAAACCGCCGCCGGGAGGACGTTGAACACAAACACAATCAGCAGCAAGTCGCCATGCGTAACCCGATTGAGCTGGATGAACTCCGGATTGCCGACGATCGCCTGATAGACCGATTGCGCAATGGCGAAGGTCGTGAGGGTCAGCAGTCCCAGGAAGACCTTGAGGAAGCGTGCTGTTGAGGAATCTGCCATGAATGGAAGCCGGCGGGTCAGCGCTCTAAGTGACCGTCGGCGGCTACCTCGCGTAAAACCGACTGGATACTCTGCGTGAAAGCGTCAGGACTGAGCTCATCCGCCACGCGTTGCAAAGCGTTTGCGCGCAGGGTCTCCCAAAGCTCTTGATTGCCATACAGCCGGATACATTGTTCTGCGAACGAGTTGGCTTCTGGTCCGACGAGGTAGTCGACACCGTCCTGCCATTTTAACTGGCGCGCGATGATGTCGGAGACCACCAGGGGCACACCGAACGCAGCGGCCTCATGAGCTTTGAACGGCAAACCCGCCGCATATCGAGTGGGAACGACGAACGCCCGCGCCTGTTCGTAGAGAGGCATCAAGTTTTCCTGCGGTCCAAGCACATGCACGGTGGCGCTGTTCAGGTCGCCCAGGATCTCGTCGGTCCCGTAGCCCGCAACGATGAATGTTGCTCCGGTGGCCTTCTGCACCGCCGGCCAAACGGCGCGGCAAAAATATCGAATTGAGTCGGCATTCGGATTGTTCGAGCCGTGCACTCCTCCGATAAACAGGAAGGTACTGCGCTCGGCGAACGTCGGGGAGGTCGGAGCCGGCGCCAGGCGATGTCCGACCACGTGCACGCGGCCCACACCCGACTGCAGCATCGCAGCTCGGTCACTCTCAGAGACCACAACTACGGTGTCAGCCGAACGGGCCAGCGCGAGTTCGTCAAAGGGTAGGCTCGTCTCGGACTTGTGGCCTTCAAGTTCCGCCTGCTGCCGCGTTCGGTCGGAGAAAATGGCCTCCGCGTCGTAGACCAGCCTGAAACGTCGAGAGGTTTGGCCGGGCATGCATTCGGTCAGCAGGACGTGCAAATTGTGCGGACGGCTTGACCCATACGACGTCACTCCACCGGAAGTAGTCGCTCACCAGCGCCGCACGATTACGCAGCCCGTCGAACAGCTCAACTTCCCTTGGGATGTCGGAGTATTCGTCTCGCAACAAGGGAAAGGTGAAGGTCGAGCAGGTTACGTGATGGCCAAGCGACACGAGCTGGGTGAGGATGTCATTGCTTCTGGGAAAGCCGGAGCCCAGCGTTCTATGCGGCACACGGTCGTCAATGTAGAGGATGCGCAGGCCGCCGGAATTAATGGCTATGCGCGCGGCGCAGAACGTGAGACGGGTCCGGGGCATAGTGCCGCTGCAACGCAGCGCTCCACTTCTGCAGGAATTTCTTCTGATGTTCGGCCATGCGGGCGATTGCGCAAACTCGTTGCCGCCCGATGTCGCCGATTCATAGTGTCGAATGACCGCGAGAGGTTCGTAGATGACTTGAAAGCCTCTCTGCCACAGGGTCATGCAGTAGTCAGTGTCTTCGTAGTATGCGGGCGCGAACTCGGAACTAAATCCGCCAAGTTCAGCGAACAGTCGCCTCGGCGTTATCAGGAAGACCGCAGAGCAGAAGTCCACGGGACGGCGAAACTCGTATTGCGGGAAGACTGCGGGTCATCGCCTCGTCCGTAACCCAAGCGCGCTGCCGTCCGACCACACGATGTCGCCGGCCTCCTGCAGCGCACCGTTGGCGAGAAGCACCTTTCCGCCGACCGCACCGACCTTGGCATTCGCGAAATTGGCGAGCGCCGCGGCTGATCGCGGCCGGGACCCAGCAGGGCGTCATTGTTGAAGAAACAGAGGTACTCACCGGCGCGCAACGGCGACAGCCTGCATGCATGCCGGACCGAACCCGGCGTTGGTTTCGTTGCGGATTATTCTTGCACCCTGCAAGCGCTCGAGCATCAGCCCAGTATCGTCGCTGGAGGCGTTGTCCACGACGATCAACTCATAGCCAACGGTAGCATTCGCAACGATGGACTCCAGACTGAGCAAGGACAGGTGTGCGCTGTTATGCAAGACGACGATGAACGAGACTGTCGGATTTTCGATTGCGGGGCAGACCAGGCGTTCGTCGCCCTGCAGAAGCTGGTGAAGGCGGGCATGTCCGTGCTTGCTCCATCGCTCCTGGGCTGGGCGAACGTCCGCGGGGAGCGCGCCGGGAGCCCGGCCCACGATGTGACGCACGCCCCACGACAACAACCGCTGCCTGGTAGGGACCGGCAAGGGGAGCCGGTTGCACACACCCAGGACCACCCGGTAGCGGGCCTCCACGTTTGCGGGCCGGAATGCGCTGAGCAGAGTGCGAAGCCGTTTGCCCAGCCGCCTGATGATTTCCGTCAGACTTTGCAATGACGATCCCGAGCAGTCAAGTCTAGAAACAGATGAGAGCGGTGGCGTTCCCATGCCGCCGTGGTATGACGCGTCGTCCGAAGCAAGCTTCTCAATCGGTGATTGAATTCGCCGGGGCGCTGTCGGAGATCCCAAGCTTTTCCTCGAGTTCCGCTACGCGCTCCATGAGCCGATGGTCGTATCCCTTGAAGTTTCGCAGGCGAAACAGAAATTCCCCGAGCAGCAGCAGTCGCGAACAGACGACCACCACAAACAGCAAGGCGATCGAGATGTCCAGGTTCGCATGGAAGCGGCTATAGACGCCGGCGTCTCCCCGGTTCTCCAGCCGGATGGACACCACTTCCAGGAAAATCCCGCCGATGAAAAGGCTGGTGAGCAGCAACACAAAGACCAGCGAAGCGGGAGATGTAGACCAGGGTGGAGAAGGCGTTGTTTTGACACTCGCAAAGATTGAAGAGCTTGGAATTTACCGACAGCAGTCTTGCCTTCAGGATCCAAGTCGATAGGCTCTGGGGAGGCAACGAGATAAAGTGCCGGAGAGTATCGGCATACAGCGCCACCAAGGCGCTGAGAATGACCAGGATCGTCTCGAAGAACAAGTGCGTGTTCGTGAAGCCAGCCGGCGAATGCGTGCAGCATAGATTGGCGCAAATATAACACGAATGCAGGGTGGCCGGGGAAGAGGAGGCGCTCACGCCCGGCGCACAACCACAGGGCATCGGGAGGCATCAGTGCGCGGCGACGGCCTCCAGGGCCAGCAGACTCTTGTATACCTCGATGACGTCGTCCGGCAGTCCGTCGGCCATGATGGAGCCTTTGTCCACCAGAATGGCGCGGTCGCAGTGCTGCGCGACTTGCGCCATGTTATGGGTCACCATAAGAATGGTCTTGCCGGCCCGCCGGAAGTTCCGGATGCGTTCGAAGCACTTGTCCTGAAATCCGGCGTCACCGACGGCAAGGATCTCGTCGATCACCAGGATTTGCGGATCCACCTCGGTCGCCACCGAAAACGCCAGCCTCATATACATTCCGGAGGAATACTGCTTCACTGGCGAGTCGATGAAGTCTCCGATCTCGGCAAAGTCAATAATGCTCTGTTGGCGCTCCAGCATCTCGCGTTTGGAGTAGCCCATCAGCAGGCCGTTGAGCAGAATGTTTTCGCGGCCGGTCAGCTCATGGTGGAAGCCGGCTCCCAATTCAATCAGCGGCGCCAGCGAGCCGTCCACCTATCACGGTTCCCGCAGACGGCCGGTATACCCCGGAAACGATCTTCAAAAGCGTGCTCTTGCCCGATCCGTTGCGTCCGATCAATCCCAGCATCTGGCCGTGCGGCACCTCAAAGGAGGCGTTTTTCACCGCCTCGAAGTCGTGATAGCTGGATTGGTGCCGGAAGAACTTGGAGAACAGTTCGCGCAACGTATCGGGACGCTCTTGAATCACCCGAAAGCGCTGGGTGACGTTCTGCAATCGAATTGCAACCGGACTGGATGACATGGCTAACTCAGACATAGAAGACAAAATTGTCCTGGTACTTGCGGAAGATGGCAAATCCCAGGAACAAGCTCAGGAATGCGCAAACAAATGAGGCCACGATGGACGGCGCCTTGGGCAACATGGCCGTAGTACACCGAGAGGCGAAAGCCGTTGATGACGTAGATGATCGGGTTCAGCTTGAAAATCCATTGATAGCGCTGCGGTATCAGCTCAAGCGGATAGATAATCGGAGTCAGGTAGAACCACGCCGAGAGCAGGATCTGCAGGATGTGCGACACATCGCGGTAGTACACATTGGCGGCGGCGAAGAAGAATGTCATTCCCAGGGTGAAGATCGCCAGGGCCAGCAGCGGAACCGGCAGGTAGATCCAGGTCCAATAGAACGGGTGCCGCAGCAGTGGAACCAGCAAGGCCAGCGGAATAAGAGAGAGCAGCAGGTTAATGACGTTCGAGACCACCGCTGCCATGGGAAACACCAGCTTGGGGACCCTGATCTTCTTGATCAGGTCGCCGTTGGCCACGATCGCTTCCACGGCGTAGGAGAGCGATTGCGAGAAGAACGTCCAGGGGAGCAGCACGCTGAGCAGAAAAACAGCGTAATGCGGTATGGCGAAACGCATGATCGTGGAAAACACCAGGGTCAGCACGACCATGAGCAGGGCCGGGTTGAGGAGCGCCCACATGAAGCCCAGGACGGACCGCTTGTAGCGGATCTTGAGCTCCTTCAAGGCCAGCGCCCAAATCAGCTCCCGGTACCGGTATGTGTCGCGAACCAGTTCGATCATAAATAGACAGGTCTTGCCGCGCGCGCCGTTAGCAATGGCGACAATAGGGTAAAAGTTGATGTTAAATTATTTCGCCGGGCAGTGCGTCAGATCATCGGCGAAAACAGGCGGCAACAATCTTGTCTTCGGATTAGTGTGACGGTTCCACGTTCAGATCGGTCATTCCGCGCAGCAGGTCCCGTTCATCGTCGGTGAAGTCATTGCGAAACTCGTCGGAGTTCAACAGCTGGCTTCGCGCCTGGGGAGGCATGCCACGCAACCTGCGGTAGGCTTGCGAAACCTTGCTCCTCTGGTCGTCAGGCAGATTGCGGTAACGCTGAAACAGGTTGCGCGCAGCCGTCTGCTGCTCCGGAGTCATGTGCTCGAAGGTCTCCATCCGGTTCAAGAATTTTGGCCTTCTTGTCCGGCGGCTGACTGTTGAAGTTCCGCAAACGATCGAGCAGTTGGTTCTGTTTCTCCGGCGGAAGATTGCGGAAACTCGGATCTTGCTGGAGTTGCTTCTCCTGCTGCGTCGGGCGGCAATGCCATATATTTCCGCAGCCAGTCGCCGCGATGCGGACCGGGACCGTTCAGATGGGGCTGATAGCTCCCGTTGGGCGCCTGGGTCGAAGCCGGTGGTGGAACGTTCATGGAAGGCGTGCTGGGAGGCGCGGACTTGCGGAGCCGGACGGGGAGGTGGACGCGTGACGCTGCCACGCGGGAAAAAGCGCCAATGCGCGGCATGCGCCGAGAACCAGCACCAGGCTCACGAGAATGGACTTAGCGGCGCGCACGACTTCTACTTACTCCGTTGAGGATTGCCCATCAAGAGCATCGAAATCGGAGAACAGATCGGCATTCTTGTCCAGGTATTGCAGGTCACCAACCGCGGTCCCGGGGGTAGCTGTTCATACGCACCACGCCGGGCTGGTCGTTGGTCGCCAGGGTGTTGCTGTCGTGATTCACGCGGCCCATCTCCAAAAGTCCAGCGCCGGCCGCAACCAACACCACAGCCGCGGTTGCCACCACCGGTCTCCGCAACCATGCCAGCCAGCCGCGAGGTTGCACGGCCGTCTGCCTCGCGCATCCGCGCCCGCAAGCGGGAGCTGAAATACGGGGAAGGCTCGGGGGCCTGCCACTCATCCAGGACCGACATGGTTTGCTGGAACGAAGCCAACTCACGCGCGCAGGCCGCACAACTCCGCAGGTGCTCCTGCAATTGAGGCGAAGCCGTTTCCGGCCCGCTTAGCACCGCTTCCATGAAATCGGCGCGAAGCTTCTCGCACATCATAACCGCACCCTACTTCCTACTTATAAAAACTGTTTCAACGTCTCCCGGAGCGTTTCATACGCCCGGAACAGCAACGACTTGGTTGCCGACTCGCTTAACTTCAATACCGCCGCAATCTGCTTGTAATCCATGTTCTGGTACTTGTGCATGATCACGGCCGTGCGTTGGCGCTCGGGCAACGCCTCGACCTGGCGGCGAATGGCCGCCAACCTTTCCCGGCGGAGGATGGTTTGCTCGGCGTTCAAGCTGCCGTCGGCCACGTCCATCGTCATACCGGTATCGGCATTGGGTTCATCGAGATTGACGATGTTCTCCGGGCGTTCGTGCTTGGTGTCGCGCGCGTGATTCACCGCCAGGTTGGTCGCAATGCGATAGAGCCAGGTGGTGAACTTCGCGCTGGCAGCATAGCTTTGCCGGGAGCGATAAACGCGCAGGAAATACTTCTTGCGCCAGTTCCTCCGCGACCGCCTGATTGTGGGTCATGCGGTGCATGAAGCTGACCATCTGGCGGCGGTATTTCTCCACCAGATAATCGAAAGCGACATCGTCGCCCGCGGCCACGCGTAGCATGACCTCGGCGTCGCTGAGCATCTCCAGTACGACAGGTTCGGTCAATTCGCCCCGTAGCGCGGCCGGTGGTTCCGCCGTCCCCTGAGCGGCTCCTCCAACCAGCATGACTCGATCTAGTACGATGCTGCCCACATCGGCCGTAACCCTTCTGCCTCCAGAAAGTTGCGCCGAGACGGACCCAGCCTGCCTTCGAGCTTCGGATCGGGCCGTTCGGAGCTGGGATCGGAGGCGTCAGAAAGCTCCGATTCGCCTTTGGGATCGTCCATCGCCATGTGGCACCCTGCTGCATTCCGGCAGGGTTAACAGTATTATGCATGAGTGGCCAAATTCCGGCACCCGATAGTCATTTGATGCAAAAACGCATGGAGCTTATAGGGCTGGTTGGCGCCTAGGGGTCAGTCCTGACTACGATGGGAAACATGCCGCTGACCAGCGCAGAATCAGCGGCCTGCCGGAATCCGTGCCTCCAGGCAGACTGCATCCGCGCTCTGCCGACGACAAGCTCGACCTGAGCGATCAGGTCATACGCGACGTCTTTCGCCCCTTGCAGCGTGGAATGCAGGACCATAATCTCGCTGCAGGTGCTGGCTGTCTTCGACCGGCAGCAGACACCCGACTACGCCCAGCTTCGCGACCAGCTGCGGGCGTTTTTCGATCAGTACGACGCATTCCTGTTTCGCTACCAGTTGCTGCAGGTTACCTCCGATAAGAACCACGCTTCGGCCGTTGCCGAGATCGAGATGGACGCCACGCCCGCGGACCCGTCGCAAATTACCCTGCGGCGCGACACTCAAATGCGCTTTCGCATGAGCCTCGGCCCTAAAGGCTGGAAGCTGGTGGGATTTGCGCCGGCTGATTTTTTCGCCCAATGAAGGCACAGCGAATGTGCTTCCGTCCTGGCGCGGGGACCTGCGATGAAACGCGACTATCCCGAGCGGCCTATCGTCGGAGTTGGCGCGGTGATCGTCGATCGAGACCGCGTGCTGCTGGTACGCCGGGCGACCGAGCCACTTAAGGGCGAGTGGTCCGTTCCTGGAGGCATGTTGGAACTCGGCGAGAAGCTTCGCGATGGCGTTCGCCGCGAGGTGCTGGAAGAGACTGGGCTTCAGGTTGAGCCGGGCGAAGTGCTGGATGTCTTCGACAGCATCTTTCAGGACGAGCAGGGACGTCCGCAGTACCACTACGTTCTCATCGACTATCTTTGCCGCTGCATCTCGGAAGAAGCCAAGGCAGGAAGCGACGTCAGCGAGGTTAGATGGGTGCAGGAAGATGAACTGACGACGATGGAATTGCGGGATTCCATCGAACAGGTTGTGCGCAAAGGGCTTGCTCTGCAGTCTCGGCAAAATACCAGTTGACGCGATAGCGGCGTTTGGCGGAGACCATTCCTTTTCCGGAGGATTTCATGTCACGCACTTTTATTGGCTGTATCGCAATCGCGATTCTTTCTCTCATGGCGATTTCCGCCCAAGCGCAATATACGACGAACCCATTGGAACAGGCTCCTGCGCCAGCGAAGCCCGCGAACCAGGCTCCTCCGCCGAAACCGCCTGACATGGTCTGCTTCGGCGAGGGGCCGAAGTGGAGCATTCAGTTCGTCTCGTGGGGCGCGAGATATCTCGGCATCAATCAGCCGGACCAGGATTTCCTCGGCGGATTCACCTGGGTACCAGATCAGAAAGTGTGGGTGTGGCAGCGACAGAACGGCCTCGCTCCGATGGGCGGTGGATACGCTCTGTCGGCGACCATCACGAAGGCGTCATGCACCGATCCGATGCGCCAGGAAACTTTTCCTTACTCCGCGCAGGTCAACTTGCCGCAGGGAGACATGGTGAGCGGCTGCTGCCGCAAACTGAAACCGGGCGAGGCTCCAGTTGGACCGCACGGGTTGCCGTCGAACAACACGCCGTCCACAGTGAGCGCTCCACGTCTCGCGAGAAATTTGCGCTTCCGAGAATTGAATTCTGCTTTCCCGAAAATAGAAAAGACCCGCGGCGCATCGTGCGCTCAGCGGGTCCTTCCGGTTAGCTGTTGGGATTGGCCTGAGGCTGTCCACTCTACGTGGCCCCAGCGGCAGACTTCACAGCTTATGCGAGTCTTGCGAGGATTTAGAGCGGAAGCCCTAAGCCTCAGCCACCTCACTTGGGATACAACAATGACTGTCAGATTTCATATATTTTGGATCACCCTCCTTTCCAGTGTAGAAGCAAAATAGCACTGGTTGAGCGCGTCCGTCAAACACAAAGCCGTGGGAAGTCCTCGGGCTGCCAACTCTCCCCCAGCCACTTCACAAATTCATTGTTGCGTCCCAGCACGATCTGTTTGGCGGGCACGGGCCCGGCGGCCAGCTCGAAGCCCATGATGATGATCTCTTCGCCCTTTTTGATCAGGTGCGCCGCCGCTCCGTTCATGCAGATCACGCCGGAGCCGCGCGGGCCGGGAATAGCGTAGGTTTCCAGTCGCGCGCCGCTGGTGTTGCTGACCACCATCACCTTCTCGCCGGGCAGTAGTTCCACCATCTCCATCAATTCCTCATCGATCGTGATACTGCCCACATATCGCAGATCGGCTTCGGTAACTGTGGCCTGGTGAATTTTCGAACGTAACATCCACCTCATGTTGTCCTCCGTGTCCCACGCCGCGAAGGCGGCTGCAGGCACTACTAATATCCTAGCAGTTTCGGATGTCGCCGAGGGTATGAGATGCGCGGAATCACCCGGAAGTGGCAGGGGCCGTAGGAGCAGCTAGCAGTTAGCAGTCAGCGTTCAGCAGTCAGCATTCAGCTCATAAATCGCTTTGTATCAGGGCACGTCTTCAGAGGCTGCTGAAAAAGTGGCTTCGGCCGCTTGAAGGGCGCACCTTCCGGTGCGCCATTGTAAAACCCTCTATTCCTGTCATTCCGAGGGGCTTCAGCCCCCGAGGAATCTGCGGTTTCTTTTCGTCGCGGTGACTCTTTCAGCAGCCTCTCAGCACTCGACATTCAGCCGTCCGCAAAAACTTCTTGCGCTGTCATCCTGAGCGACGAGTGCGGTCGCCTTGGCGACCTTACGAGGAGTCGAAGAGCCTGCCCCGAGCGGAGCCGAGGGGACCCCGATTCTGCTCATCATCCCGAAACTCAGCGACCGCGGCGTGTGCGATGAGGCGTTGAACATCTCACCGAATCCGCCGCAGTAAGGGCGCACGCAAAAGGAAGGGCCTCCGCGACTGCAATTTGCGGAGGCCGGGTTTTAGGCAAAAGTTAAGCGAGGCCAATGCCTCGCTGGCAAGAGTTACCGCTTTTTCTTCTTGGCGGCTTTCTTCGTGGCCTTCTTCTTAGTTGCCATTGGGTAATTCCTCCTTGTGTAACCTTCTCCCTCGAAGGTTGATTTTTTAACCCCAAAATGCCATACCCGCCCAAGATATTGCACGAGCAGTATGTCTAACCCAAGATATTGCGGTTACTGCAACGGAATGTCAACAAAAATATTCGAAAATCTATTGCGCTCTTTTCCGTTTGGTGATCCGCGGGCAGCCCGACTGCCCAAAATATCTTCTTCTCCGCCCTCTGGGTTACACTCACTCCGGCATGCGGCCCGACCCAATTGAGCTTGAAGTCTTCAAGCATCTCTTCCACGCGGTGGCCGAGGAGATGGGCGCTGCGCTGCGTCGCACGGCCTTTTCGCCCAACATCAAGGAGCGTCGCGATTACTCCTGCGCGCTCTTCGACGCCGCCGGCAACGTGCTGGCCATGGGCGATCACATGCCCGTGCATCTTGGCTCGATGCCGATGTCGGTACGCGCCGCCATTGCGGAGTTGCACCTCGCGCCCGGTGATGTGGCCATGCTCAACGATCCCTTCCGCGGGGGCACTCATCTCCCCGACATCACCGTCGTCGCTCCCGTTTTCGTCGGACGTGCCCAGCACAAGATCGCACGCCCCCGGCGCAGCGCTGCTCCGCAATTCTTCGTCGCCGCGCGCGCCCATCACGCCGATGTCGGCGGCACCTACGCCGGTTCCATGGGGCCGTGCCGTGAGATTTATCAGGAAGGATTTCGTATTCCGCCGGTAAAGATCGTGCGCGCAGGAGTTCTCGATCGCGACATCCTCGCCCTATTGCTTAACAATGTTCGTACCCCGGAGGAACGCGAAGGCGACCTGAGCGCGCAACTGGCGGCGTGTCACACCGGCAGCACGCGGCTGCACGAACTTTGCGCGCGTTACGGCCTGGCACGAGTTCAGCGCGCGGCGCGAGCTCTTCTGGACTATTCCGAGAAGATGATGCGCGCATTCCTGGCGACCGTGCCTCCGGGCAGCTACGCCGCCGAGGACGTGCTTGACGACGATGGCGTGCGTGACGAACCCGTGCCGATCGCTGTGCGTATCACCTTCCCCCGAACGCCGAAGACACGCTCCGGCAAAAACCCACGCCCAGTGATCGTCGATTTCACTGGCAGCTCGCCGCAGGTCGAGGGCAGCATCAACGCGGTGGAAGCCATCACCTATTCGGCGTGTTTCTATGTTTTCCGATGTCTGCTGCGCGAAGACGTTCCCGCGACCGCTGGACTGATGCGCCCGATTCAGCTGGTTGCTCCCCGGGGCACGGTGGTCAATGCGAATCCACCGGCAGCCGTGGCTGGTGGAAATGTGGAGACTTCGCAGCGCATCGTTGATGTGCTTCTGCGCGCGCTGGCCCAGGCGTTGCCCGGGCAGGTTCCCGCCGCGTCGTCGGGCACCATGAACAATCTCACCATCGGCGGCATGGACACGCGCAGCGGCGCGCCGGCACCGTTTGCGTACTACGAAACCATCGCTGGTGGCTCGGGCGCAGGTGCGGCCCACGACGGTGTCTCCGGCGTGCACACCCACATGACCAACTCGCTGAACACTCCGGCGGAGGCGCTGGAATACAGCTATCCTCTGCGGGTCACCAAGTACGCGCTGCGCTCCGGCAGCGGTGGCGAGGGCAAACATCGCGGCGGCGACGGCATCCTAAGGGAAATTGAAGTGCTCGCCGATTCCACCGTGACCATGCTTTCGGACCGGCGTAAGTCCCGACCCTACGGTCTCGCCGGTGGCGCCGACGGGTCCCCGAGGACGCACGGACATCCTTCGCAGCGATGGTTCCATCGAACTCATGCCCGGCAAAGGCAGCACGCGCTTGCGCAGTGGCGAGCGGGTCCGCATCGAGACGCCCGGCGGCGGCGGATGGGGAACCGCAGAGCACGACTGAGCACACGGATGCCCGCGCTCGAGGCTGTTACGAAACTCACCGCTGAGTCGATACGGTGGGACACACCAGGTGCCAGCCGCCTTGCGGCGAAAGGTGGGAGCCCACACTTCGGACGCTGTTACGAAACTCCTGTGCCGGGGCGGTGGGTGAAACAAAGCAGTCTGCAGCCGCCTTGCGGCGACAGGTGATAGCCCACACCTTCAGGTGTGGGGAGGCGTAAGTGGGAAATTGCAAGTCCGCTTCAGCGGACGACAGGAGTTTTTTAACAGCCCGCTTTCGCCGGCACCCGTAGAATTAAACCAGCATGGATGAAACTCCTACTTTCGACCACTACGCGGATTCCTATGATGACGACCTGAACTACGCTCTGGCGGCCACGGGTTCCGACAAGGACTACTTCGCCCGCAATCGAATCGCCTGGCTGGCCCGCTGTTTAGCGTCCTGCAGTGAGCAGCCGAAGGTCGGAATCGATTACGGCTGCGGAACCGGCGCGTCCACTCCTCTGCTGTTGTCGGCCCTGGGGCTCCGGGAAGTGGTTGGGGTCGACGTTTCCCCGCGCAGCGTCGCGCGGGCCCGCGAGCAGTACGGAGCCGGCAATGTCCAGTTTGCGGCAGTGGCTGATCCACTGCCTGCCGGGCGAGCGGACGTGGCCTATTGCAACGGCGTCTTTCACCATATCGACCCTTCGGAGAGGCCTGCCGCGCTGCAATATCTGCATCGCGCCCTGCGGCCGGGGGGGCTATTTGGAATTTGGGAAAACAATCCCTGGAACCCTGCCACCCATTACGTGATGTCGCGCTGTTCGTTTGACGAAGAGGCCCAGATGCTCTCCGTCAACGCAATGAAGAAGCTGCTGCGGAGCTCCGGCTTTACCATCCTGCGGAGCGACTTCCTGTTCATCTTTCCCGAATTTCTGAAGGCGCTTCGACCTCTGGAGCCCTGGGTCTCGAAGCTTCCCTTGGGTGGCCAGTACCAGGTCCTCGCCAGAAGAGATCCGTAGCAGGGTGCTCGGCCGAGTCGACTGTTTTGCAGTCTGTCATCCTGAGCGAAGAGAGCGTAGCGAACGTAGTCGAAGGATCTGCGGTTTCTTCGCCCCGTTACATCGGTGCGCGGGTGCCCCACTCATTCGCGGTTTTCGAATGAGTGGGATTCGTAGATCACGTAGCTCCGTGTGTTTCATCACCGACCCGAGACCTCACCGATAACTGACCTCAGAATGTGACGAAAGGTCTGGAGCGCTGGTACGGCGGGCACGATCTCCATTTCATAACCTGTGGATGCGCGGGTGCCCCACTCATTCGCGGTTTTCGAATGAGTGGGATTCGTAGATCACGGAACTCCGTGTGTTTCATCACCGACCCCAGACCTGACCGACACCTAAGCTCAGAATGTGACGAAAGGTCTGGAACGTTGGTACGGCGGGCACGATCTCCATTTCATAACCTGTAGCTGCCACCAGCGGCGGCCCGAGCTGGGAACCGGCGCGCGCCGCGATCTGTTCCTGCGCGTTTTGGAGCGGGCACGGCAGAAATATCGATTTGTGGTTATCGGCTACGTCGTCATGCCCGAGCATTTTCACCTCTTGATCACCGAACCGGATGTGGGCGATCCTTCCGTCGTCACGAAAGTCATCAAGGAGCGATTCACCAAGCTGCTTCACCATGGTGGCATCCGCACGGGCCCGATCTGGCAGAAGCGCTTCTATGATTTCAACGTCGGTACTTCAAAGAAACGGATTGAAAAGCTGCGCTACATACACCGGAACCCGGTGAAGCGAGGCCTGGTAACAGCACCCGAAGATTGGGACTGGAGCAGCTTCCGGGCTTATGCCTGCGGCGAAGAGGGCTTGGTAAAGGTCAATTGTCAGGAGTGGCCGCTGACGATAACCCATTCCGCCTCGCGAGCCCACTCATTCGAAAACCGCGAATGAGTGGCGCACCCGGCGACGACGTTATTGAGAAACTGAACCCTTTAGGTTCTATTGTGTTCCTTTTTGTCGTCGGGTGGGTTTGCCGATTCCATGCGCCGCTTCTTAGCCTCATCCAAAATGCGGAAAGCATTCTTGATCCGGTCGCGGTCTATCGGGTCTAGATCGTCAACGAGCTTCGGCCTTTTTGCACTGTCTTTTTTTGAACTGGCGGGCCGAACAATGCGATCGGGTCTGGTCGGTTGAAAATCGCCCATCGGAAGAATGATGTACCTTTGCCAGACGGTGTGAATCGGCGATTCGTGAAGCTCTTTTGGGAATGCTGGGAACTTCTGCTTCTCCTTTTCTTGCTCCGTCATCTTTGACCGCATGTCGATGCGTCCCTGCAACTCCTTCTTCAAGTCTGGTCCCCACACAAAAGTATTTTCTCCGCTGTAGCGGGCCACATCTCTCGATGGAACTTGTCAGACGACACGAAGACCATGCAAAACGGAGCATAGAACAGGTACTGCAAATCAACGTAATGGCTGGGTCGCGGGCCAATGAAGCCTCTGCCCAGACCACCGATGAACGTCAGGTAGAGACGAAGGACTGACGCAGCATATGGAGCCAAGTCTCTTACTCGTGGCATCAGGCCAGCGGTGAACAGCCCGGTCGCCCAGCGTGCGGCTGGAATCGACACATCGAGAAAAGCTATTAGCATGACCAGCAACTTGAACTGAATCTGCTTGTCGAAGCTGTCGAGCATCAAGTTCACGAGCGCAATCAGTTCAGGCAGATTGCTGGCTGTACCAAAGTGCTCCTTGGCGAACTCCTTCCACTCCTTGCCTACCGCGTGAAGATTGATGCTCTGCACGCCCGCTCGCCACGCCATTGCACTTTGAGCATCATCGGTCGTAAAGTTACCGTGCCCCCAGCGTTGCCACATCTCCTGTTCGATTGTGGAATCGTAGATCACTCCCTTTCCACCTTCAGTTACAAAAACATTTGGAGCATCTGGGTCAACAGGAACCTGCCCAAACATCGGAACGTCGAACATACAGCAGAGGCTTGCTATGCAAAGCTTTCTGAAGTTCGCAGGTTGAAGTCCGTGCGCCTCCGACATCTTCGACGCGAGTGCGCTGACCACTTGCTCAGGCAGACTACGCTGTGTCGGCTCTTTCTTCAGGTCTGAAATAATCTCGCGAATCAGCAGCGGTGTTCCAACGAACTTGAAGTACAAGCTCAGTTCCGACACTTCGTCGGCATTGAGCATCTGCAAGAACGACTTGTCGAACATCAGCAGCGGGCCCATTTGAGGTTGTCTCGTGCGTAGATTGCCCAGAGTACAATCAAGGACGGGTGGCCCAGGGCTGCCCAAAGCGATCCGTGAACTTCTAACTCTACCCCAGAATGGGGCCTCCGGGTGCCCCACCCATTCCTGACGTTGGAATGAGTAGGAATGAATTGTCGTAACGACCAGTCTCAGGCGGGTGGCCCATCCTAGCGTTCTGGGGGTGCCCCATCCAAGCCGGGTTTGCTTGGGTGGGGATTTTTCGTCGCGGCTGCTGATCACACTGAAACATTCACCTACCCTACTATGGGCAACGTGACCAATGACGGGGCCAACACCTACAGCCGGGTGCGGCACCCGGCTTCCAGTCCTCTGCAACAACTGCAGGGATGTTAGAGTGTAGAAACGGTCACAATCCCTGTTAAGATCCGAGCCATCATCACTTATTAGGGGACAAGATGAAACTACAAATCATTGCCGTCTGTTTGGTTGCTCTGGGGGTTTTGCAAGGCTCAGTAGATGCTCAGGACTGGTCATCGTGGACCGAAGCTCACAGCAACTGGTTCATGCTTGGCAAGCATAAAGACGTGCAGTACCGCTGGCGAGCGAGCACTCCAAGCGGGGCCGAGGAGTGTCAGGTGCAACTGCGTGACACACAGCGGCAGCCAAACCATACGACCGTGGTAAGCGTGCAGATCGATTACCAATATCACGACGCCCAATCAATGAGGGACGTGGTCAGCATCGCGGACATCAAAGGTGAAAACGCGGGAGAAGCCACGGTGCATCAGTGCATGTCGGTTAGCGACGTTCGTCTGACAGATATTGTCCGGTGATGAGAGATTGCAGGATAGGGTCTTGCGACGTTATTGTCGGTCAAGTGCTCCCTTAACCCGAACTGTGCGCACTCCAACGTGCGGCGTGTATCTGTCGCGTATCGAATCAAGCAGACTCACATTACCATTCACAGAATCAAGATCGCGTCCCCTCGGCGATATGCGCCTGGCCTTAAACCGCGCTAATAGGACACTGCCATCGGCGTAGCGGGTTTGGGTGGGGCGCCCGCAAAATGGTAGGCTGGGCCATCACCCCATCGGAGACGCGACCATGCCCGGCACCAACAGTCTTTATCTTGACGAAGCTTTCCGCTCCCTGCGTGGGCACAAGCGTCTGGCCGACGACGCCATCGCCCAGCTCACGGACGAGCAGTTCTTTGCAGCCCCCGACGCTGAATCCAACAGTGTCGCCGTCATCGTGAAGCACATGGCGGGCAACATGCGCTCGCGCTTTACCGACTTCCTCACCAGCGACGGTGAAAAGCCTGACCGCAACCGTGACCGCGAATTTGTTGTCCATGCCAACGCCAAGCGCGACGAAGTGCTCATCTCGTGGGAGCAGAATTGGCAACTGGTCTTCGAGGCCATCAACTCGCTGAGCGCTGACGATCTGGGCCGCACCGTCACCATCCGCGGCGAGCCGCATTCCGTGCTGCAGGCCATCAATCGCCAGGTCACGCATTACGCCTACCATGTGGGACAGATCGTCTACCTGGCGAAGCATTGGAGGGGCGCTGAGTGGAAGACATTGAGCGTCCCCAAAGGCCAAAGCGAACAGTTCAATGAGAAGATGTTGCGCGAGCGCCAGAGGCCCTGAAACGGCAATCCTGATCCATGCACAGATTTGCCATCCCGAGCGGAGGGATCTGCGGTATCGCCTCTCTTTCTTCGGTCGAGTAGTGCGGTCGGGGTGCCCCACTCATTCGCGGTTCTCGCACGAGTGGGATTCGGCGCAGGTCGGGACAATCCTAGCCCGGATATCGACTCCCGTAGGGACGCCACCCCACCATCTCCCCAACATCGTCGCCGAACCGCCTACAATATGGTCGGAGGGCGCAATCGTGAGGGCCAAACTATCCGGATGGGTCGTGTTCCTCGCGGTTCTTCTGCTCCTCAGCTTCGCCGCCACGCCCGCCTTCAAATATTCCAGGGCCGCAGACCTCGGGATGATGGCCGCGCGCTTCTCACTGGTAATCCTGCTATCGGTTTTGGTGCTGCACGAAAAATGGAAACACCGCGACGATGCCGATCGTCCGCAAACCGCCGACGGCGCGCATGACACAATCCTGCAACGCTTCCGGCGCTGGTATTACGATGAACCGAAAACTCCCAACTGATGCGGGATTCGGTATTTCCTCGTCTGTCATCCTGAGCAGTCGAAGGACCCCTACTCCACGAAAATTTTCGCGCCTAATCCCGGGGGTGTCCCACTCATTCGCGGTTTTCGAATGAGTAGGATTCGCCGCGGTGCGTCCAATCAACAACCCCGAGTCCCACGGGGACAGCACCGCCCGACCGCATGTTAAACTTGACAGTTTGCCCACCCTTTCTTACTCACACTGGGCTGACGTAATCCGGGTGTAACCCGAATTCAAGAGCCATCCTCATGTCGAATACCATGCTTGCCGTCGTTAAGCCCGCGTCCGCACCGGGCACAGAAATCCGCGAAGTTCCCATACCAAAGTTTGGCCCCTCCGACGTGCTGGTCAAGGTCAAGATGGCCTCCATCTGCGGCACCGACCTGCACATTTACCAGTGGGATCAGTGGGCGCAGCGCCGCATTCATCCGCCGCTCATCCCCGGCCACGAGTTCTGCGGCACCGTCGAAGCCGTTGGCGACGAAGTCACCAGCGTCCAGCCCGGCGATTTTGTCTCCGCCGAAATGCATGTGGCCTGCGGCAAGTGTCTGCAATGCCGCATCGGCGAGGCCCACATCTGCCAGCATGTGAAGATCATCGGCGTCGACACCGACGGCGCTTTCGCCGATTACGTCGTCATCCCCGAGTCGAATATCTGGAAGCTCGATCCCTCCATTCCCGAGGAATACGCCTCCATCCTCGATCCGCTGGGCAACGCGGTGCACACCGTGCTGGCGGGTGAGATCGCCGCCAAGAGCGTGGCCGTCACCGGTTGCGGGCCGATTGGGCTGTTCTCCATCGCGGTGGCGCGCGCCTGCGGGGCCACCCAGATTTTCGCCCTCGAAGTGAACGAGCATCGCCGCAAGATCGCCAGGCAGATGAAGCCCGACTTCGTCCTCGATCCCACCAAGGACGACGTCTACCAGATCGTGATGGACAACACCGGCGGCACCGGCGTCGACGTCGTGCTGGAGATGGCCGGGCGCACCGAGGCCATCCGCACCGGATTCAAGATCCTGCGTCTCGGCGGCCGCATGTCGCTGCTCGGAATTCCTTCCAAGCCAGTCGAACTCAACCTCGCGGAAGAAGTCATCTTCAAAGGCGCAACCGTGCAGGGCATCAACGGCCGCCGCATGTACCAGACGTGGTATCAGATGACCGCGCTGCTGAAGGCCAACAAGCTCGACCTGCATCCCGTCATCACCAATCGCATCGCGATGAAGGACTTCGCTTCCGGCATGGAACTCCTAAAGACGGGCGAAGCCAGCAAGATTCTGGTCTATCCCAACGGGACGAGGTAGCAGTTATCTCCTAAGTCGGTTTGAAGGGGCACGGCTTCAGCCGTGCCGCAACCCCCCATTATGCTTGTCATCCCGACCGAGGGCTTTAGCCCGAGCGGAGGGATCTGCTTTTCCTGGGCACTTCGCATGGCCGCGGGTGCCCCACTCATTCGCGGTTTTCGAATGAGTCGGATTCGTAGATCACGGGGCTCCCTTGCCGGGTGCGGATGTTCTAACGAATCCATGGCTGGCATCCCACCGCCCCGTTCGGTATGCTTTCCGTCACATGCTGGCCGAATACGACATCTTCCTCAGCCACGCCTGGGCCGATGGCGAGCTCCCGCAGCAGATCTATGACGCACTCCGAAAGGCCGGCCTGCGCGTCTGGTTCGACGCGCACGAGATCGACGACTTCGCCAGCATCACGCGCGCGGTCACCGAAGGGCTGGCGAAGTCGAAGGCGCTGCTGGCCTACTATTCCGCGACCTATCCTCTGCGCCGCGCCTGCCAATGGGAGCTGACCGCCGCCTTCCTCGCCGCGCAAACCGAAGGCGACCCGCGACGCCGCGTGCTGGTCATCAATCCCGAGAGCGGCGCCGACCACATCCATCCCATCGAACTGCGCGACGCCAAGTTCCGCAACGCGCCCAACACTGACGGCGAGATGCAGCAACTCGTCCAGGCCATCGTCAAGCATGTTGGCCAACTCAGCGGCCCGCTGGCCGACATCCATCCGCTCACCGCGCCCAACTGGTACGGCATGACGCCGGTGGGCTCAACCCGCTTCGTCGGACGCCTGAAGGAAATGTGGGAGGTGCACTCGCTGCTGCCCGCAAGCGATGTCACGCAGATCACGGGGGCTGCCACCGTCAACATTGGCCAGTTGAGCGGGCTGGGCGGAGTGGGCAAGTCGCTGCTGGCGGAGGAGTACGCGCTGCACTTCGGCGCGGCCTATCCCGGCGGCGTCTTCTGGCTGCGCGCCTACGGCAACGATGACGCCAAGGCCGCGCTCGGCGCCGGAGGAACGCGAGGCGCTACGCGCCGACCAAATGCGCGCGATGGCAGAGCGGCTGGGCATCGACACGCACGGTCTCACGGCGGAACAAATCGAGGGCGCGCTGTCCCGCAAGATCGCGAGCGAAAACAAGCCCTGCCTCTGGGTCGTGGATGACGTGCCCAACGGCTTGGACGGCGATGCGCTGCGCCGCTGGTTTGCGCCGCACGCGCTGGCGCGGACGCTCATCACCACGCGCAGCCGCGAGTACGGCTCGCTGGCCCACGGAATCGATCTTTCCGTGCTGACGCCCGATGAGGCGTATCAACTGCTGACCTCGCGGCGGAAGCCCGCAAACAAGGACGAAGAGGAGCAGGCGCGCGAGCTGGCGAAGGACTTGGGCTACCACGCGCTGGCGCTGGACGTGACCGCTTCGGCGCTGATGTCCTCCGTCGCTGCCGAACCTTTCAGCGATTTTCGTGCGAGACTCGCGCGACCCGACAAAGACGCGCTGGCACTCGCCGAGACTCTGGCGGACGCGCTGCCCAATGGCCACGAAAAAAGCATCGCGCAAACCATGCTGCGCAGCATTCGCAACCTCGGAGCCGAAGGGCTGGACTTCCTGCGCCTGGCGTCGGTGCTGGCGGTGGCGCCGATTCCGGCGTCGCTGGTCACGGCGGTCTTCGAGGAAGCTGACAAACTGCAGCCACGAGGATGCGGAGGAGCGCGCGAGTGTGGCATTCAAGCAGGTCACATCGGCGTCGCTGGCCGAGATTGCGGGTGAGAATCAGGATGCGCGCTCGGTGCATACGCTGGTGTCGCGGGCGGTGCGCTTCCATGAGAAATCAGCACCCGAGCGCACGCAGGCGCTGCGGGCGGCAGCGGTCGAGGCGCTGACGATCGGAGATCGCCAAAGCGGCAGAAGATCCGAGGCTGCACAAGCAGATTGAGTTCCACGTGGCGCACGCGCGGCAGGTGGTCAGCGACGCCTGCAGACCATGTTCAGAGGCCAATCTGTGGGCTGGGTGGCGCGGTATGACTACGAGCGAGGGACGTATGCTTCGGCGCGGACACTGTGGAGCGCGAGCTTCGAGTTCCGCCGTCAAGCCCAAGGCGAGGAACATCCCGCCACCCTGACGGCGCGCATCAACCTGGCGCATGACGCTGGCCGCGCAGGGCGACTTGGCAGGCGCGCGGCAGCACGCAAGAGCAGGTGCTGGAGGCCCGTCGGCGGCTGCTGGGCGAGGAACATCCCGACACCCTGACGGCGCGCAACAATCTGGCCGGTACGCTGAAAGCGCAGGGCGACTTGGCGGGCGCGCGGCAGCACGCAAGAGCAGGTGCTGGAGGCCCGTCGGCGGCTGCTGGGCGAGGAACATCCCGACACCCTGACGGCGCGCAACAATCTGGCGCAGACGCTGAAAGCGCAGGGCGACTTGGCGGGCGCGCGGCAGCAGCAGGAGCAGGTGCTGGAGGCCCGTCGGCGGCTGCTGGGCGAGGAACATCCCGACACCCTGACGGCGCGCAGCAATCTGGCGCAGACGCTGAACGCGCAGGGCGACTTGGCGGGCGCGCGGCAGCACGAAGAGCAGGTGCTGGAGGCCAGTCGGCGGCTGCTGGGCGAGGAACATCCCGACACCCTGACGGCGCGCAACAATCTGGCGCAGACGCTGTACGCGCAGGGCGACTTGGCGGGCGCGCGGCAGCAGCAGGAGCAGGTGCTGGAGGCCCGTCGGCGGCTGCTGGGCGAGGAACATCCCGCCACCCTGAGGGCGCGCAGCAATCTGGCCAGTACGCTGTACGCGCAGGGCGATTTGGCGGGCGCGCGGCAGCAATTCGAGCAGGTACTGGAGGCCAGTCGGCGGCTGCTGGGCGAGGAACATCCCGACACCCTGACGGCGCGCAACAATCTGGCGCAGACGCTGAAAGCGCAGGGCGACTTGGCGGGCGCGCGGCAGCACGAAGAGCAGGTGCTGGAGGCCCGTCGGCGGCTGCTGGGCGAGGAACATCCCGACACCCTGACGGCGCGCAGCAATCTGGCCGGTACGCTGTACGCGCAGGGCGACTTGGCGGGCGCGCGGCAGCACGCAAGAGCAGGTGCTGGAGGCCCGTCGGCGGCTGCTGGGCGAGGAACATCCCGACACCTCGAATGCCGCCTGGAATCTGTTTCGAACGCTTCAAGACTTGGGTGAGCGCGAGGCAGCGCGTGCCCTACTCGAGCGCGACCTCCTGTGGCTGCTCGACCGCGATCCCGCCACCCTCGGCGCCGACCAGCGCCAAATCCGCGGGTGGGTGGCCGAGATCGTCAAGAATTACCAGTCGGGAGAAAAAAAGTTTTCCCTCTGGAAAAAAATCTTCGGGTGAAGTGGATAGTGGTTAGAGCATTTTCACACTTGGATAGGGTGGAGCACCGCTTCAGCGGTGCAGGTAAGATTCGGAAATGAGACGGCTTTAGCCGCTGAGGTAACCGAACCATTACCTCAGGCGCTAAAGCGCGATCCAAGAACTGACGGCAGTTATGCACGCCTGAAGGCGTGCTCCACCCATCGCTATACAGCAGATGTGTAACTGCTTTAAGTCGATGGCGGCCCAATCGACTTCCAGTCTCAACCTCAACTTCCGACCTCGCACCGCCCAAGTCCCGCCGGAGGAGCTTTCCCCTCGTAACCATCCCGGCTCACACCCTTGACAATCTTCATCGCGAGCGTCATAGTCTGCTTGATAAGCATCCAAAGGTTGTTATGGTCAACAAGCTAAGCAACTTGGCCGAGTTCCTGCACAACGACTCGCTTCCGCTGTGGCTGCAAAGTGAGATTGAAGGTCAGCGCGACGAAATCCTCGCCGCTTTGCAACGCGGAGAGCAATTCACCATCTCGGGTCCGAATGGCGAAGAGATTAAGATATCGCCCACGCCCGTTGCCGCCTAGTGATTGCGTTAGCATTTTCTGCTCTCGTCACCGCCTACCTCATCATCCCCTATGCTCTCTTTCGTTTCTTCTTAGGCCGGTTTGTCCCGCTGCGCCTGTTTCAGGAGCGCAAGACCGAAGACCTCGCTCGCGCGGTTTTTACCCTGGCGTTCGTCTACCTGGCCGCTCTATGGGCAGTGTGGTATTGGCCCATCTGCAACGCGCATCCTTTTAGCTTCCCCGACAACTCGGCGCTGCGGTTGAGCGATTACCAGGTCGTCGCCAGCGGCCTGTACAGCGAAACCATCTTCCGGCAATACCAGCACGAATTTTGGGATGCGTTGGGCAGGAGCGTCGAACGCCAGGGCAGGTTCCTCTGCTGGTACTACACATTCGTCTTTGTGCTGGCGCTGCTGTCGGGGCTGGGAATCAAGTATTACGGCAAGCTCAGGCGCAACAAACTATTCGCCTGGATTGCGGATTTCTATCTGCTGCCTCACATCTCGCAATGGTATGTCGTCCTCACTCCGTTCGCGTTTGAAGACAAGCGCACCACCGTCAAGGCCGACATCCTGATGACCGACAACACCCTCTACCGCGGCGACGTAGCCGAGCACTTTATTGATCGCGAGGGAAATCTCTCCGGCCTGTTCCTGGCCGATCCCAAGCGATTCGATCGCCGCGCGCAGCTACGCGAGCAGGATACTTGGGGTTCGGCGCGCGGCCTGGCGTCTTTTTGGAGGGAGATTCCCAGCGCCAAGCTCTATCTGCTCGCCGACAAGATTGTGAACTTGAACCTAAACTATCAGCCTCCCCTGGATACCACCGACAGCGAAGACATCGTCAAGAAGTTTGTGTACGGCAAAGGCATTCCTCGCAACGTGCGAGTTCACGATTACCATCACCGCCCCGAAAGAGTAAGGGTGCTCTTAGGCAAATTCGAGGCGCTTGAGCTTGATGCTGTCCGCCCGGATGTGCGCCAGGTCGTAGTGCGCCTGTTGCGTGAGCCAGCTTTCGGCGCTGCCACCGAACACCTGCGACAGCCGGACGGCCATTTCGGGGGAGATTCCGCGTTTCCCGTTCACCAGCTCCGACAGCGTAGTGCGCGTGACTCCGAGCGCAGCGGCCGCGTCCGTGATGGTCAATCCCAAAGGCTCAATGCACTGACGCCGCACAATGCCGCCTGGGTGGGGTGGATTTTTCATCGGCATGTCGAGTCTCCTATCAGTGGTAGTCGAGATAATCAACGTCCCGCGCCTCGCCGTCGGCAAAGCGGAATGTCACCCGCCAGTTGGCGCGGACCGTCACCGCCCAAAAGCCCTTCAACTCGCCCTTGAGGGGGTGCAGCCGAAAGCCTGGCAAGTCCATATCCGCTACCGTACCAGCGGCGTCGAGGCGCGCGAGAATATCGCGCAACTTCGCTACGTGTTCCGCAACCACGCCGCGCGGGTCGTCGAACTCATAAAGTCGTTTTAACCCTTTGTGGCGGATTGAGCAGATCATTCTCTACCGTAATGCGTTACGTTACGGATGTCAACGTAGCCTAAAAATTCCCGAGGATAAGGGAGGCTTCTCACCATAATCGTGATGAGTTCTCATCCTAACCCGGCTGCGATACCATAGTTGATTCTGAAGGAACCTTCATGCCAACCACCACCCGCACCAACCCGCTCTCCTACCTCACCGACCAACTGAACGACCTCAAGCAGAAGGGCACCTACTTCAAGCTGCGCGTGCTCGACGACGAGCAGGCGCCGGTTTGCACCTTCGACGGCAAGAAGGTCATCAACCTCGCGTCCAACAACTATCTTGGCCTGACCACCCACCCCAAGCTGCGCGAAGCCGCGCTTGCGGCGACGAAGAAGTTCGGCGTCGGCTCGGGCGCGGTGCGGACCATCGCCGGCACCATGAAAATCCACATGGAGCTGGAGGAAAAGATTGCGCGCTTCAAGAACGTCGAAGCCTGCGTGGTCTTCCAGTCAGGCTTTACGGCCAATGCCGGCACAGTGTCGGCGCTGCTGGGCAAGGAAGATTTCATCATCTCCGACGAACTGAACCACGCCAGCATCATCGACGGCGCGCGCCTCTCGCGCGCGAAAATCAAGGTCTTCCGCCACAAAGACGCCGCCCACGCCGAAGAGCAGCTGGAATCGATCAAGAACGAGCCCGGCCGCAAGCTGGTCATCACCGACGGCGTCTTCTCCATGGACGGCGACATCGGCGTGCTGCCGCAACTGACCGCGCTCGCCGAAAAATACGGCGCCATCATGATGGTCGACGACGCCCACTCCTCAGGCGTGCTGGGCCGCAACGGCCGCGGCACCATTGACCACTTCAATCTTCACGGTCGCGTGGACGTGCAGGTCGGCACGCTGTCGAAAGCCATCGGCGCACTCGGCGGCTATGTTTGCGGCACGCGCGATCTCATCGAGTTCCTCTATCACCGCGGGCGGCCGTTCCTGTTCTCCACGTCGCATCCGCCGTCGGTGGCGGCGACCTGCATCGCTGCCTTCGATGTGCTGGAGCAGGAGCCCGAGCGCATCGAGCAGCTCTGGGAAAACACGCGCTACTGGAAGAAGGAGCTCGGATCGCTCGGCTTCAACATCGGCGGCGTCAACACCCCGGCCAGCGAGACGCCGATCACGCCCATCATCGTGGGCGATGGCCGCCTCACCATGGACTTCTCGCGCGAGCTGTTCAAAGAGGGCGTGATGGGGACGGGCATTGCGTTTCCCACGGTACCCGAAGGCAAGGCGCGCATCCGCACCATCGTGACCGCGACCCACACGCGCGAACAGCTCGACCAGGCGCTCGACACCCTGAAGCGCGTCGGCAAGCGCATGGGCATCCTGGGTGATGGCTGGAATTGCTGTTTTCCCTGCGTTTGGCGCGGGTCGGATTGTCATCTCTCATCGAGTTGTCATCACGAGTCTTTGCGCCTTGTCATCACGACGGCATTCTAGTCATCACGAGTCTTTGCGCCTTGTCATCACGAGTCTTGTCGAGTTGTCATCACGAGTCGGCTTTAGCCGGCGAGGGATCTGCTGACTGCGTACTTCCCGACGCCGCGGGCGCAGTGACTTCGCTTTGAAGGGGCACGCCTTCAGGCGTGCCGTAAAGGGGCGGTATGAATTCGGCTTTAGCCGCTGAGGGACTTCGCCTTTCAACTTTCCGCTGGACCTGGTGGGCGCTCGTTCCGTTGGCCTTCGCCGCCGCCGTGATTGCGGTTCCCTATTTCCTGTCTCACGGATTCCTAGCCCTCGGTCTCGCACTCGATCGCGGCTTCGCCGTCATCTGCCACCAGCGTCCCGAGCGTTCCTTCTGGATCTTCGGCGGCGCGGTGGCTGTCTGTTCGCGCTGTCTCGGCATCTACCTTGGCGCGGCGTTCGGCCTCTTATTCCGCACCTCGCGTACCGTTGCCTTTCGCCTGCTCATCGCCGTTGCGACGCTGAATCTTCTCGACGCCATCACGGAGTTGGCCGGCCTGCACGGCAACTGGGTGGCAATCAGGTTCATGTTTCGGATTGCTGTTGGGTGCGGCGGCCACTCTGCTGATTGCGTCGTCGGCAACGAAACAGAACGTCATCCCTTCGGTTTAGAATGACCCAATGCCTGGCCGCGACCCTCAGCCTGCCGTGACCACCGACCCTCCTCCGCACTCCATGAAGCGACATCGAACTCGCCGCCTTTGGCCTGCGTTGTGGGTCGCGTTCGCGGTCCTGGTGCTGCTGATCGTCGGTACTCTGCTCTACAACAATTATTCCCTCCGCCGCCAATCGCGCGCCCAGTTCGACGCTGAACTCGACGGTGCTCTGGATCGGGCGACGATTTGGATCGCGGCCAATCCCGAGCTGTCGTTGAAGAACCCTTCCGTCATGTACATGATCGCCGACATGCAGAAACTGTCCGGCGATCCCCGCCTGCAAGCTTTGCTGGACGAATATCACCAGCGACTGCTGCATCCAGTCGAGGTATTCGATCTGGTCTGGATCCGCATCCCCGACCGCCACGCCCCCGTGCCCCTCATCCGCACCACCCAAATGCGCGGCGAGCCTTATGAACGCGTGTGGGATGCCTACGCCATCGCGCCCGACAGAGTTCAGATCAGCAACCCCGATCACGCCAATCTGTTCTCTCCAACCAGGTACATTTGGGGAGTACGGCAACATCAGTTGCTGGCGCTCATTATGTATCGTGACTTCAACGGCGGCGGCCCTGAACTCGACTCCACCATCAACTACCTCTCCGGGAAAATTGCACGTGACGCCTACTATGACTTCCGGGTCAGCGACTCTTACATTCAGCGATCTACATTTCTGTTGGCCGCCGGCCGGCCCGACCTGGTTCGCCGCCGCTGGGTGGAGCGGATTCTGGAGAACCAGACCGCCGATGGCTCGTGGAAGTATTGCTGGTATGGATGGTGCCGCGGCATCTTCGAGTTCAATCTCACCAACCCCGGCCATCCCACGGTGCAGGCCGCCTGGGCGCTGACCATGCTGAAATCGTTATCCGCAATGGATTGAAGAGCACTACCGCTGATCCTGTTTCGCCCGCCTCTTGTTCACCGGTGGACACCGCTTGGCGGAATCGGACACCGCTCATCGCGATTCCCTCGATAACTCGTGATCTATTCGCCTGCGCGGTGGCATTTTGATTGCACTTTGCTCTGGCGATGAGCTAGTGCAGCGTCTTATCCTTCCTGTTGTGATGGCTGCTGTTGGCGGGGCCTGCTATGCTGTCAGGACCGCCATGTTTCGCGGCGACCTCGCGCACACCGGTGTCTACAATGCGGTAGGCGCTCCCAAGTTTCACCAAGTGAAATGGAAGTTTCAGACCAACGGCAGGGTAGTCTCGTCGCCCGCGGTGGACGGTAACGCCGTCTATGTCGGCAGCACGGGCCACATGCTCTACGCCGTCGATCGCGACGCCGGCACGCTCAAGTGGAAGTTCAAGACCGGCAGTGGAGTCACCTCCTCACCTGCCGTGTCGGATGGCGTAGTTTACTTTGGCTGCTACGATGGCAACTTCTACGCCGTCGACGCCGCCACCGGCAAGCTGAAGTGGAAGTTCCAGACCGCCGGCGAGCGGCGCTACGCCGGCAAGCATCTCCACGGCTCCCAGCCGGCGGCTGAATCCATGCCCGATCCTTTCGACTTCTATCTTTCTTCTCCGGCGGTCTGGAATGGCGCCGTTTACTTCGGCAGTGGCGACGGCAATGTCTACGCCTTGGATGCGAGGCTCCGGCACTTTGAAGTGGAAGTTCCAAGACCGGCGATGTGGTTCACGCCTCGCCGGCGCTCGCCGACGGTACCTTGTTCATCGGCAGTTGGGACAGCTACTTCTATGCGCTGGATGCTTCCACCGGAAAAGAGAAGTGGCGCTTCAAGACCGGCGAGGATCCCGACATCCATAACCAGGTCGGCATTCAGTCTTCCGCGGCGGTCGCGGATGGGGTGGTCTACTTCGGCTGCCGCGACTCTAATCTTTATGCACTCGATGCCAAGACTGGCCAGAAGAAATGGGTCTTCAACAATAAAGGTTCGTGGGTGATTGGCTCACCCGCGGTGCAAAACGGAAAGCTTTACTTCACCACCTCCGACTCCGGAATGTTCTACGCGGTTGACGCGAAGTCCGGCGCTTCCATCTTCTCCCTGAAGTTTATCTGGCCCATGTTTTCTTCGCCCGCGATCGCTGGAAGCACGCTCTATGTCGGGACCCACGAAGGCAAGCTCATCGCCATCGACCTTACGACCCAGAAGGTTGCGTGGATCTTTCAGACCGATGGCTCGCGCAAGAATGGCCCCACTTACACCAAGGCCGACGGCACGTCCGAACTATGAGGCGGCTTTCTCCGACGACTTCTATGACGACATGGTGGCCGGTGTCAGCAAAATGATGAGCGTCGGTGCGGTCCTATCGTCTCCGGTGGTGGTGAAGGATGCTCTCTACTTCGGAAGCACCGACGGGAATCTCTACGCGCTGAAGTAGGCCCGCTCCAGACGAGGATGCCGGCTTCCGGCCGGGATTGAACGCTTTCGTTGTCATCCTGAGCAAGGCCGCGCAGCTTTTGCGCGGTCGAGTCGAAAGACCCCTAACAACTCCAGCGCCCGTCCTTACCGCGACGCTCCCATACTTCCTGCTTGCTCGCCCTGCACGGGAGCGTACAGCTGCAGGTTCTCCTTCTTCCACCTCATCGCGGCATAGATTCGGTTATAGCCACTGGGATGGTCGAAGAAGATGTACTCTTCGATCGGACCCGGATGCATCTTGCGATACTCGCCCAGGTGAATGGCGGCCTGCGCGAAACCATCCGGCTGGCGGCTGGCATTCAGGCCGTACATGTCGGCTTCGTACTCCGTGGTCCGGATATGAGTGTTCAGGAGCGGCGTGAGTGACGAACCCGATGATGGAGACCAGCAGGATGACCAGCGGCACCACCGCGGTGTCGCCGATGCCGCGGATTTGCCACTTCTCTCCCCAGCGTTGCAGGCACCACGCCAGCGCCCAGCGCAAGAAGGCGAAGCACACCACAATCACGACGGAGAAGAACAGCAGGTCCTTGGGAATGTGGTTGAGGACATAGTGTCCCATCTCGTGTCCCATCACCGCCTGAATTTCTTCCGGCGAGCCGCGGCGCAGCAGGTTGTCGTTCAAGCGTGACGCGCATGGTCTGGCCAAAGCCGCTGACGTTGGCGCTCATGCGGGTGGTCTGCTTGGACGCGTCCATCGTCCAGACGTCTTTGGCGGGAATTCCATTCGCCCGCGCCAGGCTCAGAATCGGCGCCGTCACCTTGGGATCGTCGAGGCGAGTGACCTTGTTGAAGATGGGCACGATGAAGACGGGCACGATCATCACCGAAAAGACCATGAACAGCGCGGTCACGACGGCTCCCCAGATCCACCAGGTGCGCGGCAGGCGGCGCACGATGCCGAACAGCGCCATCGCAAGAATACCGCCCAGCACAATGCCCAGCATCAGGCCCTTGGTCTGGTCCCACGCCCACGGACCGAAGGTCTGCGTCGCCAGGCCGTACTGACGCTCGCGAGTGTATCCCTCGTAGATCGCGAGCGGCGCCCCCAGGACGAACGTGACCACCGAGTATTCAACCCAGTAGATAAAGGTCTGCAGCGGTTTGAAACGGGTGATGCGCTCGGCCAGATCGCGCATCGCTGCCGACCAGCGCAGGTTCAGCAGCAGCAGGGCGATCACGGCGCCGTAGAGAAAGTCCCACAGGATGAGCCAATAGCCGCCTTCGAAATAGGCGTCGCTGCGCGCTCTCGAGCTGGCCGGAATCCGCGCCATGTAGGCGTCGGTGGCAGCTTCCACGTTGAAGTTGGAGCGAAGGCTGCGCCTCCGGGGGCACCGTCGTTACCGACGGCATTTCGTTGGCCGCGTTGCCCGACGCCGGCGTCGTTTGCGCCGACGCAATGCTTACACCTAAACCAAAGGCCAGGACAATCAGAACGCAGGTTGCCCGCAGGTTGGCGATCATGAATAAGTTACCTCGTGGAAGTCGCTGCGAGTATATACGGGAGAGCGTCGCAAATAGTTTCAAACAGGAAGATCTCGCAGGTCCTCGCCTGCACTCGATGACAGTACCAAAAGATTATTTGCCTGCCTCGCTGATCAACTGGGCCACCTTCGATCCGGTCCCAACCGGCTCTACGAAGATGATTTGCCTCGCGTTCAGATACATGCGGTCGGGGCCGTGCGGCTCTTTGCCACGCTTCACCAGGACATTGGATACTTGTTTGGTTTCCGGGTCGGTCTTGCTCATGATGTAGTAGACATCGGTCAATACCGGATGCCCGCTGCCATAGCCCGAGAGCTTGCCATAGTACACCGAGCCGTTGCTCAACAACACAGCTTGAAAAGGCGTCGAGAAGCTGCTGGTGCCATGAAGCGCATGATAGGTCACGGCGTGTCCGATGAATGCCCCAACCAGCAGGCAGACGATCCATCCCATGATTACCCAGAACTGGCTGTTCCCGCGTTTCCCGACCTGTGCATCCTCTGGTAGCGTCATAGGTATCTCCCGGAACTACATACTACAGCCAGCGTGCTCTCCTTCGTAGACGTTTGATGGAGAGAGAACGGGAGAAGGTTTGACTCTGGGATCGGCAATGGCTCGCCTGCGTTCGGCGGGCAGTAGGCTTGCCCCCCGGCGCTTCCCGTTTTCCGCATTCGTGCTCCGTACCTTGCTACCCAGGAGAAAACTAACTGACCTTTTGCTCCCGCAGCCTCTTCAACACTTCGATCCCACCCTGTGGGATAGGCTCGCCGTGGCCGACGCCCACGACCTCGGTGTCCCCAAATTCCGACAACTTGCCGACCGATTTGATGTTCTGCCGCATGTCCAGGGTGAGGCCGGCCCAACCGGCTTCGACGCGTGGCCAGGTCACAATCACGTCGCCACAGAACAGGGCCTTCTTCTCCGGCCAATGGAACGAAAGGCAGCCCGGGGTATGTCCGGTGTCGAGATGATCGTCAGCGGTCCTATACGGTCCGCTTCTTTCAGCGCTTGATCGACAGCGCAAGGCCTATGACCGTCGATGCCGATCGCCAGTCCGAATTGCGTTGGGTAGGCACCCAGGGGAGCCTTTGGCCACAACGATACTTTTGTGGCCTTTCGCGCTCCCTCAATGATGCCAATCTCCCATTCGTGCGCGTAGACGGTGGCGTTGCTCAGCCGTTTCAGCTCCGCAATGCCGCCGATATGCGAACGGTGCGCATGGGTGGCGATGATGTTCTTCACATCCGATGGCTGCCGGCCCATGGCCCGTATCTCGTCGAGCAGCAGCTTGGCGTCGCTGTCAAACAGCGCGTCAATCAGAGTTATCCCATTGCCGTCGTCCAGCAGGAAAGCGTGAACGTGGCCCCCGATCTTCTGACTTGTAGTGAATGCCGTCTGCCAGCTTCACTCGTCACCCCTTCTGCAACCGCGAGTGGGACACATGATACACGACAGGCTTCGAGGCCTTGGTTTCAATCGCGTCGTTAGCATTAGCATTAAAGTGTGATTGCTAGCAGCCTAGTAGTTCGCCGGCGGTGCGATTCGTGAGGAAGACACGAAATCAAGGTGAAACTAAGGTTTGCGTCGTGGGGGCTGAACGTGAGAAGCTGAGGGCAATTTGAAAGCGGGCAAAACCGGCACTGCAGACTTCAACGCCTGCCGGACGCCCTGATCGTGAACGACTCAGGTAGGGGCGCCATGAAAGACTATCCGATCAGTGAAACCACCAAGAACATCATTCGAGCATTGCGCAAGGGAACGAGTTCTCAGTCAGAGATCGCGCGCGAGTTCGGAGTCTCGCGGCAATGGGTCAGTCTGGTAAAGCGCAAACAAGAAAAACGCCGCGCCCGCACGGCGAAGCGGTCCCGATCGCAACGCTCGTGAGCGTGCAGTGATGAAGCGCTGAATGGGCGGGTGAGCACTATGTCTCAGCGCGGCTCGTGGCGCTGCCACGACCTTGCGCCGCGCTGAGAAGAGCTTCCACTGGGCCCTCTTCCTCTATGTCTCCCCTGCAACCCGGTGGCACTCGCTTGACTGCTTATTACCTAGCAGGCGGCATACCAAAGCGGCCACGCTGCCGTTGAGATTCTGTCCGGTCCGCAAGTCTTTGCGTTTGCGACGGAAAACGGAGAGGTTGCAATCTCAAGGTTGCCGACCGGGCGTCCGTCTCGGCGGCTGGCACTATCTGTTTGGATAGGCCGGCTATCTGAACTGTTAGGGATTCGCAGGTCATCCCCAACCCTGTCATCTTGAGCGAAGCGCTCGCTCTTGGCTTCTCCGACTCGCTTCCCTTGCCGGTCGGGCGAGCGGGCAGTCAAAAGATCTGCGGTTTCTCCCTCGGGGACACAAGGCTGGCGCCGCCCCGCCCGCGCGAATTGCCTCCGCCTTCCGCCATGTGATAACGTCCGCTCGTTGCCTGCTGTCGAACCGGAGGAGAACGTCATGATTGCGATCATCATTGTTATCGCCATACTGGCCGTCATCGCGTTTGCGCTGATCGGCATTTACAACAGTCTGGTGCAGTTGAAGGTCCGCGCCGACAATGCCTGGGCCGACATCGATGTGCAACTGAAGCGCCGCTACGACCTCATCCCCAACCTGGTCGAGACCGTGAAGGGTTACGCCGCGCACGAGAAGGGGACCTTCGAGAACATCGCCAAGTACCGCAGCGCGGCCATGACCGCCACCACCCCGGCGGAGAAGAGCGAAGCCGAGGGCCAGCTCACCTACGCCTTGCGCGGACTGCTCGCGGTGGCCGAGGCTTATCCGCAATTGCGCGCGTCGGAGCAGTTCCAGTCGCTGCAAGGCTCGCTGAGCGGACTGGAAGATGCCATCCAGAATGCACGCCGTTATTACAACGCGGTGGTGCGCGACCTGAACACCAAGATCCAGACCTTCCCCACGAACATCGTGGCCGGCATGTTCCACATCCAGCAGCGGCAGTTCTTCGACATCACCGAGCCGACGCAGCGCGAACCGGTCGCGGTGAAGTTCTAGAAGCAGCAATTAGCAATTAGCATTAGCACTTGAGCTAGTTAGGCACTTAGCGGCTTAGTATGTAGCGAAAGACCAGACCCTCGGATGATCGAAAGATGGAGGAGCCCATGAAGGACTTTCGAGATGTGAAGGTTTGGCGACGCGCTACACCAACTTAGCTCTGGCGATCTATCGCTGCACCCAGACGTTTTCCACGTGAAGAGCGTATGGCATGGTGAGTCAACTGCGGCGCGTGAGTTCGTCCGTCGGCAGCGCAACATCGCCGAGGGCTGCGAGACGATCGCGGGAATGCTGAGATTTGGCCGATTTCTGACGGTCTCTCTCGGATCGGCGACGAGTCATGGAGTATTTCATCGAAGCTCGCCTGTGATTGCGGAGATCCTCACCGGAAAAACACGAATTCAGTCGCAGAGGACGTCGTCTGAAGATGCGGCGAATGCTGAACCGCTATTGTCCAAGTGCAAGCTGAACGAGTGAATCAAGCTGTTGCCAAGTGCTAAATGCTAATTGCCAAATGCTAAGTGCCAAACGCCGACCTGCGGACTCTCATCGCTCTCCTGCTTCTCTGCCCTCGCCCTCCCCGCCTCCGCGCGCGACTGGCACATCGCCCGCTTCGAAACGCACATGTACGTCGCGCCCGACGGGGTGACCACCGTCAACGAGCACATCGACGTGGTCTTCGTCGGCGAATTTCACGGCATCTATCGCGACATTCCCATCGAGTATCCCGGCCCGCACGGTACCAACTACACGCTGTTCCTCAAGGTCACCAGCGTCATCGACGCCAACGGCCACAAGCTGAAGTACGACTCCAGCACCCAGAACGGCAATCGCCATCTCAAGATCTATATTCCCGACGCGGTGGATACCACGCGCACCGTGATCATCACCTACAAGGTGACCAACGCGGTGCGCTGGTTCGACGATCACGACGAACTTTACTGGAACGTGACCGGCAACGACTGGCCGGTGCCCATCGACAGCGCCGCGGCGTCGATCGTCTTTCCGGCGAACGCCGCCGGCAACCTGCGCGCGCAGGCCTTCACCGGCGCGTACGGATCGGCAGGAGCAGGACGCCACCGTCGAGGTCCGCAACAACACCGTGCTGGTCGAGGCCAACAATCCGCTCTCCATGCGCGACGGACTGACCGCCGACGTTTACATCAGCAAAGGCGTGCTGACGCAACCCAGCCAGTTCACCCAGGCGATGTGGTTCCTGCGCAGCAATCCGATTGTGCTGCTGCCGCTGTGGGCGTTCGTCGTGATGTTCTTCTTCTGGTGGACGAAGGGCCGCGATCCCAAGCCCGACATCTCGGTCGCGCCCATGTACGAGCCGCCGAAGGACATGACGCCCGCCGAAGTCGGCACGCTGATCGACGACGTCGTGCATCCTCGCGACATCACCTCGACCATGGTGGACCTGGCGGTGAAGGGCTATCTCAAGATCGAGGAGACAGAATCCAAGGTACTGCTGTTCACCCATCGCGATTACACTTTCCACTCGCTGAAGCCGACCGGGTACCTGGAGCTCGCTGGAATCGCACGAGCGCGTGATGCTGAAGCACATGTTCGCCGGCGACGCCACCGCAGGTGCGCCTGTCGGACCTGAAGAACCAGTTCTACGTCGCCATTCCCACCATGAAGGACGACATCCTCGCCGAGCTGAAGAGCAAGGGAATGTACTCGGTCGATCCCGACTCGGCGCACGCCTACGTGCTTGCTCGGCATACTGTTGACCGCAGTGCCGTTCGTGCTTGCGCAGGTGCTGGGCTGGGGCTCGATGCTGGATTCGCCGCGGCTGCTGATTGCCGCGGGCATTCATCGCGGTGATCATCGTCTTCCTGTTCGCGCGCATCATGACCGCGAAGTCGCTGAAGGGCGTTCGCACCAAGGTCGAGATCCTCGGCTTCCAGGAGTTCATCAACCGCGTGGATGCCGACCGCCTGAAGCGCATGCCGCCCGATACCTTCGAGAAGTTTCTGCCTTACGCCATGGCGCTGGGCATTGAGAACCGCTGGGCCAAGGCGTTCCAGGGCATCACGCAGAACCAGCCCACCTGGTACGTCGGGCCGACGCCGTATGTGGGATTCAATCCCATCTTCTTCGCCGGCTCCATGCATGCCATGGCAATGGACGCGCACCAGGCGTTCGTGGCCGCTCCGCGCGCCAGCAGCACGGGCTCGGGATGGGGCGGCGGTGGTTCGGCGGAGGAGGCTTCAGCGGCGGCGGCTTCGGCGGCGGCGGCGGCGGAGCGTTCTGATAGGCTGCGGTAGGTTGAAATAGTCTTTCCCCACCTAAAACAGGATTCCCCGCAGAACTGGAAAAGGGGACTGTCTCCTTCCTGCATATATCAAAAGGTAGTTCCTAGCACCAGCAATTGGGATAGTTAGTAGCTCATAGATTGCCAGTCAGCTTTGCCATATCCAAACTAAAGAAATCCAGGTAGATATCGGGGATTCCCTCTAGCAGAGAGCAGGGAAACCGCTTCAAGTAACGTCGGATAGAGCCCGCGGAGGGCAGTAACCGCAAATAACAACCCTGGCAACATCGGGAAGTCCCGGTCGGCAATATCAGGAAAACTACACCAGAGAAGCGCTCAATATTGGCGGCCAGCCTACTTACCTGTGTATAAGTCGATAGCTTCAGTACTCAGATAACTATCCTCAGTAGCACAAAGTAGCAAAACTGTGCGGTAGCCACGGAAGCTATGCCTGATTCTCAACCCACTTACACGTGGAAGTTGGATTGCACCTTACATAGATAGGGTTATCTATGGCCATGTCGCTCGTCGACGCGGTTGTACTGGGCAATACGGATAGTGCGCCCGGTCGTCAGTGCTGCGTTGAACAGGGTACTTGCGTAACCTTCGTAACACCTAAACCAATTGCGCCTGCCTTTCAAGCTCACGGTTGCAAGGCTGGTTGTACTTTCTGGCTTCACCCACGTACTTCCACAGCCGGGCCATTTTGTTGAAAGGAGCATCAACGATGTCGGACACTAGAAGAAAGAGTACTTTCCATATGCGGCTAGTATTGCGCTCATTGCTTGCGACCAGTGTGCTGCTGGCGCTGGCAATCCTGTGCACGCCCGTTAACAGCTTTGCTGCCACGCCGGAGACCCTGACCTACGAGGGCTCGGCGTTCGGCACTTCAGCATTTGTCGGCAGCACCATCCTGGTCGGACAGACTGCGCCGGTCACCCTGGGCGGAGTGTGCGGCACGCCGCAACAACCCGTGACGGTGATGGGTAACTCCGCGGGCGTGAGCCTGCCGCCCATCGTGAGTGGGGGCGCAACCAACACGAACGCCTCCAGTTCTTTGAACACCGCGCAAGCCGTCGCTGACACCGCCACCATCAGCTTGCTGGCGGGCCTGATTTCCGCGCAGGAGATCAAGGCAGTCAGCACCACCACGATCGATAGCAGTGGGGTGTTGCATGTCAGCTCGGCGGGCTCGACGGTAAACAATCTGGTCATCCTCGGCCATGTATATAACGGCGCGATTGCAGCCAACACCAGGATCACTTTGCCGTTGCTAGGCTACGTGGTACTCAATGAGCAGACTTCCACCGTCGGGACCTCCAGCGCGAGTCTCACCATCAACATGATTCACGTGCACGTCACGGGGATCAATCTGCTGGGCCTGCAGATTGGCACCGAGATCATCGTCTCGAACGCCACCAGCGGAATCATCAACGTGTTCGCCCCCGCGATCGTTACCGGCGGAGCGTTCGCCACCCAGGTAACTGGAAACCCGCTGACCTCCGCCGCAACCGCTCCGATCGCCTTGCCATGTCTCGGAACCGGCGGCACCATCCTCACCAACACTCTGACTGGACTCAGTCTTACCAGCATTCTCACCTCGGGCACGGTTACCGACACAGCTGAATCCAGTCTCAGTGGCTTGGCCTCCAGTGGGATCACGACCTCCACGGTGCAGAACCTGAACCTGCTGAGTGGCCTGGTTTCGGCCAGCATAATCAAGGCCCAGACCAATACCTTCATCAATGGTTCGACACATTACCTGATAAGCGGGTCAGGCCAGTTCACCAGTCTCTCGGTATCGGGCCATCCGGAGATCACCGATAGTGTGCAGCCCAATACCTCGGTACCGATCCTGGGACTGGGGACGTTGTATTTGTATCGAATCATCAACAACTTCCCGGCGCCTCACAGCGTGGAGGTGCGCATGATTGAGCTGGTGGTTGACCAGAGCAATCCGCTGGGCCTGCCGATTGGTCTCGACGTCATCATTGGTGACGCAAACCAGCAGTTGGTTGGGCATCAGCTTCCCTAACTTGCGGTTCCATCTGCAAAAGAGCCGGAGCGCAAGCTCCGGCTTCTTGCGCTGCAGGTACGAATCTGTGCCGCTGACGTGGCTTTCCCGCAGCCAGACAGGCGGGGGCGTCTTCTAGTCAGCAAGCTCAAAGCGCCCGCATATAAAGGAGGAAATCTCGTAGTGTTCAAAAGCAATTGTGACGGAGCTTGAATTGCGACATTCGGTGTAGCGACTTAAAGGCTTCACATCTTCAGTAGGCGAGCGATGGACTCGAGCAGCTTCTCCGGAGATTCCCCCTTGGAAAGGAACTCATCGGCGAACTCGATTCCCTCGGGTGTATCCGCGGCAGCCGACACGATGAGGATGGGCACGTTCGGCTTGACTTCCTTCATCTCCCGGGCAATCTCAGTGCCGGTCTTGGCAGTCAGGAAGTGGTCGGCGATCACCAGGTCGACGGGGTCGCGCTTGAACCGTTCCAGGCCCTCCTCACCAGAGGCGGCGGTCACCACTTGGTAGCCCGCGATCGTCAGCAGGAGCTTGCGTACTCGCAGGGCGATTTCCGCGTCGTCAACGCAAAGAATGACAGGCCGGACGGAGTCCGGAGGAATGGGTCTCATTGGGCCACCCGCTAGGATGAAGCAACTATACTCCACGCCCCAAAATGAACTGGGAAAACGTGCAGATTATAGATACATCCCCAGCGGCTGTCATCAACTCTGTAGGGAGCGCTCTTCCTATAGGGTCACGTTCACGGCGAGCATCACCCCCGGATAGCGTTGGTTGACCAGGTAGTATCCGCCATCGGTATAGAGGACGTAGACGTCGTCGGTGTCGTACCAATCATCTGCCCAGTATTCCGGCCAGGGATCGACGACATTAAACCAGAAGCCTTCATACTGAAAGCGCGGGTACCCGCCGTACACAACCACCGGGACCGTGTAGATGGCGAATGCGTGGCTTGGTCCGAAGTACTGGTGGTAACGCTCATCGGGAATGCGGTAGCCATGATAGCCGCCGCGCTGCTGCCAGCTGCGATGCTCGGTCTGCCAATGTTGCGCGCGATGTGGTTGCCAGGCAGCCTGCTGAACATGCCGCTGCTCAGGTGTGGTCTGGGGACGGCCGCCTTGCATCGGCCGTGCGGGCTCGGGTTGGCTTGACGTCTGCGGCATCGGCCGGGCCTGTTCTGGGTGCGGCTCAGGTCTAGCTTCCGGTTGCTGCTGCGCCGGTCGGGCCTCAGGAGGCGTTGCCGGTCTCATTTCGTCTTGGCGGTTCGCGGGCCGTGCTTCTTGAGGATGAGGAGCTGGTTTGGCTTCCTCCGGATGGGGAGCGGGCCGCGCTTCTTCGGCATGGGGCGCGGGGGGTTTCGCCTCCTGGCGCGGTGCTGGAGCCACGGTCTCCGGATGCTGCGCCGGCTTCATCTCTTCCTGATGGGGAGCAGGTTTGGCTTCTGCCGGGTGCTCTTCCTGGGCGAAAGCTGGAGCGGTTATCCCCAGCACGGTGAATAAGAGTGTCGCAATTACAAAGCCGAGTGGTCTCATCGAAACACCTCAGACTCAGTCTGAGTGCGCAATCCCGCGCGGGCGTTGCCTGACCGAACGACGAAATCGATATGCCATTGCAGGACAAGGGGTAAGCAGTGCGCAGCAACTTCGGATTCAACTGCTATCGCGGATGAACCCTCGCGGAGTTGAATCGCGCCGATACAACTTTTTTTGGGTGGATTGGCGGAATGTCTTGAATTGCTGCCTACGCCAATAGCTTTGCCGCCTCTTTTGCGAAATAGGTCAGCACGATCGATGCGCCGGCGCGCTCGATGCACAGTAGCGATTCCATCATCACGCGCTCGTAGTCGATCCAGCCGTTGAGGGCGGCGGCCTTGATCATGGCGTACTCGCCGCTGACCTGGTAGGCCGCGAGCGGCACATCGAAGCGCAGGCGCGCTTCGTGCAGCACGTCGAGATAGGGCATGGCCGGCTTCACCATGATCATGTCGGCGCCTTCGTCGAGGTCGTGCTCGATCTCGCGCATAGCTTCGCGAAGATTGGCGGGATCCATCTGGTACGAGCGGCGATCGCCGAAGTGCGGAGCCGAGTCGGCGGCTTCGCGGAACGGCCCATAGAAGCCACTGGCAAATTTCGCGGCATAAGAGAGGATCGGAATGTTCTGGTACCCGGCGTCATCCAGCGCGGTGCGGATGGCATCCACGCGGCCGTCCATCATGTCAGAAGGCGCGATGATGTCCATGCCCGCCTTCGCCTGGGCCACCGCGGTGCGGGCCAGCAGTTCGAGTGTGGGATCGTTGAGGATCTCGTAATCCTCAGCCGTCATCGCGGCGGCCGAAGCCGCCCCCACCGAACGGGGCGCGGAGGTCTCAACCAGTCCACAGTGTCCGTGCGACATGTACTCGCACAGGCACACATCGCCCATGAGGAGCAGTCCGGGGACCTCGCGCTTGATGGCGCGCGCCGCCTTCTGCACGATACCGTCATCGGCCCATGCACCGGTGGCGACTTCGTCCTTCGACTCCGGTAGTCCGAAGAGGATGACGCTGGGAATGCCCAGCGACTTCACCTCAGCGCACTCCTTCACGGCTTCGTCTACCGATAGGTTGAAGACGCCGGGCATGGAGCGGACTTCTTTCCGCACACCTTCTCCGGGGCAGACGAACAGCGGATAGACAAAGCCTTCCGGGCTCAGCCGGGTTTCGCGGACAAACGAACGGATCGCTTCGGTGCGACGCAGGCGGCGGGGACGATCAGTTGGGAATGCCATAACAGAAAATTCTAGCACCGCCGGAGTGGCGCAGAAGGAGAAACTGTCCTAACATCCCGTAGCCGCGGTGGCCAAGAACGAAGGAATGCCCATTCTGCTCGAAGCGGCGGAGCTCACCGATCAGCATCCAGAGACTGGAATCGTGCACAACGCGATCATCCCAGGTTATGGTGATGTGCATCGACACAAGCCCCTGCTTGACGTCGGCCCGGACCTGATGGGTCCCGTCCTCCAATTCGAGTTTCCAGGTTCCCTCCAGCTCGAAAAGACTCATTCGGCCTCCATGCGAAGCCCTCGCTTACGGCAGATGCAGATTACTGTACCCACAATATCGCGATTCGGCCAGAGGGATTGCATTCCATCCGCGGCTGACAGTGCAGGTTCCAACACACGCGCTTCAACCTTCGGTCGCATCCCGCTCACGAAAGAAGTACCGCATGTCGAGTCCGATGGGTTCCGCCCCGGCTTGGCGAAGCAAGGTTGTGACCTGTCCGCGATGGTAGGTGCCGTGATTGACTACGTGTTGCAGCAACTCTGCCAGCGGTCCAGACTGGGGATTCCCGCTCAGATCGCTGAAGTTAAGCGGGGCTTGCAGGACAGTGTCGTTCAACCCGCGGAGAAACTCCCGCCGCTCCTGGTCAATGGAGCTCGCGAACGACTTCAACGCCGCTACCGTTGCCAGTTCTTCTGACGACGGCGTTCCTGGCGGCAACAGGGCATTCCAGGTAGCGCTCGACGCGTCCGGGTTGGCGATGCTCGTGCGCGGCGATGCGCCCTTCCATCGCTTCAGCCAAATCCATTCCGCAAACAGAATATGGAATACCGTTTCCCGGATGGAGGGGAAACTGCTTTGCATTTTCCCCGCGAACTGTTCGTCACTGAGATTCTCGAGCGCGGAAAACATGCGCTGGTTGGCCCAGCGATTGTAGGCGTAGAGGGTTTCGATGTCAGTGAGGTTCATGGTTTCCGTTTCAGCCCGAAGGGCGGCACAATCGTAGCCCAGCACGTGAGAGTCTGTGTGAGAACAAGAGTTTTGGTTCGCGTGTGGACCGGATCGAGCGAAAATCGAGCCCGAAGGGCGGAATAATAATAGCCCAGCACGTAGGCGCAACGGGGCCCCCGATTCGCGCCGCCTTTGCGCGAATTTGGGTGGTAAGGCGGAGTGCTGGGTGAGGTGTGAAGTAGATCCGAGTCCCCCGGGGACGACACAGGTTCCCACACAAACACGTGAGTGTCGGGTAGCCGTCAAGAATTAGAGAAGTCCCTTCAGCGGCGGTGCCAACTGCCTACTCGCCTCCGTGCTGCATTGCTTGTTCTTCAGTCGCCGCTGCGGTGGCCATGCCTTCGCTGAAACTGGCGATGTAGGCGCTGCGCCGTCCGTGTGTGCTCCAACGCGATCCCAGCCCGTCCCCGTCGAACTCGTCGGTCAGCGCGACGGCCGAGGTCGCGTGCTCTACCTTGGTCAGCGGCGGATAATAATTGCTTTCGTTACCGCAGATGTGGTCGTGGTGATTGAGCGGGCGCGTCACGATGGTCGCCAGATGTCCGGCTCGCAGCACCGCATGTCCGCTCTGCGGATCATCGGGAACATCGAGAATCACCGGCACGTATTCCACGCGGGCGATATGCTCCAGTAACGCTCCGCCTTGGTGCTGGGCGAGGGCGATCAGCGCCTGCCGCTGGGCGGGGTTGGCCGCATCGTCTACCATCAATACCGCCTGCGCCGGATACGGATCGCCGTAGGGATCGCCTAAGGTGGCGCGGGCCCGTACCGCGGCGGCAACCGTCAGGCCGTCCAGCTTGATGCCGTTCCATGAGCCTTCCTGTATGTGCCACGCCAGTAGGGCCAGATTGCCCGCGAGACCAGTCTCGCCATTGGCGAAGCATTGGGCGACGTACACGTCGGTCGAGCGCGACTCGAGGTAATCGCCACGAATTTGCTGAGCTTCGAGCGAAGCGGCAACGAGTAGAAATGCAATTGCAAACAGGATGGCTTTCCGCATGGGTGCGAGACCTCCTCAGCCCCGGCTATGCATATTCTAGATGACCCAGACGGAGCGGAGGTCTCGAAACTCTACTCGGCAACTTAAGAAGACCCCGCGGCATAGGACGCCAATCACCCTTCTTCTGCCTCATGGCTGGACGGTGGTGGCGGAGAGCAAGATCTCACAATCCTGACGGGCCGGAGCGTGCGTGTCTGGTCCCGGTCCCGGCGGATGTTTGTCAACCACGACCAGCACATTGACCAGGCCTTCCTTCGTGGTCCACGCCTTGGCGAGGGAGACACCTCCGCCATCCGTAAACGCCGCCATCAGATGACGGGGAGACCCTTGCAGGCCCGCACACTCGTAGAGCCGCGTTTGCCCGACGGGTCCCGCGGTGAGGCCTTCCTTCTGCAGAATGTTTTCCGCCCGCCGCAACCCGCGCTCTTTGCCGGCCTCTTCGCCGTCCTGCTGCGGGTCGAAGAAGGAAAACACAAATGCGCCGCGAGTGTGGTCCCCTCCTATGTAGCCCCGTGTCCACACCGCGTGCGGATCTCGAGATTTCCAGCGCTGCCACGAGGACGGATAGCAAAACGCTACATTCAGGTCGGGGAACACTCCCGGCTTAACTTTTTCATGCTCCAGGGAAATTTCTTTCGTGTCCGTCAGTTCGCCATCCACGTAGAATTCGGCACGGTATTTTCCGCTTTGCAGGCAAATTCGCGCATCGCTGGCCTGCAGGACGGAGTAGAAAATCTTGGCGTAGCCTTGCGCGTAGTATGACGGGTTCACCCGCTCCGAGATTGCGGGTAACACGCGCCAGGCGTTCCACTCATTGTTATAGGCGTACCAGAGGATGGCGAGGCTGTCCTGTGTTTTTCCTCCGGCGTCTGGCGCAGGGTTTTCCACGTTGCCGCTCCATCCCAGCCCGCCGGTTGATCCCCAGAGAGTAAGGCCGGTGAGCTTGATACCCGAGTTGGCCAGAGTGCGCCCTTTGGCCGCCGGCCAGGCCGCCGCCACCAGTTCGGACTTCAACGTGGGCAGGTCCGTAGTCTCGAATCGTTTGCAGTAGTCCGCCTGATCCAGACCGGTACAGTATTGTCGAAACACGTCCAGGTCCGTGATGGCCCCGCCGATCATTGCTGCATCGGGCTCGCCCATTGCGATGGTTTCTTGATAGGTCTTCAGGGCTTCCTGTTCTTGCCCATTCGCGAGTTGTGCAAGGCCAAGGTTGAAGTGGGTCACCAGGTTCTTCTCGTCCAGATCGAGTGCACGCCTGGTGGCATCCTCGCCCCGGTCCAGCATCCGGCGATCGCCCTTGACCAGGCCGACCGCATAGGTATGAAATCCGTAATCGCCTACCACGTCTACGGGGGGCGCGAGGCCCTGCTCCCTCAGCGTGTTTCCGGCCCGCCGCTCGGCTTCGGCAACCTTTTCCAGGGTGTCCTTCGAGATGAGGCTGACATAGCCGCCTTCGTTTAGTTGCGGAGTATTGGCGCGATTGGTGGCGCGCGCAAAGTACAAGTTTGCGGCGGCAAAGGTGGGACGGATCTGGGCGGCGCAGCCAAATTCCTTCGCCGCCTGGGCGAATCCTGCCGGGTCATCTTCCGAGCCTGAATAGAGCACCCAGCCATTCGCAAAGTGTTCGGCGGCCAGTTCGACCAGGTCGTTGTCAGAAATACCCATGATGCGGCACTCGGGACTCGGTGGTTTCAGCACAATCGCCTTGTCTACGACCCGGGTGAACACGCCGCCAAGTATGCCGGCAAACACCAGGCAGCAAGCAAACAGCACGAGGATAAAGGAGGCGCTGGTGCGGCCCATACCCAGCGCCTGTCCCAGCAGGTATAACGCGATGGCAAACAAGGTCAGCAGCGCCAGAAAAGTTGTCGCTTCCCGTTGATAGCCCAGGCTCATCTCGTTGTTGGCGCTCCATCGGGCCAGCACCTTCGCCGGCTCGTGGTAGCTCTGGGTGATCACCATCTTCCACGGGAAGTTGACGTCCTGTTCCGGACCTAATTCGCCGGTCATGAGTTTATGTGCTTCCGGTTCCTTCTTTTCAAACTTCTCCAGGCTCTGCTGCCGCTGTTGCATCAGGTCCGTTGCCTCTTTCTGACTCAGCAGAGCAGGGTTTTCTTTGGCAAGCTCCAAACGCTGCCGCGCGGCTTCGTAGCGCAAGTGATAGTCCTCGGCGGTCGCCACCCGTCCGACCAGATAGTTCCAAACCGTTACCTGGCGCGAGTTCGTCCGGAAAAGTTCGGTCTGGTTTTCCAATGCGGCACTGACTGCCGTGGAGGACCTCACCGCGGCCCGGCTGTAAAAGTATCCGCTCAGGGCACTCAAAACCGCGCTAAGCGCGATTATGGAAATGACGAAGCGTCCGAACTTGTGGGCCACCGGCGCGGTGTGCAAACGCATGCCGGCGAACAGCGCTGGCTCGACTTCGGCAGGGTGTACGGGCTCCTCTTCATCAGTGTCGCCGCTTTCACCTCCAGCCGGTTCGGCGGGCCGGGATGAAACCAGCTTCGCGCATCTTTCTTCTTCCTCGGTTCGGGCTGCAAAGTGAAACTTGCGCGCGAGCGGCGTCCCTTTCCACGCCAGGATCAGGAATCCAGCCGAGAACAACACGAATTCCGGCCATGAGGCACGATCGTTCCACATGGCCACAACCAATCCCGCCAGCGCCAGCAGGCCCCCAATCCAGATCAATGTTTTTTCGCGCCTGGGGGCCTCGTGGGTTAGTTGCGCGAAAGTCAAGAACGCGAGCGCCACCACAAACAACACAACCGCGGTCGCCAGATAGATGACCTTATTCCGCCCCTTCTCCACCTGTTTATCCAGCTTTTCCCATATGGACGGGAAAGGCTCATTTTTCTTTGGTACTTCCCACGCGGTGTCAAAGCCAAGGTCACGCAGCCACTTGGCGCTGTCAATCGCAATGGAAGGCTCCAGGCCATACGGAAGATCGACGCGGAAGTAATCGAGGTATGGTCCTAGAGATCGGACGTGGGCAAGTTCTTCCTCAGCCTGCAGCTTCTTGAGCGCGGCCTGCGGCGGGGTGGGTGCCACAGCCTTGCCGGCTTGCTGCTGGTCGCCGTCGGCGGTGGGGGTATGCAGCGCGGCGCTGTTTTCATAACGGGTCCGACTGCTGAGTTTGCTGAGCAACTCCTGCCGGTGTACCAACTCCAGGATTTCCCCTTGCTGCAACCTTCTTTCGTAGCGCAAGGTGTCCTGCTCGGCCAGTGCCGCACGGTAGGCCGTCACCGCACCCAGCATGGCCACGAGGGCCATGAACATGGCGATCTTGGTCGACATCTGCTTGGCTTCGTGGGCCCTGGAGTCGGTGCGTTCGGCTTCCTTGACTTGGGTCTGCTTAGGGTTGGATTCGGTAACCTGTTGTTCTTCCACGGCGCAACTCCAGTAGGGGATTGCCAGTCCTCTTCCTGTCTACGAACAACCACCGGGTGATGTAGGGGAGTGAGTTGCCGAAATATAGCACGGTTCAGCGCCAATTGCTAAGTGCTAATTGCCATCAGCCATGGATCACTTTCCCGATTGTCGACCAGCCGGTCACTAGAAAGAGAAAGACCGACACCCAAAACGAGGATGTCGGCTGACTACACCGGAGATCTTCTGCCCTCGACAAAGCCTTCACCGCTATCGAGGGCAGATACCGTGAAACTTGAAATGCTGAAGCCTGGATGCGCTATCTACTACATCTTCATCGGTGAGCTTTGGCTGGCAACGCACTGCTATTTGCCGCTTGCCATCTTGACCCAAGTGTGGTCGCGATGAAGAGGTTGAAGGTGAGTTTGGAGAACCGTGGGCGATTACCGAGGCCGCTATGGCTTTTCCCGCGCGATGGGTAGCTGGATGGTGAACTGTGTGCCCTTGCCTACTTGGCTGGCGACATCAATCTGTCCGCCGTGCGACTCCACGATGCGGCGTGCCAGTGACAATCCCAAGCCGGTGCCATGCCCTTTGGTGGTGAAGAATGGGCGGAAGATGTTAGGGAGGGTTTCGGGCGGGATGCCCTTGCCTTCATCGGCAACGACGATGCGCACCGCGTCCTCGTCGACCTGCTCCAGTGAGACACGGATGGTGCCGGGCTTGTCCATGGACTGGATCGCATTGAGCAGCAGGTTGAGCAGGACCTGGTTGATCTGGTTGGGGTCGTGGTCGACGGGTGGGATCACGTCCGTGACCTCCAGCTCCACCATGATCCGTTTGGTAATGGCCTGCTGGCGGGCGAACATGACTGCGTGTTCGGCGGTCGCGGCAATGTCGCTCACGCGAAACTGCGGCGGTTTGGGACGTGCGGTGTCCAGCAACTCGGTGAGGATACGATTGATCTGCAGCGCCTCTTCCTTGGCATCCTTAATGACGGAGCGTGCCGCGCTATGAGGTGGCAGATCGCGGCTGACGATCTCGATGACTCCGGCTATGCCGGCGAGGGGATTGCGGATTTCGTGTGCTAGTCCCGTCGCCAGTTCGCCCAGGGTGGCGAAATGTTCGGCGCGCGACATTTGCGTCTGGTGCAAACGCTGAATTTCCTCACGGCTGGCCTTGAGCTGCGCCACCATTTCGTTGAAGTCGCGGCCCAGGTCGCCGATTTCGTCGTTGCGATTGGCGAAGCTGACACTGGCATCCATGTCGCCGAGGCGTACCCGCGCGATCTTGTCCTGTAGTTCGAGCATGGGACGCCGCACCGATACCGCCAGGACCATAATGACGGCCGCGCAAATCAGAAATGCGCCGGCGGTTGCGATGGTGATGACAACATGACGTTGCCCTTCCGCGAGTGAGAGGGAGACCAGTACGAACAGAAGCAGGCCATTCAGCAGGATGGCGGCTACGGGCAGGACCGCCTTCAGCGCCCAGTTGATGTGCCGTTTGCGCGCCACGGAGGCGGCAGCATTCGCAGGAGCGGCCAGTTCGACATCAGAAACCCGGATTGGCGATGATACTGACATAAAAGGCACTGCGCGCCCGGTTCCTACCACCGGACCAGGTTTAGAAATTTAGGGCCGGCGTAACGGAGCTGATTCTTGGGGCCTTCTTTTCCTCAGTTCCGCGGCGTCCAGCCCTGTTCCTCATGCGTACGCGTGTAAGCCGGGAAGCAGATACGTGACGCCGAGGAAAGTGAAGACCACGACGGCAAAACCCAGGATGGCGAAGTACGCGGCCCTGCGTCCACGCCACCCGCGCGTAATGCGCATGTGCAGATAACCTGCATAGACCAGCCAGGTAATGGCAGCCCAGGTTTCCTTCGGGTCCCAACTCCAATACGAACCCCAGGTGCGGTTCGCCCAATAAGCTCCGGCTGCAATCATGCCGGTCAAAAGCGGGAAAGCGATGCAAATGGTCTTATAGGTGACGCGATCGAGCGTCTCCGCGGGAGGCAACATGTTCTCCAGATCGCCCCGTCTCCACAACAGCATCAGGTACAGGAGTGAACCAAAGATACCCGTCACCATCCCACCAAGGAGGAAGGGGCTTGCGGCCAGGCTGGTCGGGAAGAGTCCATCCTGGTCGGGCGACGGGTAGCTGGCATCGCGCACTCGCAGAACGAATGCCGCCAAAACAACAATTTGCAAAAGAATGCTGATGAATACTGCCTTGTTAGCGAAGCCGAAGTAGGAATCGTCGTGCTTGACCCGCGCCAGGATGTACAGGGCCAACGGCACGATCGCGGCCAGGGCAGCCATGACGAACAGCCATCCGAGATCGGGTACGGTGACGAACAGCCGCAATCCTCTGCCGAGGAAAATGTCGGACTTGTTGTTGGCGTCCCATCCCGTAACCGAGAGGCCGCCCCAGCGCTCGAAGCGGGTAGCGACGATCGCCATATAGATCGCACTGACGAAGCCGCTGCTCCAGGCCAGGAAAGTCTCCGACTGGAGATCGTCCTGAATCAGGAACATCATAGCGAGGGCGAAGCTCACCGCGCAGGCTGCGTAGCTCAGCATTGCCAGCGTGACATGGACATGCAGCCAGGTGGATTGCAGCGCGGGAACCAGGGGCCTTACTTCCGACGGCAGCAGTTGCATCAGAATGACACAGACCACCGCAAGCGGCATGGTAATGCTGCCAATGATCTTCACTCCAAATTTCTTCTCGGTCACCAGCGTCAAGGCAGCAACGGTCCACACGAAGCTGAGCAGCATTTCATAGATGCTGGCGAAGGGAGGCCGCCCGGATTGGTACCAGCGATGCGCCACCGCCAGCGTGTTGGCAATCAGCCCGATGGCAGTCGCTGCCGAGGCGAACTTCACGTAGCGCGGAATGCCGGTTACTCCGAATCCCATGTAGAGCGCGCCCGCGCCTGCGTAGAAGATCAGTGCCACGTACAGGAGATTGCTCTCGCTGTACAAACTGCCGCCTGACTTCGCCACACCCAGCATGGCGACGATCAGCAGAAACATCACCGAAAGTCCCACCATGACCAGCAACGCGTTTCCGCCGGTTGCGGCCGGTGGTTCCATTTGTACGACTCGTGCTCGGGTTGACATCTTTCTTCCTCCGTCTTGCTACTTCGTGCCCGCCAGCGTCAGCTCCGGTTGTTCCTTGCGCCCGGAGCGCGACGTGACTGAAGCAGCGTCCAGTTCGGTTCGAATTTCGTCGACAAGATCGTTGAATTTTTGCTCGAAGCGGTCGCGGTTCTTGTTGGCTTGCCCGCCCACCCACAACACCAGCCTGCCCTTTGCGTCGGGAATGGCCGCGATCCAGATGCGCATGTGCACCATGTAGAAGGCGACCCCCAGTCCGAGTCCCATCAGCAGGCAGCCGGCCCAAACCAGCCACTGTCCCGGCTCATGCGAAACTTCGAGTCCTGTAACCGGGACCCACGCGATGTCCCTGGCCGAGGTCGGGTTCTTGAACTGGTATTTCGCGTTCTCTCCGCCCAAAATTGTGTTCTGCGCGGGCAGTAGCCAAACTTTGGTGACTTCAGCGGTGGCGATGTCTCTTACTTCCAGGCCGAAGGCGAGGTTCTCGATGTCGTCGGACTTCTTGAAGACCTGGCCGTCGCGAACAAAGGCGTCTGGAATGTAGTCAACCAGGGAGACGGTGGCGTCGCCGTTGAGTGCGACAGGCTGGTTCATCTGTAATGCCAGAGGTTTTGCGAGGCCGTCCTTCCCCACGAAAGCGATTTGCAGCGAGTCTACGGTGTGGTTATCGATCCAATAGCTGGACTGGTAGAATCGCAGTCCGCGATAAACCAGCGGATCGTTCACCACGATTTCTTTGGAGCTGACTTCTTTGCCGTCCTGTACGATCGCCAGCTTTGACCACCACTTCTTAGGAGAGCCGTCGGCGTAGTTTTCCTGTCCTGCGGAGTAGCATTTCACCCCGAACGGCAGCTGTTTCTTGCCGCCGCTGCGCAGCTCGAGGACATTGTCCGTTTGACCCTTGTGCAGCGCGAGAAAGCCGCTATATCCGAAGATGCCGTCAGTGATGCCGCCGGCAAAAATCAGTAGCAGGCTGGCATGGACCAGATAAACCGCCATCACTGAAAAACGATGGCGCTCGGAATACAGTGCAGGCTCCTTCTTGTCGGCGATTCTCTCTATCGGCCAGTGCAACTTCTTCATGGCGCGCTCGGCAGCGTTCAGTCCAGCCTCGGCGTTGTTAATGGGCAGCTCAACTTTGTTAGGAAGCGCCGAACGGAAGTGCGAATCGGTCTTGTGATAGGGCCGCGCGTAGAAACGCCACGCGTTGGGGAAGCGATCAATCGACACCAGGATGATGCTCAGGCTCACCAGTCCCAGCAATGTCAGAAACCACCACGAATGAAATACGTCGGTGAGCATGACGCGATCAAGGAAACGAAGCATTGCAGGTGAATAGGCTTGCGAGAGCTTGTCCGGGTCGGTCGCGGGACGTTGCAATATGAAAGTCCCCAGCGCCGAGGCGATGACGACCAGGATTAGCAGTACGATTCCGGTGCGCAGATTCGAGAATGTTCTATGAATGCGGTTTGGTATGGTTGTTACGCTGAAGGCCATGCAGGCTCCTTCCCGTGCAACCTTAGAAATGCACGTTGGAAGCCACAAGGCGGCGAGCGCGTAAGTTGTTGCTGGTTTGGTGCTTGCGCCGAAGCCAGTGATTGAAGTCCGCTTCAAGGCTGAGGCATATCACCCATTCCTGTGATGAAAGCGCGCATTGTTCGCCGCAATGCTACGGGCGAATTCCTTGCTCAGCCGCGGGTGGGGCATTTCACCGCCGAATGCGGAGGAAGGCGCATTTTATAGGCGCAGCGAGATTTTTCGTGCCGCCCGCGATGTAAATTTCCCGCGCGGTTAATTCTCAGCCTGACAATGACTTACACTGGCGAGGATAAATTCCAAGTGGCCTTTTGGTATCACGGTAATCAACGTGCACCAATAGCTAGGTTTCGGGTGGAGGTAGGAGTGAAGTCAGGACGGCTGATTTTGGGATTGGGTCTGATCTTTAGCGCCAGCCTGATCGGCGCAGCCACCCATCCAGTACCGCTCGACAAGAACACCGATTCGGCCAAGTGCATCGAGTGCCATCAGGACAAAGCCAAGGGCAAGAATGTGCACTCGGCGATTGCGATGGGGTGCACGAGCTGCCACGAAATCCGGGTGAGCAAGGACGTCACCCGCGTGAAGTTGATCACCACCACGCCTTACGCTCTTTGTCTTACCTGCCACGCCGATAAGAACGCAGCCACCTTGAAGGGCACAGTCCATCCTCCAGCGGTGCGCGACTGCCTGAAGTGCCACGATCCGCACCAGTCCGACAATAAGTTTCAATTGCTGAAACCGACTTCAGGCACCAAAGGCGAAAACCTTTGTTTGAGCTGCCACACGCAAGGCCTTGACGTTCCCGCGACCGGAAGCCGCCATGCAGCCTTGGACATGGGCTGTGAAACCTGCCACGTGACTCACAAGACCGGCGAGAAGGGCAAGATCGAGTTCGACTATCACCTGACCAAGGCTCCTCCGGCGCTCTGTATTGAGTGTCACGATCCCAAGGATGCCGGCCTGATCAAAGCACACCAGGGCCAGCCCTTTGGAACTGCGAACTGCGTGCAGTGTCATGATCCGCACCAGTCCAGGCAGGCAAAGCTGATGCAGAAGTTCACCCATCCGCCGTTCGCGGACAAGCAGTGCGACACCTGCCACAGCCCGGCGAAGGACGGCAAGATCGTGCTCACGCAGTCGGATTCCAAGGCGCTCTGCGTAACTTGTCATAGCGAGCAGGCGGAGAAGATCGACAAGGCGAAAGTGCCGCATCCGGGCGCACAGGGCGAATGTATCGCGTGTCACAATCCGCACGCCGGTAAGACCCCGGGCTTTATACAACCAGATCCGGTGAACGCGTGCCTGGCATGCCACTCCGAGCAGGCCGAGCAGCAGAAGAAGGCGCACCTCCACCAGCCGGCGTTCGATCAAGGTTGTGCGACCTGTCACGAGCCGCACGGTGGCGACAACAATCATTTGTTGCGGGCGTCAGAGACCAACCCCCTTTGCCTGGAGTGTCATGGTCCCGATCGGTCTCCCGAAAAGCTGGATGCTGAGCACATGTACACCATCTTCGGTGGCAAGGTGAAATTGCCGGAAGACTATTTCAAGAACACACCGATGCTGCCGCTGAAGTATGGTATGGGCCACCCGACAGACCAGCATCCGGTAACCGGTCCGTCACTGCCGGGCACTCCGACTTCGCCTCCGATGACATGTTTGACCTGTCATCAGCCGCATTCTTCGCAACAGGCTAACCTGCTGGTCAAGGACCAGGCGGCCAACATGGAGTTCTGCAACACATGTCATAAAGGCAGATTGTCACTAGCGAAATAGTTTTGAAATGGGAGAAGTAAGTATGTTTGCGTATCGTCCAAATCTGGTTCGTGCCGGGAAGGCCTTGGCGGCGATCGTCCTGCTGGGCCTGACGATTGCTTTGCCCGCGGCCCATGCACAGACGGGCAAGAAGTCGAAAGCCGCGCCATCCACGACGGCGAAGCCGGATGATAAGAAAGTTTCGTTCGACCTGAGCAAGATCGTCTGGCCGAATCCGCCGGCCATCGCGCGTATTCAGTGGAAGAGTCAGTTTACCGGCGAGAAGATCGACCCCGCAGCTTTCAAGAAAGGCGCATCGGCAAAGCAGAAACAGAAGTGGATGGACCGTCTCGCCGGCGGCAAGACGCAGGCCGAGCAGGAACTCGACATCCCGTTTCAACTTCTGCGCCCGTTTGGTCTAGCGGTCGACTCCAAGGGCAAGATCTATGTCGCCGACCAATCGGTGGGTGCGGTCTTCATTTTCAACACCGAAAATACCGACGTGGAGATGATCCGCAACAAACATGAGGCGAGCTTCGGCTTGATCTACGGCCTCGCAATGGACGATAACGACCGCCTGTTTGTGACCGATATCAAGATGCGGCACGTTGCAGTATTCGACGCCAAACACAAGGAAGAGACCAGCTTCGGCGCCGATGTCCTGGGGCGTCCAGGTGGGGTCGCCATCGATACCGAGAATCGGCTGTTATACGTTGTAGATACCGAGAATGACGTGGTCGCGGTGTTCGACGCCGACAGCTTCAAGTTGCTGCGAAAGATCGGAACTCCCGGCAAGAAGCACACCCTCACCGCGCCGGGAACATTCTCGCTCCCTTCGAATGTCGCAGTCGACAAAGACGGGAACGTCTTCGTCACCGACACTTTCAATGACCGGGTCGAGGTCTTCGACGCCGACGGAAACTTCATCAATACCTTCGGCAAAAATGGCGATGGTCCGGGTTACTTTGAGCGGCCCAAGGGTGTTGCGATCGACGGCGACGGTCACGTATGGGTTGTCGACGGGGCCCAGGACCGGGTCCAGGTTTTCGACCAGGACGGGCGGTTGCTCATCTACTTTGGAAAACACGGAGAGTGGCCGGGGATGTTCATGCAGGCCAATGACATCGCGATCGACAAACAGAACCGCGTCTTCATCTCCGAACAGTTCCTCGGCCGGGTGCAAATGTTCCGTTACGTAACCAATGCCGAGGCGGAAGAGAAACGCAAGCAGAAGGAAATGCTGCAAGGGAAATCCGGCACTTCCACGGAGACCCCGACCAAGGGTGCGGTGCCGGTTGCGGCCAACACTGGCGCACCCGTCGCTGCGAAAAGCGCCACGACAGTCACGCCAAAGGAGAACGTACCTCCAACTCCGGCAAGTCCTCCGAACAAGCCGTAAGGGGCAAGCCTGACCACAGACCTGCGGCGCAAAATACCTATCTGACTGAGCTGAGGAGCCGTTCTCTGCCTTTCCTCCGCTCGTTAAATGTCACGTTACGGCCTTATCTTTCATCACTATAGTGGCATGTTAGCTCAATGCAGCCGTAGGCCGAAGCCACTCTATTGCGGGATTTCACCTATGTTAGCGACTGGGTGGACTATTTAACCCACTTGTGACTCACGTCACAGCGTCGATTTCAGTCTTACCCGTAGTGTCTAACAACAGTATCTACAACGGTTTGCTGGCTTATTAGGAAAACTTGACAGAGGGTTCACTTGCGGCCAGCTACGTGCACTGACACAGGCGGGGCTAGTTGGGGCCAGCTCCACGGTATTCGAAAGAACAGAAGTGAAGTCCTAATACTAGGAGATCGATCTCATGAAAAAAGTAACCTTAATTCTCCTCGTCGTGTTCGCTGCTATGACCGTGGCGATGGCGCAGGTGACCCTGAACAACAATTACTCGTCCCCGACAGACGTTCTTGGAGCCCACCTGCTTTATGGTCGCGGCTGCATCGGCTGTCACGCTCCGCATAGCGGCTCGGGCGGTAACGGCAAGAACCCGCAGACCGATCCGTACAGCGGCAACGCAGCCCTGTGGGGCGAGGACCTTACCCCTCTTTACAACCAGACATTCGGCTTTGGCGACGGTGGTACCTTTACCGTTACCTTCCCGGCGAATGGAAGCACTCTCAGCGCCCATGATGCGATTTCGGGCATCATGTTCTGCCTGAGCTGCCACGACGGCAACCTGGCCAAAGTAGGCTGGATGAAGGGCCAGACGGTTGAGACCCTGCCCATCGTCGGTGGAACTGCTCCCACGCTGCTCGGCAATGACGGCACCACGGCCGGCAACTACCACAACGATCACCCGGTGGGCAATTTGGCCACGATCGGTTGCGGCGGCCAGTACAACTGGGATTGCACCATCAGCAGCAGCGGCAAGATTCAGATGAACGGTCCGTTCTCCAGCCAGTTCTACAACGTGAACTACGGCTTCACGGTTAGCCCCGCTGTCTACAACAACACACCAATCGTGACCTGCACTACGTGCCATGACCAGCACAGCATGAACGTCTGGAAGGGCACTGCCACCACTATGCCGTCGAAGCCTGGCTATTACCAGACCTCGTTCTTCGTGCGCGGCCCCTATCAGCCGCAAACCGGCGGCAACAACGCGGCCCAGTTCTGCCGCAACTGCCACGGCGGTGAAGCCAACGAAATGCACAACTCGCCAAACGTTCCTACTACATAGTCTGGCGGTTAACCAAACGGGGGAGAGAAGCTTCTCCCCCATTTTTACTTAGCGAGGAATTATGAAGCACCGCATCCTGACCTTCACCTTCGTCTTGCTGGTAATCGGTTCGATGTCCGGCCAGATGGTCTCCGCGCACGGATCGAACAGCCAACCGGCCGCGACCACCGCCGATCCGAATCGATACTTCGCAGCCTCAGCCCCCAGCGTGGGAGCGGTTGCCAATAAGCCGGTGGCGCGAGTGAACGGAGCGGTCCTGACTGATCACGATCTGCAGCGCGAAGAGTATGCGATCTTTCCCTACGCGCGCCAGCATAGCGGCATCCCTAAAGGTATGGAGCCCCAGATTCGCAAGGGCGCCATGCAGATGATCGTGTTCGAGGAATTGGTATACCAGGATGCCGTGCGGCAGAAAATTGTGATACCGCAGGCCCGCATGGACCAGGCGATGGTACAGTTCCGCAAACAGTTCGCCACCCCGGAAGAATACAAGGAGTTCATGAAGGTTGAGTTGGGTGGCTCGCAAGAACTGCTGCGCTCGCGGATCCGACGTTCGCTGATGATCGAGGCCTACCTGAAGCAAACAGTGCAGGACAAATCAACCGTCACCCTGGCCGAGGCCAAAGCCTATTACGACAAGAACCAGGACAGATTCCGCACTCCAGAGTCGTATGCGATCCAGTCTATTTCAACCATCCCTCCGGCCAACGCCAATGCGGCTCAGTTGCAGGAAGCCAAGAAACACGCCCAGGAAGCGCTGGTACAGGCCAGGGCGACGAAGACCTATGAGCAGTTTGGGGTCCTGGCAGAAAAGATCTCCGAAGACGATTTTCGGGTGATGATGGGCGATCATAAGGCTGTGGACAAAGCCAACCTGCCTCCACAGATTGTCCAGGCGCTGGCGACCATGAAGGCCGGCCAGATCAGCGATCTGATCCAGATTGACAACTTCTATACCGTTATCCGACTGAACGCGCACAATGCCGCTGGCATGAAGACGTTCGAAGAAGTGAAGGACTCGTTGCGCAAAGATTTGGAAACCCAAAAGACGGAACAACTCCGCGCCGCCTTGGACAAGAAGCTGCGCGCCAATGCCAAAGTAGAAGAGTTGTAGGTAAACAACCCTCAGCTTTAAGTGAGGGCTCGTGACATCGTTGAGTGGCTTCTAATTCCTGATTTGTTGCTGCTCCGGATTTCCGCGGTACCAGAGGTCCTTCGACGCTGCGCTCAGGATGACAGGTCACAGTGACAACAGCCTGTTCCTCTCGCACGCCACCATTCGCTCCCTGTTTCAGTCCCAAGATCTCTCGGTAAACAGTTGCATCGCCATGGCGTTAGAAGACGGTTGAGGGATTCAACACGCACCTCGCGCGATATGCCCCAAACCGACTTGGGCAACCTCTCCGGCCATACCTCAGACCACCGTTAACTACAACGTCTTCCGACACTTACTCGCAGGCCTGAAGTGGGGCGTTTGGCAATGCTTGTGCCTTACTGATTACTAGGTGCGCTAGACAAGAATTCCGCATAAGGGCTTCGTACTGGAAGGGCAGTAGGTTGTGAACAGACGTGCAGATCAGTATCGGATTGGGATTGATTCTGGCGTTTGTTCTGAATGCCGCCGCGCAGGTTCAGGTCGGCGAAAATATCAGCATGAACATGTCCGGCCAAGTCTCGGCCGGCTATACGGCGGACTACGGAAACCAGGTCGTGTCCGATCACGGTGTGACCTTTGGTGGCGACGCCAGCCTGACCGGTTTTTACTACGATCCCAACTTTCTTTCCTTCAATGTCAATCCTTTTTACAACCAGTCGCGGCTGAACTCAACTTATGCGTCCAACACTAATGCGAGTGGGATCAATGCCACCGCAGGCATCTTCTCCGGCAGTCACTTTCCCGGTACTGTTAATTTTTCTCAGAATTGGAATGCCGATGGAACCATCGGATTGCCCGGTATAGCAAACTACACCACCAACGGCAGCAGTCAGACATTTGGGGTTGGATGGGGAGTTTATTTGCCCAATAAACCTACTCTCTCCGTGGGCTATCAGCAGGGCAGCAATACGTACTCGATTTACGGTGACAACAGCAACGGCAACACCGGATTTCGCAGTCTCAATGCCAACTCCATGTATCGGGTGGATGGCTGGGTCCTGAATGGGGGTTATTTACGTTCCTCCTCTCATTCTGAGTTTCCGCAATTTTTCGGGAACCAGGACCTGGAAAAATCAAATGCCGATGGCAGCTCTTTTTCTGCCGGCGTCGGACACGCCCTCCCCTGGGACGGAAGCTTCACGGCAAATTACAATCGCTCGAACTTCTATTCCAGTTTTGGCGACACGGCCGGCTCCGCAGCCAGTCAGTACAGCGGGAACGCTGACACCGTGAACGCCTCGTTGAACTTCCATCCTCTCAATCGACTCACTGTCGGGACGAACGCCAATTACACCGACAACCTTTTAGGTTCGCTTTACCAGACCATCGTCACGGCCGGTGGGATTGTAGTGGTCAATACTCCCGGAAAGTCGGCCGATTCGCTCGATATCAATACTTTTGCGACCTATGAATTATCGAGGCACTGGAACCTCTTTGCCAACGCCGAATACCGCGACCAAAGCAATCTGACGGGGATAATTCCTGTCACCGGAGTGTCCTCGGCTACGAACACGACTTCTCTTTCGTCCGAAGCTTTCACCGGGACTGCCACCTACACGGGCGACTTCAAAGGGGGCGTCGTCTCCGCTCTGATCGGGCTCCAGGAAAACCAAGTCAACGCCCTCAACAACAGCAACTCCTTGGGGGTGATCAGTTCGCTGAACTACTCGAAAACGATCGGGACGTGGGCCTTGGCGGGCGGCTTCAACTATTCCCAGAACACGCAGACGGTAATAGTGGGTTATACGACCTCCAACCTGGGCTACTCCGCGAACATGCTGCACAAGTTTGGACGCTGGCGCTGGGGTGTGACAGCGGGCGGCTCCAAAAGCCTGCTGAACAGCACGGGTTATTCCACGATGGCACAGAACTACTCCACTACGCTCTCCGGTCGATGGCTCGGCGTGACCGCCGCTTATGCGCGCGCCAGCGGAAACGCATTGCTGGCGGGCAACGGCTTGGTACCGAATCCGCTTCCGCCCGTCATTCTCCCCAACCAGTTGGTCTTCTACAGTGGCGATGGATGGTCGATTGGATTGGGAAGTAATCCCGTGCGCAAGCTTTCGATCTCGGCCAGTTACTCTAAATCACAGAGCAACACTGGCGGCGCCCTGACCCCGTTCTCCTTCAACCATAACGAGCAGATCAACGCCAGACTGCAATATCAGGTAAGGAAGCTCTACCTGAATGCAGGATACAGCCGCCTGGTACAAGGCTTCAGCACGTCAACCGCTCCGCCGGCTTTGTTCGGTTCCTACTACTTCGGAATCCAGAGATGGTTTAACTTCTTCTAATGGCCTTCCCCAGGGACCAGTTACGCAGCACGCGCATCCTGATTTCGATCCTGCTGCTGTTGCTCCCGGTCGCGGTAGGGGCCTCGAAGCCCAAGCCTCCGAAGGAAGTCACAGTCCCCGTCCTTCAACTGGAAGGCGGACGCAAGCTAGTCTATGACGGCAGCTTCAGCACGCAGAAGGAGGTTGGGACCAAGCGGGGTTTCTGGAACCGGATGGTGGATATCGTCGCCGGCCCGCCCGAGTTTCATTACCTGGTTCGCCCCTACAGTCTGGTGACGGATTCGCATGGCCGGCTTATCGTAACCGATCCCGGAGCCATGGGCGTGCACATCTTCGATGCGGCGCAGCAGAAATACAAGTTCCTTTCGCGCCCTGACGCCAAGGAAGCGATGCGCTCGCCGCAGTGCGTCGCCGTCGACAATCAGGACAACATCTATGTCACCGACTCTGCCGCGGGCAAGATTTTTGTTTTCGACGCTACCGGCAAATTCCGTCACGTCATCGGCAGCCTGAAGGGCGGCGAAGGATTCTTCAAGCGGCCGACTGGAATCGCGGTCGATTCCGACGCCCAGCGGATCTACGTGACCGATACCTTGCGCGATAAGATCTTCGTCATGGACATGCAAGGCAGCGTCTTGCAGACCATCGGCCAGAGTGGCTCCGGCAACGGAGAGTTCAATTTCCCCACCGAGTTGCGCCTTGCTGGCCAGAGCCTCATCGTGGTGGACGCCATGAACTTCCGCGTCCAGGTGCTGAGTACCGCGGGCGTATTTCAGTACGCCATCGGACATGAGGGCGACCAGCATGGCGAGTTCTTCCGGCCAAAAGGAGTGGGACTGGATTCGGAGGGCCACATTTATGTAGTCGATGGCCTGTACAACGTGGTCCAGGTCTTCAATCGCGAAGGGGTCCTACTCTACTATTTCGGGCAGAAGGGAACGGGCTTCGGAGACTTCCAGTTGCCAGCAGGGTTGTTTATCGATCATACCGACCGCGTCTTTGTGGTGGACTCCTACAACCGTCGGGTCCAGATTTTTCAGTACTTCGGACTTAGCAAGCAGGCCCAGGAAGGGAAGCAGTGAAGTCAAGACTGTTATCTCTCTGCGCGATCGTGATGTTGGGCTGTGGCGCGATTTCGGCGCAAGTCACCGGTGACGTCATCGGCGCGCACGACCTGTCGCCCAGTGGAGGATCGCCGACCAAGGGCGGAGTGGGCGGCTCCTGCATCTACTGCCACGCGCCCCATTCCGGAGTCGCGGACCTGACCCCTCTTTGGAACCAGACTCTTTCGACCCAGACTTACACACCGTACGGAAGCACCACCTATGTTGAGAGGGGCAATTCGCAACCGCCTTTGGGCACGGACAGTGTTCTTTGTTTGAGTTGCCATGACGGTACAGTCGCGCCGGGAACGACGATTGTCTATCACACCATCCCGATGTCGGGGAAGATGAACAATCCCGATGTTTTCGGAACCAACCTGCAATCGTCGCATCCCTTCAGCCTCATTCTGCCTCTCAAGGATTCTCCCGATCTGGTTGCTTCCCTGGTCGCGCAGGGCTTGACCGGCGACCCGCTGCAAAAGATAAAGCTGATCAAGGGCAACATCGAATGCACGACCTGCCATGATCCGCATATTCAGGCCATCGACAAGCTGAATATGAACTTTCTGGTGCGTGACAGCTCCGCCGGGCAGATGTGTCTAGCCTGTCACGATCCCAACCGCGTCGTGCCTGGGAAGGTAAATCGGCTTGCGGGTTGGACGAACGGCATCCACGCCTTGGCCCCCAACAAGACCTCCAGTCAGCCTTACGTCGGCAGCTACGGGACGGTGGCGCAGAATGCTTGCGATTCCTGTCACGCGTCGCACGACGCTCCCGGTCCGGCTCGTCTGTTGCGCGGACCAAACGAAGCGGATTGCGTTGCCTGTCACAGCGGCGGATCGAACCTGTCTCCCCCTGCGCCCAATGTCTTCGCCGAGTTTGCCAAGACCGGCCATCCTTTTACCAGCGGCATCGGTTCGCATGATGCTGCCGAAGCGCCGCTGCTGAATCAGAACCGCCACTCCACCTGTGCCGATTGCCACAACGGACACGCGGCGAAGGTCACCACCTTTATTCCGCCGCCTATGATCCGCGGGGCGCAGAACGGAGTGGTCGGCATCAGCGCCACCGACGGCATCACGGTCATCGATCCGGCCCTCAACCAATATGAAAATTGCCTGCGTTGCCACGGCACCAGCATCGGAAAAATCTCCAATCCCATTTTCGGTTACCTGCCGGTTTGGGCGGTGGCGTCCAGCGATCCTTTGAACGTGATTCCGCAATTCAGTCCCAGCTCGACTTCCAGCCATCCCGTGACCCACGACCGCAGCAGTCCGTTCTCGCAACCGAGCTTGCGGGCCAACATGGTGAACCTGGATGGCTTTTCGCAAGGCCGCTCCATGGGTAGCAGGGTGTTCTGCAGCGATTGTCACAACAGCGACGACAACCGCGAATTTGGCGGTTCCGGACCCAGCGGGCCCCACGGGTCGAGATGGACGCACATTCTCGAGCGCCGTTACGAGTTCTCCCTGGCGCCAGCTCCAGGCCAGTTCATTAGTAACCTTTTCCCCAATCCCGACCTCAGCGTGAACGGCCCCTATGGTCTTTGCGGGAAGTGCCATAACCTGACGCAGCTGATGACCAACTCGAGCTTCACGCAACACTCGCGGCACATCAGCGATGGTTTCTCGTGTTCCACGTGCCACACCGCGCACGGAATGGGCGGAACCAGCGGCTACATTTCCGGGGAGCGCATGGTCAACTTCGACATCAACGTCGTCGCGCCCAACGGGACCACGCCGATTTCCTACAGTCATGCGACCAGCTCCTGCAGCCTGACCTGCCACCAGCATCAACATCAGGGCCTCGGCTCATCGCCCGCCGGTAAGATACATCGGTAATCGAGGCCTCCGGCTGTCGAGACCGGCAGTCGGCCGGCTTATTCACCTCTAAGAGGATGCGGGTTCACCATCCTTGTCATCCCGACCGAAGCGAAGCGGAGTGGAGGGACCTGCGGTTGTCCGCTCCCTTGGCTAGGGTAGAGCGAACCTTTAGGTTCGCGTCAAGGCAGTTCTCTTCGAGCGGGAGCCCCGGCAGGGGCGGCCGGCGATAGTAGTTTGTGCCATGCATAAAGGCACTTGTATTCTCCTTACGTTCGGAGGCCGGCCGAGCACGTCCTGTCTGCAACCGCCAAGAACCTTACTCTCCCCGCCGATAGCAGAAGATGTAGTCCGTGATCACCGGCGCTCCGGTCATCGGTATTTCCGTTGTCAGCACGCTCTCCAGGCCGGAGGGGACAGTGTCCTGCAGCTTGTCGTTGGAGAGAAGGTATCCGCCGGGCTTCAACATGGCGGCGATGTTGACGCGGGCCAGCGACTGCTCGAAGGCCCCGTAGTAGAGGAAGATGTTGGTCCCGATGATCAGGTCGAAGCGTTGCTCGGCGGGAACCGGGACGTATTGATACACGATGTTCATATCAATCGGCGTGATCTTCTTCACCACTGTCGGCCGGATGCGCACCGCCCGGCTCATGGTTCCTTCGGCAGCCTGGGGCACGGGAATCGGGGCCACCGGCTCCCCGATCTGCTCCCCTAGCTTCTTCCAGTACTCGACGAAACTCGCGCGGAACTCATCCGTGTAGCGGCCGTTAGCGTACCAGGCAAGCTGCACCGTATAGGGGCGGCCTTGCTCGGCATTCTTCAGGGCCCTATCCAGGTGCAGGTTCACCCGCGAGCTGATGTCGAGCGTGTAGAGTTCAACCGTCTCAGGATTGGCGAGACCCAGTCGGAACAGAGAATCCAGCACCGCGAACGGTTGCGTCGATTGCGGCGGATAGAAATCGGCTCCCTCCTGCTTGTTGACGAAGTCCAATCCCGGGCCGACGATTGCCACCCTGCGAATGCTGCCCGGCTTCAACATGCCTTTTTCGATCATGCGGCGGAAGGTCGCGTCCAGATCGTAGTCGGGCCACAGATTGCTATCCAGCGAAATACCCCGCTTCTCGAACATCTGAAAGCGGTTTAGCTTCGCCTGCTCTCGCGCTTGCATGAACTCGGTATGCAATCTCGTCAAGTTATCCAGCAGGTACTTCTTTAGCTTCTTGCGTTCTGCCGGAGTGTGCAGCGCGTAGCCCTTCTTCTCCACGAAGGCACGCATTTCGATCATGCCCTGGTTGCCGTCGGGCGCGGCAAGAGCACGAATCAGGTCGTCAGCACGATGCTCAGCGAAGGAATTTACCAGCGTGCTGTCACCGTAGCGGGCGAAGTACTCGTCGTCGATCCGGTATTCCTTGGTGTAGGTCACTCCGAAACGCAGCAGGTTGCTGAGGGTATCTTCTTCGCCCCGGTCGAGGCGCTTTCGGACATTGGCGTCCGCACTTTGCACCCATTGTGACCAGGCTTTGGAGTTCAGCGGCAAGCCGGCGGCCTTTAATTCGGGCGGCAGTGCCTCCTGCATGGCCTGCACCACGGCCTTGGCAGACTCCAGAGGGATGAATTCAGGAGCTGATAACTGGCAGTATGCGGGGACCTTCAGAGCACCGGCAAGAATGAAAATGCAAAATAGAGCCTGCTTCAACATGATTGTTCGCCCCAACGTTAATAGCTGGTAGAGCATGCGCCGTTCCATCCGGCGCGATTGCTAATCGAATGAAGACAATGCAGGAAGCGGGAGTAGGTGTATTCGACAGGCCTGCTTGGCCGCGCCAAAACACGCGCAAAGTGGGAAGAAAGGCGCGATCAGGGCTGTTCGGCCGTACCGCGGACCATGTCACCACCCCTAATCCACTGTAAATACAAGCCAAACTGTGGCTGCCCCGATCGTCAGGTTTGGCCCAAATCCTGCTCCTATCCACATGTCAGTCTGCACGGAGTCCTCCAGCCTGGAATGCTCCGCCCGCAACGCAAGGAGTATCGGACATATGGATAACGAAGCGAACCAACCCGGCCAGTCGAGCACGATGTGGCCCGCGCGGCAGGCCTACGGCTTAGCCGTCGTGTGTCTGCTGGTGGGACTTCCCGTTGGGTACTTCCTGCGAAGCTCGGCGCCACCGGCGACGGCTTCGGCTCCAGCCATGTCGGCCCCTGCAACGCCGCTAACTGCGATGTCGGCCCCGGCGCCAGCGACGCAAGCCGCCGCTCCCACGGGGATGCCGGCCGGTATGGGCCAGGGACAAATGCCGACCATGCAGCAGATGAAGCATATGGCCGACAAAAAGGCCGAGCCACTGTTCGCCAAGCTAAAGAGCGATCCCAAGAACGCGACGTTGCTGTACCAGATTGCTAATCTCTACACCGACACCCATCAGTTCAAAGATGCCATCACCTATTATCAGAAGGCGCTGGCGATCGATCCCAAGTTCACCAAGGCGCGGGTCAACATGGCCTCCTGTCTGTACTACACCGGCAACGTCGATGCCGCGCTGGCCGAACTGGATAAGGTGCTCACCTACGAGCCCAAGCATCCCGGCGTGCTCATGAACATCGGGATCATGAAGTGGAAGGGCAAGAACGACCTTGACGGCGCCATCGCGGCATGGGAAAAACTGCTGAAGCTGAATCCCGACTTCGAGCAGAAGGCGGTTGTCGAGCACATGATCGCAGAAGCCAAACAGCAGCAAGCCAACGCGCAATCAACGGCCCCACCCAAAGGATAGTAGTTCGCGCGGTCCGGCCCCCTCATAAAATCGAGCAACCAATTCCGGCATCCTGCCTCTAAACACCCAATGGGGTGAGGTGTAGGGTGGTCGTCGGATCGCGCCAATGCGCGCGCACTGCGCGGCGTATTGAAAGCTTTTTCGATACCGCGGCGGGCCGGCACTCCGCGGACGCTGGACTGTGGCTCGATGCTATTGCCCTGCCTGCCTGCGGTCATTTACGTGCGCTCAAGCTCCTCTGCCGCGTGGCCGATAACCCAGTTGTGCGCACCTCTGCCATCGTGTTGGGTTTGACGCTGGCTTTGAGCGCAGCCACGCTCTCGCGAATGGGAGAATGGGCGGTGGATGGCATCAGCGATTCTGCCGCCGATCCGGCATCGTCGAACTCGGATGTTGACTCCCCACGCGAATCGGGCGCCAGTCGTATCATTGCGGCTGCCTCTTTCCCACCAAACTTGCTGCCGTCAGGCAGCTATGCCCCCGCCAGTACTCCGGGTTACACCATCCGCCACACCGTTCCTGAAGTCAGGGTAGAGTTCACGATCGCCGACGAACAAGGCCGTCTCGTGCATGATATTTCGCCGGCCGACATTCGCATTCTCGATAATCAAGAGCCGGTGGAGCGCTTTGACGACTTCGCGCGCGACGAGGACCTTCCTTTGAGACTGGGAATCGTGCTGGATACCAGCGATTCCGTGAAGCGCGTGCTTCCCGACGAGAAAGCTGCCGCACTCACTTTCCTGGACCGCATTCTGCGGCCGCAGAGCGACCGCGCCTTTGTGATGGCGTTCGCCGCCGACATCCATATCTGGCAGGCTTCCACCGCGGACCGTGCCGAGCTGCTCGACGCCGTGGGCCGCGTACATCAGCCGGGATGGGGAACTCGTTTCTACGACGCGCTCTATACCGCTTGCGAGGAACAGCTGGCGCGTCCGGACGCCGGCAATTATGTTCATCGCGCTATCGTGGTACTAAGCGACGGTGAGGATACCGAGAGCTTCCACGATCTGCGCGATGTCATAGCCATTGCCCTACGCGGCGAGGTCCAGATTTACGCCCTGACCCTGCACGGCAAGAAACCGGTATCTCGGGGAGACGTGGTGTTGCAACGCTTGGCCGAGCAGACCGGGGGCCGGTTCTATCAGGCGCAATCCAGCAAGGAGTTGGAAGAGAAGTTCGTCGAGATCGAGCAGGAACTGCGGACTCAGTACCATGTTTCGTTCCCGCCGCAACAGGTGACGCCGGGATTTCATGCGTTGCAGGTCGAAGTGCGGGCTCCGCAGAAAATGCAGGTCCATGCCCGCCAGGGATACTACGCTCTTGCGCAATAGAAGTGGACTCCGTCAGCGCTCCGCGGCTTAAAGGTGTCATCGCCTGAACAGCTTTGCAACAAAAACCGGGGCGCTTCGCTTCGCCCGGCTTCGCTATTTCTGATTCGAAACTTAGGTAGGGCTTGGGAGTGTTAGAGGAACTTTCGGCGCAAGAGGCCGGCCACTCCCAGGATGCCTGAACCGAACAGCATAATGGTGCCCGGCTCAGGAGTCGTTCCACCGATCGCGCCGGTCAAGGTGAAGGCTTCCGAGGGAATGGAGCCGACGTCCCCATTCGTGGCCAACGACGGCCCATCATTCTCGTCCCAGTAAATCGGATTGCCGACTGAACAGCCCGAAAGGGTGCAGGCATTCCCCAAAGTGATCCATCCCGGGCCCGACCACGGAATGCTGGCAAAAGCGTAGTCAGCCTGAAACAGCGCATACCCGTATTGATTGGTGCCGAGAAATGTGTTGGTAACTCCGGTCAACGTCTGAAAGCCGCTCCCGGGAAGGGGATAGACCGAGATTGCCATGTCTACCGTGGTGAGAACGTCGGTAGAGGAGATGTCCCAGTAAACAAAGTGCAGGCCTTCGATACTCGACCCCGCCGGGATCGTGATGCTGTCGCTAACTTCGTAGCCATAGTTGATGGTCCAGGCATCCACGGTGCCGATGTAGGGACCGTTCGAATACAAGACGCCTGCTGTTGCTGGAGCAACAGCCAACACCAGGCAGCACAGTGCGAGCATCGACCGTGAAGCAAACGATGTTTTCATGAGTCGCGCCTTTTTCAATATCAAGAAGACCCGTTGCCAAAGACCTGCCTCACAGCCTCAGCTTGCGACGCAGCACCCCGGCCAAACCGAGGGTGCCGGAACCGAACAGCAGAAATCCGTTGGGTTCTGGCGTTGTTCCCTCGCTGCTCGAACCCGTCAATGTGAAAGTCTCTGACGGAATTTGACCGACAGAGTTCTCATACGCAATCGACGGGCAACCGGGAGAGGTACATCCCTCGCCCATGTTTTCGTCCCAGTAAACCGGGTTGGTCACAGAACAGCCCGAGGTGGTGCAGGCATTCGACAAAGTCAAGAAGCCGTCACCGCTCCAGGGAATGCTGGAGAAGGTGAAGTCTGCCTGGTACAGGGAATAGCCATAAGAATTAGTCCCCTCGAACGTATTAGTTGCGCCGGTCAAGGTCTGAATGTTACCTCCGAACGAGGTTGAGCCGATCTGCATATCCACCGTGGTCAGCTTGTCCCCATCGGGGAAGATCCAGTAGACGAAATGCAGGTCTTGAATGCTCGAGTTATTCGCGACCAGAAAGGAGTCGCTGACCGAGTAGCCATAGTTGATGGTCCAGGCATCGTAGTCACCGAAGAGCGGACCGTTGGAATACAAGGTGCCTGCCATCGCCGGAGCCACAGCCAGCATTAGGCATGACAAAATGACAAGCGAGAGAGAAGCAACGTGGGTTTTCATCAGTTGAGTCTCCTTTGCATCAGGGCCACACAGACAGCCTACCTAAAGGGCAGAATTACCGGCTCAGATTGCGGCGCATTGCACAGGCCAATCCAAGGATGCCGGAACTGAACAGCATAATACTGCCAGGCTCGGGAGTCGATCCTGTGGTGGTTTCGCCTCCAGTCAATGTGAAAGCTTCCGACGGGATTGAGCCGAGGAAGGTCTCCTTGGCCATCGACGGTCCATTGTTGTCGTCCCAATAGATGGGGGTGACGACCGAACAGCCTGAGGTCGTGCAGGCGTTCTGCAGAGTGATCCAGCCATCGCCCGACCAGATAGTGTTAAAGGAAAAGTCGGCCTGGAAGAGGCTGTAGCCATACTGGTTGACACCGAGAAGAGTATTGGTCACACCGGTCAAGGTCTGGTAACCGCTCTCCGGAAGCGGGTCGGCTCCGAGTGCGATGTCCACGGTCGTCACAACATCCCCCGTGCCGGCCCCGTCCCAGTACACGAAGTGAAGTCCTTGGATGCTGGAATCGGCTGGCACCGTGAACGAATCGGCAACCTGGAAGCCGAAATTAATGATGTAAGCGTCCTTTGTGCCGTTGTAGGGGCCGTTGGAATATAGGGTGTCCGCCATCGCGGGAGCGACGGCAAACAGCAGGCAGCAAAGGGTCAGTAGTGACCAGAAGGCGTGAGGGGTTTTCAAGGCGCACCTCCTTGTTGGATTCCAGTGACCAGAGATCGACCGTCGCCCCTCGAAGAACTGCCTAACCTCCCTTTTGCAATTCTTCTGCCGCGATAAAGCCTGTAGATTCGTGGCCAAGGAGTTACTCGTATGCACGCTCTTGCGGCATTGTTCTACGGTCCTTCACCACTCCAGCGGCCATGTTGGCATTTCTCTCTGGGCGCTGCCGGTCTAGCCGAAGCAGTGATCGGCTATACTCGTCGGCAACATGGGTAGCACGTCTTCTGTTACTTCGCCGGCGGACAACGACCCGCACTCCCGGCCCGCTTCGCGCCGTTTTTCGGAGCCATTTTTCCTCGCACTTCTGCTGCTGGTTGCAACCCTTGCGCTGTACCTTCCGGTCCACGGACACCCATTCGTCAACTACGACGACAGCCTTTACGTGACCGACAACCTCCAGGTTCAGAGCGGCATCAGTTGGGACACTGTCACATGGGCGTTCACCACCTTCGATGTGGGCACATGGCATCCTCTGACGTGGCTTTCGCACGCCATGGATTGCCAGTTCTTTCAACTGACTCCCGCGGGCCACCACGACGTCAATCTGCTGCTGCACGCGCTCAATGTAGTGCTGCTGTTCTGGGTGTTGCTGCGCGCCACCGGTTACACCGGACGCAGTTTCATAGTAGCGGCGCTGTTTGCGCTGCATCCCATCAACGTCGAGTCGGTAGCGTGGATTGCCGAGCGCAAGAACCCGCTGAGCATGTTGTTTTTTCTGCTCGCCCTAGGGGCGTACCGTTGGTATGCGCGTGAGCCGAGAGTCGGACGCTACACCGTAGTCGCGATCTTGTACGCATTGGGATTGCTGGCCAAGCCGCAGGTTATTACGTTTCCGTTCGTACTGCTGTTGTGGGACTACTGGCCGCTGCGGCGGATGTTCGCGCCCGCGCGGGCTTCTGACTCGGGAACGCTCACTCCGGCCGTCGCGCCAAGAAGCCTCTCCTGGCTCGTGCTGGAGAAAGTTCCGCTGTTTGTGCTCTCCGCGGGAAGTGCTTTCATGACTATGAAAGCGCAGCGAGTGGGCGCGGACAAAGTTTGGTATCCGCTTTCCATCCGGCTGGAGAACGCCATCGTTTCCTACGCTGAGTATTTGCGTGACGCAGTTTGGCCGTCGCGGCTCGCAGTCTTCTATCCACATCCCGGAAATTCGTTGAGCATCTGGCAGGTCGGCGGAGCGCTGCTGTTTCTGCTGGCCATCACAGCGCTGGTCGTCGACCGCCGGCAGCAACGCTACCTTGCGGTGGGATGGCTATGGTTCCTGGGAACCATGGTCCCCATGATCGGGCTTGAGGGAGTGGGCTATCAGGGCATGCAAGGCATGGCCGACCGCTACGCCTACCTGCCATTCATTGGATTGTTCATCATGGTGTGCTGGGGTGTATCGGAGTGGTCGGAGCGGCGACACCTCGCGGTTGCGTGGCTGGCGGGTGTTAGCGTCGTCGTGTTGCTGGCGCTGACCGTCGTCGCGCATCGCCAGATTGGCTACTGGAGCGACAGCGCGACCCTCTGGTCGCGCACACTGCAGGTTACGAATCGCAATTGGCTGGCGGAGAACAATCTGGGCAAGATCCTGATGAGCCAGGGACGGGTCGAGGAAGGCATGTCGCACTTTATCAAGGCGACAGAAATTTATCCGGCCGATCCGGTCAGCAACATGAATATCGGAACCTACGAGCAGCAGCGCGGGAACCTGCACGAGGCCGTCGAACGCTATAAGACCGCGCTAAGCTCTTCCCGCGACGCCAGCTTAAGGTTCGCCGCATTGAATAGCATGGGCCGTGCCTACAGCGACCTGGGAGACACGGTGCGAGCTCAGGAATGTTTTGCCGCAGCAGAGAGCATGAAGCATCGCCAGTAATCGCGGCGAGGCGGGATTTTGGATGGTGGCGTCGCAGCCTATCGGTAATGCTCAAGGTAATACAGCGCCGCAAAAGCGACAACCAGGGTAGCGGCCGGAAATGCCAGGGAGCGAGCGCTTCGCGAAGGCCGCCTCCAATCCGTCGTCGCGAGGAAAAGCAAGATCATCGGTACCAGCAACACGATTGAGATCTGGAAGATATGCGCGGCCGAGCCTTCGTCAGGCTGAGGCGGCTGAAGGTATCCGCTCAATACAGCAAGCAAAGCTATAAGAGACAGAACGATGATGACTTTGCCGCTGACGCGGTTGATTCGCTGCGCGTGCATAAGAATTACCCCCTTCCGGCCGCAAAAGCATTGGCTACATGCAGGCTGTTTCCGCCACAAATTGTAATACGCGAGCCGCGGAGAGCAAACCCCGCTGACTGGCGAAAAATTCGTCGGATATAATCCTCAAATCATGGAGCACGAGTGACTTCGGTCGATCTGACATCGAAGACCGCGACTCAGTTCCGGCCCGATCCGGGCTGGCTGCGTTGGATTGAGGCGCGGACATGGACCCTTGGCCTTCTGCTCGTGATCGCCACTCTGGGGCTTTACTATCCGGTAAACAACCACCCATTCCTCAACTACGACGACACCGCCTATGTCACCGACAATCAGCACGTGCGGGCCGGGTTGGACGAAGACACAGTGAAGTGGGCGTTCACCACCTTCCATGAAGCCAACTGGCATCCCGTGACCTGGCTCTCGCACGCCCTGGATTGCCAGCTTTTTCAACTGCATCCCGCCGGACACCATGACATGAATCTCCTCTTGCATGTCGTGAACGTCCTCCTCCTGTTCTGGGTGATGTATAAGGCGACGGGTTTCGTGGGCCGGAGTTTCATGGTGGCTGCGCTGTTTGCCCTGCATCCCATCAACGTCCAAACCGTGGCCTGGGTGGCCGAGCGCAAGAACCTGCTCAGCATGCTGTTTTTCTTGCTCGCGCTGGGGGCTTACCGGTGGTATGCGAGCAAGCCTCGAATCGGCCCTTACCTCGTGGTGGCATTGCTGTTTGCGCTCGGCCTTATGTCCAAGCCGCAAGTGATCACGCTACCTTGCGTTCTGCTGTTGTGGGATTACTGGCCTTTGCGGCGGATGTTTGCATCCGCACCCGACTCTTCGCCCGGACGAGCAGTGACGCTCATTCCGCCAAGGAGTTTCTTCTGGCTGATCGTGGAGAAGTTGCCGCTGTTCGCAATCGCTGCAGCCGACGCTGTCGTCACCATGCACGCTCAAAAGGTGGGCGGCGCCAGAAACTGGTTTCCGCGTAGCATTCGAGTGGGGAACGCGTTTCTCAGCTACGCGCGATATGTGGGTAAGGCGTTTTGGCCGTCGCGGCTGGCGCTCTTTTATCCCCACCCCGGGGACACCCTCAAGACGCTGGATGTACTCGCAGCACTTCTTTTCTTGTTGGTGGTCACCGGCTTGGTCATTTATCTATGTCGCCTTCGCTATCTTCCGGTGGGATGGCTTTGGTTTGTAGGGACCCTGGTCCCTATGATCGGCCTGATCCAGGTTGGTATACAGGCGATGGCCGATCGCTACGCCTATCTGTCTTTCATCGGCTTGTTCATCATGATTTGCTGGGCCGTCGCGGACATCTCGGTGCAGCAGCGCGTTCCCTCTTCATGGGTGGCCGGTGTCAGCATCGTAGTTTTACTTGCGCTGACGGTGACGGCTCGCATCCAACTCGACCACTGGGGAGACAACGTGACCGTGTGGACCCACACCCTGCAAGTCACCGGTCCTAACTTCATAGCCGAGAACAGCCTTGGGGTTGCTTTGGAACGCGAAGCTGAACTGGCGGAGGCCATTAAGCATTTCCGGGCAGCTGTGAACATGAATCCCAACGATGCCGCCAGCAACTTGAACGTTGCTGAGTACGATCGGCTGCAGGGGAACTTACTGGCTTGCATCGAGCGCTGCAAGAAAGTGCCGGACATGACACAGTTGGCTTCGCAAAAGGCCCAGGCATACGCCAAGATGGCGCTGGCCTATCACGCGCTCGGCGATACTGCGCGCGAGCGGGAGTGCCTCGAAAAGGTGGAGCAGATCGTGAAGGGACAATAGCCGTCCGAATTGTCTGGAAAATCACCGGGATATAATCCTCAAAAACAGGGAGAAGGATTGGCTTCTGTTGAGTTGACACCGAAGGGGGCGGGGCAGTCCCGTCCGTCGCAAGGGATCGAGAAGTACACCTGGGCCCTCGGCTGTCTGCTGGTAGTCGCGACCCTTGCTTTGTATTACCCCGTCACCACTTATCCTTTCGTCAACTACGACGACTTCATTTATGTGCGCGGGAACATCAATGTTCAAGGTGGCTTGGGGTGGGACACAGTCCAGTGGGCCTTTACGACCCTGGAAGGGGGTAATTGGCATCCTCTCACTTGGCTCTCGCACGCCCTGGATTGTCAGCTTTTTCAGTTGAATCCTGTCGGGCACCATATCACCAACCTGCTACTGCATGCCTTAAACGCGCTGCTGTTGTTCTGGGTGCTGCGGCAAGCAACCGGTTTTACGGGTCGCAGCTGGATGGTAGCCGCGTTGTTTGCCTTGCATCCCGTCAACGTCGAGTCGGTGGCTTGGGTCTCCGAGCGCAAGAATCTACTGAGTATGTTGTTTTTTCTGCTCGCCCTGGGCGCGTACCGCTGGTATGTGCGAAAGCCTCGGGTGGGCCGATACCTGACGGTCGCTTTTCTGTTCGCGCTGGGGCTGATGGCCAAACCGCAAGTGATCACCTTTCCTTTTGTCTTGTTGCTTTGGGATTACTGGCCGCTGGGGCGAATGTTTGGCACAGGTGATGGGTCCTATTCCGGGACGGAGCCGGACACGGGGACTCCCGCAAAGAGTCTTCGCTGGTTGATCGTGGAGAAGCTTCCGTTGTTCGCCCTGGTAGCGGCTAGCTCGGTGGTCACCATGAAAGCGGAGGAGACCGGCGGAATAATTTGGTATCCACGTTTCTTCCGGCTGGAAAATGCAGCGGTATGTTATGCCCACTACATTAAGAACGCCCTTTGGCCGTCTCGCCTTGCGATTATGTACCCTCATCCGCTATCTCCCCCGCCAGTCTGGCAAGTGGCCACAGCAGTTGTTTTTCTGCTGGCGGTTACCGTACTGGTGGCGGAGAGTTGGCGGCGTCGCTATTTAACTGTGGGCTGGTTGTGGTTCTTAGGGACTCTCATACCTATGATTGGCCTGGTGCAAGTGGGTCAACAGGCCATGGCTGATCGCTATGCGTATCTGCCTTTCATTGGTTTGTTCATCATGATCTGCTGGAGCGTAGCGGACTGGGCAGCGCGGCGGCGCCTTCCCGCAGCCGTGCTGCCAATCATGAGCGTCTTTGTGTTATTGGCGCTGGGCGCGGTGGCTCATCGCCAGATCAGCTACTGGAGTGACAGTGTGACGCTGTGGTCGCACGCCGTGCAGGTCACCGACGGTAACTGGGTGGCCGAAGATAATTTGGGCACGCTCGCTCTGGTGGAGGGAAATGTGGAGGCCGGAATGCCGCACTTCCTAAGAGCATTGACGTTTAATCCTTCGGATGACTCAGCCAACCTGAATATCGGCTTCTATGAATATCAGCATGGTCATTTGCGGGAGGCGATGGAGAGATACGAGAAGGTGATCAATACGCCGACAGCGGCCGCCAGTTCGAGGGCACTCGCCTTCAACAATCTGGGATTGGTTTTCAACGCCCTCGGGCGACCAGCCGACGCGGAGAAGTGTTTCAAGATGGCGGAAAGCCTTCAACGCAGCCAATAGGCTTTCTCGATGGAGTCAAAGAACAAAGTTGCACTTGCACTGGAAGGCAAGAGGCACTCACTGCGGTGGGGTCTCGGAACGAGTCTGTTCGTCCGCCCTGGAAGTGGCTTGCCGTTCTGGTTGAAGAATGAGCGGGGTATGATCCTCAAGAACAGGGAGAAGGATTGGCTTCTGTTGACTTGACACCGAAGATGGCGGGGCAGTCCCGCCCGTTGCATGGAATCGAGAAGTACACCTGGGCTCTCGGCTTTCTGCTGGTAGTCGCGACCGTCGCGTTGTACTACCCAGCCAGCAGCCATCCCTTCGTCAACTACGACGACAACGTCTACGTGACCGAGAACCCCCAAATCAAGTCCGGTCTGAACTGGGACACGGTGCAATGGGCCTTCACCACCTCCGAGGCGGGCAACTGGCATCCGGTTACATGGCTGTCGCACGCTCTTGACTGCCAACTCTTTCAGGAGGACCCCGCCGGCCACCACAATACCAATCTGTTGCTGCATGTCTTGAACGTGCTTCTGCTGTTCTGGGTGCTGCGGGAAGCCACTGGATTTACCGGCCGCAGTTGGATGGTGGCTGCTCTGTTTGCTCTGCATCCCATCAACGTCGAATCGGTCGCCTGGATTGCTGAGCGCAAGAACCTGCTGAGCATGTTGTTTTTCCTGCTCGCGCTGGGTGCCTACCGCTGGTACGTGCGCGAGCCTCGGACCAGCCGCTACGTTGTTGTCGCCGCACTCTTTGCTCTGGGATTGATGGCCAAACCGCAGGTCGTTACGTTTCCGTTCGTGTTGCTGCTTTGGGATTACTGGCCGTTGCGGCGGATGGAGACCGCGAGCGGTCAGGCTGCTGTCGATCCCTCGGATAATCCTGAGGCACCTCAACGGAGTTTCTCGTGGCTGGTGGGTGAGAAGCTTCCGCTGTTCGTCTTATGCGTGGCCAGCGCTCTCATCACGATGCGCGTGCAGCAGACCGCAGGGGCGATGAACACGGTAAAGAACACATTTCCGCTTTCCATCCGCGTGGGGAACGCGCTTGTCTGCTATGCCCGCTACCTCGGAAAGGCATTCTGGCCGTCGCGTCTGGCGCTGATCTATCCTCACCCGGGCACGTCGCTCCAAACGTGGCAGGTACTCGCGGCCCTAGTGCTCTTGTTGGCCGTGACCGCTCTTGTTCTCAGAGCACCCCGCCGCCGTTACCTGCTGGTGGGATGGCTCTGGTTCCTGGGAACCATGGTGCCCATGATCGGCCTGGTGCAAGTTGGCGAGCAGGCCATGGCCGATCGCTACGCCTATCTGCCTTTTATCGGATTGTTCATCATGGTCTGTTGGGGAGTGGCGGAATGGGCCGAGCGAAGACATGTTTCCGTTGCTTTGCTGGCCGGAGCCAGCGCACTCGTCTTGGTGGCGCTAGGTGTGACAGCTTATCGTCAACTCGAGTACTGGAGCGACAATGTCGTCCTGTGGACGCACATCATCGAAGTCACGCCCCCCAACTACATCGCTCAGGATGACTTGGGCGGAGCCTTGCTGAACACAGGACAAATAGAGACGGCGATGGAACACTTCCGCCAGGCTGCGGAGATTTATCCCCTCGACCCCTTCAGTAATCTGAATCTTGCTATCTATGCGCAACAGCATGACGACCCGCGGCAAGCCATTGCGCGAGCGGAGATCGTTCTCAGCCGGACGCCAAGCCCCCGGCTGCGCTCCAAGGCGTGCACAACTCTGGCGTTCGCCTATCGCGACCTTGGCGATCAGACAAAATCGCAGGAGTATTTCGAGGCCGCGCAAAAGGAACGCCCATAAGTTGCCTCATTCAGGAACCAGCGAGTGGCGCAAAAAGAGGCCGGAGCACTTGCGCTCCGGCCGTCTTTCGACCTGGGGGAAGGGTCGAATGGACTAACGGTTCAGCTTGCGACGCAGTACGCCGGCCAGTCCCAGGATGCCGGAACCGAGCAGCATGATGCTGCCGGGCTCAGGAGTAGTACCCTGGTGCGCGCCGGTCAACGTGAACGCTTCCGAAGGAATCGAGCCAATGGTGTTCTCATAGGCCGTCGACGGACCGCCGTTCTCATCCCAGTAGATCGGGTTGCTAACCGAGCAGCCGGAGGTGGAGCAAGCGTTGCTCAGGGTCACGTAGCCATCTCCCGACCACGAAATACCGCTGAAGGTGTACCACGCCGAGTACAGGTTGTAACCATACTGGTTGGTGCCCAGGAAGACGTTGGTCACGTTATCCAGCGTCTGGATGGACCCACCGAAGGAGCTGGAGTCGATCTGCATGTCCACGGTAGTCAGAAGATCGGTGCTCGAGGCATCCCAGTAAACGATGTGAAGGTCTTGGATGCTGGAGTTGTCCGGCACCGAGAAGGAGTCGCTCACGGTGAAACCAAAGTTGATGGTCCAGCCATCGGTTGTTCCGTTGTACGCGCCATTGGAATAGAGCGTGTCGGCCATGGCCGGAGATACCGCGAGCAGCAGGCAGCATGTGAGTAATGACAATAAGGCGATGCGCATCTTCAAGGATCGAACCCTCCTTTGGTTCAATTGGGTTAAATGTGGGTCAATCTCTGATTTGAACGTAGACCCTCAGCGCAGGAGGGCTACGGAAGGAGTAGGGTGCAATCCAGTTGCCGCCCTAAAGCCTTTGAAGTCACGCAATGCCAGACTTTGGTGTGCAGTGCTTTGCGATAAAGTTCTATGTAATTGGACAATTAGGAGAGCGTGTCCCAAACGCGGAAAAGCCGGAGCACTGAGCTCCGGCTTTTGATTGAGACCTGGGGGAAGGGTCCGTTAGGGTTCGACTAGCGGGTCAGCTTGCGGCGCAGTACGCCAGCCAAGCCGAGGATGCCAGAACCGAACAGCATGATGCTGCTGGGCTCAGGGGTCGTCCCGGAGGTCGTCGGTGGTGGTGGTCGTGCCACCATGGTTGCCGGTCAGGGTGAAAGCCTCCGAAGGAATCGAGCCAATGGTGTTCTCATAGGCCGTCGACGGTCCGCTGTTCTCGTCCCAGTAAATCGGGTTGCTAACCGAGCAGCCGGAGGTCGAGCAAGCATTCGACAGGGTCACATAGCCCGTGCCATTGGGGGCGCCTATGTCCGCGAAGGTGTACCACGCCGAGTACAGGTTGTAACCATACTGGTTGGTGCCCAAAAATACGTTGGTCACGCCATTCAGCGTATGGGTAGCTCCACCGAAGGAGGTCCCACCGATCTGCATGTCCACGGTGGTCAGAAGATCGGTGCTCGAGGCATCCCAGTACACGATATGGAGGTCTTGTATAGCGCATCCCGACGCGGCACAGCCGCTAAGAGAAAACGAATCGGATACGGAGAAGCCGAAGTTAATGGTCCAAGCATCTGTGGTGCCGTTGGGGCCACCGTTGGAATAGAGTGTGTCGGCCATAGCCGGAGCAACAGCCAGCATCAGGCAGCATACTGTGAGCAGTGACAGCGAAGCGATACGCATTTTCAAGGGTCGAACCCTCCTTTTAGGTTCCGCTAGAAATAGGTTAGTGGGCCTATTTTCTGATTTGATCTAGCCCCCACATCACGAGAGCTACTGAATATAATGCAATTTGTCTGCCATCCTAAATCCTTTAACTCCTTCACTTGCAAATTCCTGTGCGCATTTTTTTGCGACATTGTTCTAGGAAGTTGGATACAGCGCTGGAACGATACCCCGCGTGGCAAACCATTACGCGAACCGTGGCTGTTCTCAACCGGACGCCACCGACGCGCCCAGGTTCACATAATTCTCCCGTTCGCCCATCGCCATCTGGGGCGCGGGGATGCCGCGGCGCAGACCAGCGCGAGCCTCGGTCAGGTCACAGCTACCTCATCTGAGTTAGCAGAGTCGAGTTTCTTCAACGTTTGTTCGCGGCCTGATTGACTAAGTGAACACCGCGGTTGAGCAGCAAGAATTGCGCCATATCGGTTCGGTGCAGAGTCATGTTCAGAGGCTTGCCGTTGAGATTTCCGTTCAAGACCAGGCGATCGGGATCCGGCTCTTCATAGCTGAACGTCGCCGCCCAACTCGGCTGCGCCGGCACGGTTAGATGAATATTCTTACTGGTGGGATCAAGTTGCATCGTGAAGTTCCCGAAGTTGCTATCCATGCCCTGAAAGTAGAAAGTGTCGGGCGTATCCAGTATGACGCGTTGCCAGCGGTCTGAATTGCTCAATAATGGCGGCTGCGGTACACCGTCGAGGACAAAGTCATCCACGATCCAGATTCCACGAATGGGGGCCGGCAGGTAAGTATTGTTCTTGATGGCATCGATGCTGGCCTGGTTCAAACAAACCGCCAGGGCGACCACGCCGATCCCAAACTGCCCCCAAAGGGCCCATCGATTGAGCTGGGGATCCCTCAGCAGCGGAACGGTTGGCGCCGGCTCGACGCGGCGATTACGCAGGAAGAAATCCAGCAGCCGTTGCGCGTCGGGGAGAAGCAAGAACAAGCTCATCAGCACCAGGTGCACCGAATAGATCTTGCGGGGCACGTCGTAGCAAAAGTTGAGCATTAACACATTGCTCATGACCCCGAAGGTCACCAGCGATCCCAGGGTCGTAAAACGAGGGACGATGAGAAGCAGCCCGCCCACCATCTCGGCGATCCCGGCGAATAGGCTGTAGGCTCTGGACATTCCCATGAACGCCCACAGCAAACCCATCGGCGCAGAATTGCCGTAGTAGTCTACGAAGCGATAGAGCGGTGGTTCGGGAAACTGCATCCGATACAGCTTGTTGGCGCCATAGCTGATCATAGCCACCGCCAGCGTCAGCCGGACGAACACCCTAAGCCAGGCATAGAGCTGCTCATAATTCTTGCGTTTTCTGTCGATCCAGGACCAGACGGCGGTCGCGACGATCGCCACTACAAAGAGACACAGCAAGAGGATGTAGTCGTATAACTGGTCGCCGCTGCCATTGGCGACTTCCGTCATGTCGCCGTGCAGGTGGAGAAGGTTCTCCCCAACCCAAGGCACGATGGCGTGCCACATTCGGCGATATGCGTCATTGTGAGGCATATCGGCTCCCAGGGCTCCCACGGCGCCTGGAAATATGTAGAGAAGAAAATAAGAGAACACAAATCGAAAGGCGACGCGAGTGGAGAGTCGCCAACTCTTGTCTTCGTAAGTCAAGAGCGGCGCGGCTTCCCGCTGCATTTGCGGTTTCATGACTCCTCTTGTCAATGTCATAGTGATTGTCTGGTTGATCGGCTCCAGCAAGCGAAGGGGCAAACCGGAAGCTGACGCATTCTCTCGCGAACCAAAGCCTTGCTGCAACTACTTCTTGCGCGGAAGGGCTCGCGTCACCCGGTTGCGACTTCGTGACGGACAGGAAAACGCCGTAGCATCGGGCTCCGGCTTCTCATCTCTTTACCAGCTTCATGACCCAGATCCCGCCTGGGAGCAGTGGAATCTGGAAGGGCGCTCCCGAGGGGAGTTGCTCAAAAACCCGGACGTAGCTGGAGAATTCAAAATCGCGTCGGGCCGGGTATCGCAACTGCCTCAAGGCTGCCACGACCATCAAGCACGCCAGGACCGCGGCCAATAGTCGAACCGGCGCAGGCCTGTAAGGACCGGCCAGCCAGACCACTGTCGCCATGAGGGCAAGCTTGGCCAGGTACCAATAGCGCAGCCCGCATCCCGGTAGCAAGAAAACGTCCCATTGATAATGAACGGGCTCATATGTCGGGAACATGAGCGCCACCGCCAGCACCGACAATCCAAAGAAGATAAAGCCTCGCAATTCCAGGCTTCCGCGCAGGAACGCGTAGAGGAATAACAGCGCAACGCCAAAGGTCAGGAATAACGCCACGGCCGTGACTGCGGTGGGATCAGCGATGCGGTTCAGGCCATTCTGCCGGAAGAATATCGGCAGAACAATTTGTCCGGCCACGATACGGACAAATTTTCCCGGGCTAGCTCCCAGCAGCGTGTCGAAACGAACATCTGAGGTGAGAAGCACCGTCAGTCCCTGCAACAGGCAACCTGCAGTCAGTAGCGCCAGCTGGAACCAGCGCCAACGGCTTCCCTCGGGTGTAGGGGACGCAGCTGTGGATTGCTGGACCGGCGTGATTGCGAGACTTCGCCGATGGAAGGTAAATCGCTTGTCACGAAGTAGAGCGAAACTACCGGAGCGCAGCTGAGGCGCCACGGTTACCACCAAAGCCACGGGAAACAAAAGAATGCAGAAAGGTCCGGTCAGCGCAGAGAGAACCAGTACGACCACGTCAAAGCATTGGCCCGCTCGTGACCGCGGCGCTTGCGCTATGAACAGTAGAAAGGCCATCACTGCCATATGAAATTCCGAGTCGGTGATGGTGGCATGCAGCTCGCTGGAGTCGGGAATCAAAAGGTACAGCAACGCCAGGACACAGCGAAGGCGCAGCGAACCGAGGTTTCGCATCCGCGGGGAGACCAGAAATAAAGCCGGCAGTGCCTGAATCACCAAAGCCAGAAGGTTCATTACCAGCGGGGCGCGCAGCATGGGAACCCACAGGGTGACCGCCGCCACCAGACGGGGAAGGATTTGCACGTACCCGTCCTTGGGGCGGACCAGGGCTGGCAGGGCACCGAGGTTGTAGGCGTCGGCGTACCAGACCACCCCGTCCTCGGCCCAGAATTGTGCATGGGTGATCGCGTCAGGACGGCGCAGGACGAGCAGTGCTCCCGTCACAGTGATTGCGATGATCCAAAACACCATGTACGTTCTGGCTCTGGATCTTGGGGACGGGGCTAGCGCAGGTGATGTTGCCATTAGTTCCATAGCGGGCGGGTCTAGTGACTCGTTTAGCACGGTGACTTCCTACTGGGCTCGGGCTCAAATATGGTGGTAACGAGGTTCTCTTTGTCGGCTTCTAAAGACAGAGCAAGAGCCAGCCGCAGAAAGAGCCTACTGCCAACAAGGAGTGGGGGCAACACCCATCTTCCTTCCGGCATTGGCTCTTCTTGTACGAGTACATTCTGACAATTTCTTTCGGAAATAGTCTATTCCTGTGGTACGCTTCCCCGCACAGTTGCGCTTGGGTAATGCTCGGCGAAAACATCCGAGAGCGAGAAAGCCGCCACGCTACGTTTTCGTCCCCATTTACACCAGGATGGCGCCACAAGGAGTAGGTTATGAAATCGCGCGCGCAGGCTTTGGTTATTGCAAGCTGTTTACTAGGGGCTACGGCCGTGACGATGGGTCTTAGGACGCGGTCTGTCAACGCGCAGTCCAGCGATCAGCCTGCGCGTCGGGCCTTCATAGCGCAGTCTCAGCCCTACCTGTCGGCAGTGTCTCTGCGGTCCGTGACGGCATTGCCAGAAGTCGCGGCTGCTCCCGCGCCTCGCACCGCTTCCCCTGCGAAGCGCCGGGCAAATCCTGATCTGCCGGTGGTGGAAGAATTCGTGCTGACGCCGCCGAACCCTGCACTGAAGATTTACAAGACGCACTTGGCCGTAAAATTTCCGGGTCTGGCGGCCGAGGGTCTGGCCGCGGTAATACCTTTGACGCTCGGGGACCAGCACGTTGTGCTGCGACGTTCCGCCGATGATCCCGCTCTATTCACTGCCGCGGTCGATTTCGACTGGAGGGCGTTTGCCAGGGAGCAGCAACAGCGCAAGGATCTGGCCAATTCCGGCAGGGAGATTCCGGTGTTCGAGGGACGCCAGTTCGTCCGCATGGACAAGATCCATTTCGTAGATCCCGACGTGATCCGTGCGGCCGTGCAATCCCAACAATCGATTCAATTCACCCCCCAGATTCTGGAACCGACAGGGTTCACCATCCAGCCGGCTCAGGAGCTCATGATCGTCGCTCCCAGCGTGGTTGAAGATCCCACTCGAACCTGGGACCCGTGCACCGGTGTGGGAACTCCACGCGGCGCCTGGACCTTCGGTACGTTGATGACTGCGCTGACGAACGGTCAAGGCGATCCGCGGTCGATGGTAGAGAACTGGCTCAACAACTGGACAAACAACAACCTGGTGATCAACACCTTTAAGGTCAATCCCAGGCCAGGAATGGCAAGTAAGGTTTTGAGCACTTGGCCGCGTCTCGCTGGCAAGCTTGATCTGGTGAATGCTCCCATGCGGCTCAACGCAATCGTAAATCGCATCGACTTGGGACAAACCAGCGGTCTACCAACCGGTGGTGAGTTAAGGTTTATATTTGGCGTGACGAGTCCGTGCCCCAACGGATTGGGACGGGGAGGGGAAGCAACTCCCCAATTGTTCGACATAATCTTCGAGTACAACGTTCCCGCATCGGGCTGCAGCCAAGTCGCGGCTTGGGCTGGCCAATGGCACGCCCTGGATAACGATCCGAATTTCAATCAGGATCTGCAACGCATAACAGACCAGGTTGTCACCCTCAACGCCGGAGCTGCCGTCAATCTGAACCGGATACGGACTAACGAAACATATCTTTCAGACAGCACTACACCCACTGGACAAGGGTGGGAAATGAGGGAATTCTTTCTCAGCGGGGGAGTGCTGAACGAAACCACGGTGGCGGAGACTCCCCAGGGAGATCCTTACGGAACAGACTGGAATGCGACTACCTGCGCAGCCTACACGCAAGTCTGTAACTCGACATTTCTCACTCAATGGATCGATGCCAATGATTCTCTGATCACTTTTCCAGGTGTTTACACGCTTCCTAGTAGTTTCGGGGGCCAGCCATTCCTGGGTGCTTCAGCTTTTCAACCTGTTTCTCCTCCAGGTTCGACCTGGTGGCTCGGGGTGCCCGCAACCCACAATAAACATACGCGGGCCACCTTTTCCGCAAACACTTGTAACGCCTGCCATGGACTGGAGACCGCTACCGCCAATGAGCAGGTCTCGAATCGAATCAAGGGCCAACAGGCCAATTTGTCGGGATTTCTGGTGGGATGTAACGGTAGCCACGATGAAGGTTACGGCCACAACGATTGTGCCGTGAATCCGACTTGTCCTCTAACCGCACCTTGTGTGGAGAGCGTCGGGGATCGCGGTGACGATCCGAACAGGGAAATTTGGGGCGATATCCTTCGCCGAGCAGGTATTTTGTCGACTATTCTCAATGGTTGCAGTTCGGACGGGCTCCTTCAGAGCCTCGTTCCTCATCGGGTTGGTTTCGTTCACTAGTCGCTGATGTGCCAAAACTGAAGGTGTAATCTGGGAGTGGTGGGTCCTCTAGAAGCCAGCCGTCACTCCCGAAGGTATCTGCAGGGGAATAGGGGAAGAAGGAATTGCATTTGTGCTCGGAGCGCATTCTCTTCCTAGCGACTGACTTCAACGCTAATTGGGCGCAATGCTGACCTTGACCGCGTCTGCCGACTCGATCGAAATCGAGTCAGGCTGTTGCGAAATCCAATCCAGCGGTGTAACCAACAAGCGAAGCTGCGTGATTGCTGAGCGCGGATCGGTGCGCCACTGAGTCTCGTCGGCGTCAAAGTAATGCGCGAGGGCTGGTTCATTCCAGGGATAAAACCACACCACCGACGTGACGTTCGGCTCCACCACGAATTTTTTCAGATCGTGACTGCCATCGGCCCGGGTAATCTCGAGTTGAAGGCGTTCCGGTTTACGCAATCTCCACAAGGGACTGTAATGCACGGTCATACGCAATCGTAGAAAATCAGTGCCGGCGGGCCAGTACGGTAGGCCGAGGTCCACCTTCGCACTGCGTTCACGGATCGGATAGGTCTGCGCCGGAAGCCCGAGGGGCACGAATTGCATGGATATTCGAGCGGCGCGGGAGTCATCCCGCTGCAAGCCTAGAACCTCGGGAAAGGGCTCTTGATCGGCGCGGTAATGTCGAAAGATCCAGAACCAGATCTCAGAATTGCGCGTGAAATTGGGTATACGATCGATGGGCCGACTCAGGTTGCCGTCCGGAAGATAGAGTCCCGCAGGGGCTGCCGCGCGCTGCATGGCGTCGATATTGAGCTGCGACAAGTACGGACCGGCGGAAAGAAAAGACTGCTCCACCCCGCCTGCCACGGTGCGGCCCGAAGCCATACCGAACATATATTGATAGGGAAATATCAGGACGGAATCCGCCGAAGCGCTGTGCTGCTGAAGATAATTCGCGGTGGCTTGGAGCATCGCGGTGAATTCAGCGGGATAGCAGGCATGGTCGAATTCCTTGAACCCGCTTGGACAAATGGTCAAAGGATGTAGAGCTTGACCATAGCGATGCCGCACGTTTGATGGCCGTAGGTCTGCAGCGGGAGGCGCAAACAGAACCGAAGATGCGATTGTAACTACCGCTGCGCCCAACGACGCTAGGCGCGACCGGAACGAGAACAAGACTGTACCCGTGAAGAACACCAGGGGAAATATCGCGAACACAATGTGGTTAGGGTCGGCGCGCACCAGTCCACTCTGCATCGCGAGCACCGCGAATGCGAACGCACCCAGCAAGAATCCTGGTCGCGCAGTAAGGACGGAAGTGCGGTCGGAAGCCACAACCCAGCGAAAGCAAAAGACGACACCGCCTACGATCAACGGTACGAGCAAATGAGCAGCGTCAGCATTCGACTCTATCGGTGAGGGCTCGTTCCAGCGGTGCACGGCGACCAGCGCCAGCGATCTCCTCCAGAAGCCGAAGTCAAGAAGACTTGCCATTGCGGCGTTGAAGAAGAATACGAGGACCACCGAGGAAACCACAAACGCCGCTACAGCGAACCCATAGAGGCGGACCTGTTGCGGTTCGCGCCGGCCATCCCACCCTGCTCCGGCGAGCGATAGCACCAACGCGGCGATGCCATAGACGCCGGTGTCAGCCGAATATAGGAATGCAGTGGTACAGAGAAGTGCGGCACCGCAGCCCAGCACGGCAGGGTGAAGCCGTCTGTCCCGCACCGCATACCAGCCCCTCAAGAACGAGGCGAACAGAAAGATATCGAACAGGGTTCGCCCGTCCCACGGTGTCCAGAATACCGAAAGCACAATGAGCAGCAGGAAGCGTTTCCAGGCCGGTTGTTCGGGGATAAGAAGTCGCAGCGTCAAAAATCCAAAGAAATAGGTGAGCCATAGCAGCAGAGTGTGGTCGGTGCTGTAAATGCTTCCCATTGAGAGGCCTGCCCACTGCGACGGCGCGCTGAACAGCCACTGGAACAACGGTCCGTAGGGAAAGGCCACATCTCGGCCAAACCAGATCCCTCGCGAAGCCTTGAAGACGGTGTCGATGAACCAGTGATCGTCAAAGGCAGGGGAATACGGGACGACCAGTAGAGCACGTGGCGAAATCCAGGCCAATGGTACCGATGCAACGATTAACAACAGAACCGCCAGAAAATCCCAGTTCCGTGCGAATCGCGCAATCAAGCGTTTCGATGCGGTCAGGGGAACCGACGAGCCTGGCTGGCTCACCAACGTGTCGATGTTCTCCATAGGCGAGCCAATTCTACCGTATCGTTAGGTCGACCTATTGGTGCGCAATTCCCCGACGGCGTAGCCATTACCTTGACTGATGATCATGACGTACGCTTCACACTGGCGTTCAGCACGTAATATATTGTCGGCGACGCCAAATCCATCTGGATCCGAGCTTGGCGCGTTTAGCCTAACTGGCTGAGCCTTAGATTCGCTTGGCACGAATGTGAACAAGGTAGGACGCTAGGCGAGTAAACACATCCCAAAATTGTTGTGGAGGTGGGTTCCTCCTGTGATATGCTTCCCCGCACAGTTGTGCTTGGGTAATGCTCTGCGAAAACTCTGGGGAGCGGAAAGCCGCTTGCACCACATCGATTTTCCCTCAACTCAGACTACAACCCGCCGACTACGAAAACTTGTGGATCAGTGAAGGAGCAGGCCTATGAAATCGCGTGCACAGTCTTGGATCGTTGCAGTGTGTTTATTCGCCATCGTCGTAGCCATCGGTTTCCGGACAAGGTCTGTCAACGCACAGTCCAACGACCAGCCTGCCCGTCACGCCTCCGCAGTGCAGCCTCAGCCCTACCTATCGACAGTGTCTCTGCGGTCCGTGACGGCTCCGGCCGCCATGTTGCCAGCAGTCGCGGCGGCTCCGGCGCCGCGCACCGCTTCCCCCGCGAAGCGCCGGGCAAACCCTGATCTGCCGGTGGTGGAAGAATTCGTGCTGACTCCGCCCAACCCCGCAATGAAAATCTACCAGACACAATTGTCGGTGAAATTTCAGGGATTAGCGGCCGAGGGTCTGGCTGCAGTAATGCCTTTGACGCTCGGGGACCAGAACATTGTGCTGCGGCGCTCTGTGGATGATCCCGCTCTATTTACCGCGGCTGTCGATTTCGACTGGAAGGCATTTGCCAGGGAGCAGCAACAGCGCAAGGATCTGGCCAATTCCGGCAGGGAGATTCCGGTGTTCGAGGGACGTCAGTTCGTCCGCATGGACAAGATCCATTTCGTAGATCCCGACGAGATCCGCACCGCGTTGCAATCGCACCAGTCGATTGAATTCACGCCCCAGATCCTGGAGGGAACGGGCTTCACCATCCAGCCGGCGCAGGAGCTCCTGATCGTTGCTCCCAGCGTGGTTGAGGATCCAACGCGAACCTGGGACCCGTGTACCGGTGTGGGAACTCCGCGCGGCGCGTGGACCTTCGGTACGTTGATGACATCCCTGGCGAACGGCCAAACTGATCCGCGCGTAATGGTGGAGAATTGGCTCAACAACTGGACGAACAATAATTTGGTACTTAACACCTACAAAGTTAATCCTCGGCCCGGTATGCGCAGCAAAATCCTGAACACCTGGCCGCGTCTCGCCGGCAAGCTGGATCTCGTGAATGCTCCCATGCGACTCAACGCAATCGTGAATCGCGTCGACTTGGGACAAACTAACGGCGTACCAACCGGTGGTGAATTACGCTTCATTTTTGGGGTGACGAGTCCGTGCCCCAACGGATTGGGACGAGGAGGGGAAGCAACTCCTCAATTGTTCGACATAATCTTCGAGTACAACGTTCCGGTCTCAGGCTGCAGCTCGGTCGCGGCTTGGGCGAGCCAATGGCACGCCCTGGATAACGATCCGAATTACAACCGCGACTTGCAACGTATAACCGACCAGATTGTGACCATGAGCGCCGGCGCCAGTAGCAATCTGAACCGGATAAGGACTAACGAAACATATCTTTCGGATAGCACCACGCCCCCTGGTCAAGGGTGGGAGATGAGGGAATTCTTTCTCAGCGGGGGAGTGCTGAACGAGACCACGATGGGCGAAACTCCGCAAGGAGATCCCTACGGAACAGACTGGAATTTCGCTACTTGTCAGCCCTATACCCTGACCTGCAATTCAGCCTTACTAAGCCAATGGATAAATACCTACCAGTCCATCATTACCTATCCAGGCTTTTACACCATTCCTGACACTTACTTAGGTAAGGCTTACGTGGGCGCTTCTGCTTTTCAACCGGTCAATCCCCCAGGTAATGTCTGGTGGGGCGGTGTTAACAGGGAAGATCCCGAAACGCGGGTGCGTTTCTCCCTGAATACCTGTAACGCCTGCCACGGTAGGGAGACCCAGACCAATTTTGAGCAAGTTGTGAATCGAGCCAAAGGCCAGCAGGCCACCTTGGCTGGGTTTCTGGTGGGATGCAGTGGTTCAAGTGGCGCCTATCACGACGACTGCAGGGAGGGTAACCCCCCTTGTCCCCTCACGGCGCCTTGTACTGAGAGCGTAGGCGACCCGCAAAACGATCCCCTGAGGCACAATTTCGGGGATATCCTTCGCCGGGCGGGGGTCTTATCAAATATTCTCAACGGTTGCAGTTCGGATCAGCTTCTCCAGGGCCTCGTTCTTCACAGGAGTAGCTCCGTTCACTGAGGCCCGTATTAGGCTGGAATTGGGGAGAGGCGAATCCTTACGGGCGGCCTCTCCCTAGGTTGTCAGGGACGGCTGGCCGGAGCAAGAAAACAGGCAGTATTCTAGTTTCTCCATCGTACGCTCCGGGTGTGGCTTGAATCGTGCCACGCACCCACGCGGAAGGGCGTTTGCTTCTTCGCCTTCGCCAGAACCTCTGGCCGATTTGATTCCTTCAGCGACAAAATAGGTATTCCGGTGAAGGTGAACATCGATTCCGGAGGGAAGCCGAACGGCATTCCGGAGCGAAGGTGAACAGCAGTCGGAGCGAAGCGACGCTGACATGGTGATTGTGGAGCAAGTGTTCGGAATCGTCAAGCGAAATTGTCCGGAGCGAAGCGGAGGCGGGTCGGCGGGGATTGGGGGTGCAGGGGAAAGGGGCGGCAGCCCCTTTGCCCCTGCTTCCTCGTTGTAGAAGAAAGGATCATGGGCCGCTCCAGGCGACCGCAGGCGCCGATTGAGTATGCAATGGCCTGTTTGCGTCAAGTATTCTTAGCTGGCCAACGCTTGCATTCTGGTGTCTAAGGGTTATATGCGACTGCGAACGCGGCTAGTGGCTGTCATTGCACTGGTTTTCCTTCCGGTAATTCTGTGGGCAAGCCTTTCCGTTTATAAAGCACGGCTAAAGAAACAAGCGGAAGACCTGCTTGTAAACTTAAGCGGGTTGTCTGAATCCAGAGATTTCTCAAGAGTTCAGAATCAGCTCGGGGCCCGGTTGAAACCGCTGGAAGGCTGCACTTCCGACGGCTGTCAATACGAAGTTGTCATCTCGAACCAACTATTGGCTGCGACCCGCTTGGCGACGTTTACCGAAATGCGAGCCGGATTCGCCGTGTCGCACGGATTGGTCGACTTCATGTTGGTGAGTTACCGGACAGCACCGAAAACCGGCGATGGACCAGTCGTTCACGTCCAAGCTGACTACCATTGCAGCGACATCTGTTCATACTTCTATGTCGACCCTTGGCGAGAAACCTCATCATCGCCGATTAACGGAATTGTGGAATCGCCGCTCAACGGAATTCGCCAATTTCGAGCGCTGGGACATCAACTTCAGCAAGATGGCGCCTGCGGAAAATAGCGTGCTCCACGGCAACTACGCCCGCTCGGCGCTCAAGCTGGGGCTGGAGCTGGAAGCCAAGCTCGGAGCCAATCCCTACCGGCCTGATCGGCGGCAGTGATGCCCATGTCGGCGTCATCACCACGAGGGAAGACAACTTCTTCGGTGAGTTTGCCAACGGATTGCGATCACCGACGAGCGTTGGAAGACCCCACTCGCCATGGTCGGCAACGATCCCAAGAAAGGGCCGCTGGTCTCGGTCTGGCAGGAACAAGCGGCGGGACTGGGTGGCGTGTGGGCGCGCGAGAATACGCGCGAAGCCATCTGGGATGCGCTCAAGGCGCAAGGAAGTCTATGCCACAACCGGCGACCGTCCGGTCGTGCGTGTGTTCGCGGGCTGGGACTTCGTGCCGGCGGACAATGATCGCCCGGACTTTGCGGCCAACGGTTACGCTCACGGAGTTCCCATGGGCGGTAATCTCCTCAAGGCTCCGGCTGGCAAGCGGCCCAGTATTCATGGTTCACGCGGTGCGCGACCCGGAAGGTCCCAACATCGACCGCATCCAGATTATTAAGGGCTGGCTCGGCAAAGACGGCAAGGCGCAAGAGCGCATCTTCGACGTAGCGGTCTCCGGCGGGCGCAAGATCGGCCCGGATGGACGATGCAAGACCCCAGTCGGCAGTACGGTGGACGTAGCGAACGCAAGCTATACCAACACCATCGGCGCGACGACACTGTCGGCATGCTGGAGAAGAGGACCCGGCGTTTGACGCGAGCGAGCGCGCGTTTTATCACGTGCGTGCGATCCAGATTCCGTCGCCGCGCTGGACGGCCTACGACCAGAAGCGTTTCGGCATCAAGATGGCCCCCGAGGTTCCGATGACTGTGACCGACCACGTCGCTTATACCTCGCCCATCTGGTATTCGCCTGCGAAGTGATGCCGATTTCCTGAAGTAATTCGTGCGCGAGCAAGCGGCTGCTTGCATTTCCTCGTGCCCGCGCGGCAGTGCTGTCGGTCGCCTGCGGCCTGGTGTCCAAGATAGTTGTTGACGAAATCGCCATCCCGTACTCTAAAGATGTTAACTTTCGTTCATTCCTTCTTCTCGTCCTGCGGCGGATTGCGTTTCTTCCGCATGGACTCACCGCGCATCTCGATGCGATGAGCGTTGTGAACGAGACGGTCGAGGCTGCCGTCAGCGATAGTGGGATCGCCGATCTGCTCGTGCCAGCGCGAGATCGGCAATTAGGAAGTGAGATGGTGGAACGAGTCTTGGTAGCGATCTTCGCAGATCTCCCAAAATTCGCGGCGCTCGTTTTCATTCAGCGGCGCCATGGCCCAGTCATCAATGACCAGAACATCGATACGGCCCAGTCGAGCCAGGAAGTGACGCAAGCTTCCATCGGCCCGTGCCAGGGCCAGTTCGCGCAGGCGGAGTGTTGAAAGAGCGGAATCGAAGGAGCCGACCACTCTGCCACGAGTGGCCGGAGTTCATCGGGGCGTCTTCGAGAGAGACAAAGAAGGACTTCGCAAAAGATGGGCCCGCCGGGTGCGCAAACGCACTCCATTCGAGCAGTCCTAAGAAGCAAGTTAGCGACGCGACCAAGAAGCACGTTGGGTTGACAGGTGAGGGATCGGGTGGCTCTGCTGTCGGACTGGAAGCCCATCTCCTTGAGCGTGAATTACCCCAGCAGGGACGATGCCCGTCGCTGACGATCAGGTATAACTGTCGGCCTGCGAGATTTGCGCCCTGGGGGTGCTCTTTTATATGGAGTTTACGCAGAAAAAGCCGGAGCACTAGGCTCCGGCTTTTGATTTGAGACCTGGGGGAAGGGTCCGTTAGGGTTCGACTAGCGGGTCAGCTTGCGGCGCAGTACGCCAGCCAAGCCGAGGATGCCAGAACCGAACAGCATGATGCTGCTGGGCTCAGGGGTCGTCCCGGAGGTCGTGGTGGTGGTGGTGGTGCCGGGGGTGCCGGTCAAGGTGAAAGCTTCCGAAGGAATCGAGCCAATGGTGTTCTCATAGGCCGTCGACGGACCGCTGTTCTCATCCCAGTAGATCGGATTGCTAACCGAGCAGCCGGAGGTGGAGCAAGCGTTGCTCAGGGTCAAGTAGCCATTTCCCGACCACGAAATACCGCTGAAGGTGTACCACGCCGAGTACAGGTTGTAACCATACTGGTTGGTGCCCAGGAATACGTTGGTTACGCCACCCAAGGTCTGAGTGGATCCACCGAAGGAGCTGGAGCCGATCTGCATGTCCACGGTGGTCAGAAGATCGGTGCTCGAGGCATCCCAGTAAACGATGTGAAGGTCTTGGATGCTGGAGTTAGCTGCCACCGAGAAGGAGTCGCTAACTGAGAAACCAAAGTTAATGGTCCAGGCATCTGTGGTGCCGTTGGGGCCACCGTTGGAATAGAGTGTGTCGGCCATAGCCGGAGCAACAGCCAGCATCAGGCAGCATACTGTGAGCAGTGACAGCGAAGCGATACGCATTTTCAAGGATCGAACCCTCCTTTAGGTTCAAATCAGAAATGTCCCACTGTTTTTCGCCCCATAGCGAGTGAGGCTACCGAGGAAGGAGCAATTCCCCTGCCATTGTAAGTCCTTGTAGATCAGTCATCTTAGAGTTATTGGTGTGCATCCTTTTGCGACATTGTTCTAGGTAATTTCCCTTTGCAGTGCCTTCCGAGGAATTATGGCTAGCTCTTGTTTTTTCAATAGCTTGCCCGTATCCGAACATGACTGATTTGCCCTCATTTGGCACAGACGAATTCACCTGGGACGGTCTGCCGTCGGAGTCTAGGCTTGGTGCTTGGAAGACCTCTTCGATGCTGACCTCGGCTCCGCCCCCCACAGAGGAAGCTGCAGTCCTGTTTTCAGTAATATAGACGTTCTCTGACGAGGAGACGCCGACTTGCGGGGGGACTACTGGGAGCCATACTTCGTTGCCTCCTCGAAGTAGTGCCGGGCGCGCTCAACGTCCCCAAGTCGGCGATAGACATGACCCAGGTTACCGAGGGCTTGGTAGTGCGAGTGATGGTCCTCATTGGGCAAGGCCAAGTACTTCTCGTAATAGGGGATGGACTCTCGAAGCTTGCCGGTCTCGTGGTAGTAAAGAGCCACCCCCATCATGGACTCGCCGTCCGTAGGGTTCGTTGACAAGGCCCTGAGAAAGTGCTGGACCGCCTCTTCCTGCCGCCCTCTCTTTTTCAGCTCCTGGCCCACACTGGACTCGGCGAAGAAATTGCCATCGGTAACTTGCGCCGTGTGTGCCCAGATGGTCACGTTGTCACCCCAATAGCCGACTTGGCGATAAGTGACCACTGCCAGCGCGGCCAAAACGAGAAGGCTGACCGCCGGCAGCACCACGGCTGGAAGATGGCGTGTCCTGCGCCCATTCGGCCACTCCCCAGCTAAGCATGATGAACAGGCCAATAAAGGGCAGGTAAGCATACCGGTCGGCCATCGATTGCCTCCCGACCTGCAACAGGCCAATCATGGGGACCATCGTTCCCAAAAACCACAGCCAGCCAACAGCGAGGTAACGTCGCCGCCACCAAACCGCTGCCAGTGCCGTAACCGCTAGCAGGAAGGTCAGAGCCAAAACCACTTGCCACCACCGTATGCTGTTGCCGGGATGGAGGTACATCGGCCCCAGATGGGCCGGCCAGAACGCCTTCTGCACATACCGGGCGTAAGCCACAATGGCATTTTCCAGGCGAACCGCGAAAGTGTAGGGCCAATACTGCGGACGGCCCACTCTCTGCGCCTTCATCGTCACATAAGAGTCAATCAGGCAAATAACAAAAAGAGGAATCTTCTCTTTGATCAGTTCGTAGAAACTTCTAGTGGGAATGCCGGTTTCAGGATTGGAATCGGATTGGCTGTTCCCGATGCGAAGACGACGCAGCGGCCAGTAGTCCCAAAGCAGGAGGACGCAGGGCAGGGTAATCGCCTGGGGCTTGGCCATCAAACCCAGCACGAATAGAAGCGTGACCACGATGTAGCGGCCCACTCGCGGCTTACAGGCATACCAGCGGTAAGCGCCCAACGAGAGCAGGAAAAACAACATGCTCAACATGGTCTTTCGCTCTGCGACCCAGGCCACGGCTTCGACATTCAGCGGATGCAGGGCAAACAAAGCGGCCACCATCAGACTTCGGCCGGCATACCCCGTCGCCCTCCACAAAACCCAGAAGATCAGTACAACATTGAACAAGTGGAGCACGACATTCACATCGTGCGGGCCCGCGGGGCTCAAATGGAAGAACTGGCAATCGACAGCGTGAGAAATCCATGTGAGAGGGTGCCAGTTCGACGCGTAGTAGGTGGTAATTGCCCACTTGACGGTATCCCAACTCAGTCCAGAGGTGACGTGAGTATTCTCAGTTACGTAGCCGCCATCGTCTAGTGTGAAGAACGGGTGCCAATGCACCGGAACATACACTGCTGCCGTCCCGGCTAGCAGGAGAATTCCGAGAAATAGAATCGCTGTCGGCGGCAGGTTGAACCGTCTTGGCGCTGGCTGGGATTGGACCTGTTCTGGAGCGATGACATCCGCAGAAGCCACGAAACCCTCCTAGGTTTGCAGGATTATAGTTCGTTTCTCCCGACCTGTCTGTGACGCAGCAATTTTCGATGCTGCGGAAACCGAAACAAAGCAGCTTTCCCACGCCACGGTGGGTGATGTGCAGACATTGGAAACGATTCCGAAGTGGACACTTGCGGCCCCAATCACCTCTCAGTGAGGCAGTGACTGAAACGAGAGGGAGCACGGCGGGCTACTTCGGCGAGGGATGCTTGCGCGAACCTCGAACTGACTCCCGCAACCTGCGGACGCTCTCCGTACTTGTTCGTGGAAAATGAAGCGCTCTGCGACGGCCTCGTGTGGTAACAATTATTGGTGATGCCGCCACGCAAGCTTAGCCCTTCGTCATACGTGTGCTACGGCCTGCTGTTGTTGATCGTGTTGTTCTTTGCCTTGATTCGCTTCCATCTGCGGTCGTGCCCTTTAGAGCGCGATGAAGGCGAATACGCCTACGCCGGACAGCTGATTCTGCAGGGCATCGCTCCCTATCAACTCGTTTACAGCATGAAGTTGCCAGGGACCTTCGCGGCGTATTCGTTGGTCCTTGCAATTTTCGGGCAAACCCCCACCGGCATTCATCTCGGCTTGCTATTCATAAACGCTGCGACCACGCTCCTCGTTTTTCTTCTCGCGCGACGGCTGTTCGATCCGTTAGCAGGACTGATCGCTACTGCGAGCTACGCTCTGCTGTCCACGAGTCCGTCGGTCGTGGGATTTGCCGGCCACGCGACGCACTTTGTCGTGTTCGCAGCACTGGGTGGCATCCTGGTTCTGCTCCGGGCAATCGAGCGCAGGCGAGTCTGGCTCTTCTTCGGCAGCGGCGTGCTGTTTGGATTGGCCTTCCTGATGAAACAGCCCGGGATCCTATTCGCCGTTTTCGCCGGACTATATCTGGTCAAGACCGAGTACCGCGGCGGTCGGCTTGATTGGCGCGGTCTGGCGCCGAAAATGGGAGCCCTGGTGGTGGGGACGATCCTGCCTTTTGCCGTGACTTGCCTCCTTCTCCTGGCAGCGGGTAGCTTCCAGAAGTTCTGGTTCTGGACATTTGTCTACTCACAAGAATATGCCTCAATTATCGCGGTCGCAGACGGCGTGCATTACTTCCGGCTGTCGGCAGCCCAGGTTGTAAAGCCGGCATTCTGGATTTGGGCCATCGCGGGAGTTGGCCTCAGCGCGGTCGTATGGAGTCGCAAGGCCCGCACGCACGGCTTCTTTCTCGGTTCGTTTCTCCTGGTCTCCTTCCTGGCTGTGTGTCCCGGGCTCTATTTCCGCAGGCACTACTTCATTCTCATGCTGCCTGCGATCGCGCTGCTGGCGGGTGTTGCGGTGAGTTCGGCTAGGCAGGGGCTGCTTGAGAGCCGGCACAAGACGTGGGCATTGCTGCCGGCGTTGGCCTTCCTGATTGCCCTTGCCTGCTCGATATTTCTGCAGCGAGAGTATTTCTTTGCGATGGATCCGCTGACCGCATGCAGCACGGTGTATGGGGTAAATCCATTTACTGAGGCTGTGACGGTAGGCGACTACCTCAAGAATCACGCCTCCCCAGGAGCCCGAATCGCGGTGTTGGGTTCTGAGCCGGAGATTTATTTCTACTCCGGCCGGCACTCCGCGACGGGTTACGTGTACACCTACAGTCTGATGGAGCCGCAGAGTCACGCTCTTGAGATGCAGAGGGAAATGATCGCCGAGATTGAGGCCGCGAAGCCGGAGTACGTGGTCTTCGTCAACGTGCCGGCATCGTTCGGAAGGTTACCGGAGTCGGAGACGCTGATTCTCTCATGGGCGGACTCATACTTGCGCAGCCAGTACGAAAAAGTCGGAATCGCCGACATGAGCGAGCCGACAGACTATGTCTGGGGTGATGCTGTCAACGCGTATCAGCCACGGTCGCGATCGTTTATCGACATTTTCAAGAGAAAAACAAGCGCAGACTGATAGCGGCGACCCTGTTCCGGGATGTTTGTGCTCTGGCTACAAGCAAGGCTTTACCGCTTCCGCCGTTGCTTTACACTATACGGAGCGCACAATCGGCCCGCTCCCACATACCCAGGAGCGAAGTGGTGGTCGTTCCTCCCAGCCTGGCACGAAACGACGGACGACCCTCGACAAGCAACCTTCCTATGTTGGAAATGGAGAATCAGTGAATATGGTGAGCCCAGGATTGAATCGAGCCGGCGGTTTTCGGAGTAGCCTGCGCGCAGCGGCCGCAGGGCTGGCGTTAGTGATGGTATTTGCACTGGCTGCCGATGCGGCCGAAGCCGCACAGGCCCAGACGTATCAGGTGATCCACAATTTCATCGGCGGGGTGGATGGATCGGAGCCCACCTACGGCCTCACGATCGATGCAGCGGGGAATCTATATGGAACCACGTTTGACGGCGACGCCGGTACCGGCAATGCGTACAGACTGTCGTACAAGGGTTCGGGCTGGCAATTGACCCCGCTGTACGTATTTGCCATCAACGGTAACGGAGTCATTCCCTATTCCACGTTGGTCATCGGCCGCGACGGCAAGCTCTATGGCACAACTGGTTTTGGAGGAATTGGGTCGTGCATGGCCTATGGGCATAGCGGCTGCGGCACCGTCTTCAGTCTGCAGATTCCCGTCACGCTCTGCCACACCGCGTACTGCCCCTGGACGGAGATGCCGCTCTATAAGTTCAGCGGAGGGGCTGATGGATCGAATCCCTATGGTGCGACCCTGGTGTTCGACTCGGCAGGAAATCTCTACGGCACCACCTACGGCGGCGGTGGTGGAAGTTGTCCGGCGGGCTGCGGCGTTGTCTTCAAGCTGACGCCTTCGGGCGGGGGCTGGACCCAGAGCGTTATTTACACCTTCACGGGAGCCGGGGACGGGGCCTCCCCCTGGGCGGGCGTAACTCTTGACCAGGCCGGCAATCTGTACGGTACGACCTCCGTTGGCGGCGCTTACGGCAACGGCACCGTCTATGAATTGAGTCCCTCGGGTTCCGGGTACACGCAGAAAACTCTGCACAGTTTTCAACTTACGCCGGACGGCGGCAATCCTTACTCTGGCCTTATCTTTGACCGCTCCGGCAATCTCTATGGCGCTACGCAATACGGAGGTTCGGGTAGAGGCGGCACGGTTTTCGAAATGAGCCCCTCTGGCGGCAGCTGGAATTATGCGGTGCTGTATAGCTTTAACGGTTCGGGTGGTGGATTGGCCAAGGGTCCGGTTGGCAATCTTGTTTTTGACAGTGCCGGCAACATTTACGGTTCGACGGCGGGAGATGGAGCGTATCGCTTCGGCGCCGTCTTCAAGTTGACCAATACCGGCAGTGGTTGGACGTACACGTCGCTGCACGACTTTACCAATGGCCTCGACGGTGGATCTCCCCGCAGCAATATAGTGTTCGACGCAGCCGGCAATATGTATGGCACGGCGTCGACTGGCGGCACCGGAAACCCCATAACCTGCGTTGGCAATTGCGGCGTCATCTGGCAGATCACAGCGCACTGAGCTCCGAGTTGAGGCGAGGGTAGAGCGGCGCTTTCAAGCGCCGCGTCCCGCGCCCTCACGGCCCCGCCAGCCGTTCTGCCACTCGCTGCGCATCGGCGAAATTTCTTGACAGCACCTTCGCCTGCTGCGTCGCCGTCACCGCCTCTGCCTGATGGCCGTTCTGCTCCAGGGCGCGAGCGAGCAGCAAGTAGCCCACGTCGGTAGGCGTGATCTTCGTCCCCTCGGAGTAAGCCTGGATCGCTCCCGCGAGGTCGCCCGACTTCTGTTTCGCCAACCCCAGGTCAACCCAGACCTCCATCTTGTGAGGATTGAGTTTGACGGCCTCCTGCAAGCTGTCGCGTGCTTGCGAAATGTCACCGAGGTCGAGATAAGCATGGCCCATGTTGGCGAAGGCCTGGGCCCTGGTGTTAGCACCGTTGTCGGTGGTTGCGCTCAGGGCTGTCCGGTATTGCTCAATGGCCTCCTGCAACTTGCCGTGCTGCTGGTCGTATACACCGATGTACATGTGGGGCGAAGCTCGCGTCGGATCAAGCGCTGTCGCCAGATAGAAGTGCGCGAGGGCATCGGATTGTTCTCCCCTTGCCAGCAGTGCTTCGCCCAGGTCTTCCTCCGCTTCGTAATTGCGGGTCGTGACCTGCAAAGTGTGCGACCACAGGGTTACGTTGTCGCTCCAGAAATCGATTTGCCGATGAGCCACCACGACCAACGCCAGCAGGACCGCGGCACTCGCGCCAGCCAGCAACTTCGGAGAAACTTGCCGTTGCTCGGCCAGTTCAGCCACGCCCCAGCACATCATGAGGAACAGGCCGATGAAGGGCAGATACGCATAGCGATCGGCCATGGCTTGCCTGCCTACCTGCACCAGGCCGATCATCGGTACCAGCGTTCCCAAGAACCAAAGCCATCCCACGACGAGATAGCGCTGACGGCGCCCGGCAAGGACCAGTGCGGTAACCGCGAGCAGAAAGAGCGACGCCGCCCCCACCTCCCACATTGTCAGGGAGTTGCCGGGATGGGGATACATAGGGGCGAGATTCGCCGGCCAGAACATCTTCCCCACATAGCGCGCATAGGAGACAACCGCATTCGCTAGCCTGGCCGAAAGCGAAAGGTCCGGGTTGAGTCCGCCACCTGCCTGTTGCGCCCTCATCGTGATCGCCGCGCTAACTACGGAGAGCACGACCAGCGGAAGTTTCTCCAATAGCAATTGGGAAAAACTCCTCGCAGGAATTCCGCCAGCCGGAGTGCTTCGTTCCGGCCTGTCTTTGGCCCGGGAAGGGCCCTCAACTGAGGTGTCGAACGCGCCCGGATAATCTGCGGTCGCTATCCGCCGCAAAGGCCAGTAATCCCAGAGCAGCAGAATGAAGGGCAAGGTGACGACCTGCGGCTTGGCCATCAGTCCCAGTACAAACATCAATGCAACAGCCGAGTAGCGTCCGGCCCGTGGTTCACGCGCGTACCATCGGTAGGCGGCCAGCGCGAGCAGCAGAAACAGCATGCTGAGCAGGTTCTTGCGCTCGGCAACCCACACTACCGACTCCACGTTGATCGGGTGCAGAGCAAACAGTGCTGCCACCATGAAGCTGCGCCCGGCAAACCCGGTAGCCTGCAGCAAGACCCAGAACAGCAGCACCGCATTCAGCGTGTGGAGCAATACATTTGTACCGTGATGGCCCGCCGCATCAAGCTGAAATAGCTGGTAATCCAAGGCATGCGAGATCCACGTTATGGGATGCCAGTTCGCTTGATCGTAAGTGGTGAAAGCCCACGTGATCGTCTCTCCGCTGAGCCCGGATTGAACGTGGACATTCTCCGTGACGTAGCCGTCGTCGTCATAGTTGACGAACGGATGACGAATCGCCGGATAGTAAAGAACAAGGGTGGCGACCACCAGGACCAGGCCGAGGACGAGTGTTTGCTTGCCTGGTCGAGCGAAGAGGCCCGTTCCGCGGTCCGACGCAGGGCCCCTCTTATTAGGCTTCGCACGAAGATGTTTGGATTTCAGACCCGCCGCAGTCACTCGTCCCCCGAATCGACGAGTATATTCGATGCGCCCTTGGAGAGTGGTGGGTCGGTTGGCGTTCGGCCTTGAGAACCGCGGTGTGGTGCGAGCGCGAAGTCTGAACAGCCCGCCCCCGCGGGAGAAGGATTGAACGGGCCACGACCTATTGCTAATTGCTAGTTACTGGTTGCTTCTTCATCCTTTGCTCGCGCCCGCTCCGTGCATCTTCGCGCGCTCGATCAACATCTGTACTTGCTCTTTTTGCGGATAATCAGGATTGGTCTGCAGAAGTTTTTCCCACGCCACGATTGCGCCTTTGGGATCTTTCTTTCCTTGCCACTTAACGATCCCGAGATTAAATAGCGTAGCTGCCTGATTAGGCCGGATGGCCAGCGCCTTCTCGAAGTTTGCAATGGCTTGGTCGGCATTGCCGGTGTACCAGTAAGCGGTACCAAGATCGGTGCGGACATCGGCATTGTTAGGTTGAAGGCCGATAGCCTTTTCGTAGGACTCAATCGCTTGCGGGTAAGCCTGACTGTCGTAGTACAGATTGCCAAGCTTGACGATGGTGTCGAAATCGTTAGGGTTGGTCTTCAATTGGGCGAGCAGCGGCTCGGCAGCCTTCGCCACCATCTCCGCAGAGGGGGCCTGCTGCGGCTGTGTGCTTCCGATACCCGGCAGCTGCGCAGATCCCATCGGGGCGCTTCCCATTCCGGCGGGGGTAGAAGCGGCCTGCGCGCTTTCTCCTGCAGTCGAAACCGGCGCCGATCCGCGTGCAAAGTAACCTACGGCAATTCCGATACCCAGCGTAATCACCGCCAGTGTGTAAGCTTGCACGCTGCTGAAGGCCAGGTTGTTCTTGCCGGTTTTGTTCTGTACAGCTTGAGGCATTTTGCTTGCTCCTTAGTAGCAACTAGTGGCTAGCAAGTAGCCCTTAGTTTTGGCAACATCTCCTCTTACCCTATTCGGAGGAATGGCATCATTTAACAGCTTCCGGGTCCCAGGCGGTATCTATCGATTGAACTAAGTAGCACATAAGCTAACTGCTAGTTGCTAATTGCTCTTTCTAGTTCTTGGCGCCGGCAGCAACCCTTACAGGTTGTTCAAGGTGAAACAGGCGGCCTACCGCTGCGGTTAGCGCATCCTGTTCGTTCCTCTCAGGCAGTTCCTTCAATTCGCGGGCCAGGGATCCGGCGATTCGTTGCGTAATATGTGCTGTTAGTGCGGTGAGTGCCTGGTCCTGGTCTTCCGTGAATGGCCCAAACTGGTCGCGAAGGATCTCCAATTCCTGCCGGCAAAGTTCATCGAGGTGTTGACGCAGGGCAACGATGGTCGGAACCGCTCGCTCCGCCATCAGTTTGCGACGAAAGCCCTGCACCTCCGCCTGCACAATCTTTTCTGCAGCTTCGGCTGCGGCTTGCCGCCCCACCGCGTTGCGCTTCACCACGTGCTCCAGGTCATCCATATCGAAGAGGTGAATGCCCTTCACGTTGCGCACCCCGGGTTCGATGTCACGCGGCACTGCAATGTCGATCATCACCATGGGAGCGTGCTGCCTTTGCCGGGAAATCTCCTCGGCTTCCGTGCGGCTTAGGATGTAGTGCGGGCAGGAAGTCGAGCTCACCACAATGTCTGCCGTCTTCAGATGCTGCGAGCGATCGTCGAACGAAACCGGCGTCCCGCCCATCTTACGAGCCAACTCTTCGGCATGGGCCAGGGTGCGGTTCATCACTTTGATTTTGCTCGCTCCGGCCTTCATCAGATAGTGCGCGGCCAGCTCGCTCATCTTGCCGGCCCCGATCAACAACACCTCGCGTCCCGCAAGTTCTCCGAGCGCATTCCTGGAAAGTTCCACGGTGGCGTAGGGCACCGAGACTGCCGATGAGCCAATCGCGGTTTCCGTCCGCGCCCGCTTGGAGACGGTAAGGGCCTTCTGCATGACCGCGTCGAGGAATCGTCCGGTCGTGCCTGCCTCCTGCCCCAGCGCCCAGGCTTGTTTCACCTGCCCCGTGATCTCCGGCTCGCCCAGCACCATGGAGTCGAGGCTGGAAGTCACGCGAAAGATGTGAGTCAGGGCGACGTCGTCCATCAGGCGGTAAAAATGCGACCACTCGCACAGCTTGATCTGGTATTCCTGGGTCAGGAACCGCAGCACGGAATTGGCAGCCGTGGGGACGTCGCTGGCCCACAGAATGAACTCGGTACGATTGCAGGTGGTTACGACGATGACCTCTTCAACCCCCTCCGAGCGCACCAATTGATGCAACGCTTCGTAGCGGCGCGCTTCGCTGATCCAGAAGCGCTCGCGAACGGCGACGGGTGAGGTTCGGTAATTCAGGCCAATCACTGCCAAAGTCGGTTCCACGGAATACCTCTCTGCGAAAGCGGTTTCTCCTTAAGTAAAGGCACAATGGGTGCCAAACTAGCGGGCCTCTTTCATATAACATAAACTACTGTGGCTAAACGACTTAACTATGACAAAGCGGAGAGAACGTGAAAGCCCACCGCCAGCTTTCGCGGCATATCACCCGCTTTGAGCGTTTTTTCGCGCGTATTCCTGCTGAAGTGGTATGGCGAAAAGCCGCTTGGGGGAGTAAATTACCTTCGCCGTCGTTTTGCGGCGCTTTTGTTCATAATCCTTGCCCTCAGGGCTTCCGTTACGAAAGGGACTAAAAGATGACGATGAGATGGCTTCAATCGATCGCTTTGTTCAGCCTGATACTTGGACTGGCGCTGCCCCCGATGGCCGCAGCTCAGAACGCTGCGGATACTTACAAAGCCAAATGCGCCATGTGCCATGGAGCGGATGGCGCGGGTAAGTCCGCGATGGGAACCAAGGACCTCGGCAGCGCTGACGTCCAGAAGATGTCGGACGCCGACCTGACCGCCGCCATAACCAGCGGCAAAGGCAAGATGCCCGCTTACAAGGGAAAGCTGACCGACGCGCAGATTAAAGACATGATCTCTTACATCCGCACTCTGAAGAAATAGTCCACATCTCCTGTTGACCTGTCGGCGACTCCCCGAGGGGTCGCCGATTTTCTCGCTTGGCGTCACTCTGAGCCCATCTCACGCTTCTGTCATCCTGAGCACCGCACGAGTTGCTTTGCTCGCGCGGAGTCGGAGGACCCCTATACCGGCAAGATCGCGTGTTCGGGATAGGGTGAGAGCGTCGTCTGTGTACGAGAGCGCTGCGACCTACCTCCAGTTGAAACTGGTTCGGCCTTTCGATCTCGCGGAAGCGTATAACGTCGTCGCTACCCCGTCGTCTATTCCAGAGTTATACTCGCAAGCGATAAGGCTGGAGGCGCGATGAAAGACGATCCTGAGCGCAAGCCCGAGACTGCCCCGGGCGTTTCGCGGCGCGATTTCATGAAGATTTCGGGTGTGGGCGTCGCTCTCCCGCTGGTGCTGGGCCCAAAGGTGGTCGAAGCTGCCGGCGAGGAAGTGGCCGTTCACGGACCAGGGAAGGTCCCGATCACACTGAACGTCAACAGCAAGAAGCTGAGCGCGCAACTGGAGCCGCGCGTCACCCTGCTGGATGCGCTGCGCGACAACTTCGACTTGACGGGCGCCAAGCGCGTCTGCGACCGCGGCTCCTGCGGGGCCTGCACGGTGTTGCTGGAAGGCAAGCCCGTCTACGCGTGCTCCGTGCTGGCGATTGATGCGCAAGGCAAGAATATCACCACCATCGAAGGTCTCGCCGAAGGTGACGCCCTCACTCCGGTCATGCAGGCCTTCGTCGCCCATGATGCCCAGCAGTGCGGCTTCTGCACTCCGGGATTCATCGTCGCAACCACAAACTTTCTGGAGCAACATCCACATCCCACAACGGAGGACATTCGCCGCGGGTTGAGCGGTAATTACTGCCGCTGCGGTACCTACGACGGAATTCGCGCCGTGGCTTTGGCCAGACCGGAAGGGAGGACGTCATGAGCGAGTATCAGTGGCCCGATCCCGCAACCCGTCCGCTGCTGGGCAAACGCATTTCACGAGTTGACGGTCCCGTGAAAGTTTCTGGCCGCGCGAAATATACCTATGACTACAATCCCGGCGGCCTGCTGGCGGGGAAGATCCTTCGCTGTCCGTACGCGCACGCTCGTATTACCAGCATTGACACCAGCGCCGCCGAGAAGATGGCGGGGGTGAAAGCGGTCAAGATCTTGCAGCAGCCGGGGACGGAGATCTTCTGGGCAGGCGACGAAGTAGTTGCAGTTGCGGCTGTCGACGAATCAACTGCCGAAGATGCGGTCCGCGCCATCAAGGTGCAGTACGAGGTGTTGCCGCACTTTGTCTCTGATGCGGAGCCGCCAAAGAACATCGCCGTCGACAAGGGACCGATCAGCCGCGACGACTTCGATGATATGCAGGACAACCAGGTGCCCGATGATCAGGTGATCGCGGCCATTAAGAGTAACGGCATCAGCTTCAAACCCGACGAAAAGTATCTGAAGGACGCGCAGGCCTCCGGCGTCGATCCCAAGGTTATTGCGGCGTTGCGTTCGGCCAAGTATGCCGAGGCAAAAACTTCACGCTCTCCCTACAAGCAGACGGCGGTGCAGACGCAGGGCGAGCCCGACAAGGCCTTTGCTGCTGCGGCAGCCGTTTCCGAAGGTCTCTACGGAGCCTCGTGTATCACGCACTGTTGTCTGGAAACTCATGGTATGGCATCGGAGTGGCCTACCGACAAGGACATGGTGGTGCACGCTTCCACGCAAAATCTTTCGGGTATTGCTCCCCAGGTTGCAGAGCCGCTTGGCATTCCGGCGGGAAATATTCAGGTGCTGCAGCAGTATGTCGGAGGCGGATTCGGCAGCAAGTTCGGACCGGACCGATGGGGAATCGCATCCGCGCAGCTTTCGAGAGCCGCTGGCGGTAAGCCGGTGAAGATCATGCTGGAGCGGGATTCCGAACAGGAAGTCGCGGGCATGCGTCCCTCGTCCTTTGCGCGCGTAAAAGTTGCTGCAGACAAAGACGGCAAACTCGTGGCCTGGGAATCGCGCTCCTGGGGAACGGGCGGGATCGGCGGGGGTGGTACTCCTCCACTGCCATACATCTTCGAAATTCCCAACCAACGCAAGCAGAACATTGCCATAGCCACCAACCAGGGCAGCGCTCGCGCGTGGCGTGCGCCTAACCACCCTCAGGCCGCTGTGGTCACCATGGGCGCTCTGGAAGATCTCGCGGTCAAGCTGAATATGGACCCTGTGGAGTTAATCACCCGCAATCTGGAGCTTACAGGTACACGCGAGAAAATCTATCGCGATGAGCTTCCGATTGCGGCGGAGCTGATGGAGTGGAAGAAGAATTGGCATCCGCGGGGAGACAAAAGCGCAGGGCCGATCAAGCGCGGCCTTGGGCTCTCGCTGCACACCTGGGGCGGCCGCGGACACAATAGCGATTGCGATCTCACGATTCATCCAGACGGGTCGGTCGAGATCAAGATGGCGACCCAGGATCTCGGCACGGGATGCCGCACCATCATCATGATGGTGGCGGCTGACACGCTGGGCATTCCTCTCGACGGCGTGAAGCTGCTCATCGGAGACAGCCGGTACCCGGTCTCGGGCGGCAGCGGTGGCAGCACAACCTCGGGTGGCGTTACGTCCTCTACGCGACGCGCGGCGGTAGATGCGCGCAGTCAACTCTTTGCCAAAGTTGCTCCTGCATTGAAGGCCCAGCCGGAGGAACTCGAGGCAGTGGACGCAACCGTGCGAGTGAAGAGCGACCCCAGCCGAAGCCTTTCGTGGAAAGATGCGTGCGCGAAGATTGGCGCCATGCCGATGACGGTCCGCGGCAAGAATCCCGACAAGTCGAAGCCACCGGACTTGACCAATAGCGGCGTCGGCGGGGTGCAGATGGCCGACGTATCGGTGGATATTGAGACCGGTATCGTGCGCGTCAACAAGATGGTCGCGGTGCAGGACTGCGGCTTGGTAGTGGATGTGAAGACAGCGGAGAGCCAGGTGCTGGGCGGACTCATCATGGGCATCAGCTATGCGCTCTACGAAGAGAAAATTCTCGATCCTGTCACCGGGCGCATGCTGAACCCAAACATGGAGTTCTATCGTCTGGCGGGCATCGCTGACATCGGCGAACTCAAGGTGCACATGATGACCGGCAAAGGGTACGACGAGCGTGGTGTCATCGGATTGGCAGAGCCGCCCGTGGTATCGCCCGGCGCGGCCATTTCCAATGCCGTAGCGAATGCAATTGGCGTGCGTGTGCCATTTCTTCCACTGACCCCGGCCTCGCGTGCTGGAAGCGCTGGAGAACGGAGGCGTACATGCAACCGTTTGAGTATGTTAGTCCGACAAGCAAAGAGCAGGTTGCGACATTAATTGGCGATCATGGCTCGATTCTTGCGGGCGGCACCGATTTGCTGGCTCTGATGAAGGACGACGTAGTCGCGCCCCAGCGCCTGGTGAACATCAAGCAGATCGACCAGTTGCGCGGCGTCAGCTACCAACCGGGCAATGGCCTACGCATCGGCGCCCTTACCACGATCGCCGAACTAATGGACGATGCAAACGTGCAGCGTTATTATCCGGTCCTGGCCGAGGCTGCGAATGAGGCCGCCAGTCCACAGATTCGCAACCTCGCCACCCTGGGCGGCAACATGTGTCAGCGCCCGCGCTGCTGGTACTTTCGCAATGGCCTGGGGCTGATGGGGATGACTCCCGATGGCAAATCCATGGTGGTTGCCGGCGACAACCGCTATGCCGCTATTCTCGGCAACACCGGTCCGGCCTACTTTGTCAGCCCGTCAACGCTTGCGCCGGTGCTGATCGCTTATGGTGCGAAGATCCGGCTGTACTCTAGCAAGGCCGCGGGCAGTGGCGTGCGCGAGATGGCACTGGAAGATTTCTTTGTCATTCCGAGATCCGAGGGCGAACTCGAACATGACTTGAAGCCCGGCGAGATGGTCATGGAGTTGATCGTGCCTCCACCTCCGCAGAGCCTGAAGGCTGCCAGCTACGAAGTGCGCCAGCGTGCTGCGTTCGACTGGCCGCTAACGCAGGCAAGCGTCGCGCTCGAAATGGACGGCAGCACCGTAAAGAGCGCGCGGGTGGTACTCGGCCAGGTCGCCCCTAAGCCATGGAGGGCGCTGGGATCGGAGCAGGCCCTCGTCGGCAACGCCATCACGCCTGAGACCGCTGTGGCCGCGGCCAATGCGGCGGTCGTGCGGGCCAGGCCGCTCAGCCACAACAAGTACAAAATTACGCTGACCAAGGCAGCCGTCAAACGCGCTATCCTGAACGCCGCTGGCCAGAGTTCCGGAGGTGCCGCATGATGCTAAACCTCGACGCTGATCGCTTTGACACCAATCGTGAAGACCTTTGCCCCGCGCTGCGCTGGAAGGGACAATTCATCGCGGCTGAGCACGATCCCACGGTTCCTCCGAGCAATGACGGTCTGTTCTGGTGTATGTACACTCAAACGTGCATCGGCCCGGACGGAGAACTTGCCGAGCCGGGAAACTGCTCGTCAAAGGTTCGCGCGTGCCACGGAACAGGGACGTGCGAACATGCCTAGGGAATTGGAAGAAGAACAATCAATCAGGAGGAGTCATCCATGAAGTTCCGTTCTGTAGCGCTGCTGCTGACCGTTCTTACGGTCATGTGCTTGTCGTGGGCCCTGGACATCAAGCCCGAGCAGGTTTCCATCAAAGGCTGGGTGCTGGATTCGGCCTGCGCCATCACCAAGGGTTTGGACAAGCCTATCAGCCGCGATTGTGCTCTGAAATGCGCTAAGGCCGGATCTCCTCTGGTTATCCTCACCGACGACGGAAACATCTACTGGCCGATCTCCGGCAAGACTCCCTCATCAGGCCAAAATGATCGTCTGCTGCCGTTTGCCGGCGAACGCGTCACCGCCACCGGCAAAGCCTATGTTCGGGGCGGATCGCACGCCATCGTTCTGGAAAAAATTCAGGCGTCTGACAGCAACTAGGAGCCGGCCGTCGAGTGCTTGATACGCGGCATGCCGGTCATCGCATGTCGATCAGGAGTTGAAAGCTCCGGATCTTACGCCAACGATAGAGAGCAAGATCCCGGTCGAGAGTGAGAATTTCTCCCGTATTCAACTTGTCCGCGACGTGAACCAGGCAGGCATCGGCGACTGTATTACAGAGCTCGATACAGTTGGCGCTCTTACCGCGTGTATTCGCGGATTAATCCCGCTGCGCCGGGATACTGCGCGACCAATTGCTCGCGGTCCCCGTTCTCATAGTCCGCGTAGTCGAAGCCGGGTGACATGGTGGTCCCCATCAACGCGAACTGGCCACCGGGCGCCAGCTTGCATCCCTGCCAGATTCCCCCACGGACCACTACTTGCGGCTGCTGGCCCCGGGCGAGATCGCTGCCCAGCGTGATCGTTCTCGAGCTACCATCGGGCAGCAACTGCAACATGACCGTAGGATCGCCAAGGTAGAAATGAAAAACCTCCGAGCCGGGCAGCCGATGGAGCGCGGAAAACGTCTCCCGCGTAATCATGTAATAGATGGCCGTGCCGATGGAGCGCGAACCGCCAATGCCGTCGGGCAGATATTCCGCCGAGACGTTCCAGCGCGAGCGATAGGTTTCACGAAAGAAGCCGCCCTCGATGGCCAGCGGCTCCAATTGCAGCAGTCGTTTGACTTCATCCGCAGTCATTGCGGGAACAGCGTATCACCTCGCCAGGCCGGATGCGCCTCTATCCGCGGCTCCCGGTTAGGTATTCCAGCAGTGCAAACTCCTTCGACGTGAGGTCGATGCGTTTGCCTCCGCGCTCGACTTTGCGTTCCACCCGATCCAGTTCCAGGTCGGCGACCCGAAGGACGGTCTCAACGGTTCGCGGTCCGCGGCGAAGCAGGGCTCGCACCCGTGCCGATAGCTCGGTGAACGAAAATGGCTTGGTAAGACAATCGTCAGCGCCAGTGTCGAGCGATTGCACGCGATCTTCGACCCGGCTACGCGCGGTTAGTACCAGCACCGGAAGCGACGGCTTCTTGGGTCGCACGGCACTCAGGACGCCGATGCCGTCGAGTTTAGGCAGGTTCAAATCGAGAATCAGCAGATCGTATTCGCTCTCGAGAGCCATTTGCCGCGCCAATTCGCCATCGTGAGCTACGTCAACCGCGTAATGTTCTGCCTCCAGGCCCTTGCGGACAAAACTGGCGAGCGGTGCGTCGTCTTCTACAACCAGGATGCGCATACGATGCTCTTGGCGAGTAACCAGCCAATGGTTACTACGATCATCGTCTCTCCAAGTACCACGCGTCAACGAATGAGTGGCCGGTTCGAAGAAGGGCTGTTCCAATTCGGGAAAGACCGTGTCGCACTGCCAATGTCCAGACGGGCAACGGACACGATTCGGTGATGCAAGACCGGTACTATAACGCTAATTTTGCCGCGTGGGACCATCCTTCCAGCGCTATAATCAAAGTATGGCGCGTGGCTGGGAAAGTAAATCTGTAGAAGCTCAAATAGAAGAGTCTGATTCCGAACCCTCCCTTAACGAACGGCGCTCCTCCTCGGCTGAAGAAATGCAACTCCAGATGAAAAAATCCGATTTGGAGCTTTCGCGAAAGCAGGTGCTTCAGCAACTGGAGCGGAGCGATAGCGAACGCTATTCGGAGTTGCTGCGCCGAACGCTGGCCGGTCTCGACGCACAGATCGCCGCCTTGGACTGATTGGCGGTTGTACCGGCTCTGATTTCTTGCAGGAACCTCTCGTCTTGATGCACGGTTGCGCGGTGTAAATCCGTGGCGTTCGACCCCTCCGAGCCGTGCCACTCTTGTATAGCTCACACCTACCTGTGACCGCAATCACGGAAGTGACGGTCGTTCCGCAGCAGAATGGCGTTAGAGGTGTGGTATGCCAATCCTCGTGATTGCAGTAGTTTTTTTCATCATCTTCCTGGTGATGGGCGTGATGGGTATTACCGCGATGGTAGCCGAGCATCGCGGCAAGTTGTTCAGCTGGAAATGGAGCGACGAGCCGAAGCCGGCGAAGCGATAATCGCGCGGTCTCGATCCCGTGCAGTGTGGGGTGCGCTACACCGCTTGCAGTACCCGCGAAAGACAGTCTTCACAGAAGCCGCTGTCCTTGATGTCGATCCATTCCACCGCATGGGCGGAGGCCATGGCGCAGCGATAGTCCTGGCAATGGGTAAGGCCCAGCGTGTGTCCCAGTTCATGCACGGCTTCGATCAGCAGACGATTGGCCAGGACATCTGCATCGGGCGGCAGCCCGTAAAATTCCTGTCGCAAACGGTGATAGGAAACCAGCGCGGCATTCCCGCTGAGTTGAGCTTCCCCGAAAACGAAAGTCAGAATTGGGATGTAGAGATCCAATTCCGTGATGCCGACCAGGCGCCAGGTGCTGCCGTTCACGTACCCTTGCATCCTGCCCAGGATTTCAGAGGAGTGGTATTGTTGTCGTTCAGCGTGCCGCGCGAACGAGGGATCAATGGCTGGCCCCAGAATCTCGGTAGGCACACGAAATTTCTGGTAGAGCTCCTGCCGCAGCCATTCGAGCAGCGGAGTATCTACGGTCCCCACCGGCAGCAGTTGAAGTTTCTTCACGTTAGTCCAAAGAGTCCGTTGGCCATTAGCGATTAGCTCTTAGCAATCAACACGACCGGCGCAACCTAGGGCCTACCGATAGCTCGCAATGACTTATACCTAAGTGCTATGGGCTAGGTGCTAACCGCAACCTGCTCCTTCTCTTTCCGATTCCAGCCGTACTTCTTCAGCTTGTGGTGCAAGGTTACGCGATCGATGTCGAGAACCTCGGCGGCCCGGGTTTGATTGCCGCTGCACTCTTCCAGCACCCTAAGAATGTGTGCGCGCTCCACATCGTCAAGGCTGCGGACGTCGCCTATGCCCTGGCTGGCGCCGTTCCTCGATTTCAGCGTGAAGTCCTGCTCACGCAGTTCGGGCTCCTGGGCCACCACCATGGCCCGTTCGACTGCGTTCTCCAACTCGCGGACATTGCCCGGCCAATTGTACTGTTGCAGTTCGTTCATCGCCGCAGGAGACACCCTTGTGATCTTCTTGCTCATCTCGCGAGAGAACTTACGGGTGAAATGGTCCACCAGCAGCGGGATGTCCTCCCGGCGCTCGCGCAGCGGGGGAATCTCAATATGAAAGACATTCAGGCGATAGAACAGATCGGGACGGAACCTGCCTTCTTCGATCAGTTGCTCCAGGTCCTTATTGGTGGCGGCGACCACTCGGAAGTCCACATGAATCGTCTGGTTGCCACCGACGCGCACGATCTCGCGCTCCTGCAGCACCCGCAACAAGTCGGTCTGAGTCTTCAGGCTGATGTCGCCGATCTCGTCAAGAAATACGGTCCCGCCCTCGGCGATCTCGAACTTGCCCTTTTTGCGATATTGCGCGCCGGTAAACGCGCCTTTCTCGTGACCGAAAAGCTCGCTTTCCAACAGGCTTTCGGTAAGTGCGCCGCAGTGAATGACTACCAACGGATGAAAGCGCCGCGGGCTCCCGGAATGAATAGCGCGTGCCACCAGCTCCTTGCCGGTGCCGCTCTCGCCTGTAACCAGCACCGTGGCGTCGGTGGGGGCAACCGTTTCGATGGCATCGAACACATGCTTCATTGCGGCGCTCTGTCCAATGATGTCGGAGGGATGCGCAATTTCGGCGACGGTCTCTTTCAGCCGGATGTTCTCCTGCTGGGCATGGCGGTGAGACATCGCTTTGGCGATCAAGTGACCGATCTCGTCCGGATCGAGCGGTTTGTTGACGTAGTCATAGGCCCCGTTCTTGAGCGCGGCGATGGCGGTTTCCACCGAGGCATAGCCCGTCATGATGATGACCAGCATGTCGGGATAGATCTCGTGCAACCGCCTCTGCAACTCGATGCCATCTGTACCGCGCATCTTGATGTCTATCAGGGCAACATCGAAGGTCTGCTCGGCTACCCGAGTCAGCGCGTCGTTGGCGTTTTCGGCGGTGGCCACCTCGTAGCCTTCTTCGGTAAACCACTTGGCCAGCGAGTCACGCACGCTGAGTTCGTCGTCCACGATCAACAATTTGCCTTGCGTCATTCCTCTACCTCACTTCCACAGCGGCGCGGTCACGATCGCCGGCAACCGCAGGATTCTGGCTATCAACCGGCAGCACAATTCTGAAGGTCGTTCCCCTGCCCACGACGGAGTGCACTTCGATCTGCCCGCCGTGGCGTTCCACGATGTTCTGGCTGATGGCCAGGCCGAGCCCGGATCCGCCGGATTCCTTCGTGGTGTAGAAAGGCTCGAAGATATGTGGGAGATGCTCCTCCGGGATTCCCATCCCGTCGTCCCGCACGATGAGCTCGATCGACTTCGTCTTCACGCGGGTGCTAATCCACAGGTTGCCCTCATGCGGCAACGCGTCAATGGCATTGATCACCATCGCCAACACAACCTGCTCGATCTGCGCTGGATCGCAGTGCGCCATAGGCAGGTCGACTCCGAGATCCAGGTTGAGCTGGATGCCGGCCATATCCATCTTGTGCTGCACCAGGCGCACGCAACGGTCGATGACCTGGTTGAGATCGCACCAGGCCAGATTCATGGGCGATACCCGCGAGAAGCTCAGCAGGTTCTTTACCAACTCGCCGCAGCGCTTGCTTTCACTGGCCACCAGGTCGAGCGAGCCCTTCATCTCTTCTTTCTTAGGTGAAGCCGTAGCGTTGTTCTCGATCCAGCGCTTGACCAGCTTGGAATAAGTGAGAATGCCGGACAACGGATTGTTGATTTCATGCGCGACGACGGCTGCCATCTTGCCTATGGTGGCCATCTTTTCCACGTGCAGCATGTGCTGATGGGCCTGTTTCAGCTCGCGCGTCTTTTCGTCGACACGCTCTTCCAGGGTGTGCGCCCATGCCGTGATTTCCGCCTGCGCCACCTGCAGCCGGTTGCTCATCTCGTTGAACGATTGTGCCAATTCACCTACCTCATCCGGCGAGTGAACGGGGATCTGATAGCCAAGCTCTCCGGTTGCTACGCGCTCGGTACCGGTCTTCAATTCGCGAAGTGGGTTATGAACTTCGATCCAGACAAATAGCCCGCTGAGGAAGACCACCGCGATCAGCGCGACCGCTGTTCCGGCGAGCATTTCTTTTTGTTCTCGGTGCAGGCTCTCATCCACTTTGGCGAGGGAAAGATTGGTGTCGAGCACGCCCAGAATCCGCGTGCTCGCCGGATGCGCATGGCAGGCGGCGTTAGAGCAGGCGGGCTGGTTCTCGATGGGCGTGATGACTCCCAACACTCGCGTGTTGGCGGCGTGATAGACGCGGAACCGGTCGGAGCGGTTCAGGCGGCTGAGAGGCTGCGACTGCACGTGGCAGCCGTAGCAGGCCTCGGCACCTTTGTCCACCATGTTGCCGACTTCAGACGGCGCGGTCGAATAGCTGATCAGGCCTTGTGGGTTCATGATGCGAACTCGTACGACTCCAGGCTGGTCAGCCATGTTCAGCATCATTTCGTACAGGCCCGTGCGATCGTTGTTCAACATGTAATGCGAGGCGCTGCGGCGCAGGACTTCGCTCTGCTGCTCAGCGCTGACCAGCGCCGCGGCTTCCAGATGTTTGCGATGAAGTTGCGTGCTGAAGTATCCCAGCAGGGCGAAGATGATGATCATGACCACGAAAATCGAAACCATCAGCTTGGCACTTACGCTGCGTCCCAGCCGTTGCAGCCAGAACGGGCGCGATGAAACCGGGCTCTCCTGTTTGCTTTGGGATGAGGGCCGGCTCGAGTTGTCAGTCTCCAGCATGGGCAGGCACCACAGCTTCTGCGTACCTGGTTTCGGGTGCGCGGAGTGCCGGGATATGGGCTTTCTCTTCCGGGAAGATGGGCAAATACTTCGCTACAAAGCCAAAGATGGCGAATCCGAGCGCGACGAACATAGCGGTGATTACCACCTCGGTCCACTTGGGCGTATAGCGTGCACCGACCGCATTTTCGACTCCGGTAATGGCCACGTTCAGTCGATTGGTTACAAATCCGAGCAAGGTCAGCACTGCGGCGAGATAGAGCCCGTGCGCGCTTTCCCGAATCTTCGGAACCAGCAGAAGCCCCAGAGGCGCCAGCACCGAGAGGAACATCTCCAGCAGGAAAAAGCGCTGTTCGTAGCCCGAGGTGAAGACAAGTTGCAGAACACCACGGTGGTACAAGTCCTCGAATCTCAGGATGCCGTAGAGTGCAAGAACAACAACCAACACGCGTCCCAGATCGCGCAGGATGGGCAGTTCCAGCTCGCGGCCGAAGTACTTCGAACTCATGGAGGATTCGAAGATCGTCATCGCCAACCCGACGGCAATCGCCGACAGGAAGAAGAAGACCGGCAGCAGGGGGCTATACCAGAACGGATGGAGCTTATTCGGCATGATGAGATACAGCGTGCCCAGCGACGACTGGTGAAGCGTGGACAGCAGCACTCCGAGAATCACGAACACCACCATCACGCTGCGAACAACCTTCAAGGCCCGCTTCAATTTGAAGTGTTCCAGCACAATCGGCGAGAACTCCAAGGCAAGTACTGCGGTGTAGAACATGACGCAATAGGCGACCTCAAACATCACCGAGTGCGGATTACGCATGATTAGCGGATGCCAGATGTTCCATGGCAAGCCAAGGTCGTACATCAACGCGGCACAAACCAGCAGATAACCCAGAAATGCTGTGAGAATGGTTGGCCGCACGATCGAATGGAAGCGCTTGATGTTGAAAATTTCGACGGCCGCGGTCAAGGTGAAGCCTCCAGCCGCCAGCATGACGCCGCACATCACGTCGAAGCCGATCCAGAGGCCCCAGGGAAATTGATCACTTAGATTGGTAGAGGCGCCGAGCCCTCGGACGAACCGAAGAAACGTGCAGTAGATGCCGGCTGCCATGATTACCAGGAAGACCGCTTTCCAGAATGTAAAGCGGATTCTTGGGACCGTCATCGCCCACCTCCGTTGTGCTGCTTTTCTTGGGCCTCGGCTTCGGCAACGTCTTCGCGGCGATGGGTGATCCAGTAAATGCCGCCCAGCAACGTACCGAACAGGGGAACGAAGTCAGGTATGCGCGACAGCACCTGGTAGGTGTAGAGCGGGAGCGCTCGTTCCGTAAGGTCGGTCCGGAAACCGAAGGTGTTGAACGGAATGGAAGACAGCAGCATCACGGACGTCCCGCCAACCTCGGTCTCGCCGAAGATGTGTGGCGAATACTTGCCCGGATTATCGTGGATGCGCTTCTTGGCCTCTTCCAGCAGTTCGTCCCGGTCACCGAACTTGGTAGCGCCCGTGGGGCAGATCTCTGCGCAAGCCGTCTGTTTTCCTTCGGCTACGCGTTTGTTGCACATAACGCACTTGCGCACGCCCGGCACCGCTTTGTCCCATTCGTACTTCGGTACTCCGAAGGGGCAAGCCGCCATGCAATAACGGCATCCCATGCAGCGGCTCTTGTCGTAAGTGACGGGTCCGAGTGCAGTTTTCTTGAGCGCGCCTACGGGGCATACCGAGGCGCAAGCCGGATCGTCGCAGTTCATGCATAACTTGCGCATGAACTTGTCGTCCTTGGTCAGGATGGCGGTGTACTTGTGTGCCGATGTGATCTCCTGGGCGGCGATGCGGTCATCGTAGGGAAGACCGTTTTCGGTAGCGCAGGCTTGCTCGCACTGCTTGCAACCGATGCACAGGGTCGCATCGTAAAGGATTCCCTTGCTCATTGATTTCTCCCGGTCGCCCTGGCGGTCCCTCCATCCCAAAACTCGCAAAGACGGCGGGTTTTGGCGACCCCGGCCCCAGTCGGACCTCGGTAGGTAGAAGCGGCGCCAAGGGGCGCCGCCGTCGGGCGACTGCGGAACTTCGAGCTATTCCCATCCGAACCGGCTCAGTAGCTGTGGCCGGCTTGGAGGGGAAGCCAGCGTAAAGACGAAACTACTTCAAACTCTTCACGTAAGTAGCCAGCTTGGCCGCCTCGGCCGCGCTCACGCCCTTGTTGGCGAATGCGTGCGACGGCTTCTTCTGCGGCCCGCCATTCTCAATGAAATCAGCGAGATCGGCGTCCGACATCCTCTGCACCGCAGGGGACGAAAACTCCTGAGCTCCCATTTTCTTGCCGGCGGCAGTGCCTTTGCCATCTGTACCATGACAGCCGGCGCATTTTGCTTTGTAAGTGTCTTCCTGGGCCCACGACAGGCTGGGAAGGATCAGGAACAGCGCGATAGCGGTAAGTAGGACAGCTAAGATGACCTTCTTCATGACTTCTCCGATTAAGAGATTATGAATACGGGGTCCGCTTCAGCCTTAGGGCAATTACTCCTGCCCGAAAAAATTGGACCCGCACACATGAAACTGCCATGAGTACAGCTTCAGTGTCGGACATAGACTTAAGTGGCGCTGTGATGGGGGTCACCCGCCGACGTGATGTATTCCACAACAGTTCGGACGAGCGCTCGAGAGAGATTGTGGCGGTTTGCTACAGCTAAGGACCGGATGACGCGCGCTTACGAAGTGAGTCGTCTGGATCGTTCAACTCTCTCACACTGCGGTGGGGAAGTTCTCAGCAGTAGAGGGGTGAGGGTGTGGCAATCCTCAACAGCGCTGTCGCGACGCATCAAAAGCCTCGCGCCAGCCTTAGTCCCCACTTGTCGTAGACGCCAAGACAGGTGCGCTAGACGCTTTGTTCTGAGTACGGCTAGGATGAAACAGGTTCAGAAGTCCGCAAATCACCCAGTAGCCCATCGCCACGCCGAAGGCAAATGCCGCCAGGATGGTCAACAACAGCATGGTTGAGAGCAGAAACGTTGTCATGTCGTTCTCTTCTTTCGATGCGCTGGAGCCCGTAGGGCCATTCTCCGAATATCGCTGGGCCGTCCCTTAATCGGCTTGGGGGTGAATCCGTGACGCTAAGCTGTCATCTACTCCGATCAAGCCACTTTACCTCGCGTTGACGCGCTTTGCTGTTGGCAACTAAGATACGTTAGTAAAGTTGCGTTTCCCCTCTCGCGGACTTTCCAGAGCAGTGCATCACGCCGAAACTGCTGTTCCCGGGTCGGAGCCCGAAGAGCGCGTGGTATTTTTCAGCTCTGAACAAAGCCGAACGCGTGGCCGCAGAACGGGACTCAAACCAGCAGTCATCCATGGGTATCAGCAGCATCACAGTCCGCGGGGCGCGTCAGCACAACCTGAAAAACATCAGCGTCCGGATTCCGCGTAACACTTTGACCGTCATCACCGGTCTGAGCGGCTCGGGCAAGTCGTCGCTCGCTTTCGACACCATTTATGCCGAGGGTCAGCGACGCTACGTGGAAACTCTTTCCGCTTACGCCCGTCAATTCCTCGACCAGATGGAGCGGCCCGATGTGGACAGCATTGACGGACTGAGTCCGTCGATTGCTATCGAGCAGAAGACGACCAGTCGGAGTCCACGTTCCACGGTGGGCACCATCACCGAGATCTATGACTACCTGCGCCTGCTGTACTCCTCCATCGGGGCACCGCATTGCCCGCAGTGTGGGCGAGCAATCTCGCGGCAATCAGCCGACCAGATCGTACAGCGGGTGATGGACTTGAAGCCCGAGGACAGGGTGATGATCATGGCGCCGATCGTTCGCGGGCGCAAGGGCGAGTTCAAGAAGGAACTGGACAAGCTGGTGCAGCAGGGCTTCACTCGTGCGCGCATCGACAATGAACTGCGCAATATCGCCGATGAGGAGATCAAGCTGGACAAGCGCAAGAACCACACCATCGAATTAGTAGTGGACCGGCTGTTGGTGAAGCCGGGAATCGAGCATCGCCTGGCCTCGTCGGTCGAATTGGCGATGAAGATGGCCAATGGGCTGGTGCAGGTTGCGGTGGTTGGCGGCGAGGAACATCTTTACTCGTCGAAGCTGGCTTGTCCGGAGTGTGGTATCAACGTCCCGGTGCTGGAACCGCGTTCGTTTTCGTTCAACAGCATGTACGGAGCTTGCCCGGAGTGCAACGGTTTGGGCAGCAAGTACGATTTCGATCCGGCGAAGGTCATCGCGGACTGGTCGAAGCCGCTACTCGACGGCGCACTGGGGCCGGGCTCAGCATCGCAGAACCTGATCCGCATACTGCAATTGGCGGCGGAGGCCTATGGATTCAGCCTTACCACTCCCTTCGAGCAGTTGCCGCGCAAGACGCAGAACCTGATTCTCTACGGGCCGGAAAAAGACGAGAAGAAGAAGGCCGGTTTCCTGGGGGTATTCGCATACCTGCGACAGGCAATGGAAGATAGCAGCTCCGAGGGCTATCGTGACTGGCTGTTGGACCATATGTCCGCGACCACGTGCCCCGCCTGTCACGGCATGCGGCTGCGACCGGAGAGCCTGGCAGTGAAGGTGAACGGCATGTCCATCGCCGACTTCACGGTGCTGCCGGTATCGCGAGCGGTGGAAGCAGCGGCGCAGATCAAACTCTCCGGGCGCGAGGAACGCATTGCCGGCCGAATTCGCAAAGAGATTGCCGAACGATTGGGTTTTCTCAATGCGGTCGGGCTGGGATATATCTCGCTCAGCCGTTCGGCCGCGACGTTGAGCGGCGGCGAGGGACAACGAATCCGACTGGCAACGCAGATTGGATCGAAACTGCGCGGTGTGCTGTATGTGCTGGATGAGCCCTCGATCGGTCTGCACCATCGCGACAATGACCGTCTGCTGCACGCTCTCGAATCGCTGCGAGATCTCGGCAACACCGTGCTGGTGGTCGAGCATGACGAAGACACGATCCGGCGCGCCGATTACGTTATAGATCTTGGGCCGGGAGCCGGGCGTCACGGCGGAGAAGTGGTGGCCAGCGGTACTCCCCAACAAATTGAGGAAGCACCGGGTTCGCTAACCGGACTGTACATCTCCGGACAGAAACAAATCACGTATCGTTACGCACGAAGGCAGACCAACGGCAAGTCCATTACCATCCTCGGAGCGCGTGAAAACAACTTGAAGCAACTCGATGTCTGCTTTCCGTTGGGTGTGATGACGGTAGTGACCGGCGTGTCGGGTTCGGGCAAGTCAACTTTGGTCAACGATATCCTCTACCGTGCGTTGGCGAGGTCGCTTTATGGTTCGCGCGAAGAAGCCGGCGCGCACAAAGCCATCACCGGAACCGAGTTCATCGACAAGGTGATCCGCATCGACCAATCGCCCATCGGACGCACGCCACGTTCGAATCCCGCGACCTACACTGGAGTTTTCACACAGATTCGTGATCTCTATGCCATGCTTCCCGAGTCGCGCGAGCGAGGCTACAAGGCGGGGCGCTTTTCGTTCAATGTCGCCGGCGGGCGCTGCGAAGCCTGTCAGGGTGATGGGCAGCGCCGAATTGCGATGAACTTTCTGCCGGACGTCTACGTGCTATGCGAGGTGTGCGGCGGCAAACGCTACAATCATGAGACCCTGGCGGTGAAGTACAAGGGCCAATCCATCGCCGATCTGCTGGAGACCCCGGTAGCCGACGCGCTGCCCATCCTGGAGAACATCCCGCAGATCAAGCAGAAGCTGCAGACGCTGGTGGATGTCGGTCTGGGGTACATTCATCTCGGTCAGTCAGCGGTGACGCTGTCGGGCGGGGAAGCGCAGCGCATCAAGCTGGCACGTGAACTCAGCAAGCGCCAGACAGGCAGGACGCTCTACCTTCTGGACGAGCCGACCACGGGACTGCACTTTGACGATGTCAGCAAGCTGCTGGAGGTTCTCCATCGCCTGACTGACCTGGGAAACAGCATCATCATCATCGAGCACAATATGGACGTCATCCGCAACGCCGACTGGATCATCGATCTGGGACCGGAGGGCGGAGAAGATGGCGGGCGTGTGGTAGCGCAAGGCACGCCCGAGCAGGTGGCGCGGGTGAAGAAGTCCTATACGGGCCAGACGCTAGCCAAACTATTGCCGCGCTCGTCCAATGCGAGGAACGGACAACGGATAGGCATCGCCGTGAACCCTGATGTCTGAGCCAAACGAAATCCCGTTTATCGCCGAAGCGACCCGCGATCTGCCAGGCGCCGTGCCTGCTCCACCATTGGAGCCGGTCGTAACACCTGCCCCGCAGCCGTCCTTCCCTGCCTGGTCGGTCTGGGATGTGCTGGCGACGCTGATTTTCACTGGGGTTGTGGTGTTTGCCTTCAGTGTGTTGGCATTGTTCATCGCACGTAGCGTCCCCGGATACCGCAACATACCCGCGAGCGATCTGGCTAGTAACGCGCGTGTGGTGATCGGTGCACAAGCGGCTGCCTATCCAATCATTCTCTTGTTCATGTTTGTTCTGGTGCGCTCGCGTGCCCATGAGCGGTTTGGGAAGGCTATTCACTGGAATTGGCCGGGTATTTCCGCGCCGCGATTTTTCGTGCTGGGGATCATTCTGGCGCTCGTCATTGATGGCTTGTCGCGTTTTCTTCCCATCCCAAAGTCTCTGCCGGTGGACAAGTTCTTCCATGATGCCGCTGGCGCCTATTTGATGGCCGCTTTCGGAATGACGCTCGCACCGTTGCTGGAAGAGCTGTTTTTCCGCGGACTTTTGTACCCGCTGTTGCGACGCGCGTTTGGCTTTGTGATTGCGGTGGCTGTGACGGCAGCTGCCTTTGCCGCCATTCACGGGACACAGTTGGGTTATGCCTGGGCACCCATTTTGAGCATCTTCGTGGTCGGCGTGGCCTTCACCGTGACTCGCGCGCGCACCAACTCCGTGGCCACGTCGTTCCTCATGCACTGCGGTTACAACTTCGCGCTGTTTGCGATGTTGTGGCTGGCCAGCGATCACTATCGCCATCTGGAGAGGGTAGCCAATTGAAATGGTATGGTTAATGCAATGGCAAACGTACGCGAACAACTCCTGGCCATGCTGGCGGAAAAATCGTTTCGCCTGGGTGAATTCAAGCTTTCCAGCGGTGGGACCAGCGACTACTACATCGATTGCCGTCTAACCACGCTTGACGCGACAGGTGCGCTGCTGACCGGGCAAGCGGTCTTCGAAGAGATTCGCACGCGGGGTTGGCATGCCGATGCGATTGGCGGGCTCACCATGGGTGCTGATCCCATCGTGGTGGCGACTTCCGTCATCAGCGCGCAGCAAGGCAAGCCAGTGCCCGGCTTTCTGGTGCGTAAAGCGGAGAAGACGCATGGAACGGGGCAGCGCATTGAAGGCTTTCGAGGAAAGCCGGCGCGAGTCGTAATCGTGGACGACGTATGCACCACGGGAGCCTCGACCATCCAGGCCATTGAGGCCGCGCGTGAATTTGGATTTGAGGTTGCCGGTGTGCTGTGCCTGGTGGAGCGCGAGGAAGCCCGGGGGCGCGCCAACGTCGAAAAGGCCGCCGCACCCGCGGCGTTCGTTGCATTGTTTACGGCGAATGATGTTCGTGCCCAACATGTGAAGCGCGATACGCCATCGATATTCGCGGTCAGCGCCAGGTGTGATTTGTGTGACCGGCCGGCAGTGACGAACTCGCCGGGAAACCGGTGCGAGGTTCATCGGCCGTAAGAACTATAGACGACATGATCAAGACACTGGAATGGACCGACGCCGGCGTACGTTTGATCGACCAGACCAAGCTGCCCACGGAAGAGACTTACGTCACCTGCAGAAGCTATGAGGAGGTTGCGGAGGCAATCCGCACCATGATCGTGCGTGGTGCGCCGGTAATTGGCGTCACCGCTGCCATGGGAGTTGCCCTGGGCGTGCGTGACTCGCGGGCCAAGGACCATGCCGAACTGAGACGCGATTTTGACCACATCTGCGAGGTCCTTGCTGCCACCCGCCCGACCGCGGTCAATCTCTTCTGGGCGATACGCCGCATGCGCGACAAGTTTGAGCAAGCCAGCTTCCAGCCTATGGCCCGGATTCAGCAGGAACTGGTCACCGAAGCGCGACGCATGCTGGTGGAAGATATCGCTGCGAACGAAGCCATGGGACGGCACGGTGCTGTGCTGCTCCCCGCCAGCGGCGGAATTTTGACCCATTGCAATGCGGGGGCGCTGGCGACCTGCGGTTACGGTACGGCGCTGGGCGTTATCCGCGCGGCCGTGGATTCCGGGAAGAAGCTGCACGTGTTTGCTGACGAGACGCGTCCGTTTCTCCAGGGCTCGCGTCTGACAGCGTGGGAGTTGATGAAGGACAACATCCCCACGACCCTCATCGCGGACAATATGGCTGGCGCGATGATGCTGCAGGGCAAGATCGATGCGGTCGTAGTGGGCGCTGATCGTATCGCCGCCAACGGCGATGTTGCCAACAAGATTGGGACCTACACGGTTTCGGTGTTGGCGAAGGAACACGGGATCCCGTTTTACGTGGCTGCGCCGTTTTCGACGGTGGACTTGGCGACGCCTGATGGCAGCCGTATTCCTATTGAGCAACGTTCTTCGAGGGAAGTGACCCACCTGGCAGGAAAGCAAGTCGCGCCGGACGGTGTAACGGTTGAGAACCCTGCGTTCGATGTCACCCCAAATGCCTACGTGACTGCGATCATCACAGAGCGTGGCGTTGCTCGCCAGCCCTACGCTGAGGCACTGCGTGGGCTCTCCGAAGCGAGCGTCACCGCCTAGCCCGAGCATCGACTCAAATGCCAGGGGCGTCCCGCGGACGCCCTGGCAGTCCGAATGTTGCGCGTTGTTATTGCTGGGGTGGTTGCGGCTCCGGGTTGTTGGCCGGATTCAACTGCTGCTGGTATTGCTGCTGCTGTTGTTGCATGTTTTGCAGTTCCTGCAACATCTGTTCCGGAGTCTTCAAGATGTTGTTGGGCGGATTTCCGTTATTGTCCTGTTGCTGATCGTTTCCCTCTTGGTTACGAGGCGGAATGGGTTGCCCAGGGCGGAACCGTCCCGGAGGCGGAGGAACCTGCGGAGCCTCCTGCTGGTTGTCGGCTTCAGGATCGGGCGGCGCCATTTCTTCTTCCGGTGGCTCCTCCGACGGTTGCTGATACTGCGGTTGACCCTGGTTCGGGCCGTTGTTCTGCGCCGTACTCACAGGCGTGGCTGTGCCTTGCCGGGTGCTCAAAATAACCTTCTGCACAGCGCCAGGATTCCCGGTCACGCCCAGAATGATGTAGTTAAATTTGGACCCGTTCAATAACGTATTCAGGACATCCCGAGGCCTTCCTGGGCCTAGTTGCATCATGACTCGATCATTCGCCGCGCTGGAAGGCATCTCGATGGAAGCGCCCGTCTGTGACTGCACCGAACGCAACACTTGCGACAACGTCGAATTCTTGGCGTCGATGGTCAGCAATCCATTCTGATAAATGACGTGAGGCGGCGTGGGAGGCATCTGCTCCGGGGTTGGGGGCGCAGGCGGCGGTGCAGGCGTCTCCGCAACGGTCGCAGCCTTCCTGGCACGAGCATGAGCCTTCTGTTGATGCGTAGGACTCACCGGAGTCGCACTCGTGGGCGCTGTCGTCTGCGCCGGGGATTGTCCGACCAAAAGGTATAGGCCGAGTACGAACAACGATGCTGATACCGAAATGTGCCACAGGCGTACCATAATAGGTTCGACGGTCTGCGGAGTGTATCGTTTCCGCCGCGCCGTGGTGCTTATTGTAAACCTGGTCGGACTGCCTCGGTTGCCGATTCGTGCAATGACGCTGATTTTGTCGAATGGGGGACCGAACATCTGACGATGGCCAACACCGCATCGTGATAGTGGAAGTAGCAATCATCTATCGCACGCTCCAAAGCTGATGGGCATTCGTGCCGCGTTAGGACTACGAACCATGATTCCAATACCCTTCACTTGTCGTTCAACTTGCCACTGCGTCCTTCAGATTGGCTTACTTCTAGTCGTGGTGATGATCGCGGTACCGCTGCTAACCGCGCAGAGTTGCGCCAGCGGGACCGACTTGGACGTACCGACCAGAAACGCAGTGGAAGCGGCAGCTCGCCAATTCCTCGACATGTCCACGCGGGGAGATGTCGCCGGGTTGAAAACCAATTCGATATCAGCAATCGCAGGAGACTTCGGCAGCATCGAGCAGGCGGTGGTCACCAACAGGCAATATCTCGCACAGGGGCCGGCGACGTTCGCCGGAACGTACTTACTCGATGCCTCACAACCCAAAGCAGCACTCGCCCGAGCGGACTTCTATTGCGGCATCTATAACTCGCCTGACCGCCTGGTCTTCACCATCACGAATCTGCCAGTTGGTCGTTACGCGCTGGTGATGCAGAAAGTTGCCGGCAAGGATCCGATCACGCTCACCTTGATTCTGCAAGAGGTGAACGGCTCGTGGAAGCTGGCAGGATACTACCCGCGACTGGATGCCATCGGCGGCCATGACGGGCAGTGGCATCTAGCCAGGGCTCGCGACTACAAATCGAAGGGGCAGACGCACAACGCCTGGTTCTACTACCTGGTTGCGTGGGACTTGATGGCTCCGGTGAACTTCATGAGCACGCCGCAACTCGACAAAGTCGCCGAGGAAATGCAAAGCGTGCGGCCGGGCGACCTGCCGGGCAACGGCAATCAACTGAGCCTGACGGCTGGCGGCAAGACGTTCAAGGTCACCGAGATGGTGGCCGTTCCAATTGAGGGCAATCTGGATTTGCGCGTGAGTTACCAAACTGCTGATGCGACGAATACGGGCGTGGCCTTTCAGGACAACATGGCGGTCAGTAAGGCCATCGTGGCCAAGTATCCCGAGCTTCGCGATGCTTTTAGCGCAGTGGTTGCGCGCGCAGTCGACGCCAGTGGACACGAGTATGGGTCGGTGCTGCCGATGAAAGACATCAAATAGCCTGGCTAACGCTTTGACACGAATCGTGACCCACTATATTCGTGTCATGAAATCCCTTCACTCGCTTCCGCCTTTTTGACCTCGGCTGAGGCACTGGCGGGGCGCTCGAACTTGCATTCGTCGGGCTTCTTATCGAAGCGTAATCCCTGGAAAACCGGGGCGCGCATCTTGACTCCGCCGCTCTCCCCTTCGTGCGTCCATTCGGTGAACTTGATTTCGGCAACCAGCTCCGGCTTCACGTAATGCACCCGGCGATCGCTCTCCACCTTGCCGAAGAATGGAACAAGGCTGGTCTCAAGTGGGTGTAGCCGCTCCCACATATCTGCGTGAGTTTGCTCATTGAAGCCGCTGCCCGCCTGGCCTACAGGTATCAGCCGGCGTTTGTCATCGTAGAGTCCCAATACGATAGAGCCAAAATTTTCGCGCGCGCCACGCGGATCGGTGTAACCGCCAATCACGCACTCCTGGCGCTTGACGATTTTGATTTTAAGCCAGTCATGACTGCGCTTTTGCGCATAAGGGCTGTCGCGCCGTTTGGCGACAATGCCCTCCAGGTCGCGCTGCATTGCCGCTTCAAACAACGCTTTGCCGTTTCCAACGTAATGATCGGAGCAGCGGATGAGATCACTTGGTGCCAGGATGGAGGCCAGCAACTCCTTGCGCTGTACCAGTTCCGCCTGCATCAGGTTGTAGCCATCCAAGTAAAGCAAGTCGAAGACAAAATACATCACGGGAATGTCGTCGCGGGTGCGACGGATGCGGCGGCCGCCTTCGCCAACCCCGGTGCGTTGTTGCATCAGGCTGAACGAGGGCCGTCCCTGTTCATCGAGCGCGACAATCTCGCCGTCTAGGATCGCCGTTCGCGCCTTGACGAAATCTGCGACGGAGCTCAGTTCGGGATAAGCGACGGTGAAGTCATTTTGGTTCCGCGAGACGAGCCTGACGGCGCCATTCTCCAGAAAGGCAATCGCGCGATAGCCATCCCACTTGATTTCGTAGAGCCACTCCTGGCCGTCGAAGGGCTTGTCCACCAGAGTCGCCAGCATGGGATGGATAACCCGCGGCATCGGCGTTTTATGGCCGATGAGCGCTGCTTCGCTGTGTCCCTCACGGTCTAAGAGTTTTTTTTTACTTTGCCCGGGGATACAGTGGCGCCACTTGTCGCCTTTTTCGGCTCGGCTCTTAAATGCTGGGTGCCCCACCCAAGCTTCTTTGGCTTGGGTGGGATTCGCCAAGGTACGTTTCGCGCGTCGCCTTCGCCGCGACGCCCACCATCTTGGAGGCAATTGGTTTCTTCTCGGCCTTGGCCTTTTTCGCGTCGGCTTTGGCGATCGATTCAGCGAGCCAGTCATTCTTCCTGGTCGCGCCACCGACCGACGCTTTTCGGCTGCTCTTCCACTCCGCTGATCCGGCGTCGCCCGCGATCTCGTCCATGGTGCGCTCGGTCAGCACGGAGTAGTCGTACTTGTCGATGTCATAGCCTTCCTTCACGTAGACATCGCGGTGCTTGATCAGCAGCCACTCGTTTCCTTTGGTTCCGGGCCGGCGCGACTTCATGTGTACCAGCGCGAAATCACCTTTAAGCTTTTCGCCGTCGAGGCGAAACTTCAGGTCGCCCTTGGCCAGCATCTCTGCGGCATTTCCTTGTGGCTCCCAGGTTCCCACATCCCACACCATCACGGTGCCGGCGCCATAATTGCCAGCCGGAATTGTGCCCTCGAAATCAAAGTACGAAACCGGATGATCTTCCACCTGCATGGCGAGACGCTTGTCGGCGGGATCGAGCGATGGTCCTTTAGGGACGGCCCACGATTTCAGTACGCCTTGCATCTCCAGACGGAAGTCGTAATGCAGGCGTGTGGCTCGGTGCTTCTGCACCACGAAGCGGCGCTGTTCGCCTTTGCCGACCTTGGGCGGAGGTTCGGGCGTCTGTTTGAAGTCGCGTTTTCGCTTGTATTCTTCCAGGGCCATAAGCCACTTAGATGAACATATTTGAGAGGCGTGCTGCAAGGTTTTTGGCGAAACCGCCGGACGGCCGAGGGCTCGGTTCGATTTGCTACAATCGAGGTACCGCGACTGTGGGCGCTTAACTCAGCGGTAGAGTGCCATCTTCACACGGTGGAAGTCACAGGTTCGAATCCTGTAGCGCCCACCATATTCTTCAAGGGCTTACCCGGAATCTGCCGAAAAGCCCGTTCCACAAATCTTCCACAAGTCACTGGACCATCTCCGTTGCGAGGCCCATTTCCCGAAGGAATGCGCCTTGCGCCGCGCGTGTTTCATCGCCGTCGCCCTGGGCATAAAGGTCGAGAGTGATTTGCACGCGGCTGTGCCGCAGGAGGCTCTGCACGACCTTCGGCTCAACCTTGCCCTTGTTGACGCACCAGTGCGACAAGGAATGCCGGAGGGAGTGGAAGCCGAACCTGTAGCCTTTCTGACCTGCCCCCAAGGTCTCATCCATTCATAACTGGAGAATCCCGGTTTTTGACCCGCCCCGGAAAACTATGCCGCAGGAGGTTGGAAATTTCGGCCTGCGTGGTTCGGTTTGTGCCGGATTTACCGGATGTTTTCGAGTTAATGTAACTCAAGTGATGGTCTCCAGCAATCGGCTTGAAGACTGATTGGTTTTCAGATTGACCGCAGTCGCAGTCGTGCGGTGGGAATGTGGGAAACGCGAAGCGTTTTCCAAGCGGACGCAGTCCGCGTCATTTCCACCGGTCCATACAGCTGCGAACTCAGCCGGAGTCCGGTCAGCTAGCGCCGAATGAGGGCGTTGGTGGTTGTAATCACGGCGCCAATATTCCAGTTTCTCGCGGGCGTCAGCCAGGGTGAAGAAGATCTCGACGTTCAGGCACTCGTCACGCAGCCTTCCGTTAAAGGATTCGATATAGCCGTTCTCCACTGGCCGACCTGGCCGAATGAAGTCTAGATGTACGCCGTTCTTGTACGCCCAAAGATCCATAGCTTTACTGGAAAATTCCGTTCCGTTGTCCACGGTAATGGACTGCGGAGTGCCGCGCCGGGAAACTACTTTGTCCAGCGCCATTGCCACCTTCTCGCCGTTCAGCGAAGTATCTGCAAACAGGGTCAGACACTCGCGGGTAAACTGATCAACTACCGTCAGTACCCGGACCCAGCGACCATCTGCCAGCCGCTGGGCAACGAAATCCATGCTCCAGCGCTGGTTAGGCCGCGCTGCCAAGCCCTGCGCGATTCGTTGTCGCTGCGCTCGCTGCTTGCGCTTTTGCGTACGCACGATCAGTCCTTCTTCCGTGTACAGCCGATAGATCCGTTTTGCGTTCACCGGCCAGCCTTCGCGCTTTAGCAACACCGTCAGCCGCCGGTAGCCATAGCGTACCCGGCTGCCTGCCAACTCCCGCAGTCGTACCCGCAACGCCTCCTGGGGATCACGGTGATGTTGGTATCGCAAGGTCGCCCGGTTCACCGGAATCAGCCCCGCCACCCGCCGCTGGCTCAGCTGATGAGCTTGTTCGGCCCATTCCGCCAGCTGGCGACGCACCCGAGGCCTTACAGCTTTTTTCCGACGATCTCCTGCAGGATATGGCGGTCCAAACTAAGGTCGGCTACCAAGCGCTTGAGCTTGCCATTCTCCTCCCGCAGCTGACGAAGCTCGCGCAGCTCGCTGAGCCCCAGGCCGGCATACTTCTTCTTCCACAAATAGAACGACTGCTGGCTGATGCCATGCCTGCGGCAGATCTCCACCACCGTAGTCCCTGACTCGGCCTCCCGCAGTACCCGCAAAATCTCTTCTTCCGTGTGTCCCCGCTTGGCCATTCCTGGTTCTCCTCTCCCTCTTCCAGAGAACCACGACAGGCTACGATCTCTCAACTTCAAACTGGCTTAGTTTTCGGGTTTTGGGTCATCCTCATTCATGCAGATTCCTGCAGAAAGATGTTGAGGAGAGAGTTGTGAACCTGAATCTCGGCCGCGCGACGATAACACTCGTAAGACTTCGCGTAATCGCCCAATTGCAGGATTACGGCCCTGAGTTGGCGCAGCGACTGCGAAGGCATCGCCGTGGTAGTATCGGGCCCCTTACCAGACGCGGCTGACAGAGCGCTGATCCTATGAAGATGGTTGCGGAGAGCACCGCGCCGGCTAGGCCATCTAGCTCCTGGGGCAAGTACACTCGTCGAGCACGGCGGATTTATCCGCAGATTCGCGCTCCCAACCCAGCCAGAATGGGTAGGCTGGGGAAAATCATCTTTAGCTCTTCTTCGACGTAACCGCGAAAAAGGCGGTGGGATCCTGCTCCACTTTCTTGCTTCCCATTTCGGACAAGCGATATTGTTTTTCTCGTGTTCGCCTAGAGTAAGAACTAACTCAAAAGATTTCTGACAGTCCTGGCAGATGTAATCGTAGACGGGCGTTGCCACCTCCCGTATGAATTGCTGCAAGCTAAATCTAGTCCTGTTTCCCGTAAGAGAAAAGCGTGGCTCAGAGTTTAAATAGTGGCACTCCCGGTTTGATTTGCTGCCAAGCGTTTGTACCATTTTGGGAAAGTGGAGGGATCGTTCTTCCCAGCCCTGCGCACAGAGTTTCTTATAAGCCATAAACCTGCGTTGGCGCGAGATACTGCGGAAAAACTAGCAACAACGATCTTCTCGCCATGTAGCAGAGATGGCACTCGTCAACATAAGCGTCGGTCATATTTAGACCGAATCGTTTGACGAGCGCTGCCGGACCGCCATCAACCAGAGGGCCCACGATCGGATGCTTGGCCGCGTCATAGGTGCAAACAAGTTCCGAGAGGGGTGTACTCCACATGTTGCCGATACTGATCCCCTGGCACACGTGCACATTGCCGTATGCATCGACGTGCACTCGCTTCGGGTTGGACAGCTCTTCGTGCGGACAAGTTTTTAGCTCCTGCCAAGGCCGCACCGGCAGACCAGCGGTGAGCTTTTCCGCGGCGCGGCCCTTGAAGAGAACGCCGCCACCGGTGACCGGCTGGCCCTTCTTGCTGCCGGAATCAGACGCCGGCACGACCGTCGGTTGCGCAATACAAATCTTGCTGCACGGTAAGCCAAGCTTCTTTGCGGCGCGGTACACAATGGCTCCGGGACTCTTGCCGCCCTTTGTGCTGTGAAACTCGTCGTCGCTTACGCTGAAATCGGCGATACCCAAATCGAGCATGGGGCGCAGCCATTGCTCCGTATCCTCCGGCGAGGTCGCCCAGTATCCGTTGGTCACGACACCGGCCTGCAAACCCGCATCGCGCACCATCCGCAGCCCTGCCAGCATGACCGCATAGAACAGGAATGGTTCACCGCCTTCAAAGTGAACCGTGTCGATCGTCCGAATCTTCTTCATCTCCCGCAGCAGGTCTCGAAGTTGGCGGAGGGTGAAGGTGCCCTCGCGCTGTGGCCCGCAGTGCAGAAAGCAGTGATCACACTCGCTTGTGCATTGGTAGGTAAGAAGAATGTGGATTCCTGTCAGCATTCCGAGTTTTTCCTTAGGGAGTGGGCGAAAGCAATCAGGGGAAGCGCAGGTCGCCGACGAACTGGAAGGTTAACCAAAACGTGCGCCTGTGGAGCATAATGCGTCGATCCTTGATCGCCAACAGATTGTGCATCAGTCTCCTGACTATTCTTCAAAACAGCGATCGCCCTTGTGACCGGACGTCTGATGTTCCCTAATGGTGTGGCTCAACTCAGCATAGGACTTTTCCAGGGCTTTTCGTTCGTCGTCCGTTAATGTGGGGTCCTCCAGAGCGGTCACAATCTCGTCGAATTGTCCCTCAAGTAGTTCCAGTTCTTCGCAAAGCATGGCGACCTCCGTATCATGAGCGCCGTTGCGTCATGGAAGCGATTCCCGTGTGAATTGTCGGTCGCTCGATGGCCAAGTGCGTTCGTTTGTTTCTGACCGTCAAGCGCCGCGTTACGGTTATCAAATTTGAAATCTAACTCGGCGTTATGCACCCGCCCTTGCCAGCAATTCCTTCCTTCCGAGTCCCAGCACCGCGTGCTTCCTTCCGACCTTTTTGAAAGCCTCGATGGCAAAGTCCAAGTGATGCTTTTCGTGCGCGGCCGACAATTGTGTACGAATACGAGCCTGTCCTTTGGGCACGACGGGGAAGAAAAAGCCGACCGCGTACACACCTTCGTCGAACAGGTCACGAGCGAAGTCCTGTGCCAGCTTGGCGTCGTACAACATGACGGGCACGATCGGGCTCTCGCCTTCCTTGATGTCAAATCCGGCGTCCTTAAGTAGCCCACGCCAGTACACTGCGTTCCACTCCAGTTTGTCGCGCTGCTCCGTAGTTGCGGTTATCAACTCCATGACCTTCAAGGCGCCCGCGACGATCACTGGAGCTACCGAATTGGAGAATAGGAAGGGACGGGCGCGCTGGCGGCACATCTCCACCAGTTCGCGACGCCCACTGACGCAGCCGCCAGAAGCGCCGCCCAGTGCTTTGCCCAGCGTGGTGGTGATCACGTCTATCTTCCCCACAACGCCACAATGCTCATGAGTTCCCCGGCCGGTGCAGCCGATGAAACCACTGGCATGTGAGTCGTCTAGAAAGACCATGGCGTCATACTTCTCGGCCAGGTCAACGATTTCATCTAGTTTGGCGATGTCACCGTCCATGGAGAAGACGCCGTCGGTGATGATCATGCGCGAGCGCTTGTCCATGTGCTCCTGCAGCTTTTCCTCCAGGTGCCCCATGTCGGAATGCTTGTAGGTGTCCTGCATAGCCTTGCACAGGCGCATCCCGTCCACGATAGAGGCGTGAACCACCCGATCTGCGATCATCACGTCCTGCTCGTTCAAGCAAGCCTCGAAGAAGCCGGCATTGGCGTCCATGCAGGAGGGAAAGAGAAGCGTGTCCTCGGTCCCAAGAAATTCCGTGAGCCGGTTCTCGAGTTCGCGATGGATGTCCTGGGTGCCACAAATAAAGCGCACCGATGACATGCCATAACCGCGGCTATCCAGTCCGGCGTGCGCCGCGGCGATGACATCAGGGTGGCTAGACAATCCCAGGTAGTTGTTGGCGCAAATGTTGATGCACCTTTTGATTTCCGAGCCGACGGGAAACTCGACCTCAATTTCCGATCCTTGAGGCGAATGGATATAACGCTCTCCTTTAAACAGGCCGGCGGCCTTAATTCCCTCAATCTCGGTCTGGTAATGATTGCGATATTTGTCTATGAAAGCCATAGCGATCCTCTGTGAAATGCGATCTCAGTAATATGCCAATGCCGGGAGCGAGCGCCGAAGATGCGGTGACGCTCCTATGCAAGTCTCGCAGTGGGGCCCGCTGCCTTACGCTCCAACCGCGACGGATGTTTGGAAGCGGTGCACCAGCGCAACGATCTTCTGCACACTGTCGAACGCGTCGGGCGTGGCCTCGGCGTCGGGAATATGAATGTTGTATTTCTTCTCCAGGAAACGCTTGAGCGATACCATCGAGAACGAATCCACAATTCCGCCTGATATCAGGGGCGTGGTTTCGGTGATCTCCCGGTCGTCGTCACCTGGCAGATATTCCCGGATGACATACTCGCGAACTACTTTTGTGATTTCATCCATAGTGTTTGCGTCCTGTCTGCTTTGTATTTCAGTCGTCCATGATGGTGGACAGATCACCCACCGGTTCGTTGAACTCCTTGCAACGCAGGATACGGCGCACGATTTTCCCGCTGCGAGTTTTCGGCAGCGAGTCAACGAACTCAATCTCCTGCGGCATGGCCAGCGGCGACAGCCGCTTCCGAATGTGGTTCATGATTTCCAGTTCCAGATCGTCGCCTGGCTCGTACCCGCGTTTCAGGGTCACAAAGACTTTCACCACCTCCATATTCACGGGATCGGGTTTGGCGACCGCGGCCGATTCGGAGACCGCGGGATGCTCCAGCAGCGCAGACTCAATCTCGAAGGGTCCGACGAGATGTCCGCCGGTATTGATAACGTCATCGTCGCGTCCTATGAACCAGAAATAGCCATCGGAATCGATTGAGGCGCGATCGCCGCACAGATACCAGCCGTTCTTGAACTTCGCCTTGAAACCGGCTTCGTTGTTCCAGTAGCCGCGGACCTCCGACGGCCAGCCGGGACGTAGCGCGATCAGTCCGGCAAGTCCCAGTTGGGTTATCGGTTCATAGGTCTTGGTATTTAGCACCGTTGCGGTAATCCCTGGGAATGGCTTGCCCATCGAGCCCGGTTTGATGGGCATGCCGGGGAGATTCGTAATTACGATGCAACCGGTTTCTGTTTGCCAGAAGGTGTCATGAAAAGGCTTGCCAAACGCCTCCTGCGACCAGATCACCGCTTCGGCGTTCAGAGGCTCACCCACGCTGGCCAAGTGCCGCAGGCTTGATAAATCATGGCACCGGACGATATCCGTGCCTTCCTTCATTAGCAGGCGGATGGCAGTGGGCGCCGAGTACCAAACCGTAACCCGGCGTCTCTCGATGAACTCGTACCAGCGCTCCGCGTTGAATCCGGAATCGAGTACCACCTGCGTCGTTCCGTTCGACCAAGGGCCGATGATGCCGTAAGACGTGCCCGTAACCCAGCCCGGATCGGCGTTGCACCAGTAAATGTCATCCGGCTGCAGATCCAAGACCCATTTCGCCGTGAGGTACTGTGAAATGATCGAGTAGTGAACGTGTTGCGCCCCCTTGGGCTGGCCGGTTGTGCCCGAGGTGTAGTGCAGAACGGACGGCGACTCACCCGTCGTCGGATAGACGATGAACTCTCTCACCCGAGGAGCATTTTCCAGTTCAAACTTTACTTCGCGCTCCTGGAGAGAAGTTTCCTTAGCGTCGACAATGATAATGTGCCGCAGGTCTGGAAGCTGGTCACGAATCCTGCGGACCTTGTGCAGGTGTTTCCTCTGGGTGATGATTGCCGAGGTTCCAGCGTTCTGCAGGCGCACCAAAAGCGACTCTTCTCCGAAGGCCGAGAACAGAGGTTGGGCCACGGCCCCCGTCTTCAAGACACCGAGGAAGCCAATGTACAACTCTGGCACGCGGTCCATGAAAAGACAGACCCTCTCGCCAGGGCCCACTCCAAGGTCGCAAATGAACTGCGCCATTGTATTGGACAAAATGCGCAGATCATCGAACGTGAACTCCTGCTGATTGCCCTGGTAATCTTCCCAGTAGAGCGCCACCTTATCTGCCAGACCCAAACGGCAGATGCGATCGCTGCACATCCAACCGATGTTGATCGGATCACCGGGCTTGTAGCCTAGTTCTCTCTCAGCAATGGACCAGCTAAAGTTCGCAGTCAGATCTTCGTACGATTTTGTGGTTGCTTCCTCGTAAAGCGCAAGGTTGCTCATCGGATATCCGATCTTGGCGCCTGTGCTGCTGCTCAAGACTCCAGGATGACCATGGCGCCAGTTTGTCTCTTCGTCATAGCGATTGCGAGATTGATGCGCCGCACGCCCAACCGCGTGGCTTTAGACTGGAGGCGCGCGTGCAGAGCAAGCCCGTACTCGCGGCCTCCACAACACTTGACTTCTACTTCACGAAAAACAGCCAAGTCGTTTACTTCAGTTCCTAAGGCCTTGAGGGCAGCTTCCTTGGCCGCAAAGCAAAGTGCATACCGCAACGAAGGCCGGCGGCTGCTGCTGCAGCACGTAATCTCCTCGTTGCTGAATACTCCGTCCTCTCGCGCCCAGTTGCCTTGCGCCAACTCCCGTTCGACACGACAATTCTCGATCAGGTCAATCCCCAGACCGACGATCACAATGACTCCATCCCTTGAGCTGCAGGTGATTTGCGCGTCTCGTACCATAGAATTGCACGAGAATATGTTTAGCTGTGAAATGCCAAGGCTTGTGAAGAAAAACGAGCAGCACCCGATCAAGACAAGGATAGGCTGTCAGTAAAACTTTGCTGAATATTCTGCGAGGGCGCTGCACCAGGGATGACATCCTGAACCTCTATGAAGCCGGATGAAGGACGATCCCTCGCATGCTAATCATCTGCCTAGCGTTTTAGGATGTCGGTGACGTGAATCACTAGAGCGATGGTTGGAGGGTTAAAGAGGGTTGAACATTGAACAGTTCGGCGCCGAGCTCGAATGCATCTGCATGCGGGTCAATGCTCATCACCAGGGTCCAATGTTTCAGGTCAGCAGTTTCACACCTGTCGGGCTGCCAGGCTGGTCTTGCCCACGCCTTTTCAGCAGTCACTCGCGTTACGGCCTGCACGCTTGCCAGTCACCTTCGCGACGCTGGGATGCCGGAGGCTTCAGCCATCTCAGCTGCCTTCACCTTTTCGGTCCCCTCTTGCCAGCGACGTCCACCTTTATCTAGAGGCCCCGTGTTAATTCGGAAATTGGCTCTCCGTTTCCGTTTCGAACGGTCACGAGCCACGGCATCTCCCCGGGAAGAGCGTGAGTTGCGCAGGCATTGCAGGGGTCGTAGGCGCGGAATGCCATCTCAATCTTGTTGAGCACTTCCTCCGGCACATGGCCGCCGTGAACCAACCCTCTTGCCGCCTTCTCCACACTCATCGCCATGCGCGCGGCATTGTTCTGGGTGGCAACTATTAAGTTGGCACGCTGCACAATCCCGCGCTCATCCGTCTGGTAATGATGAATGAGAGTCCCACGTGGCGCTTCCACCACGCCAATTCCTTCGTTAGGAGTCGTGGTCGGCAACACCCGGTATTCCGGATCGAGCAGCTTGTCATCATGAGCCAGTTCACGCATACGTTCCGCGGCGTAAAGCAGCTCGATCAGTCGTGCCCAATGATTGGCAAGGGTATGGTGCACTGGCTTGGCGCCGAACGTCGAAAAGAAGTGCCGATACTCTTGGTCGGCCAATGGAGTAGCCATACCGCTGGAAGCGTTGAGGCGAGCGAGCGGAGCGACGCTGTAGATACTTGTATCGTTACCGTCGGTGAAGCCTTTCCAGCCGAGAGGTTTCAGGTAGCAGAACTTGGCATAACTCCAAGGCTCGACATGTTCAGCAATAACCTCAGTGTAGTGCTCGGCGCGAAACGTCTTCCACTCCTGTCCTTCTGGAGTGACGATTCGTAGCCTCCCGTCGTAGAAATTGACGCGATTCTCGTCGTCGACCAGCCCCATGTAGTAGGTGCGATGGGTGTAATCGTCCGCCGTGATCAGGCTCAGGTACTCGGGCTTGCTTGAGACAGCTGTTTCGAAGAGACGCAGGGTAAAGCTTGCAAACTCCACCGCGTCTTCCGCCACCTGCTGAAATTGGCCCTGCATCTCGCGAGTGAACCGCTTGGCAACTCCACCGGGAAGCCCAAATACTGGGTGCACCGTCTTGCCGCCAACCAGCGCAATTAGCTCACGCAAGCGCCGGCGGATGCCGATGACCTTCTTCGCATTTTCGATCCCGACGGCTTCAATCACGCCTAGAATGTTGCGTTGAGCCGGAGGAGCCTCGGATCCGAGAACGAAATCCGGACCACCAAGATAATAGAAGTGTAGGGTGTGGTCTTCCACCATGAAAGTGCAATACACGAGTTCGCGGATCTTCTTCGCCGTCTCTGGCGGCGTCACGTGATAAACCGCATCCAGCGCTTTGGTCGCCGCCATGTGGTGCGCGGTGGGACACACGCCACAGATGCGGGAGGTGATTTGCGGCATCTCCTCCACCGGTCGGCCCTGCACGAACTTCTCGAAACCGCGCAACTCCGGCACCTGGAAATACGCGCGCTCGACCTCGCCGGCATCGTCGAGAACCACCTCAATCTTGCCGTGACCCTCGAGGCGTGTCACCGGGTCGATGACGATGCGGCGCCGTCGGTATTGATCGACCGCGTTGCCAAGAGACTTGTTCCAAACTTTTTGAACTGGAATTGTTACGTCAGGCATGAGCCACCTCACAGCAGACCTTCGACCCAGGCTTAGGAGTTGCGCCTAGTCTGGAGTAATGACGCCGGCAAGCTATAGCGACAGAATGTCCCGACCGGGTCGGCGATGCTGGCCAGGATTTGATCAATTTGGCGTTCGTCCTTGCTGTCCACGAGCGAAGCTATGGCCGACAGCGCCTTCGCACCCTGATCGCGCACCCGCCCAGGCGCTCCACAGCAGCCGGTGCAAGGCATGTTTCCATTGATGCAAGCTGCCTCGCATCCGGCGCGCGTCGCCGGCCCCATGCAGAGCAGCCCTTGGGCGAGCAGGCACTTGGTTTCGTCAACCAAGATCTCCTGCGGCCGGGTGAATGCCTTCAGCGCAATCTTCTCCGGCCTCGAGTCCTTGCGCGGGCACTCCGTGCAAAGCCCCTTGTCGGGTGCGAGGACGCCTCCTTTTTCTGGCAGAGGTTCGCTTAAGAGTGTCGACACCGCGCGCGTAATGATCTTCGGCAGCGGCGGACATCCGGGCACGTAGTAATCCACCTCAACCACCTCGTCGAGCCGGCGAACTTGATCGGAGAAATACGGCAGAGCGGGCCCGCCGTCGCCATTGTTCGGGTGGGGGCCGGGAATTACTCGGTCGGGATTCTCCGTAGTAGGAGCATCGCAGTAAATTGCCTGCAAGATACTGTCGCGGGTGAAGAGATTGGCGAGTCCCGGAATACCACCGAGGTGCGAGCACGACCCGAAGGCCACCAGCAACTTCGATTTGCGGCGCAGCAGTTCGGCCATTTCTTCTTGCTCCGAGGTACGGATTGCCCCATTCAAGAATGTCGCCAGGATGGACCGATCCGGCATCTGCTCAACATCCCGGCGCTTGAAATCCAGCGCCACTGGCCAAAACACTATGTCCATGGCTGCGACAACATCGAGAATTCCCTCCGCCAGGTCGACCACCGCTTCTTCGCATCCTCCGCAGGAGGCGCACCAGTAGAAGGCAATCTTGGGTTTCTGCCCCGTCATACGCACACCTCCTCCGGCACGTGCTCCTCAGAAACGATGTTCACCAGCGGCGTTTCCTTTTTCATGCTTAGCGGCCCCAGCGCGCGTAGCTTCTCCACCATGTCGTTGATGACAACGCGTATCCGGTCGCCTTCGGCGGCGGAAATCCATTCCACGCGGAAGCGCTCCTCCTCTACACCGAGTTGTTCCAGCATGCGTTTCAACAGGCGGGCGCGGCGCAGGCAGTTGTAATTGCCCTCCTGATAATGACAATCGCCTGGATGGCATCCACCAATGAGTACCCCATCGGCTCCGTCGGCGAAGGCCGCCAGCACGAATTGCGGATCGATCCGTCCCGAACACATTACGCGTACCACCCTCACGTTGGGGGCATACTTGATACGCGACGTCCCCGCCAGATCCGCTGCCAGATAGGTGCACCAGGTGCAGAAAAAGCCCACGATGCGTGGCTCCCGAACTTCGCTGGACGCATGGCCATTTCCGGGAATGCATTGAGTGTTAGGCATAGGCCAGCAAGCCCTCAACTTCTTCGAAGATCTCCTGGTCTTCGAACAGATTCTGCTCGATGGAGCCTGACGGACAGGTCGCAACACAGGTGCCGCAGCCTTTGCAGAGCACTTCGTTCACGCGGACTTTTTTGGTTTCCTTAACAAACGAGATGGCTGTGTAGGGGCAGATCGTCAAACAGGTTTTACATCCGGAGCATGCCTCCTCGAGCACGTGCGCCGTGTAAGGTTCCAGCTCCACGTGCCTCGCATCGGCCAGAGCCAAAGCCTCGGCAGCCGCCGCCCCGGCCTGCGCTACGCTGTCGGGAATGTCTTTCGGTCCCTGGCAAGCACCGGCGATAAACACACCGTCCGTAAAGGTGCTCACGGGAGCCAGTTTGGGGTGGCGTTCCAGAAACCAGCCCTCTTCCGAGCAACTTATGTTGAACATGCGGCGGACGTCGCGCGCATCGCTCTGGGGCTCCAGCCCGACGGAAAGCACGACCATGTCCACGGGAATGCGCCGCACAAAGCCGGCCAGGGTATCTTCGGCGCGGATGATGAGCTTTCCTTCTTCCGAAGGATGGACAGGCCAGTCTGTCACCTCGGCTACACGCCCGCGAACAAAGTGGACGCCTTCATCGAGCAGGCGGTCATAAAACTCCTCGTAACCTTTGCCCGGGGTGCGCATGTCTATGTAGAAGTTGTAAACTTCGGCGCCGCTACGCTCGCGAATCAGGTGCGCCAGCTTGAGCGAGTACATACAACAAACTTTGGAGCACCATCGGTTGGTATTGTGATCGCGCGAACCGACGCAGTGAATGATGCCGACCATCCTCGGCTTGGTGCCGTCGCGCAAGACGATCTCGCCGTTAGTGGGGCCTGAGGCGTTGACCAGGCGCTCTACTTCCAGAGAGGTATAGACATTGGGCAGAACTCCGTAGCCGTAATAAGCGTTACGATGCGCGTCGAAGGTCTTGAAGCCGGTGGCCAGAATGATGCTGCCCACCTCAATCTCCTCGACAGTCTCCTCTTGATCGAAGTCGATAGCCTTTCGCTCGCCGCAGGCTTCGACGCACGTCTTCTTGCACCTGTGCGACTTGAATTCGATGCAGGCCTCGGGGTCGATCAACACCTTCTGCGGCACCGCTTGCGGGAATGGCAGATAGATGGGCTTGCGCTTGCTGAGGCCCAGATTAAACTCGTCCGCCCATCTACCTTCCTTGTAGACGCACGCCTCGACGCATTCCTGGCAGCCGATGCACAGATCCTCGATGACGTAGCGTGGTTTGTGGCGAACCTTTACCTTGTAATTGCCGACATAGCCTTCGACCGAGGCGATCTCCGAATAGGTCCACAGCGTGACGTTTGGGTGCGAGCCAACCGCCGTCATCTTCGGTGTGAGAATGCAGGCAGCACAGTCAAGGGTAGGAAACGTCTTGTCGAAGTACGCCATGTGTCCGCCGATCGTCGGCTGCCGTTCTACCAGGTACACGTGCTTTCCCGAATTCGCGACGGTAAGTGCGGCATGGATGCCGGCGATGCCTCCGCCAACCACCAGCACGCTGGGATTGATTTCGACTCTTCTCTTTTCCAGCGGCTTATGGAGAGCGACCCGCCGCACCGCGGCACGGAGCAGATCTTTCGCCTTGGCAGTCGCTTCCGCCTTGTTCGCGTGCACCCACGACACATGCTCGCGGATATTGACCATCTGGAGAAAGAAAGCGTTGATCCCAGCCTTCGCCAGCGCCCCACGGAATGTGGCCTCGTGCATCAGCGGCGAGCACGACGCTACTACAACCCGGTTGAGGTTGTGGTCTTGAATATCTTGCCGTATCAGCTCCTGGCCCGGATCGGAGCACATATACTTGTATTCGCGCGAGACCGCTACATTGGGCAATTGGGCAGCGTATTCCGTGAGCATTGTTACATCGACCGTTGCGGCAATGTTCGTTCCGCAGTGACAAACGTACACACCGATTCTTACCGGCGTATCTGGCTTGCAGGCCTCAGGCATACGCGATCTCCTTCTCCGCAAGGAGCGGCTCGATGTTGAAGAACGAGCGCTGGAAGCCCGCTTCTTTGAGCGATATTCCGAAGGCCAATGCCAGCAACTGCGTGAAATAGAGGATGGGAATATGAAATTTATGGGCGTTCGAGGCCTCTTCTTCAAAGGCTTCCAGATTGAATTGACACAGCGGGCAAACGGTTGAGAGTACCTCGGCGCCGTTACGGTGTGCCTCGGTCAGCAGGTGTTTGATCAGATCGAGGCCGATCTCGGGCAGAGTTCCTTTCTGACTCCCGCCGCAGCAATGGGTCTTCACCGGGTAATAAACAATCTTGGCGCCACAGGCCGCCAGGAGCCGGTCCATGGAAGTGGGGTTTCTCTGGTTGTCGAAGAGGGCATAGGGGCGGACGATCTGGCAGCCGTAATAGGGTGCAACCTTCAGTCCGTTCAAGGGGTGAGTGACCTTCGCCATGATGGCATCCAGACCGATATCGTTCAGCAAAATGTCGAGCGGATGCCGGACCTTTACGCTGATGTCCTTGGGCAGATTTATCGTGTCTAAGGCGTGATCGACAATCTGGCCGATCCACGGATAGTCACGCACGTAATATTGGGTTTTATTCAAAACCAGGTAACAGGCAGCGCAAGGCGCCATAAGATCGTTGCCGGTCTTCGTGGCTAGAGAAAGATTGCGTGCCGCCAAGGCATAGGATTGCAATTCGTCGTACGACATGTAGGTAGTCGCGCCACAACAGTTCCAGTCGTCGAGTTCCACCAGTTCAACTCCCAGGACGCGGAACACGGCGAGCAGCGATTCTTCGTAGGCTCGGCCGGTGCCTCGAAGCGAGCAGCCCGGATAGTACGCGTATTTCATCGCGCCATCTCCTTCCTGGTCACTTCGACCGCATTCAGTAAGGACACAATTTCGCTCGGACAGCGGACTTTCTCGCGCGCAAATCGCATACGGCCCGTGCGCAGCAGCTTCAATCCCAAGCTGGAGAAGCCGACCAGTCGCCAGATCGCGGTCTTGAGAAAGACCCGCAGCACGAGACGGCTCTCCGTGATGCGGCCGGAACGACGGATCATCTTGGAGAAGTCGCGCGCGAGTTCGGGAATGGCGAACCGCTTGGGATAGAAATGCTCCTGGATGGCACGCGTTTTGAGCGCATACATCAAGTGCGTGATATTGATCTTCTTCGGGCACTCCACCATGCAGGCGTAGCAGCAGGTGCAAAGCCAGATCGTGTAACTGGACAAGACCTCTTCCTTGAAGCCTTCGCGTGACAAGTGCATGAGTCGGCGCGGAGTGTAATCCATGTACAAGGAGAGCGGGCAGCTCCCGCTGCACAGGCCGCACTGCAGGCAATGACGGATCCTCTCACCGCCGACGGTGTGGCTGATCCAGTTCGCGAAAGCCGGATCACGTTCGCCCTCGAACTTCACGACCCGTTTCAATTCCATCGTTCCTCCGTTGCTGCCGTTCGGCCCCTTCTAGCCATTCAAGGGCTTACCTCGGAAAAAACTGACAGATGTTTGATTCCCAACGCAAACCCGGCCACCCCTGCGGCTACCAGACTGTAGGAAATCAGGAATTCACCCCAGCGCGGCAGATAGTCCTGGCCAGCTCCGACCTCGAGCGCAGTGATTGCGGTGTTGAGCCGATTGGCCACTACCCCGGCAATGATCAGCGCGGCCCCAAAATACAGCTCCCGCGAATCCCCCTCACTGCCTTTGATCCACACCATGCCGACAAGGAGCAGCGCGATTTCAAGCAACAGCAGGAGTCCTTCTCGAGTGATGCTGAACATGGAAAAGAGTAGGTGGCGCTCCATTAGATCCATCAGGCGTATGACGAGATAAACGAACACTGCGACCGTGAGGGCACGCGCGATTACGGGCAAAACCGGAGAAGGAAGCGCCCTACCAAAAGCCAAGTGGCTCCGCCAGGAAGCAAAAAGTAGCACAGCGAAGGCCAGCGATAGGGATGACAAGTAAAATGCGAGGGACAAGCTAGGGCCTGACCACAGCGGTGAGAATCGGGCCTCAGCAATCTTGATCAGCCGGTCCAAGCCGAATTGGTGCAGCCACTGCGAGAACCGTTGCCAAAATCAACAATGTCACGTCGATTCGTTGCAGGATGGTAAACCAACGCGCACGAGTGATGCGGACAGAGTATTGCGGAGCAAACTCGATGAACAACAGCAAAGCAAGAATCAGGACTGTCCACGCGGCTCCCGCCAGAATCGAGCGCTGCGTCCAGCGCTCGAACAAGATTCGCCAATTAGTATCGGTGGGCCCATTGGCAATCATTCCCAGCATCGCCATGAGATAACCAATGCAACCTATCAGCAGGCTGGCACGAGCGATAATTCGCCACTCCGTCCCGCCGATTACGGACGCAATGCTGGCCACAGTGAGTGCTCCCGCGGCCACAGCAATGCCGCAGAACACATTCAAGCCCAGGCAGAGACCCCACGGAATGACATCACCCAGGTTTGTGGTGACGCGTAATCCGTATCTCGCCGCCAGATAGCTCGCTACGGAGCCTCCGGCCATCAGGAGCAAAAATACCCACCGCCAACCACCCAACTGCAACCGACCAGCAAAGGCTGACATCGGAGCACATCCTGAACCGGGCGCTTGACCGGTTCCTTACGCTGCAGGCAAAACGCTGTTCCGCCGGCCTTGCTCCTTAGCGAGACCGCGACAAGCTTTGCTCTCTCCTGCTAAGTTGGGCACGCTGTTGATAGAGGCAACTGCGTCCACCCAAATCTCTGACCAGGCACTTCCCACGGAAGTAAATGCCGCAGTGCAGACATATCTCCTCAGGCTTCGCGCTATGATTCACGATGGCGGCGGTAATGCGATCCATTAGTTTGGCGACCTTCAGCAACTCCCGGGAAGGACAGTCGCGAAACACTTTGGCTAATTTTTCCCGTCTCTTCCGGTCGTAATCGGCAAGTAATCGCCGCGACTTCAGGGTCAGGGAGACGTGCGCCGCTCGACGATCGGTTATGCCGGCCACCCGAGACAGCCAACCGCGCTGCACCAACTTGTCTACCATTTTGCTGGCCGCCGCGCCGCTGACGCCCAGAAATGCGGCCAAGTCCCCGATGGTTTGCGTTTTCGCGACCGAAAGCAGTTGCAACAGTTTGAGTTGGGAAATACTGAGTTGCGCGCCACCTACCTGACGCAGCAGTCCCGCCTGAAGAACTTCGGTCAGCGCGGAGGAAAAAAGATGAGCGCTCCCTACGAATTCATGTATCGGGCTCGCGCTCTCAGCTTTGGTCATAAGACAATCCCGACAATCCGGAAGAAGAGGGGCACAGTAATTATTTTTTCTGTCCCTTGTAAATTATATAATCGTATTAGTTGTTAATTATCTTAAATTATTACTAAGTTAATATATTTGGTTTTTGTTGGTTTTGGCCCTCGCTAGGAATCACGTTCCCGTTTTGATAACAAACGCAGGCTGCCGCCAATCCGCGAAGCGACGTTTGCACGCAGGTGATGCGAGCTAGACGCAGCCGGTAGCGGCGTAATTGTCGGCCCCCAGCGACACTCCTTTTCCTGCCGCCCGGCCTGATCTCAGAATGTGCGCTGTACGACGAGCACCGGACAGGGTGCCTCCCCAACAATCCGATGGGCGTTGTGAACAAAATGAGAAGTCCAAGGCTCTCTCGGGTGAACGCTCAATACGAGCAGATCGATTTGCCTCCGAGTTGCTACCCGTAAGATCCCCGCGACGGGATCATCTCCGAATTCAACCCACACCTCCGCAGGATGATCGAGTTCCGGCCAGTTAGAGATCAGCTCTTTAAGGCGCGATCGGAAGTACGGTGCAATGATGAGTTCCGTATCCTGTGGGAACGGCGGCCCTGCGGGAGATGTAAAGTGCAGCATAGCAAGCCGGGCATCATATTCTCTTGCCAGCGCGGTCGCATACTCGATGGCTTGCGACTCGTCGGATTGGAGGTCGGTTGCGACCAGGATTCGCTTAGGACCCCAGGTTGGTTTGCCTTCGCTCGACGACCGTCCAACAACCAATACCGGACACCGTACGTGGTGAAATATCTGTTCTGCAACGGAGCCTGTTAGCAGTTTCTTGACACCTCTCGTGCCATGTGTTCCCACCACGATAAGGTCAATGTGATCGAGTGACAAGATATGATCGACAACCTCTAGCGCTGTGCCTGTCAATAGGCACCTTTCACACTCGACATCGCCACACTTCTCAGCCTCAGCACTCAACCTCTGCGCAGCATTACTTTGCAGCACATTCGAAGCATGGCTCTCCGCGCCTGGCCGTGGTCGTGAGTGCGAGGTCGACTCAACCGCGTGCACCAGAAGAACTTTGGACTTGTAATGCCGGGCAATCGCAAGGGCATAACCAAGCGCCGATTCGGAGGCAGGTGAGAAGTCAGTCGCTGCGAGGATGTTTTTGAGCGCGATCTTTGGTTCAGCGCTGACAAGCATCTTGCACCTCCCAGTTAAACCTCGTGCCTCTCGTCGGCTCGAAATGCTCTACCAGCTTCTTCCCTCGCCGAGGCCAGATGTCAATAAAGCCGCCGCCTTTTACGCAGTGATCGAGGAAGAGCTAAAACAGCTTTTCGCCCACCCCCTGGAAGCTGGAGAGCTTGCCTCCCCGCAAGTAGTGGAACCTATTCGCGCAACTCAGATTCCCACATTTCGCCAGCAAAACATCCTCACTACGCTACGCTCCTCAGGCACCATCTATGAGTGAGCCTTCGTCAGAGCATGGCACACGCCTCTTCGACCCGCTGCAGTATGCGTTCCAGAAGTCCTAGCTTGCTTTGCAAGATAAGGTGTAATGTGGAGTCCTGCAAACGAGTGATCTGATCCTTAAGGTCACGCTTCTGCGCACCGAGAAGATCAGCTACTTGTTCGAGTTCATCTGAGTCGAGTCGCAAATCTCTGCCCAATACCTTATCCAGCAGTCCGTCATAGCACCGCGCGTCTTGTCCCACATCCGCGTTACCTTGAACGCTGGCGGCCGAAGGCCTTTGAGCCGACATAGCTCCGACCCGCTCCAGTAACGTGTCCGCGAGCAAATTCAACTCGTCTGCATTGAGGTGGAGCTGCATGACCCCTCTCTTTCATCCAAGACAGCCCACGATCTATTCACCGAACCAGACTCCGGAGCTCGAGCCAGCGTCGGCTCTATTCGCCGCGGACCATTCGCCACGGACCGTGAGCACCGGGCAATGAGCGCGCTGCAATACGTAATGCAGAGTCGTCCATGGCAAGTGCGTGGAAACAACGCCGCCTGTGTGACAACCCATAACGATGAGTTCCGCATTCCTGCTGTCTGCCAACCGGACGATTTCTACCTCGGGAATCCCAGTCTCAACCTCGATCTCAGGCTTGTACGCCAGATCGGCGTCGGATGGAACCATTTGACTCAGTTTCTCCCGATCCTGCCGCTTCCATTCCAGCAACTCCGACTCCGATAGGGATTCACTTTCGATGACGTGAAGTAAGGTCAATTCGGACCGGTCTTCTTCTGCCAGCGTCAGGGCGTAGGTCAGCGCTCGTGTGGATCCAGAGGAAAAATCACTGGCACAAAAAATGTGGCCAAGCCGGTTCGGCGACAGTGATCGGACATGAGGCCCAACCGTAAGTACGGGACAAGTGACATGTCTTATTACGTTTTCCGCCGTCGATCCCAGGAAGAGCTTCTTTATCCCCCCATGTCCCTGCGTGCCCATCACAATCAGATCAACGTTCTTGTCCGAAACAATCTCTGAGATCACCTCTCCGGGGTCACCGGATCGCATGATCACTTCATGAGGCAAGAACTTCAAGTCCTCTGTACTTTCCAGTTTCGCCATGCTTCTTTCTGCGTTGTGCCGCGTTACGTCAGCTAAGGCGGGCCATGCCTCACCGGCCGCTATCGACCTTTCCACAGAAAGAACGTGGGTCAGGAAGACTGTGGATCCGTAACGCTTGCCAAGAGAGATGGCGCATTGAAGAGAATTTTCCGATTCAGGAGAGAAATCGGTTGCCAGTAGGATTTTGTTGATGGCTATGCGGGAGAGTTTTGCTTGAGATGCCATAGGACACCTCCGTGAACCTGTGCAAGAGACACACCCCCAATTTTTATATCTACTCCGAGCGTTCCAAGAAGTCGGTGACCGGAAACACCATTCAGTGTGATAGCGCGAGGCCATAAAACAGCCGAGTCGAGCTTTTCTGGAAGCCGCTCGATCCGAGTAACAGCCTCTGTGGCTTAAATGAAAAGCCGCAGCGACATAATCCGAAAGGGGCAAATTCATTCCTTATTCCTCGTCACTGACAGAGGACCTCGCCATGGAGGATCTTATTAGGCGGCAGGATAATGTCTAGCCGTATGATTCATGATGGCAATAATGAACCGAGAAGCCGTTGGTTGGACGATCATCTTGCCCAACCATCATGGAGTGATCCGCGAGTAGCAATTTTTTTGCAAATGCCTGGCGCTGACCGGACCACTGCGCTCACAGCCATACTGCAGAGTGCTGCAGGCGGTGAGTTTCGGCAGGAGGCGAGCCGATGGGTCAGTCAGGCGCTATCGGTTAAGCGCCTGGTTCCGGAAGTGTATGCAGAATGGCGGCCAGTGATTCGCGACGCCATGATTTTTTTCGGGTCGCATCTCTCCACCTCTCGTTTGGCCCCTAAGCTTGTTGAACAGTTCGAGCTTCCGGTGGGCACGACGCCAGAGAAGCGTCTGATACGGCTGATCGCCAGAGTACCGGGACTGCAAAAGCTCGGGCAAGTGATCGCCAGAAACCGTCACTTACATCGTTCTGTGCGGCGCGAACTCACTCAACTGGAAAACGGCATTTGCGATGTGACCGCGGAGGAAATCCAGACGATCATCGTGCGGAACCTGGGGCCCAGTCTCGGACGGTACGCGGTTGAGATTGAGCCCAAAATATTTTGCGAAGCAAGCGTCAGCGCTGTGGTGCGATTTACGTGGTACAACCCGCAACGGAGGCAGCGGGAACACGGCGTTTTCAAGGTGATGAAGCCTTACGTTGCCGCTTATTTTGCCGAAGACATGGATTTGCTGGCACGCCTGGCGGCGCATTTGGGATCGAAGCATCGGGAATATGGCTTCGCTGAGCACATCCTCTCCGACACATTCGATGACGTCAGGCGTTTGCTGAAGCACGAAGTCGAATTTAGGCGTGAGCAGGCAAATTTACAGAAGGCTTCACGCCTCTACAGTTCCAGAAAATCAATTCACATCCCCCAAGTTATCCACCCGTTATGTACGTCTACGATAACGGCCCTGACCGAGGAGCACGGGGTGAAGATCACCACAGCAGTTGCGGGGCTGCCGAACTGGCGCCGGGATCGCATCGCCGAGCAGCTGATTGAGGCGGTTGTTGCTATTCCCCTGTTTACGCTTGGCAGAAACAGCATGTTCCATGCTGATCCACACGCAGGCAACCTTCTCTACGACAAGCAAACTGGGATTCTCACGATGCTCGATTGGGCCCTCACTGGCCATATAACCGGGGAGCAACGGCGGCAATTTGCCATGCTGTTCTTGATGATTCTCTTGCGCGATTCACAGGGGGTTTGCAAGGTCATCGAGGCTCTCAGTGTGCGGGGAAACAAGAGGAGTTCTCGACAAATCCAGACAATGCGGGAGCAGGTAACGCGGTTCTTCGACAAGAAACCGCTGGTTCGAATACCTCGGGCCGTGGATGTGGTAGACCTGCTGGAACGGATCGCGTGGCAAGGTGTTCGCTTGCCAAGTCATTTGGTTATGCTGCGTAAGGTCCTGTTCACTCTCGATGGCATTCTGCATGATATTGCGGGTTCGACTGCCAGCATAGAATCCGTGGTGGTGCAATGCCTGTTGCAAAGGTGGCTGAAGAATCCGACCTACCTCGGTTGGCCTCTTTCTCCGAGCGACTGGGTTGAGGTGTATTGGAGCGCCATCCTCTATGGCACCCGTTTGGCGACAGCAGGCCTGCAACACGTATCCGCCTAAGTCGAAGCGGTGCTGTCCGAGCGGACACGCCACTTCACGATGATCGACCGCGTCGCGAGCGATTCCGCATCCGACCGGCGCCAATCATCATCGCTCTCCCCATGTTCCTTTGCATTCTGACTGGCAAACGCCAGTTGCACGCTTGTCGGTACAAATCTCGTGATGGCGGCACCAGACTTTTACAAGCAAACGTGGTCAGTTTCGGCGGGTCCCCTGATGCAACATGTCGAGGACGGACTGGAGCGAAGCTAGAGGCCTCCCGCTCATGTTTGTTGTGGAATCGCGGTCTTTCGACGAGTGCTCCAGAATCTGCTGAATGTGCACGTCCACCTGTCGGAGCACAGCAGCCGCAACGGGATAGCCGTCGCTCTCGTAGGTCAAGAGTGGCATGCCTTGTTGAATGCTTACCGGTTTGAGGATTGCCTCCGAGATCCGAAATGGCAGGCAGTTGAATGGCCCGATCAGGATGATGCCGTCGTAGCCTTCGTGTTCAGCATTCAGGCTCTTGCCTACGGTGGGAGTGACCTCGCCGAAAATCTTGGAGGAGATGTGTTCTGAGCTCTTCTCGAACATAGCCGGAACATTGTTGGGTTTGGATATAACCAGGCCGGTCTTGGCGAAGAGTCCGCCATAATACTCCGCGGCCTTCCGCCCCGCCTGATAACTCCACCATCGCTGCAAGTACTGCTGCCCATCGTGTTCAAACACCCGCGTGCAAGCCTTGGCCAAGGCCAGTCCGCCAGGCTTCATGCCCCAGTTGCCTGCGCATCTTGGGCCGAGCCACCCGCTAGTTGCAGCAGAGTGGCGTGAGTGCGCCGGAAGGTGTGCCAGCTTATCCCGGGCACTCCGGTTAGTTTTCCTGTAGGCTTCAAAACCCGCAGCAGTAAGTTGGTGTCGCTGAGGACCGTGCCCTTCCGGGATGCCTTCCCACAAGCTGACTTCGGGACAAAACTGGGGCCCGGTTAGCAGCCACTCTCAGACCGCAGCGAACTGCGCCGCTGGACAGGAACGATCCCCTTTGCAAATTGATTGTGTGCTGTTCTAACAGTCGATAGGGTGGTTGCTGTTTTTTGATGAATCCTCTCCGGAACTTACGGCATCATCCTTGCCGAGTGTCCTCTCTTGCGCTGCATCTTGTACGAGTCTCCATATTTCTTGGGGGTAATTCGTGAATCGGCGTGATTTCTTGCAGTCCACCGGCCTGGCAGCCGCCAGCATCGCTCTCACGAAAGCGGAACTCTTGTTTTCGCAGCAGGCGCATCCGCCATCCGACGGTTGGCGCACCTTCGAAGTGACCACTCACGCAGAGGTGCTGAAGCCGGACGGAGAAACCAAAATATGGTTACCGGCGGCGCTCATACAGAACACGCCGTTTCAGCGGACGATGTCCAACCAGTTTCGTGCTGATGGCGGCAAAGTAAGAATGGACGAAAGCAGGCCGCCGAGCTTGGGTATCGTCGTCGCGACATTTCCTGCGGACGTAAAGCCGATACTGACGCTGACCAGCCAGGTGGCCCTGAAGAACTACTCTGTAGACCTGGCCACGCCTGGTCCGGCGCAGCCACTCCCTGCTGCCCAGTCGCAATATTTTCTGCAGCCGCACAAGAACATTCCGACCGACGGCATCGTGAAGACCACCGCAACCCTGATCACAAGGGGCGCCACGACGGATGTCGAGAAGGCGCGGGCGATCTACGAGTGGATCGTCGACAACACGTTTCGCGATCCGAAGGTACGCGGGTGTGGCAGAGGTGACATCCGCGTCCTGTTGGAAACCGGTTACCTGGGCGGCAAATGTGCCGACCTGAATGCCCTCTACGTCGGGCTCGCGCGTGCTGCAGGTCTCCCGGCGCGCGACGTATATGGCATTCGCGTGGCAAAATCCGAGTTGGGCTACAAGAGCCTGGGTGCATCCTCGGAGAAGATTACCAAGGCGCAGCACTGCCGGGCAGAAGTGTACCTGGCGCAATTCGGGTGGGTGCCCGTCGATCCGGCCGACGTGCGGAAGGTGGTCCTGGAAGAGCCGCCCGGGAACCGTTCGTTGAATGACGAGATGGTGACCAGCGCCCGCAAGCGCCTGTTCGGCTCGTGGGAGATGAACTGGATGGCCTACAACTTCGCCCAGGATATCGAGCTGCCGGGATCCAGTACAACCATCCCCTTCCTGATGTATCCCCAGGGCGCAAACGGCGGCGGGGACACTCGACAGCCTGGATCCAGACAACTTCAAGTACGAGATCACTTCGAGAGAACTATCATGATTCTGGAAAGACAAGCCGCAAATGGACTGGCGTTGGTTCGCATCACGATTGGCTCGATGCTTGTCTGGGTGTTCTTCGAGAACCTAGGCAAGGGGCTCTATACGCCGGCCGGCTACGCGGGATTGATCCACTACTACATCGATCATGGTCACTCGCCCGCTGTGTGGAAAGCGGTCATGGCGTCGGCGGCAAACCATGCCGCGATGGCAGCCCCCATGCAGGCGATTGCCGAGATTTCGTTCGGCGTGCTGCTCGTCCTCGGCCTGTTCACGCGCCCTGTGGCTTTTTTAGTGTTTTTGTACCTCGGCAGCCTTTGGATGTCGGAGTGGGGGACGGCGTGGATCTGGGAACTGCTGGTTCCTGTCCTCGCATCGCTTGGGGTCGCGATAGGACGCGCTGGCCGGGCCTGGGGCATCGACGGCTGGCTGGCACAGCGCTGGCCGGACTGCCCCGTGGTGGTGACCTGAGCCAGCTCCAGTGCGCGTGTCCGTCATCATTCCCACGCATAATGAAGCGCAGGCCATCGGGCGCGTTCTCGCCGATCTTCCCGCCGAGCTTGTTACCGAAGTCCTGGTGGTCGACAGCAACTCCACTGACGGAACAGTGGAGATTGCCGAAAGAATGGGAGCACGCGTTCTACGCGAACCACGCCGCGGATATGGCCGCGCCTGTTTGACCGGACTCGCCGCGACCAGCGCCCCCGACGTAGTCGTGTTCCTCGACGGAGACTACAGCGATCGACCCGAGGAGTTGCCGATTCTCCTGGCACCCATCACTGAAGGCAGAGCGGACATTACGCTGGGCTCGCGGCTTGCGAAGCAGAATGCGCGGGGTGCGCTGCCGTGGCATCAAGCGTTTCGGTAACCGCATTGCGGCCAGCCTGATCACCTTGCTGTATGGCGTCAAGATCAGTGACTTGGGGCCGTTCCGTGCCGCAAGTGCCGATGTCCTGCGGCAACTCGCGCTGGAAGAGGCCACGTACGGGTGGGCAGTAGAGATGATCCTGAAGGGCGCGCTCGGCGGATTCCGGATTGTCGAGGTGCCGGTCAGCTACTATCCGCGCATTGGGAAGTCGAAGATCAGTGGCACGTTGCGGGGCACGATCGGAGCGGCGTGGTTTATCCTCAGCCTGATCGTGCGCTATTATTTTCGCCGCCGAAAGGCATGACGCTGTCAGGCACGGCAATCCTCGTATGGAATTCAGCGAGACTACCCCGCATTCGCACCACACCGACGGCGTGCTCGTCATTATGGCCAAGGCGCCGCGGCCAGGGATGGTGAAGACCCGCTTAGCACAGACCCTTTCAGTGGAAGCGGTCACCGAACTATATCGCTGCCTCCTGGACGACACCATGGCGCTGGCGCATTCGTTGCACGGGGTGAAGGTTGCCATCATGTGTCCTGCGTCAGATGTTCAAGAGCTAGTTGAGTTGGCCGCGGATGACAACGGCGGTCGTGGCGCAGCAAGGGGACGGCCTGGCGGCAGCGCTGACCTCGGTGTTTGCCCAGTTCGCAGCCGGCGGGCAACGCGTCGTTGCTTTCAACAGCGACAGCCCGCATTTGCCGGCTTCGGTCCTGGCAAGCGCATTCGAGATGCTAATCGCGCATGACGTGGTTGTTGGACCGACACATGACGGCGGCTACTATCTCGTGGGAGCAAAGTCCGCCCATGCTGAGCTCTTCCATGGCGACGGGATGGGGACCACCAGCGCGCTCGACGCGCTGCTGGCACGCGCCGGCAGGCTGCAGCTTTCTGTCGGCTTCACAGATCTGTTCTACGACATTGACGTGGAGGGCGACCTGAGCCGCCTTGCCGTGGAACTCCGGCTTACTCCGGCGCGGGCGCCACGAACGGCAGCGTGGCTGAAGCAGTGGCAACAGGTAGCGCCACAGTTGCGGAAGCGCCGCTGGAGAGCTGTGAAGCTCACTCCGTCACATAGGCTGTACGGGCTCGGCGCCATTCTGCTCGTGGCGCTGACCATCTGCTCACACCAATTCGATGGCCAGGGCGAAGCGTTTCCTATACTTCCGCTATCGATAGCCGGCGTCGCGTATCTTCTCGCCATCCGCGAGCTCTTCGGCACTCCAAGCTTCCCCAAGCGCGTGATTGTCATCGGTCTCGTGCTGGCCGCCCTGTGGCACGTTGCATTTCTACGAATACCGACGGGTTCAGATGACGACGTTCGCCGCTATGTTTGGGATGGCCGCATGCAGCGGCTCGGCTATAACCCTTACATTGTGGTACCCGAGCGATCCCGCGGTCGCCGCCTTGCACACCGTCGAGACGCGAACGCTAAACAATCCGGATATGCCGAGCCCCTATCCACCGGGCGCTGAGCTTTTCTTTCGCGCCGTCACAGCGATTCACGAGTCTCCGTTTGCCATGCGAGTGGCGTTTGTGATTTGCGACTTCGCCATTGTCATCGTATTGCTCGATGTCTTGCGTCGTACTGGGCAAGGATTGCACTGGGTTCTGGCTTACGCGTGGAATCCGCTGCTGGCGACGGAAGTGGCGGGCAGCGGTCATGTCGATATTGTCGGCGCGCTCCTGCTGGTGGTGTCCTTCGCCGCGCTGATACGCCGCTGGCGCGCCACTGCGGCCGTCGCCTTCGCGCTGGCGGTCGCGGTGAAATTTCTCCCGATTGTCCTGCTGCCGCTCTACTGGCGGCGCGTTCGGCTTCGCGACGCTCTGCTGGCAGCAACCGTGTTTGTACTTCTGTACCTGCCATTTCTCAACCACGGGCGAATTCCCATTGGCTCGCTCGGCACCTACATCCAGAGCTTTCGTTTTAACGATCCGGTATTTGCAGCGCTGGAGCGAGTGGCGGCTCCGCAGGTGGTGGTGGCATTCGCAGCTCTTCTCGGTATTCTTATCGCGATCTGGTTCAGAACCAGAATCCAGCCGATGTCTCCAGACGCATTTGCATGGCCGATGGCCGCGTCGCTGCTATGTGCGCCGGTCGTGTATCCGTGGTATTTGCTCTGGCTGCTTCCGTTCGTGCGATCGGTCGCGACGCTGCCGATTATCATCTGGACGGTGAGTATTATCCCCACATATATCGTTTGGCATCTGCGAACGCTTGGACGTCCGTGGGTGCTTCCTGTCTGGGTTGTGTGGCTGGAGTACGGATCCGTCGCGATGACCGCTGCAATCATCCTGTTGCGCCGAATCACTCGACCTGCCGCGCCGCCGGGCTCAGCCGACTAGCAGACGCGCTACCAAGGCATTGCTGACATACGTTTCCGTATCTTGAAGCCCCCGCCCGTCATCCAAGTCGACATCGTTCAATTCACCGAGGAGGACTTCCATGACAAATTCGAGCCGTCATTACAGCGATTCACGCTTCTGCTGATTTTTGGGGTAATGGTCCTTGCTGTCAACTTCCTGGGCGCAGACGCGTCCGCCAATTGTCGAGAAGCTCGCCAAGACCTATGGGCTTCGACTCGTATGGGCAGATCGACGCGATCCGCTATACCTGGAGCGCAACATTTCCGGGCGTGAATATTTCTCGAACGTGGACTTGGGAGCCCAAGACCGGCCAGGTCACCTATGAGGGAAAAGACAAGGACGGCAAGCCGGTGAAGGTTACCTATCTGCGCTCGCAGCTCAGCAGCCAGCCGGCGAACGTGAAGGACGACATCGATCCGGGCTTCAACAATGATAACTACTGGCTTCTGTTCCCCTTTCATGTTTACTGGGACACCAGCGCCACGGTGACCGATGAGGGCATGCAGAAGCTGCCGTTGGGGAAAGGTTCCGCCGACAAGGTCGTGGTGAAGTATGCTCCTTCCGTCGGCGGCTATACGCCGGGTGACACCTGGACACTCTACGTCGGCAGCGACGGGCGAGTCGAAGAATTCCGCTATGATCGCGGGGGTGACAAGAAACCCAGTGTTGTGATTGCGACCTGGGCGGGCTACAAGAAGGCAGGCCCTCTCCTTATCTCGACGGAACACCGCGGCACCGCTGACGGCAAGCCCTTCCACCTTTGGTTCTCGAATGTGGCCGTCAAGCTGGCGGGGTCAGACACCTGGATGGACGCGAAGTAAGCGGCGCGTCTCCTATCGGGCCATTACTACCGTCGTGCAGCAGCTGCTCAGCTTGGGCAGATCGCGGCTGGCGGCCATGCGGACCTCGAGCCTCGGCCGTTCTCCGCGAACGATCGGACAGTAATAGTCAGGCTGCAGCAGCGCGTCCTGGAGGTGTCGACGTCCGGCACAGCCCCCATGGCAGGAGTCGCGGAACTCGCAAGGCTGGCACGCGTCTGGAAGCGTGCGAGCTTGTTCGAACGGCGCGGAATCTAGAATGTCGAGCCCCGTCGAGATCAAATCTGACAACGGCTCACCCGATCCTGGCCAGTAAACACAAGGCTGCGTGGTGGCGCGCGGCGTGACCCTCACGGTGCTTACGCCACATCCTCCTCGAAGCGGCGGGAGGCCCGCCATGGCTCGAACCAGCGGCTCACCAATGGCGATGACATCGGTCTCCGCAAAGAGGCGCCGGAACCCTTCCCAGTACTCTTCGAAGGACAGCGCATAAATGTCGGATCGCACGGCCTGATATACGTTCACCCGTAGAGGAGCGTCGAATTGTTTGGCCACTCCGTGCCACCTCCGCCAGACGCAAGTAGTTCGACTTCATCATGACGGCGATGATGGTCACGGGCACGCCCAGCTTCACGCAACGTTTTGCCTGTTCGTGGATGAGCGACCAGTTCCCCAGCCCGCGCTGCATATCCTGTTCCACTTGTGTAGGGTAATCGAGAGAGAACTCGATATCATGGAAGGCGCGCAGTTCGCTGTCCTCCAGGACGGCGATGCTGTGACCGTTGGAAGTGATGGTGAGTTTGACGGGCTGTGTGCGCAGGTACGCCAGAATCGTCCTGAAGGCGGGATGCATTCCGTTCTCGCCTGTCCCCAGATTCACCGAACGGATGGGAAGCCGCTCCATCACAGACTTGACTTGTTCCAGGGTAAGGCGATCGGTACGGGCCGGATCGCGATAACAGAAAGCACAGGAGAGATTGCATTCGTTCGTAAGCCCCAGCCCCAGCGCAATCGCATCGGGGGCGCTCGCGACGGATGATATCAGCGATTCGCTTGCGAGATTGTTCAAGCGCCACGCTCCTTGCGCCGCGCCAGGCAATGCGTGTAGCGGGCCACGGCCGCATATTGCGGCCTTCTGCCCATTTTCCTCTCAAGCTCCAGAATCCGCGCATATTCGCCGCTGAGAGAAATGCGAGGCGGCAAGTAGTCCGCCAACACGCGCACACCGCGCTCAGCGATTGATGTCAACGACTCCGCATTCAACATGGCGTGCAGGTCAGGTGGGCTAAAGAGTCGCACCCTGCCTCCGAACAGAGACTCAAAGCCCCACTCAGCGGTAAGGTTATTTTCCGCTGCAGCCAAATCGCCCGCTTGGATGGCGGCCTTGAACACCTCGCCTGCCTGACTACGTACGAGGATCGACAGGATCGCCGATGAATCTCGCAATGCCCGAGCCGTGCCGCGCAAAACGGCGGCCGGATCGTCGAGATATTCGAGTATGTTATGGCAAAGAATGACATCGAACGATGCGGCGCTGAACAGGTCCGTTAATTGGGCAGCTTCGCCGTGTTGGAGAGTCACTCTGTTCGTAACCCCTGCTTCTTCTGCTGTGCGCCTCGCTATGTCGAGCATCGCCTGAGACGAATCCAGTTGGGTAACGTGGAAACCGAGCCGTGCCAGGCGAACCGCCGTCGCTCCCGTGCCACATCCTACGTCCAGTGCATACATCGGCTTCTTCGCCTGTGGTGTGGGAAGAAACTCCTGCAGATTGGCGAACGCCAGGTCCGTGCGCAATCGGCCCTCAGGCGTCTCGAGATAGGCGGCATAATCCTGCGCGCCGTCCTGGAACCGCTCGTCATCACTTCTGGTAATCATCTTCCTCCGCCTCGAGGAACCGGAGAAGAACCCTTGCATTCACCAACTGAAACGGGCTTGTAGGACGCTTGATCGACAGCCGAAGCCGGAATCGTCCGTTTCCCAGAATGAGGACTCTTGGGGAACTTGGCGGCCTTCCGATTACAAGGCAACTGTGCAATCCCATTCCAGCTTTCACGACCCTTCCGGCTTGGTCACGATTCGAGGGAACCAGGCCCGCAGGCTATTTTAGTAAGAGCAGGGTCAAACGGTCACCCTATTCTGGAGGACAGTCACTGTTCAATGGAACCCGATTACTCGGGCTGGTCGGACCGCCCCAAAACGAAAACGCCATCCCCGGGAGGACGGCGTCTTGATTTTGGAAACAAACCTCATTCGCAACCGGGAATGAGTGGCCCACCCATGATGCGCGTTAGTTGGGGAACTGCGGGATGTAGGTCGAACCGTTCAGGTCGGCATCGGTGAACCCGAAGACAAAGAACTGGTTCGGATTGCTGTTCTGCACTCCACCATAGTCCTGCAGGAAGTCGTTGTCATTGGCCACCCAAACGGTGTGCATGGTGGTGCCGTTGACGGTCACGTCACCCGCCAGGGCCACGCCTTCGATCTTGGCGGGAATCTGGTCTTTCGAAATGCCATTGTCAAACAGCACCTGGACGATGTCGAGGAACAGCGACTTCGGAACGGCATTCTGGGCGGCGGTCAGGCCATCCATCTGGCTGACGTCTACTGCACCGTTGATATCGATCTTGAACAACTCCTTGTACTTGGCGCTGCTGCCGTCGCCGAGGCCCTTGCCGTCGCGCTCATCGACCAGAAACTCGTGATTGTTCAGGGCAACGACTTCGCTGACCCCGGAACCGTCCGTCAGCAGGTAGGCGTATTCGTGCGTCCAACGCCCGGAAGCGATGTCGATGGTGACGAAGCGCAGCAACTTGGTGGCCGCCCCGCCTTCTTTATTGTCCTGAATGAGCGCGGCCTGCATGAAGCCGACCAGTGTTGTACCGTCAGGCGTGATTGCCAGCCCTTCCATGCCCTTGTTGGCGGTGCGCCCGCTGGTGTTGTTGTTGATTTCATCGTTGCCCACCGGATACAGGTTGCTGACGAAGAAATGGTCAGGCAACTGGAAGCTGCGAATGCGCTGGCCGGTGGCGCGGTTGAACTCGTAAAGGTACGGGCCATATTCGTCGGAGATGAAGATCGACGCGCCGTCGTTCGAGACACGAATACCTTCGGTGTCCAGGCGAGCATCACCGGCAAAACCCGAGTTCCGGTTCGGGTTGAAGTTGTCGGAACGACCGGAGAAGTAGTTCCTGCCGGGGCCGTTTTCGGCGGGCGCGCCGAAAGGAACCCCGAGGCCGGTTCCGCTACCGTAGGCCAGCGAAATGGCCCTGGTGAGCGAGCTATCGTACACGAGAGTCGTGGCGGTCATGGTTGGCGTCAGCGTAAAGGGAAGCCCGGCTCCGTTGCTCGGCTGGAGATCCATGCTTACGGTATGGAAGCGCGGGATGTAGGTGACGGTATTGTCCACTAAGTCATCAAACTCGACCGCATTGGGGCCGCGGTCCGGCAGTGCGAGGAAGGTGTTGCCACCGGCCCAGGCAATCCCCGAACCCATTCCGCCCAGCAGGCTTGCCGGGACGCCGTTCTCCAAAATGTCGGTTAGGCCCGACAGATCGGTGTAGTAGCCTGCCGACGTAGTTGTTAAGGTAGCCCTGGCCAGCAGGATCGGGCCCGCCGCCGCATAAGATCCGGATATCAAGGCCACCGCCAACACGGCCAAGCCGAAAGGAACGACTGCTCTTCTCATGTAACTGGTCTCCTCGATTGTGGGTGTGTCGTGCGTCGCCGATGGTAAGAGATTGCCGTGAAAGCGAGGTTAAGCTCTGGTAAATTTTCACCGGTGCCCTCGACAAGGACGAAGGCATTGTCAAGCGATAGTTCTCCCGTGTAGTGTCCGCAATCGAGGAAGGATTTGGCTAGCTGACCCCGGCCACTTTGTTCTCTTACTGGTCCTCCGGCGGAGTCGGAATGTCGGGCGTCTGGTCTGGCGGTTTCGCTCCAAAGTGATCGGCAAGATCTTTGCCATCGAAGCTGTGGGTAAAGCTTTCTTTGATCTCCGGCAACATTGTCGTGTTCCAGTCGTACCACTCTCGAATCAGCCGCCGATAGACATCTTTTTGGCGCTCCTTCAAGTTGGCACGCTCCAACGGATCGTCAACGACGTTAAAAAGGAATGTGTTGTCGAGGATCTTCAGGTACTTGTAATCGCCGTCGCGGGCAGCCCGCTGCGCGTTGGCCTTGTAACGCCAGAAAAGCTTACGCGGAAAGGGATGGGCATTTTGCGTTAGCACCGGCAGAAGATTGATCCCATCGAGCGGATAAGCAGGGTCAGCTTCGGCTCCCGCAGCAGCCAGCAGCGTGGCGACCCAATCCATGCTGATCGATACCTGTTCCGTTGTCCGGTTCTTAGGAATGCGCGCGGGCCAGGAGATCACCGAGGGAATGCGCAGTCCGCCTTCCAGCAGTTCCGTCTTCTTGCCGGTGAAAGGCCACGTGTCGGCAAAGCGTTCTCCTCCGTTATCGCTGGTGAAAATTACCATGGTGTTCTCTGTCAGTCCGTTCGCGTCCAGCGCTTGAAGCACGCGACCGATCTGCCGATCCATGGCTTCGATCATTTGCTGATAAGTCTTCTGTGATCCACCGTCGAGATCGAACATCCCTGCGCTTCCCGGTTGTGACAGCCGGACGGACTCAGTTTGGTCGCCAGGGCCCTCCCACGGCCAGTGTGGTGCGTTGAAGTGCAGACTTAGCAGAAATGGCTGTTTGGATTTTGCATACGCGTCGATGACCCTCACCGCCCGGCTTCCCAGCAACTCGGTCAGATAGCCTGTCTGGTGGATCGAGACATCATCATCCCAAAGATCACTCTTATGACTTCCTGCGACGTGAGAAAAATAGTCGACGGCGCCGCCGCGAAATCCGTAAAAATGATCGTAGCCGCTCTGGAGGGGACCAAACTTCGGTAGTACGCCCAAGTGCCACTTGCCGATCAAGGTCGAGCTGTAGCCGACCTTCTTTAACATCGACGGTAGGGTCGGCTGTTCCGGTGGCAGACCGACGTCAGGATTTCCTGCCAGCGGCTCTTCCAGACCTATGCGCAAGCGATACTGGTATCGGCCCGTGATGAGGGCCGTGCGGGTCGCTGTACATACGGCGGAGTTCGCGTAGGCCTGCAGAAAACGTACTCCGGTTGCAGCAATGTGGTCGATATTGGGTGTGCTGAGATCAGGCCGTCCATAACAGGAAACATCAGCGAAGCCGAGATCGTCCGCAAGCAGGAAGACAATGTTGGGAGGTTTGGACACCCGCTCTGCAGCCTTGAGGTCTCCCAATGCGAGTGCAATCATTCCCGTGGCGGCGCCACGAAGCATGTCGCGGCGAGAGATAGGGTGGTTTACTGCGGCCGACATTAGCCTCCTTGTTCTCCCCGAATACTCTCAGCGCCGGTGGGAAGGACGGCGCGCGATTCGGGACAGCTAACCGGCATGTTCGCGATGTCTTTCCGACGCGAACCGCACGCCACGTCATTCCTGACGAGCCCGTCGCAGCAGAGGTTAGCACGGTTCATGGGGGGTAGCTCGTCATTTACATTTCGATTCGAGCCGCTACGCTATAACCCCATTATCGTCAGCCACTACGGAAATTGGCCCCAAACCGGCTTCTGGGAAGTCAGCTCGATGCCAGGTGGATGGCCGTCAAATAGGAAGCAGACGACGGCTCGCATCTCACTGCCGACCACCCCGAGTTGCGAATCAAGGACACTCGTCACCAACTTGTCACCAAAACTAGGCCATTTTGGGGTGTTTTCGCCGAGGTGTGAGAGCAGAAAAGCAACGCAAGCAAAAGGTATTAGGTTTACGATTTCAAAATTCACACGGTGGAAGTCACAGGTTCGAATTCTGTAGCGCCCACCATAGTTCTTGCCACGATTCCTAGAGTGTCAGAACCAAAACACCCACCCGGCTTGAGAGGCACCCGGATCATGTAATCCGATTCCGGACTGCCGAACATTCTGGAACAAATCGAGCAGCCAGGTAGATGGGGTTGTTGCCAACCCCTACTAGATGATCAGGAGACAGCGCGTAGATTCTTCCGGAAGCGATCGGGGTCGCCATCGGGAAGGAGCGCCTCGACCGAATTGTGGGTCCTCCGCCAGACGGGAACGGCGCGGGCAAGCAACCTGCGCCCGTTGGGCGTCAGCGTCATGACACGGCTGCGGCGGTCCTTCGGGCCCACCGCGACCTTAAGCAGACGACGGCGCTGTAATGGTTTAAGAGCGGCGGTCAAGGTCGTCCTGTCCATGCCGAGTAGCGACGCTACTGCCGCCATGTCTGGTGGTTTTGGACGATTCAGGGACATCATCAGCGAGAATTGCCCATTGGTCAGTCCAACCGGGCGAAGGGCATCGTCAAAACGCCGTGCCAGCGCCCTTGCCGCACGTTGCACATGCAGGCAAAGACACGCATCGCGGACCTCGAGCGTTGTCTCAAATGTTGGGGTTGCTGCCGTCGGCTTACTGCAATAATTCGGCATCAACAGCAATAATATTGATATCAATATACGTTGCCAATACGTCTATAGCCACGTACGTTGATATCAATCCATATCATCGTAGAGTTTTCGATGACAGGAGACACACTATGGAGGGTAGAAGGGTCGGCGCAATCGCGGTGAAGAGTCTCGTAGCGGTTTTATTGCTCGGTACAGCGGGGTACGCAACCGCACAGGATGCCAAAACGCCTTATCCCAGCATGGCCCCTCTTGACCAATACCTGATGGAGGATCGGAGTTCTGAAATCGCGTTGGCGCGGAGTGCGGCGCCGGAGGCCATCTCGCGCGATGCAGAGGTCCTGGTTCTTGGGCGTCACGGTTACGAAACTGCGATTCAAGGGAAGAACGGCTTCGTTTGCATCGTGGAACGCTCCTGGACTGCTCCAATCGATAACCCGGACTTTTGGAATCCGAAGCTACGTGGTCCGCTCTGCTTGAATGCGGCAGCCGCACGCTCCTACCTTCCCCGCACCATCAAGAAGACGGATTTGATACTAGCTGGACGCAGCAAAGCTCAGATGGTTGAGACCATTGCAGCAGCAATCGACAAGAAAGAATTGCCGGCGATGGAACCCGGGGCAATGTGTTACATGCTGTCAAAGCAAGGCTACTTAAGCGATCGCGAAGGGCACTGGCATCCCCACCTCATGTTTTTCTTCTCACAAGCCGACCCTGCGACATGGGGAGCAGATCTTCCCGGGTCTCCCATCCTCTCGTTCAACGACACCTGGGAGCGCCTGACTACGTTTCTGGTTCCGGTGCGGGAGTGGTCGGATGGAACTGCTGACCACTAAGAACGGCCGGCGATGACACGGCCTGCGTCGGGCCGTTTGGACAACGGAAATCACCGAAGCGGGAACGCCCCGGGCGAGTAGGCGATCAGGTAGTTGCGGATGGACTAGAACCGAAACGGCTACGAAGTTAGGTCAGGTGGGCGCGTGACCTTGCATCGGAAAAGCTGCAAGCCAGCCGGTTGTGGACATCAACGCAAGCCTGCGTGATTTATCCTCTACCCATGCAGGTGCGCGTGCTTTATCTCGGGATGCTGAAGGACCTCGCCGGACGCGAGCGCGAAGTGGTGCAGCTCTCCGAGGGCGCTCGTTTGTCCGATCTTTACGCTGAGCTTCAGCAGCGCATGCCGAAGTTGCAGGAGTTTCGCAACGCCATCGCGCTCTCCATCAACTACGAATACTCCGATGGATCCGCAGTCCTGCACGACAACGACGAGGTTGCGCTGATTCCGCCGGTCAGTGGCGGCTCGGGCGACGAGGACTCGACCGGCGAAACTCCCTTGCCGCTGATCTCTGAGCACTGCCGGCTTGTGGGGGAGGCAATCAAGACCGCGGCCATCGCCACCGCGATTAAGCATCCGGAAGACGGAGCCATCGCCGTTTTCGATGGGATTGTCCGCAATAACTCGCGCGGACGCCTGACGCTGTACCTCGACTACACTGCTTATGAGCCGATGGCGCTCCGGCAGATGGAGCAGCTGGCGCAGCAGGCGCTGACCAACTACGCCGTGCGCGACGTTCGGATCGTGCACCGCCTGGGGCGGTTACAGATTGGCGAAACCAGCGTCTATATTGTGGTTGCGTCGGCCCATCGCGCGGCGGCCCTCGATGCGTGCCGCTGGTTAATCGATACCCTGAAGAAGACGGTTCCCATCTGGAAGCGAGAGTTCTTCGAAGACGGGGCAGTATGGGCGGACGGCGAGCCTTTTCCTGCGGAAATTCCGCGAGCCGGCGGAGCGCGTCAAAGCAGCTGAACTGGGGTTTGAGCTAATAAATGTTTTCAACCTTCGGGAGTTCCGCTCGGGCAACTGTCGCGTTGCGCGAGCTGCTGGTGATTTCTGCGTTGAGTTGTGCCTGCTGGGTCACGCCCGGCTTCGGTCAGGATGCGCCCGCACAAAGCACTGTGCCGCACCCGCCGCAGACGCAGAAGTCGCAGTCACAGGGCGTTCCTCATCCTCCCGACCCACCAAAGAAGCAGACTGCCGACGATGGCGAGGAACCCAACACTACCTTCAAAGTGAACGTGAAGCTGGTCAACGTGTTCACCACGGTGACCAACAGCGGAGGAGCCCCGGTTTCAGTCCTGAAGGAAGAGGACTTCCAGGTCTTCGAGGACGGCAAGCTGCAGAAGATCGCGGTGTTCCACCGGGAATCGGAGCTGCCGTTGTCCATCGTTGTTGCCATCGACACGAGCCTGAGCACCCGCGGCGATCAGAAGCTCGAACTGGAGTCCGCTCGCCGCTTCGCGCATGCCATCCTGCGCCCGATCGATGGCCTTTCGCTGTTTCAGTTCAGCGAGATTGTGGACCAAGTCACGCCCTTCACTGCCGATGTTCGAGTGATCGACCGGGCCATCAATCACATCAGGTCAGGGGCCGCCACGGCCCTCTACGACACGCTTTACCTCGGATCGCAGGCGTTGCAGCAACGCCGCGGACGCAAGGTCATGGTGGTGATCACCGACGGCGGCGACACCGTCAGCCAAACCAGCTACCATGACGCGGTCCGCGCCGCCCAGGAAGCCGAGGTCATTCTCTACAGCATTATCATCGTGCCGATTGAAAGCAGCGCGGGGCGGGATATCGGCGGGGAACACGCCCTTATTCAGCTTTCCCGCGACACTGGGGGAAAGTACTTCTACGCCAGCGGAATGGAGCAGCTGGATGCTGCCTTCCGGCAGATCAGTGACGAGTTGCGCACCCAGTATCTGATCGCCTATTATCCCAATACTCGACTCAGCGACTCGGACTTCCGCCGCATCGATATCAAGATCGATCCCGCAACCAAGGACTATCCCACCCCCGCCGAGTTACAGGTGCGCCACCGAACTGGCTACTACACCATGCCCTCGAAGTAAGCGCCATTAATCTAACTACTTTGCATTTCCAGCACAAGAAAGCAGCAATTCATCACCATTTTGGGACCAAATTATCCAAGAAATTGGAGATTAACCAACCCAAAATCTGTGAAAAGTAGTACCTTGACGCCCCAACGAATACGCCGCTCCGATTATTTCATTTGATTTCATCAGGTTACAGCCCTTACGTGGGGGGCCCAGAGGTGGCAGGTGCCTTGCATATGCTTCAGTTGGTCAGCTTTCTTGGATATGGAGGCCAATTGGCCTCCGTTGCCCTAACAATAGTTTCTAAGCCGAGAATATCGCCACAAGATTCCGGGGGTAAGACCTAAGAAATGATATTCAAGCACCAATCTGAGGGAGACATGAAAACAAATAGACTAATTGTGGGAATCCTGGCATTGCTGGTGATGGTCGCCATGATTGCGCCTTCTCTGATGGCGCAGTCCCTGACTACCGGCGAAGTCGCCGGCACAGTGACCGATCCCAGCCGTGCAGTCGTTCCTAACGCGTCGGTTACTTTGAAGAGCCTCGACACCGGAACCACGCAGCAGAGCGCGACCACCGGCGCCGGATATTATCGCTTTGCCTTGCTGAGGCCGGGCCGCTACACGGTGTCTGTCTCTCAGCCGGGCTTTGCTACGGTTGAGCAGTCAGTCTCGGTAAACCTTGGCCAGACGACCGAGGCGGATATCAGCCTGCAGATTTCGAAGGGTGCACAGACGGTCGAGGTCTCGGGCGAAGCAATCCCTGTAATTACTACGACTCCGAGCATCAGCACCGCTTATTCCGAGCAGGAAGTACAGAGCTTGCCCAACCCCGGTGGTGACATCACCAACATCGCCCAGAGTACTCCGGGCGCGGTCATGAATAACACCGGCGGCTACGGCAACTTTACCGTTAACGGTCTCCCCGCGACCTCGAATCTATTCACGGTCAACGGCGAGAACGACATGGACCCGTACTTCAACATCAACAACTCGGGCGCGACCAACCTCACGCTCGGTTCGGGCGAAGTTCAGGAAGCCACCATCGTCGCCAACCCCTACTCGGGTGAATACGGGCAGTTGTCCGGCGCTCAGGTCAACATGATCACCAAGTCGGGCACCAACGCGTTCCACGGAACGGCCCAGTACTGGTGGAACGGCCGCGCCATGAACGCCAACAACTGGATGAACAACAACTCCGATCCGGTGACCCCGAGGCCGTTCTCCAACGCCAATCAGTGGCTGGCCAACGTGGGCGGTCCGATCGTGAAGGACAAGCTGTTCTTCTTCGTGGACACCGAAGGTTTGCGGTTTGTTCTGCCCAACGTTATTAACACCAACATTCCGACGCCGGCATTTGCTACCGCCGTTCTGAATAACGTGCAGGCATTGCAACCGGCTGAGTTTCCGCTGTACCAGAAGATGCTGGGTCTGTTCGCCAACGCCCCTGGGGCTGGCAATGCGCAGGTGATTCCCAACAACGCGCAGTGTACTGGCCTTAACCTGCCGGGCTTCAATGGAGCTACGCAGAGCTGTTTCGCAGCTTTTAACGCTACTCCTAGCGCTCTAGCGAAAGAGTGGATCCTGGCTTTCAAGGTTGACTATAACTTCAGTGACAAGGACCGGGTATCGGGCCGCTACAAGCTGGATCACGGTGTTCAGCCCACCTATTTGGATCCTTTGAGCTCGAACTTCGACGCCCTGTCGAACCAGCCATCGTGGGACCTTCAGTTGCAGGAAACCCACGTATTTTCGCCCAACGTGACCAACGAATTCACCGCCGCGGGCAGCCACTATGTGGCCCAGTTCGCACAGAACCAGGACCTGGCGCTCAGCACTTTCCCGCAGGCCCTGATTTTTGGTGGAACCAACCCGCTGGGCGCGGCCAGCTTGTCTAGCGTCATCGGCAGGATGGAAGCGTTCCCGCAAGGGCGTAACATCACGCAGTATCAGTTCATCGATAACCTCAGCTGGAACAAGGGTCACCACAGCTTCAAGTTCGGTGGCAACTTCCGGCGCTACGACGTAAGCGATCACAACTTCTTCTACAACACCCCGTTGACCTACTTCAGCCTGGCCACCAGCTCGGAAAACGCGCTGCAGGCCTTTACTGAAGGCAGGGCTGGCCAGTACCGCCGGGCCGACAACCTGGCAAGCAACGTTCCCATCGCGTTGTGGGGCCTTGGCGTGTATGGCATGGACGAGTGGAAGGTAAAGAGCAACTTGTCGCTGACCCTGGCATTGCGAGTGGAGCGCAACTCGAATCCAGTCTGCCAGATCAACTGCTTCGCCAACTTCAAGACGACGTTCAACTCGCTCCCCAGCGTGCAGGCGGGTGCGAACGCCGGCGACGTTCCGTACACTTCGGACATCAATTACAACCAGCATCAGGCCTACCAGGGTGTGGATGCGCTCGTCTGGTCTCCGCGCATTGGTTTCCGCTGGGATCCGTACAAGACTGGCAAGACCGTCATCAGCGGTGGCTTTGGCCTGTTCTATGACTCGCCGCCGGCCGGTCTGGTGGACAATCTGTTGACCAATCCTCCGGTGTCGGTCACCTTCCGCATTCGGCCTACGGGTAAGGGCACGAACGGCACACTGCCCTTCGATCCCGGCGTGAATGGCTCAGAGTATGCCTACACGCAGTCAGCTGCCATCTTCAATACCGGATTCACAAACAATCAGAGCTACAACCAACTTCACGCAGCCCTGAAACCGTTCGGAGTGAATTTTGCCGGTCCGGCTTTCAGTGCGATCAACGGCACATTGCACGCCCCACGTTGGCAGGAGTGGAGTTTCTCGATTCAGCAGGAAATCACTCCTAGTACGGCCCTGATCATTTCCTACGCCGGAAACCACGGAATCCGTATTCCTTACAACAACAGCTGGAACAACGAATACGATCCAGGCGGTTTGTACGAGGGATTGGTTCCCGGATCGCCCGCAGTACCGAACTACGGAACGGTAGGACAGGTGCAAAGCGGCGCCGTGTCCAACTACAACGGAGTGACCGTCAGCCTGCGCAGCAACTTCTCCAAGTGGGTTTCGGCGCACGCGAATTACACCTGGGCCCACAACATGGATGAGCTCTCCAACGGCGGCATCTTCACCTACGGCGATTCGCTCGCCGGTGGACAGATCTGTCCTGGAAGCCTTAAACAGTGCAACTATGGCAGTTCGGATTATGACATCCGCAACTCGTTCAACGCGGACTTCGTCTTCCATCCCTCGTTCCACATGGGCAACAAGTTCGCGAACGGTGCGGTCAATGGCTGGGAGTTCACGGGTAAGATCTTCTGGCGCAGCGGGCTGCCGTTCTCGATCGAAGACGGCAATACCGAAGGATCCATCGTCAATGGCTCCGCGCCCATCCTGGGCTTCCCCGTTCTTCCGGGCAGCAATCCTGGACAGGGCAGCTGCGGAAGGGGAGCGGCCAGCATTAACGGAGCGGCGAACTCCGTGTCTGAACGCCGCGGCTTTCGTGGATTCGGCTTCTCGCTGACTTCACCGGATACTCGACGTTCTCGCCGCAGCGGCGCAATCAGTACGTTGGGCCGCACTTTTTCGACACCGACCTGAGCATCTTCAAGAACTTTAAGTTCGGGGAGCGCGTGAACTTCGGAGTCGGTATGAGTGCCTACAACATCTTCAACCACCCGAATTTCTCGAACCCCGATGCTTTCCTGGGTGACTCGACGTTCGGACAGATCTCGGCCATGCAGCCTATGCCGACGAGCCCTTATGGAGTGTTCCTGGGCTTCGACTCATCGGTGCGTGTAATCCAGATCTCGGGGAAGATCACCTTCTAATCGCTCGACTCTGCTTCACTTCGGCGGCCCCCTTGCGGGGCCGCCTTTTTACTGCCGGCCGGAATCCAATGCGCGGCTCGCCGGTTTTCAGTTGGCCGACCGACGAGGCGCGCAACCGATCAGCCGGGTTCTGGTACACTGCGATTTCTGTTTGCCGGTGGCAGTTTCCAGTGACCTCATCTGGCAACTGACAAGCGGCCACTGCCAACCCTTTTCGAGGCCACCATGACGAATCCTCCGCAGCCATCGATCCAGCTGACCAATACTCCCGACTATCGCGAAAGCTATGCCAACAGCGTCCAGGTGCGGGTGAACGTATGGGACTTCTTCCTCATTTTCGGCACGTTGACGCAGCAGGACGAGACCCGGGTGGACGTTCGGAATTTCCAGGGGATCTATTTGAGCCCGCAGCAGGCAAAGGCGCTGTACACCATACTGCAGCAGAACCTGGTGAACTACGAGAACACCTTCGGCGAGATCAAACTGGATCCGCGCATGGGGCCTGGCTCCGGTCCGATTCACTAGAAATTGCCACGCCTTTGTCCTTGAAGGGGTACAGCTTTAGCTGTGCCATGCGAGCCAGGTGTTTGCCGCGGTGACTCCCGGTCAAGTAGTCCATCTGTCATTCTGAGCGGAGCGAGGCCCGATTTTGGCCGAGCGCAGTCAAAGAACCCCTATCTCGGAAGGCAACCCCCGTCGTCACACCGATCCCTCGCGTCCGGCGGTCCGTGACGGGCGACTTTTGCCGGGAATCGGACGAGTTCGTGAAAGCCTCTTCGCCTACGCGCTCATCTTTACCTTCCTCTTCGTCACCCATGCGCCTTTGCTGCGCCTGCCCTACTTCTGGGACGAGGCTGGCTACTTCATCCCGGCGGCGCGCGATCTGTTGCTCACCGGTTCGCTGATTCCGCACACCACGCTCTCCAACGCCCATCCTCCGCTGGTGATGCTGTGGCTGGCGTTCTGGTGGAAGTTCAGCGCCTTCACACCCGCCGTCACACGAACGGCAATGCTGCTGATCGCTGCGTTCGCGCTGCTCGGGTTGTGGCGACTGGCGCGCGATGTGGCCAACGAGGCGGTCGCCGCCGCAACTGTCCTGTGCACGGCGTGTCTACTCCGTGTTTTTTGCGCAGAGTTCGCTGGCCCACCTCGACATGATGGTTTGCGCACTGACTCTTTGGGGACTGGCTATGTACGTTGAGCGCAGACCGGTGGCCAGCATCGTCTTCTTCGCCCTTGCACCTCTTGCCAAAGAGACTGCGATCGTCACGCCACTGGCGCTGCTGGCCTGGGAGCTGCTTTGCCCCCTGCTGCGAGGCAAGGCACAGCCAGGCGAAGCACTCTGCCTGCTACGGGCGGCGACGGCTATCCGCATTCTCGTTTCTGTTGTGCCTGGTTCCGCTGGCGCTGTGGTTTCTCTACCATCATCACCGGACCGGCTTTTACTTCGGCAATCCGGAGTACCTGCGCTACAACCTGCAAGCGACGCTCAGCCCCTTGCGCATTGTTCTCGCGATCCTGATACGGCTCTGGCACATGCTGGGCTACCTGAACCTGTTCGTCCTGACCCTGGCCGCCGCCTACGCCATGAGCCGGCCTCCGCTGCAGGAGTCCGATGGCACTCGGCGCCCCCGTATTCCCATCAACGTGCAGCTGGTGTTTGGAGTGGTCATCGTGGCGAACGTCCTGGCTCTGTCGGCGCTGGGAGGCGCAGTGCTGGCTCGCTACATGCTTCCGGTGCTGCCGCTAGTGATCCTGATTTGTGTTTCCACGCTGTGGCGGCGCCTCCGGCATTGGGCCGTGGTGGATCGCGCTTACCTGCGCAGCCTTCATCTTCGCGTTGCTCACTCCGCCACCGTATCGGATCGCTCCGGAAGACACGCTGCTGTATCGCGATTACATCATCGTCCACAAACTGGCGGCCGATGAATTGGCGGCGCGCTTCCCGCATGCACGCGTGCTCACCGCGTGGCCGGCTTCCGATGAACTTACGCGTCCGTTTCTGGGATACGTCAGACAGCCGCTCGCAGTGGTGCCCATCGAGAACTTCTCGGCGCTCGAAATTGAACGGGCCGCGCAAGCCACCGATCAGTTCGATGTCGCGCTGCTGTTTCCGACCAAGTGGCAGCCTCCGCACCCTCTGTTTCGGAGCTTGCCCTTCGGCCAGGAAGCTTCAGGAACGCTTCTTCGACTATCGCGAGGAGTTGGCGCCGCAGCAGGTGGCAAACATCCTCGGCGGGCGAACGGTGCGCTATCTGAATCGCAACAATGAGTGGGTGGCGATTCGTCGCGATTGAGAAGGTCGAAAACGCGGCGGTGCATGGTGTGGAATTGCGCGACGGTCCATGAGTAGTGCGCCAGCTGGATGGCTAGCAGCTTGGTTCTTGATGTAGTTGCGCATGCAGGAAGGTGCCGCCGGCTGAAGCCGGCCCTGCCCAGGATAAAGACCGCGAACGCGGCGCTGAAGCGCCGCTCTACCGTGCCTTCGAACCGAAACTATATCCACTCCTTCGAGCAGTTAAACTGTCAGTAGATGGCCCACGCCACCATCCTGGAATACCTCGATAACTTCCGCCGCCACGCTCGGGAGGTGGCCTACGTTCACCATCGCGGCTATCGTATGCAGCGATGGACCTACGGCGATGTGCTGAGCGACGCCTATCGCTTTGCGCGCGAGCTGGAGCAGCGCGGCATCGGTAAGGGTGACAAGGTCTTGATCTGGGGCGAGAACTGCGCCGAGTGGGTGGTCGCGTTTTTCGGATGCCTGTTGCGCGGCGCCATCGTGGTGCCCATCGACAAGATTGCAGCTCCGGATTTCGCCCAGCGGATCGCGCAACAGGTAGACGCCAGGCTCTGCGTTGGCTCGGTGCAGAACCAGATCTCCGGGCGTCGCGGAGATCAATCTGGAAACTCTGCGCGAGCAGATCTGCTGCGTACTCGAGTCGAACCCGTCGTTCCGCCACCGCTCACGCGAGACGACATCGTGCAGATCGTCTTTACCTCGGGCACGACCGCCGAGCCACGCGGTGTGGTCATCTCGCATGGCAACATTCTGGCTAACCTCGAGCCGCTGGAGCGCGAGATCGGGAAATACCTTCGTTACGAGCGCATCTTTCATCCGCTGCGCTTCCTGAATCTGCTGCCACTGAGCCACGTCTTTGGACAGTTCCTCGGGATCTTCCTGCCGCAATTGCTGGCCGCCACTGTGATCTTCCAGGACACGCTGAATCCGACGGAGGTTCTGCACGTCATCAAGAAAGAACGCGTGTCGGTGGTGGTCGCGGTCCCGCGCCTGATGGAGTCGCTGAAAGACAAGCTCCTGCGCGACTTCGAAGCGGCAGGGAAGCAGGAGTGGTTCCGGCGCCAATTTCTCGCCGCCAACAACCAGCACTTCGTGCGGCGCTGGTGGCGCTTTCGGAAGATTCACAACCAGTTCGGATGGAAGTTCTGGGCCTTCATCTCGGGCGGCGCGGCGCTCGACGCCGAGACCGAGGAATTCTGGCGGCGCCTGAGCTTCGTGGTCATCCAGGGCTACGGCCTGACGGAGACAACGTCGCTGATCTCACTGAACCATCCCTTTCACACCGGCAAACGCTCGATTGGCAAGGTGCTCGAAGGGCGCGAGATCAAGCTGGATGACAAGGGCGAAATCCTGGTACGCGGCGCCAACGTCGCTGCCGGTTATTGGCAGGGAAAAGAGCTGAAGCCGGTGTTGAGCGAGGAAGGCTGGTTTCGCACTGGCGATCTCGGCGAACTCGACGCCGAAGGCAATCTTTATTTCAAGGGCCGCAAGAAGAATGTCATCGTGACGCGCGAAGGGATGAACATTTATCCCGAGGACCTGGAAGCGGCGTTGCGACAACAACCCGAAGTGCGCGACTGCGCGGTCGTCGGTCTGGAGCAGGGCGGCAATGCCGAACCCTGCGCCGTGCTCATCCTGCGGACTCCGCCGATCCGGAGCCGGTGGTAAGGCACGCCAACCAGCAGCTCGCGGAGTATCAGCAAATGCGACGCTGGTTTGTGTGGCCCGAGCAGGACTTCCCGCGCACGCCCACGCAGAAGCCCAAGATCGCTGCGATCCAGCAGGCGGTGCAGCAACATTTCGCCTCGGGCGGCGACGGAGCCGGCGTGCCGCAGGGCGCCTTGGCAGGACCTGATCGCCCGCGTCACCGGACGCAGCACCGGCCCGCTCACGCCAGATGCCAAGCTCGACGGAGACCTGAACCTGAGCTCCATGGATCGCGTCGAGCTGATGAGCGCGCTGGAAGACCGCTACCAGGTCGATCTCAACGAGGCGAACTTCACCAGCGTCAGCACGGTCGGCGACCTCGAACGCTTGCTGCGTGAGCCGCAGAAGTCGCCGCAGAGCGGGTATCAATATCCGCGCTGGGCGCAGCGCTGGCCGATCCGGTGGATTCGCAACTTCATCTACTATCTGCTCACCTGGCCGGCGACCATGATCATGGCCCACCCCAAGATCGTTGGCCGCGAGAACCTACGCGGGATCGACGGGCCGTTCCTCATCAGTTGCAACCACGTTACCTACATCGATGTTGGCTTCGCGCTGATCGCGCTTCCGCCTCGCGTGCGGCACAAGCTCGCGGTCGGCATGTGGGGAGAGATGCTGTGGGAGATGTGGCGGCCGCCGCAAGGCTGGAATCCGTTCCGGCGGCTGTCTTACAAGGTCGGATACTACCTGGTCGTGGCGCTGTTCGATGTTTTTCCGCTGCCGCAGCAGTCGGGCGTGCGCGAGAGTTTCGCCTACGCGGGTGAATCGGTGGATCGCGGCTACAGCGTCCTGGTTTATCCCGAAGGCGTGCGCACGCCCGATGGCAAGCCTTCGCCGTTCCGCTCGGGCGTTGGCATGCTGGCGGCGCGCCTGAACATTCCGGTTGTTCCCATGCGCATCGATGGCTTGTACCAGATGAAGATGGCCGGCCATAAGATCGCGCGTCCCGGAGAGCTGACGGTCGTGATCGGCAAGCCCATGCGCTTCCCGCCTGAAACGCCCGCCGAGGAAATCACCAACCAGATTGAGCATGTCACGTGGAATTTGTGACGAATGTCCTAGTCGGTTGTGCACCGAAGCTGTTGCAATAGAGTGTTTGCGGCAAGGAGACATGCGCCAGCGTACGGTGCAATTTCACCCCGGCTGGCGGAGGAGTATCGATGCGCGAAGCTGTCCTCAAATTGTGGCCTGAGATTGAGTGGATTCAGGCGCCCGAGCTGCGCGAGCAGGTCACCAAGACCTGGCAGCGCGCGCTCGAACTCAGCGCGCTAACGCCTGACGACCTCAATCGCATTCCGTTCACCCTGCTGGTGCCCAACTGCCCGACGACGTTTATGGAGCACAAACGCTGCGTGGTGCACATCGCGCGCAAGGCGGCCGAGAGCATGAAGGAATTTATGGGGGACGCGCTACCCATCGACATGGACACCGTGATTGCGGGCGCGATTCTGGCCGATGTCGGCAAGCTGCTGGAGTACGAGCACGTGGACGGCAAGACCCGGCAAAGCAAGCGCGGCGAGCTGCTGCGCCATCCGTTCACCGGCGTGGCGCTGGCGATGGAATGCGGCGTGCCCGACGCGGTGTGCCACATCATTGCATCGCACGCCGCGGAGGGCGACCTGGTGAAGCGCACCACCGAGGCCTACATCGTGCATCACGCCGATTTCATGGCCTTTCAGCCGTTCAAGAACCTGGCGAAATAGAGAGGAGAAGATTCTCATGTCAACCACAACTGCGCCAGCCCCGAGCAAAGCCGCGGCCAAGCCGACGATCACCGCAACCATGTCGCAATGGGCCGCCGGCGTGAAGTTCGAGCAGCTCTCCAAAGATGCGGTGTATCAGGCCAAGCGCTTCCTGCTCGACAGCATTGGCTGTGCGCTGGGCGGCTACCAGCAGCATGACGTGAAGATCGCGCTGGAGGTGCTGAACGAAATTGCCGGAACCGGAAAAGCGACCGTGATCGGCAGTGGCCGGCGGATGGATGTGGTCTCAGCGTCGCTGGCGAATGCGCTGATGATTCGCTGCATGGACTACAACGACATTTACTGGAAGCAGGACCCCTCGCATCCCTCGGACATTTTTCCCGCGGCGATGGCCTGCTGCGAGCGCGCGGGCAGCGATGGGCGCGAGCTGATCGTCGGCCTGGTGCTGGGCCACGAGTTCGAGATGCGGTTGTGCGAAGCGGCGTTCCCCGGCATTCGCGAGCGCGGCTGGCATCATGCCACGTTGACCGCGTTCGTTTCGCCGATCGTCGCGGGGCGCATGCTGCACCTCAGCGCGGAGCAGATTCAACACGCCATCGGCATCAGCGCCAGCGCGCGCGCCACGCTGGGCGCGGTCACCGCCGGCAAACTGACCATGATGAAGAACACGGTCGATCCCATGGCCACGCAGAGCGGCGTGCTGGCGGCCTTGCTGGCGGAAAAGGGATATACGCGGTCCCGAGCACGTGATCGACGGCAAAGAAGGGCTGGTGCACTGCTTCGGGCCGGAGTGGAAGCTGAACATTCTGACCGACGGGCTGGGCGACTCGTGGCGTATCACACAATGTGGGATGAAGGCATTTCCCACCGAAGCGCTGACGCATACGCCGATCTCCGCCGTGCTGGCGCTGGTGAAGGACAACGACCTGAAGCCCAACGACATCGCAAGAGTACACATTCGCACCACGGCGCGCGGGGCCGACATTCTCAGCGATCCCAGCAAGTACGATCCGCACACCAAGGAGACGGCCGATCACTCGCTGCCGTATGTCATCGCTGCTGCTATCGCCGAGCGCCAGGTCACGCCGTTGCAGTTTACCCAGGCCAAGATCATGGATCCGGTGATCCGGGCCCAGCTCAGCAAGATCGCCGTCGCGGCCGATCCTGAGATCGAGAAGGTCTTTCCGGCGCTGCAGCGTGTGATTGTGCGGATCCATACCATCGATGGCCGCGAATTCACCACGCAGCTTGACTATCCCAAGGGCGATCCGCGGAATCCGCTGACCGACAAGGAAGTGGAAGAGAAGTTCGAGGCGCTGGCGGAGCCGGTGATGTCGCGCGAGAGCCCGTCGCCGCGCGATGGACGCCATCTGGAACCTGGAGAAGCAGACGAGCGTGACTGAGTTGATGAAGCTGTTCAAGGCCGACCATGCATCGGCGGCGGGAGAGCCACTGAGATGGGACAGACCATCGTCGAGAAGATCGCGCAAGCCCACATGACCGAGGGACCGAGTCGCCCGCTGCGTGCCGGTGACTTTCTCTCCATTCGTCCCTATCACGTGATGACCCACGACAACACCTCTGCGGTGATGAAGAAATTCAAGGCCATCGGCGCGAAGAAGGTGCACGATCCCGCGCAGCCGGTGATCACCGCCGATCACGACATTCAGAACAGGGAAGAGTCGAACCTGGCGAAGTATCGCAGCATGGAGGCGTTTGCGCGCGAGCAGGGCATCGACTTCTATCCGCCGGGCACCGGCATCGGCCATCAGATCATGGTGGAGAAGGGTTACGTGCTGCCGGGGACATTCGTCGTCGCCTCCGATTCGCACTCCAATATGTATGGCGCACTGGGCGCGATCGGCACGCCGGTGGTGCGCACCGACGCGGCCGCCATCTGGGCGACGGGTGAGTTCTGGTGGCAGATTCCGCGCACCGTGCAGGTTGTGCTCGAAGGCCAGCTCGCGCCGGGTGCGACCGGCAAAGACGTGATCGTGACGTTGTGCGGACTCTACAACCGGGAAGAAGTGTTGAACGCTGCCGTCGAGTTCACCGGCCCGGGTGTGGCGTCGCTCAGCATGGATGCGCGGCTGAGCATCGCCAACATGTCCACGGAGTGGGGAACGCTGGTCGGCTGGTTCCCGGTGGATGAGGTCACGCTGCAGTACCTCGAAGCGCGCAATCGTGAATTGCGGGCGCAGGGGATTGCGCGCATTCCCGAAGAGAAAGTTTGCGGAGTGGCGCGCGAATCCTCCGGCGCCGGACAACGATGCGGCGTACGCGGGACGGATCACGCTGAATCTCGCGGAGGTCACGCCTCACGTTTCCGGTCCGGATACGGTGCAGGTGATGCAGTCGGTCGCCGAGATCGCGAAGAAGAAAGTCGCGATCCAGAAGGCATACCTGGTGTCGTGCGTGAACTCGCGACTGGAAGATCTGGAGGCCGCGGCGAAGGTGCTTGCAAGGCAAGAAAGTCGCGGCGGGTGTGCAGTTTTATCTTGCGGCGGCCAGCCGTGCGGTGCAGGACGAAGCGGAGAGGCGCGGCGTGTGGCAAACGTTGCTGGATGCGGGCGCGCATCCGCTGCCGTCGGGATGCGGACCGTGCATCGGCCTGGGCACCGGGTTGCTCGAAGCGGGCGAGGTCGGCATCTCGGCTACCAATCGCAATTTCAAAGGACGCATGGGTTCGCGCGATGCGCAGTGCTATCTGGGCAGCCCCGAGGTGGTCGCGGCGTCGGCGGTCGCCGGCTACATTTGCGGACCTGCGGAAGCCGAGTATCGCGAGCTGACGAAGCGCTTTGAAGAGCTCGCCACGGCTTCGGCTCCGGCCGAGAAGGTCGAAATCCTGCCCGGATTTCCGCAGCGCGTGCAGGGCAGGCTGATCTTCCTGCCGCAGGATAACCTGAACACCGACGGCATCTACGGCAAGGACTACACCTATCGCGAAGACATGACTCCGGAGATGATGGCGCGCGTGGTGATGGAGAATTACGATCCGCAGTTTGCCGGGCGCACGCGAGCAGGGGACGTGATCGTCGGCGGCTTCAATTTCGGCACCGGTTCCAGTCGCGAGCAGGCGGTGACGGCGCTGAAATACAAGGGCATTCCGCTGGTGATTGCGGGCAGCTTCTCGCAGACCTATCTTGCGCAATGCGTTTAACAACGGCTTTCTGTGCATCGAGACGCCCGAACTGGTGAACCGGTTGCGCGCGAAGTTTGCGGATGCGGTCGGCCGCAAGGAGAAGACGATCATTCCCGGGGACGAGGTCGAGGTTGATTTCTCCGCGAGCACCATACGCTACGCAGGCGAGCAGTTCGCGTTCCCGGCGCTGGGCAGCGTGCCGCAGTCGCTGGTGATTGCCGGTGGAGTGGAGAATCTGGTGAGCCGGAAGCTGGGGCTGAATATTGGAGTTGCAGCGGTGTAGAAGTTATTCCCACAATGTGGGACATTGTGGTCGCGTTAGGACAAGCCCGCACCGAGCGGAGGGCTTAACCCAGCGCTTCGCTTGGACTGGTTTGAAGGGCACGGCTTTGCTGACGCCGTTTGTGAGTGTTGAGAGGTGGGCTTTAGCCTGCGGGGCGCAGAAGTCGCATGTCATCTGAGCACCGAAGCCCCTCAGCGGCTAAAGCCATGCATAACGAGCAGAGGACGGCACGGCTGAAGCCGTGCCCCTTCAAAGCTGGTCTCGGGATAATAACGATTAGAGGAGTCCGCATTCATGGCAAAACATAAAGTCGTATCCATGCCGGGCGATGGCATTGGCAATCAGGTCCTGCCCGAAGCGATTCGGGTGCTCGACGCGGTCGGCTTCGAGGCGGAGTACGTCCACGCCGACATCGGCTGGGAGTGCTGGATCAAGGAAGGCAATGCTCTTCCCGAGCGCACCATTGAGCTGCTGCGCCAGCACAAGGTCGGCCTGTTCGGCGCCATCACCTCGAAGCCAAAGAAGGAAGCCGAAGCCGAGCTGAGCCCCGCCCTGCGCGGCAAAGGCCATCAGTATTTCAGCCCGATTGTTTCCATGCGGCAGATCTTCAACCTCGATGTGTGCATGCGGCCATGCCTGTCGTTCCCCGGCAACCCGCTCAACTTCATCCGCAAGAAACCGGCTGGCGGCTTCGAAGAGCCCAAGGTGGACGTGGTCGTCTTCCGCCAGAACACCGAAGGACTGTATGCGGGAGTCGAGTGGACGAATCCTCCGCAGCCGGTGCGCGACGCATTGCGCACACACCCGAAGTTCAAGCCGTTCGACAAGGTCGCCGGCGAGGACCTCGCGATTTCGGTGCGCATCATCACGCGTCCGGCGGCGCGGCGGATTTGCGAAGCCGCATTCCAGTACGCTCGCAAGCACGGCTACAAATCGGTGACCATCTGCGAGAAGCCCAACGTGCTGCGCGAAACTTCCGGCATGATGGAAGAGGTCGCCAAGGAAGTGCAGAAGCAGTACAGCGATATTGCGCTGTGGTCCACCAACATCGACGCGCAGACCATGTGGCTGACCAAGAACCCCGAGGAGTATGGCGTGATCGTGGCCAGCAACTTGTTCGGCGATGTCATCAGCGACGCGTTCGCGGGACTGGTTGGCGGGCTTGGTTTTGCGGCTTCCGGCAACATCGGCCAGGAGGTTGCAGTGTTTGAGCCCACGCACGGCTCGGCTCCCAAGTATGCGGAGCTGAATCCGGCGATCGTCAATCCGATTGCCATGATTCTTTCGGCGGCGATGATGCTCGATCACCTCGGCGAGAACGACAAGGCGCGCAAGATTCGCGACGCCATCGCGGCGGTCGTGGCCGAAGGCAAAGTGCGCACCTATGACATGATGCGCATCTCCGGCGGAGCGAGATCGCTGGCGCAGGGCGCGGCCTCGACGACGCAGATGACGGACGCCATCCTGGCGAAGCTTGAGGGTGATGGTGGAGAAGGCTTATGCCGGCAGTAGCAGAAACTAGGGTATCGCGACGAGGCGAGGCCGGACGCGCGGGCGACGACGTTCGCTCCGACTTGCACGTCAGCTTCGAAGAGCGCACCAGTGGCGGGATCGAGATCGGCCTGCGCTCGCGCGTCGAACTGTATTACGGTGAGGTCATCCGGCAGCAGGTGCGCGACGTGCTGCGCACGCTCGGCGTCGAGCACGCGTCGATCGAGATTGTGGATGAAGGCGCGCTGCCGTTCGTGATCGCGGCGCGCATCGAAGCAGCGGTGCGCCGCGCCGGACTCGCACAGGGCAAAGCGGCACTGCCAGAGGCGGTGACGCTTGCGGCGCCGTCGCAGCGTGACCGTCTGCGGCGCTCGCGGCTCTATCTTCCCGGCAATGAACCCAAGTACTTCGTCAATGCCGGACTGCATGGGCCGGACGCGGTCATTCTCGACCTGGAAGATTCGGTGCACCATGCCGAGAAAGATGCGGCCCGGCTGCTGGTTCGCAATGCGCTGCGAGCGGTGGATTTCGGGGCGGCGGAGCGCATGGTGCGAATCAATCAGCTGCCCTTGGGACTGACCGACCTGGAAGAGATTGTTCCGCAGTCGCCCGATCTCATCCTGATTCCGAAAGTCGAAACTGCAGCGCAGGTAGCTGACGTGGATGGGAGCTATCGACTCCATCGCACAAGCAGGGGAGCGTCACTCGTCCCATCTGGCTGATGCCGATTCTCGAATCGGCGCTGGGCATCGAGAATGCATTCGCCATTGCGACGGCGTCGGAGCGCATCGCGGCCATCACCATCGGGTTGGAGGACTACACCGCCGATCTTGGCGTGGCCAAGACGGCCGGCGGAAGCGAGTCGCTCTATGCCCGCCAGCGCGTGGTGAACGCCGCCCACGCCGCGCACGTGCAGGCCATCGATTCGGTGTACGGCGATGTGTCTGACACTGACGGACTGCTGCACTGGGGCGAGGCCGTCGCGCGCCATGGGATTCGAGGGCATGGGCTGTATTCATCCGGTGCAGATTGAAATCATCCATCGCGCATTTGCGCCTGCAGCGAACGAACTGGAGAAGGCGCTGACGATCGTCGCGGCGTACGAAGAGGCGCAAGCTCGCGGTCTTGGAGTGGTGAGCCTGGGCTCCAAGATGATTGACGCTCCGGTGGTGCAGCGCGCGGTGAAGCTGGTTGCACGCGCCAGGAAGATGGGCATCATCGCCGACGCATGCGGTCGCCAGGAGAACCATCATGAGCGCGGTCGTAGCCAGCGGCTTGATCACAAATGCTGCGGGCCGTCGCGTGCCAACCCAGGTCAACGGCCGCGAAGCAGATGCCATACAAAGGAGTTAACCAGCATTGTTCCACGGGGAACAAAGTAGGCCCGCCGATCCGCAGCAGCAGCGACTATCCCGCCAACGGCGACAAGCGCGTCCCCGACTTGGAGACTGCGCTGCGTCTCTGCGGACTGCGCGATGGCATGACCATCAGCAATCATCACCATTTGCGCAATGGAGACCGCGTCGCGCTCACCGCGTTGCAGACCGCCGCGCGCATGGGCGCCAAGGACCTGGTCTGGTTTCCCAGCGCATCGTTTCCGTGCCACGAGCCCGTGATCGACCTGATGAAGTCGGGCGCGGTGCATCACATCGAAGGCAGCATGAATGGGCCGCTCGGCGACTACTGCTCGCACGGGCACATGCGCGGCCTCGGGAGTGTTGCGCTCGCACGGTGGACGCTGGCAGGCGGTGCAGGATGGCGAGGTCCACATTGACATCGCCGTAATCGCCGCGCCCACGGCGGACTTCTTCGGCAACGCCGATGGCTCGCACGGCAGATCGGCGTGTGGTTCGCTGGGATTTGCGCTCGCCGATTCCGTCTATGCCGATCGCGTCATCGTGGTGACCGACAATCTTGTGCCGTTCCCCTGCGTTCCCTGGCAGATCCAGGGCAACAACGTTGACTACGTGGTCGAGGTTGACTCCATCGGCGATCCGTCGAAGATCGTCAGCGGCACCACGCAGATCACGCGCAGTCCCGATCGCCTGCGAATTTCCGAGCTGGTTGCGCGCTTCCTCCGCGACAGCGGAATCATGCGCGACGGCTTCTCCTTTCAGGCGGGCGCGGGCGGCATCGCGCTGGCTTTCGTGGACTACCTCGCCCGCATGATGAAGCAAGCCAACGTAAAGGCCAGCTTCGTGCGCGGAGGTTCAACCAAGTATCTGGTCGATCTGCTCAACGAAGGTCTCATCGGATACATCCTCGACGGGCAGACGTTCGACCTGGATGCAGTGCGCTCGATCGCCAGCAATCCGCGTCACGTGGCCACCAGTCCGTTCACGTCGTACAACTTTCACGGCAAGGGCAACTTCGCTTCGATGGTTGACGCCGCGGTGCTCGGCGCAACCGAGGTTGATGTCAACTTCAATGCGAATGTCGTGACCCACTCCGACGGGCGCCTGCTGCACGGAATCGGCGGCTGGCAGAATTGCCTGTTCGCGGGATGCACGATTCTTGCGGTCCCGTCGTTCCGCGATCGCATTCCGGTGATCGTCGACGAAGTGACCACGTTGACCGGGCCGGGTGAGCTGATCGATGTAGTCGCGACCGAGCGCGGCATCGCCATCAATCCGCGACGGCAAGACTTGCTCGATGCGGTGAAGGGCAAAGGCCTGCCGATTCGTCCCATCGAAGAGCTGCAAGCCGAGGTGGAGAAGATCTGCGGCGGCAAACCTGCCAAGCCTCGGCTGCTTGATCGTCCCGTGGCCGTGGTGAAATGGGTGGACGGGACCGTGCTCGACACCGTGTGGCAGGTGGTGGACGACAATCCTTACGCGCCGAAGGTGAGCGGTGCGGAGTAAGAGACGTTTCGGCTGCCATCGTGAGCGACGAGCGCCGCGAGGGGTCAAAGGCCCCCTACAAGGGCGAAAAATCTCAAATGCGTTGCTCGAACGTGGGTGTACGTGTGGCCCTTCGGGTACAGGGTCCCCTCGGCTCCGCTCGGGGCAGGCTCTTCGACTCCGGCGGCCAAAAGCAGGCCGCCTGCGCTCAGGGTGACGCCTGAAAAGGCGGCCCCCGAAAGGGCCGCCGCTGTGAAACCGAGTCAGACCAACTAGAACACAATCTTGCCGGCGAACTGGATGATTCGTCCCGAAGGCAGACCCGGGAAGAACGATCCGTACGGGCCCGTGGGCGGAGCCGTCGTGACCTGGATCTGACCGAAGGTCCCATCCGCGAGATTGAGATCTGGGTTGGCAAAGTTGGGGTGATTGAAGATGTTGTAGAAGTTGGTGGTGAAATTGAACAGGAACCTCTCCGTCAGCTTGAAGTTCTTGCCGACAGTCACATCGGAGTCGAAGAAGTGAGGTCCACGGTACTGGTTCCGTATCTGATTCGGAAAAGTTGAGAACAAGCTCGCCGAACCGAAGGCAGCAGGATTCAGGCACTGACTGTTGCCATTGCTGCAGCCCTGTTGGCCATCTGAGGCCAGGACATTTGCGACCATGTTGATTGGTCCATAGTTATTGATGGAAGTGTTGCCATCAATGACGGTAAGCGGCAAGCCTGAGCGCCAGAAGAAGTTCTCGGAAACCATCCAGCCGCCCAGTGCCGCGTTGGCAAAACTGTTGCTGAACTTGAACGGCGTCTGGTACACGAAGCTGCCATTGAAGCTGTTACGTACATCGTAATCAGCGTTGCCATAGTTGTTGCATTTCAAACAGGCGGGATTGATCTGATAGACCAGCGACCCTAACGTTTGAGAGTTGTTGTAAGGAGTTTGGCTGATGCCTCCGTTGGATACGTCATCCAAGGCGTGGCTCCAGGTGTAACTGAACTGCAGCGACAATCCATGTGTCTGTCGCATGGCTATGCTGCTGGTTATGCCGTTGTAGTTGGCGACGCCACTCGACGAGTACTGCTGAACGGTGGAAAAGATTGGGGTAGGTACGGTGGCCGGGAATGGTGAGAAGCCAGCACCGTAGGCATTCAACCCCTCATTATTCACCGGAATGTGGACTCCGTGATTGCCTACGTAGCCGATGGAGAGGGTGGTCATGTTCCCCATCGCCTGCTGGATCCCGAAGCTCCACTGCTCGTAGTACGGGGTGTGGAAAGTTCCGATCTGGTTATTGTAGGCGGGAGTTCTAAACAAGGGTCCCAGTTGATTTTGAAGGCTCTGGAAGGACGCCCCATTGTTGAATCCCGACATGATAGCTGCGGCGGTCGCTGCCCCCTGAACGTACGGACTGTTGGAGGTGGTGGTGTCGCCCCATGGAGTGTCATTGATACGAACGTTGACCAATCCAGGAAGGTTGGTCATGAACGCATCACCCACCACTGCGGGGAAGGCGTCGTCGAAGATCCCAAACCCGCCGCGAAACACGGTGTTCGGACCCAACGGGCTCCATGCAAAGCCGAACCGGGGCGCCCAATCGATGGCGTCGGTGGCGTGGTAAAGCTGGTGGTTGTTGCCGTTAATGATTGAGTTGTACGGAGTAGTCGGACTGAGCAGACCTTCTCCGAGAAGGGTGTTAAACGGCGCATTCAGCAACGAGCCGCAGTTGGTCTGGCACACTGGATTGGAGTTCTTCTCCGCCCGCAGGGCCAGGGTAAGGGTCAAGTTCTGCCGGACCTTCCACTCATCCTGTGCGTAAACGCCTAGCCCCCACATGGCAACTGGCTGGGTCAAGCGAGAGGGGAACGCCTGACGGGTTTGCAGCGCAGTGCCGTTATAGAAGTCAAGCACGCCGCCGTCCGAGTAGTCTGGGTTTCCCACGATTGTGCCCGAGTTACCGGTGGCATCACCGAGGAAGATCTCGGGGTTGTTGCGTATGCTGAAGACATAGTCGGTAATGTCGTAACGCCGGAAGTTGGCGCCGAACTTCAAGTTGTGTTTGCCCTTGGTCCAGGAGAAATCATCAAGGAACTGATATTGCGTGACGTTTGTTCCCTGCGGAAATTCGAAGGCGGCACTGGTGAGACCGCCCGAACCAAGATTGAAACCGGTGGAAACGATGGAATAGGGGAAGACACTCGGGTTCACTTGGGTGAAGATGGCCTGGAAGTGACTGAGATCCGCGCTGAACTGGTTGGTCATATTGGGGCTTATGATCCGGGTCCAGCCGAATTGGCCATCATAGGCGGGCTGATAGCTGGCAGCGTTGAGGTCGGGGCTGAACGGATCAGCCAAGGTGGCCTGCGTGCCGTGATCGATGCGAGCGCGGAAGTAGAACTGGTTGTTTTGCGACTGGTTCCAATCGATCCTGAACGGGAGGATCCATTCCGTTCCCGGCAGGGCTGGACTTGTCTGATAGGTCGAGAAGCAGTTGTTGGCGTTGAATGCCGGATTGACGATAGGCAGCGCCTGGCCACAGCTTCCCGCAACGTAGTTGGTTCCGTTGTACCCTTTGGCATTGGTGTACAGGTTGAATAGCTTGGTGTACAGTCCCACCTCGGCCGGGGCGGTCGCCTGTAGATTCGCCAGCGCCTGACCGATGAAGGTCGGCGTTGGAACAAAGACGGGGCCGCTCGAAGGAACAATGTATTGAAGAGCTTCGTAGTCTACGAAGAAGAACAGCTTGTCCTTCTTGATCGGACCACCCATTGACGCAGCCCACTCGTTGTTATTAGCAAACGGCCGCGGCGCTCCGGTGTGATTGTTAAACCAGTCATTGGCATCCATGGCGCGACCGGTCCACGCGTAATTGACATTGCCGTGGTACTGGTTGGTGCCAGACCTGGTAACGTAGTTGACCTGGGCGCCAGCCTGCTGGCCGTATTGCCCAGAGTACGCGTTACTGATGACGGTCGCTTCCTGCACTTCGTTCTTACCAAGTGTCAGGTTAGTGGCGCCCGAATTATTCAGGTTCAGGTACGGATTCATGTCGTTCTCGCCGTTGACGGTGAATAAGTTCGACGTCGCCGGCAGGCCATAGGCACTGAAATTCCCATATCCCATTCCGGTGTTCATGGTCACTCCAGGCGCGGTCTGCGCTATGTAGGTCAGGTCATTGCCACCGTTGGGCTGATCATCGATTGTGGTCGAGTTAAAGTTGGTGGACAGGTCGGCATTGTCCGTTTGTACTAATGGCTGAGCGCCTGTGACTTCCACCGTAGTTGAGCTGGCGCCCACTGCCATCTTCACGTTAGCAACAGTCGCCTGGCCCACGTTGACCGTGAACACGCTCGAGGTTGAACTGAAACCTTGGGCGGACACGCTGACCGTGTAACTACCCGGATTCAACAAGGAAAATCGGTAAAGACCGTTCGAGTTGGTTGTAGTGGTGCGGGTCTCGCCAGTGCCATTGCTTTTCAAGCCCACGCTAGCGTTCGACACGACTGCACCGGTCGGATCGGTAACCGTACCTACAAGGTCGCCTGAAACCAGCGATTGTCCGAATGCTGCAGGCGCCATCAGACACGCTGCCAGCAAACATGCCAGAAGCGCATAGTGACTGCGGAGTCCTTTCATATGCATACCTCTTTTTTTCTATTGCCGAAACCTGCAGGGATGAATCGCGGCAATGCTCAGAGTTATGCAAGCAAGGTTCCAAGGTGGGAATTAGTTCTAGAGTACTGTATGTAAAAGGTTTACCAGTTAGTAATAGGAGTATTATTCCCCACTAAAGTACCGTTTCTCATATGCTTTCTATGTTTCGTCACGGGGCGAACCCACCTCGGGCTGATTCGCTCCACCGGAAGCTGTTGGCGAGCGCAGCAGGCTAGTCAACGTGGAACGGAAGATCGACTGAGCGACGTCGAGGATTTCCCAAGGAATTACACAGCTTCACACAGTCTTTTCAACGTTCTGCTCAAGTTTCGGGACTTTAAGCACATTACGGCTGCCAACGCGCGACATGTCGGCACACTATCTCCGTGGGTTAGTTATCGCGAGACTATCGGCGAAAGACTGAAGTGGCGGCCAGACTGCGCGCATTGCTGCGACCCTGGATCGGTGGCACGATCGCATTCTAGGCTTGGCGACTCCTCAACCCAAAGGCAGTCGCCAAAGGAAGTTTGATTGGGTTAGTTGGCTGGAACTGCTCGGGCCTTAGGCCATACGGCATTCTCTGTATGGGCCTGACGCGGTCCGCAAGTCGTACTCTTAACAAATTGCGGCGCGTGGTCATCGTCGCGTTTGAAAATATATGCCCGGATCTTGTAACAGATTCCTTCGTCGTCCGCGGAGAGCGCCATGTCATCCGGCGATTGCTTTATCACCAGCGGTAGCTGATCGCTGACCATCGGCGTCTGCGGACTGACGACTACGAAGTTCGACACCGAGCCCGAGTTGTCAACCTTGGCCGGCGGCTGAATGGCGTGGCCGAGGGCAGTGGCCAGCAGCAAAAAGCATAGGGTCAGACGTACCATAAAAAAGCCCTCCTTGCGCGAATCATAGCACTGTTCAGGGCCGCAAAATCAAAGATTGGGACGAATTGCTTGCCTGGCTCACACCCGGGCAAAGCGGCACAGTGGCCGATGCAGGTCTCGGTTCTTGGGGAGAGATTTGGCGGCAGCGTCTTCTCCTCGGCCCGGCAGTGCGTTCCCATCCTGCCCCGCGACTATGTTCTAATATCATGGGCGGCATTGAGTGATCCTTCATTGATGGCCCACGCGGAGGAACCTGATGGACGAGCGCGACCTGTATGACGAGCGGCAGGAGACCAGGAAAGCGACCTTAAACTGTCCTCATTGCCATCAGTCCGCGGAGTACGAACTGGGCTGGTTCGTTCGCACCAAGAAACGCCAACTGCCCCCGCGGGCCGACGAGCGCGACCGCGCCAAGTTCGCCAAGGCCCGCTCCTACATGGTTCGCCGCGACGACCTTGTCGCGTGCAAGAACATTCGCTGCCGCAAGCGCTTTGAGGTCTCAGGCGTTCAGTCGGTGGCCTTTCTCGATGAACAGGTGAAACCAGAGACCCGGCAATGATTCGCGCACGTCGGCTCTGCGGTTCCGTTCGCTCGGACCCGTACCTTCGCTTTCTGTAATCCTGCTTTAACGCAATGAGCTCAAACCCGCCACGCACCGTTCCCCCGCCTCCGCGCAAGGACAAATTTACGGCGCGCGTCGAGCCAATCATGGTCCGCGTGGAGAAGTTCTGGCAGCGCGTCACCGATGGCATGAAGCTCAACGAGCTCTGGTCGCAGTTTCAGACCGACGCCCGCACCAGTTATCGGCTTTACTCCCAGGGCGTGGATGTCAACTCGCACGGAAGGGGTATCCCGAGGCAAGCATGTCTGGTATGTGGCGCGCCAATTTTTCTGGGCGATGCTGGAGAAGCTGACGCCCGCGCGTCGTGTTCTACTGCTGGTCGCGCTGCTCTTGATTTTGTTTCCCGGTGGCGAGGCGAACTGGCAATCCGGCGATGCCAGGTTCAGCATAGATACCCGTTTTTGGGGCGGCCATGCTTATGTTCGCCATCTTGCTGCTCGAAGTTGCCGACCGCGTGGTGATGAAACGGGACCTCCAGATCGCGAAAGAAATCCAGGCGTGGTTACTGCCGGAGAAGCCTCCCGCGGTGCCCGGCCTCGACGAGATCGCGTTCGCCACACGCCCGGCCAATACCGTGGCCGGAGACTATTACGATGTCTTTCCGCTTCCGTCGTTCCATGCGTCGGGGAGACCAGTTTCTGATCGCCATTGCCGACGTAGCCGGCAAGAGCATTCCCGCGGCCATGCTGATGGCCACGTTTCAGGCCAGTCTGAGGACGCTGTGCAACACCCCGGGCACCTTGACCGAACTGGTGGGCCGCATGAACACTTACGCTTGCACCAACAGCCAGAACGGTCGCCGCTTCACCACTGCTTTTATCGCTGAATACGATCCCGCAAGCCGGACCCTGACGTACATTAATGCCGGCCATAACAATCCGATTTTGCGTCGTCAGTCCGGCAACATCGAGCGCCTGGAGGTTGGCGGCGTGCCGCTAGGCATCCTGGAGGACGCTCCTTACCAGTCGGGTACAGTCACGCTACAAAGCGGAGACTGGCTGGTGATCTTCACCGACGGCGTTGTCGAGGCGGAGAACCATCGCACGGAAGAGTACGGAGAAGTGCGCCTGCTGACCATGCTGAACGCAAATTCGTCGGTATCGCCGCCCATGCTGCTCAAGGCAATTATGGCGGACCTTGATCGCTTCGTCGGCACTGCCCCGCAACACGATGACGTCACTCTCATGCTGCTGCGCGCATCGTAGCTTCCTGCAGACTGGAACCTATCTAGTCATCTCATAAATCGCGCTGACTTGTATCAGGGCACGACTTTTAGTCGTGCCGAAGGGCTTTAGAGTCTGTGTGAGTACCCGTGTCGTCCCCGGGGGACTCGGATCTACTTCCCACCTCACCCAGCACTCCGCCTTCCACCCCAATTCGCGCAAAAGCGGCGCGAATCGGGGACGCCGTTGCGGCTACGTGCTGGGCTATCATTATTCCGCCCTCCGGGCTCGATTTTCGCTCGGTCCGTTCCACTCGCGAGCCAAGACTCTTGTTCTCGCACAGGCTCTTTAAGCCCCGGCAAAAACAGATCCCCACGGGGGCTGAAGCCCAACGCATTCCTGACCCTTCGCGGCAAGTCTGATGAGGCTGCTGGAAGAGTCACCGCGACGAAAAGAAACCGCAGATTCCTCGGGGCTGAAGCCCCTCGGAATGACAGGAACAAAGGGTGTGCAACGGCGCACCTGAAGGTGCGCCCCTTCAAAACAGCGGCTGAGGCCACTTTTTCAGCAGCCTCTGAAGCCGTGCCCTGATACAAAACGATTTATGAGATGAGTAGATGGCTTCTAACTACTCCACCGCTTTTGCAAACAGCGCGTTCACTCCCGCGATATTGGGAAGCATCTCCGCAGGAAAATTGTGCCGCCGCTGCAAGTACGCGGGATCGTTGTAGGTGAGCCACACTTTTCCCTCGGCATCCTGGCTGAACAACGCTTTCAGCGGTAGATCGATCGCAAGGCTGGGGGCGGCCTGCATCAATGGAGTTCCAGCCTTCGGGCTGCCGAAGATCAGCAGCTTGGTTGGCCCCATGGTAAGCCCCACTTTCGCGGCCTCGCCGCTGTGATCGATACGAGCGAAGATGGTGATACCCCGTTCGCCGAGAAGCGCTTCAAGTCGTTGCATGGTTTCGTCAAGCGTGTGACGGCTGGCTAAGTGAATGAGGCCGTTCTGTGCGTTGATGGTCATGTTCGCTCCCGCTGTATGGCTGCCCTTGTGGTGTAAATGAGGGCACGAGGTCCCCCGCTGGCCAAGAACTTCGCGCCGGCACTGCTCGGGTAGTGCGGGCCTTCAGGCCCCGCGCTAACGTGGTTTGCGAAGGAGGGCTTTAGAGTCTGCGTGAGTACCTGTGTCGTCCCGGGGGAACTCGGATCTACTTCCCGACTCACCCAGCGCTCCGCCTTCCCGCCCCAATTCGCGCAAAGGCGGCGCGAGTCGGGGGCCCCATTGCGGCCACGTGCTGGGCTATCATTATTCCGCCCTCCGGGCTCGATTTTCGCTCGATCCGTTCCACTCGCGAACCAAGACTCTTGTTCTCACACAGACTCTTTAGCCCCGGGCATGTCCCCGGGCCTAAAGGCCGTTTCACTGCTCTCGCTTGACGCGGCGCTGAAGAGGCTGTTACGAAACGGTGTCGTCGCCGAGGGACTCCTGTGTTTTTTCCCCATTGTACCCAGCACTCCGCCTGCGGCTCCGTGCTGGGCTATCATGAGTCCGCGCCTACGGCGCTCGTTCTTGCGCTCTGTTCCACCCATGCAGCAACGAACCGGGTTTCGTAACAGCCTCTGAAGCGCGGCGCACTACCCGAACTCGCGTATCGATGGCCTTTCTGGCGTGGCTTTATTATCACCTAGAGATAGCATCGGCAAGACCTCGCCTCAGCGCCTCCATGTAAGAATGAAGGCAATGCCTTCACACCGCTGGGATGCCGTTATTTTCGACTATGGCCGGGTATTGAGCCTCGCGCCTTCCCATTCCGAGTTGCAAGAATTCGCTGCCCTGGTTGGTGTCTCGGAGCCGCCGTTCTTCGATATCTACTCGGCCACGCGCGGTGACTATGACGCGGGCCGCGCCGACTTCAGGCAGCATTGGCAGGCGTTCGCCGAGGCTGCCGGCGTCGAGCTTCGTCCCTCGCAAGTGGAGCGCATCGCCGGGATGGAGACGGTCATGTGGCTGCGGGTCAACCCAGAGATGCTCAAGCTGGCGCGCGAGATAAAGGCCGGCGGGGTGCGGACCGCCATCCTCTCCAACATTCCTCACGACCTGCTGGCTGAGGTGCGAAAGTTCACTTGGCTCGACGAATTCGAAGTGAAGATCTGGTCGTGCGAGATGGGTATCGTGAAACCAAATCCGGCCATCTACCGGGCTTGCCTCGACGCTCTCGGCTGCGATGCGGGACGCACACTCTTCTTCGACGATCGCCCCGACAATGTCGAAGCGGCGCGCAGGCTGGGCATGGAGGCGCATGTCTTTGAATCTGCAGCGCAGGCTGGTGAAATCGTGAGCCGGGGACTTGAGGTCGATGGCCAGCAAACGGCCGTCAGTTAACGGCCATGGACTTTCGTCCGAACGGAGGGACGGCGGTTTGGCGCTTGTCGAGAATAAGTTGCCGATCGAACGGACTCCGTCGCTTCGGCTGAGACAGACATCCCTCGCAAATTAATCTTGCAAGTTCAGCCGCGGCGCGCGTTCAATAGATATGACCGCGAAGTTTTCTGCCCGGGAGGTACCCCACGTGCGAGGCGCTCGGCTACTCCAAATGTTCGCTCTGGTGGCGTTTTTGCTGGCGATTCCTGTTCCGTTCTCGGCGCAGACTGATGACGTCGTAACCAATGCCGACATCGTCAAGATGGTGAAAGCGGGCGTCCCGGAGAGCATCATTGTGCGTGAAATTCAGATGTCCAGGACCGATTTCCGCACCAACCCCGCCGCCCTGATCGAATTGAAGAAACAGGGGGTACCGGAAGGGGTTTTGGGCGCCGTCCTGGATAGCCGGATGGGAGCAGCCGGGTTTAATCCAGCATCGCAGCCCGAACCTCGCGTACTCGCCGCGTCGTCAGGTCCTCACCATTTGCCCACATTTGAAGCTGATGTGCGCGTCAATGCAACGAAGCACGAAAAGGTTTCGATGGGCCACAATCAGATCAAGGTGGAGCAGTCAGGAGTGCCTATCTTCAGCCTGAAATGGAAGGAACCCAAGAGCAGCAATAGTAAGTAGAAGCCATCTAAGCCCTCTCTTAAATCGAAGTGGCTCAGGTTTGTGTGAGGGCACGACTTCCACGGTTGCTGAAAAAGGCAAAACCGCAGATCCCTCACCGACTAAAGTCGGTTCGGGATGACAAACATAAAAGACTTACGACGGCGTACCTAAAGGTACGCCCCTTCAAATGCGGTCCAAAGCGAGTTTTTCAGCAACCTGTTCCAGTCGTGCCGTGGGCGTGGCTTAAGATTACGGCTTCAGCCGCTGGGGACAGGGGCTAAAAGCCCAGTCCGTAAATGGACTTCTCCGGCACGGCTGAAGCCGTGCCCTGACACAAATCGTAAGCTTCAGCCGATTTGTGAGATAGGTTAGATAGGTTCCAGGAGCATTCCCTAAGGGCCGGCTCTGTGTCCTGGCCGTCTGCGGAGCATCCGCAGGGCTGCAAGTGGCATAATGTCCCAATCCGAATGAGGAAGGGGGCCCTGGATGCCACACTACGTAACCCTGCTCCGTTACACTCAGCAAGGAATCGCGAAAGTCAAGGAAAGTCCGGCACGGCTGGATGCTGCCCGGAAAGCCGCGGAACAAGCCGGCGGAAAGATCCACGGATGGTACTTGACCATGGGCCGGTATGACGCCGTGTTCATTTCGGAATTTCCCGATGATGAAACCTGTGCCCGGTTTGCGCTGGCCGTCGGTTCTTTAGGCAGCGTGACTACGGAAACATTGAAGGCGTTTACCGAGCCTGAGTACCGCAAGATTATCAGCTCGCTCAGTTAAGCCTGCGGACCTGATCATTAACGACTGATGAGCTTGGCGTCCACTAGCCTCTCGCACTCCGACGACCGCCGAAGTCAACGCCACTGGTACGCCACCGGCTTTGCGGCGGTCGCCTTGATCGTTGCGGCGCGCCTGCTGCTGCATCTGCTCACCGCCAACCGCTACGGCATCTTTCGCGACGAACTCTATTACATCGCCTGCAGCCGGCATCTGGACTGGGGCTACGTGGACATGCCGCCGTTCATTCCGGCGGTGACCTGGCTGTTCACGTCGCTGTTCGGGTCGTCGCTGTTTGTCATCCGCCTCATCCCGGCAATCGCGGGCTGCGGAGCCATCGCTCTCACCGGCTACCAGGCGTACCAGTTCGGCGGACGGCGCTTCGCGATGGCGCTGTCGGCCTTGGCGATGGCGGTTTCCGCCGTCTTCGTGATTAACGGCCACCTGCTCGGCACCAACGATTTCGAAGCCGCTTTTCTGGATGGGCTGCGCCTCGGTCGTCATTCGCATCATCCAGACCGGCAATCAGAGGCTGTGGCTGTGGTTCGGCGTGCTGGCGGGCGTCGGTCTGCAGAACAAGTATTCGATGGCCGTGTTCGGACTGGGCATCGTTATCGGATTGCTGTTCACGCCGGAACGCAAGGCCTTCGCCCACAAGTGGATCTGGATCGCTGGCGTACTGGCGTTTCTGATTTTCCTGCCGAACCTGCTCTGGAATGTCCATCGCGATTGGCCATTCGTGCAGTTGATGCACAACATCCGCGCCAGCGGCCGCGACGTTGCGCTGAATCCTGTGCAATTCGTCCTGCAGCAGATGCTTGATGGTGAACCCCTTCGCGCTGCCGCTGTGGCTGGCGGGACTGGGCTGGCTGTTCTTTGGCCGCGAAGGACGGCGCTATCGCGTTCTGGGCTGGGCCTTCGTGGTCACGTTCGCCGTCTTCATGATTCTGCACGGCAAGGATTACTATGTCGCTCCTGCGTATCCCATGCTGTTCGCGGCTGGCGGCGTGGTCTGCGAAGAGTGGATCGAGCGCACCCGCCGCACCTGGCTGAAACCCGCTTTTGTTCTGGTGCTGCTGATTCCGTCTGCTGGTATTCCTGCCGCTGCTTGCGCCGGTGATCAGCCCGGAGCGATTTGTCGCGTTCATGCGAGCGATTCACTTCACGCCGCCAGTCAGCGAGCACAGCCACGCGCGGTCTCCGCTGCCGCAGTACTATTCCGACGAACTTGGCTGGGAAGCCATGGTGGCCGAGGTGGCGCGCGTCTATCACAGCCTGCCGCCTGAGGTGCAGGCCAAGACCGGCATCAAGACCGGCAACTACGGGGAGGCTGGCGCAATCGATTACTTCGGGCCGAAGTACGGCTTGCCGCCGGCGATTTGCTTTCATCAGAACTACTGGTACTGGGGAACGCACGGCTACACCGGCGAGAGCATGATTCTGTTGGGCGAAGGCAATCCCGAGCATCTGAAGCAGATCACGCGAGCACGCCGAAGACATGGGACACTTTGAGTATCCCTACGCGCTGGAGAATATCGACATCTGGTACATCCAGGGACTGAAAGTGAACCTGCATGACGTTTGGGAACATGAGAAAAACTGGGACTAGTTCGAAGGCGAGGTCCGGCGCGGAGCGCGCGCCGCGGCCCGGAACGGAGCGGCGTCGCCCAAACGCTTTGCCCGCAAGGGCCGGATAGCGCCGCCTGCAAGCCAGAGCTACGCTGTGACCATGCAAACCGAACTTCAGAGTAAGAACCAGAACGAAAATCATTGGCAACAAGTGATGGCGCGTGATGCCCGGCAGGACGGACGCTTCGTTTTCGCAGTGCGCACCACCGGCGTTTACTGCCGCCCATCGTGTCCCAGCCGCCGTCCGCGGCGCGATTCGGTTGAGTTCTTCCCCGATCCGCGCGAAGCCGAGCGCGCCGGTTACCGCGCCTGCCTGCGTTGCAAGCCGACGGAAATCTCCGCCCAGGCGCAATACGTGCTTCGGGCGCGGCAGTTGCTCGACAGCGCCGAAGGCGTGATGACGCTGGCGCAACTCAGCAAGCGTGTCGGACTCAGCCCGTTTCATTTGCAGCGGCTGTTCAAGCGCGCCACCGGTCTCAGTCCGCGCGAGTATCAGTCCGCCCGGCGCATGCAGCAGGTGAAGACCGAACTACGCAAAGGAGAAGATGTGACCACCGCACTGTACGACGCAGGCTTCAGCTCGCCCAGTCGTCTCTATGAGAAGTCCGACCAGCAGCTTGGCATGACGCCTGGCGCTTACCGGCGTGGTGGTGCGGGTGCGACGATCACGTTCGCGATTGCGCCGACTCCGCTGGGACGAATGCTGGTCGCTGCCACCGAGCGTGGCCTGTGCGCCGTGCGCTTCGGCGAAAGCGTAACCGAGTTGGAGCGCGACCTGCGCAACGAGTTCCACGCCGCGACGTTGCAGCGTGACGATGCGGCCATGCGTCGTTACATCGAGCCGCTGTTGGCCAGCCTCAGCGGCGAGAAGACGACGATCGACCTGCCGCTCGACGTGCGCGCCACCGCCTTCCAGCAGAAAGTTTGGGAGACGCTGCAACGGATACCGCGCGGCGAGACGCGCAGCTACACCGAGATCGCGCGCGAGATCGGCGATCCGAAAGCGGTTCGCGCCGTGGCTCGCGCTTGCGCTTCGAATCCGGTGGCGCTGGCCGTACCCTGTCATCGCGTCGTGCGCAGCGACGGCGACCTGGCGGGGTATCGCTGGGGAGTCGAACGCAAGAAGAAGCTGCTGGAAGGCGAGCGGGCCGGTAGGCCTTCTGTGCCCGAGGCGATAGAGAGCATTCGAGCACTGCGCAAAGGCAATCAGCTGGGCGGTCTGAAGATCAAGGACCTGATTCATGCGGGCCACAGATATTAGGCCCTAATGAATCGCTTTGTATCAGGGCACAGCTTCAGTGTCTGCCTGAGAACTAGTGCCGTCCCTACGGGACTCGGACTTATTTTTCCACTTTACCCAGGGCTCACGCCCTGGGCTATGATTGTTCCGCCCTGCGGGCTGGCTTTTCGGCTGGATTTGGTATCTCATCCCACCGTAATTTTCCAATTCGAGTTCTCACGCAAACGTTTCAGACGTGCCGCGACGGGTGCCAGCAATCGCTTTGGAGCTTTAGCCCCTGGTCACCCTCTGTCTTACTGCAGGCGGCTATGCAGGTCGCCGACTCAGTGAATTATGACTGCACTGCCTCGCCTGGTTTCGGCGAATCTGGTACTGTCCTGAGAATCCAGACTCGAGCTCATGAAACGTATCCGTGACCGCGAAGATGCCCTCACCGAGCTAAAGTCGCTGTTCGGGATGACAAATATAAAGGACGCGACGACTGGATCGTACCTAAAGGTACGCGCCCTTTTGTGGTCGGTGCGCAGGTACAGTATCCGCGATTGTTGGAAGCTACGTCTCAAGAAGGCGCCCAACAGCGCGCGGAGCGGTTGTCGAGCAATTGACGCTTGATGCAACGGAATGACGTCTTCCTGTTTCGGAACTCGTCGCCACATCGCGTTTCCCATCCTCACTTCCGCTCATTTATACTCGCCTGTTTCACAGTACGTGCTAAGGAGAGTCTGACGTAAGTGCGGTCGGAGTATCCCTCAGGGCTAAAGCCCGGTTCCGCTACGACGGCTTGCTGACGGCCTGAAGGCCGTCCCTTTCAAGGAACCAGACTTGTTCACAGTCTCCGCTGAAGCACTCCGTGAAGGGTTAGGAGTCCTGGTGAAGATCCTGGTCTGCATGAAGCAGGTTCCGCAGAAAGACGCGCCGCTCAAGCTGAATGAGGGCGGCACGTGGATTCGCGAAGATGTTTCCTACGAAGTGAACGAGCCCGACGCCTACGCTCTGGAAGAGGCGCTGCGGCAGAAGGAGAAACACGGCGGCGAGGTGGTGGTGATCACCAGCGGCCCGGCACGCGCGCAGCAGGTGTTGCGCGAGGCGCTGGCCAAGGGCGCCGACCGCGCCATTCACCTCGAAGGCGATGGCTTCGTTACCCTCGACGCGTTCAATACTGCGAAGGCCTTCGCGGCGGCCATCAAGGACGAGAGCTTCGATCTCATCTTCACCGGCTTGCAGTCCGACGATTATGGCTTTGCGCAGACCGGCGTCATTCTGGCTGAGCTGCTGGGCTGGCCGCACGCCACCATCATCATGCAGATCGAGAAGAGCGACAGCGGCATTCGCGTGAAGCGCGAACTCGAGGCGGGCTTCTTCCAGTTTGTCGACATGCCGCTGCCGGCGCTGCTGACCATCCAGTCGGGCATCAACAAATTGCGTTACGCAACCCTGATCGGCATCAAGCAGGCCAAGAACAAGCCGCTCAAGAAGGTGAGCTTCGACGAAGTAAAGGCGGCACTGGGCGACAACCTGCAGAAGATCGAGAAGCTCTACATTCCGCAGAAGACGAAGAAGACCGAAGTGCTGGAAGGTCCTCCGGGAGAGATTGCCAAGAAGCTGGTGGACAAGCTGCGCAACGAATTGCGCGTAATTTAAGGACTCTGTGGGTGGGCTTAACGCGGGCCTGAAGGCCCGCTCTACCCGAGATAGGTATTGTTCGTGCGGCCCTGGCCGCGACGTATTCTGCATCCTGAGAGTGCGTTTTTGATCTTTGGTAATCGAGCGTTTCTCTGGCGCTGGAAATCGCGGCTGGCGGAGCTTCGGGACCCTTTGCATCCCTGTTCATATTCGGCATCAAAACGGGTGTTCTAAGTCAGCCACGAAAGGAGCTCGTTATGCCGGGATTTGATCGCGATCAGGCCGCCATTGACAATACGGTGGAGAACCGCCGCCTCGGTTCTGTTTTGCTTACCGTAGGCTGGATCCTGCTTTGGATGGACGCCATCCTGGGGATGTTCTTCTTTAGCAGCCTGCGCGACGGTTCGTGGTTCTGGCCGATATGGCTGGGCATTGAAGGTGTCCTCGGCCTTGCGCTGGTGATCATGGGGACCCGCTACCGGCGGGCTGTCGGCGCTACGCGGTTGGGACAACGCGACCTGCGGCGCACGTTGGAACAGCAGCGCCGGGAAGACGCGGAAGAGAACCAGGTGGCCTGATCGGCAGAGCGTATAACCATAGCGCTCGAAAAGAGTTTAGGGTAGCAGGAGAGTGGCACGTCGGCGCGCCCGCCGCGGCGGGTAGGAGGCGACCATGCCATGGTCGGAAGAAAAGCGTGAAACTGGTTCAGCACTCATGATCATCGGCTGGATCCTGGTGCTGTTTGCACTCCTGGCGATGTTCTTTCAACCGGCGGCGTTCAAGCTGGGAGAAACGCGGTTCCAGATCATCGCCGTGGTCCTGATTGCGATAGGTCTGGCACTGAACATCATTGGTGCTCGCATACGCAGCAGTAACAGCTGAACAGCCGCTGTTCCGTGACAGTGGCTGAGCTTGTGTTGCGGCGCTGAAAGATTTCATGCAGGAAATACAGCCTCGTCCGGGGCCATGCGCCCGTTAGGGGTATGCTCCGGAAGGCGGAGAAGATCGGATCGAAATGGCAGATACCATCCTGGTCGTAGTGGAGCAACGCGAAGGCAAACTAAATCGGGTTTCCTGGGAGACCATCACCGGAGCGCAAGCGATCGCCGCGGAGACTGGCTGGACGCTCGAAGCGGCCGTGGCTGGCAGCGGCGTCGGCGACATTGCCCAAGAAGTCGCCGCGAAAAAAGTGTCGAAGGTCTACGACATCGAATCGGCCAGGCTGGAGCCATACACGCCCGATGGCTTCGTGGCCGCACTGAAGCCGTTCATCGAGCAGAAACAGCCCAAGCTGGTGCTGATGCCCCACACCTACCAGGTGCGTGACTTCGCTCCCAAACTTGCGGCCGCGCTCAACCGTGCCCTTATCAGCGATGCCGTCGGCTACAAATACGAGGGCGGCGCGCTGCGGTTCACCCGCCAGATGTTCCAGGGAAAGTTTGCTGCCGACGTTTCCTTTGTCGGAAGCGCTCCCTATTTTGCGACCTTCCAGAACGGTGCATTTCGGGGTGACCAGGTCGTCCAAGGTGACGCGGTGGCGCCAGTCGAGACGGTGGATGTCGAGGTGGCGGACGGCGTGGTCCGCAACAAACCCGAGGCGCCGTTCAAAGAGGCGAAGCAGGCCGTCGATCTTACCCAGGCGGAGGTCATTGTCGCGGTCGGGCGCGGTATCAAGGAGCAGAAGAACATCGAAATTGCCAAGCAGCTGGCGGAAGTCGCTGGGTGGCGAGATCGCGGCTTCTCGGCCGATTTGCGACTCCGGTTGGCTGCCCATGGATCGTCAGGTCGGATCTTCGGGGCAGACGGTTGCACCCAAGCTGTATCTGGCGCTGGGAATCAGCGGGGCAATCCAGCACGTCGTGGGGATGAAGGGAGCGCGCACCATCATCGCGGTCAATAAGGACGCGGAAGCCCCGATCTTTGAAATTGCCGATGTTGCCGTGGTGGGTAATCTGTTCGATATCGTTCCGCCGCTGATCGAAGAAGTGAAAAAAGCGAAAGGCGCCTAGCAGCATTCAGGTAGGCATTTATTTTGGCGGTAAAGACAAAGGCGCATGAACTTGCGCCTTTCTTTTTGCGTAAGACTACTTTCTGGTTGAGGTTACCGTCTCGGGAAAGATCGAGACTGAGTTCGTGACAATGTCACGAGCGTGTCAATAGGGATGGACGGGTAGAATGGTAAGTCCCTTTTCGGGGAAGGCCCAATGATCGTTTTTCGGAAACCACTGGCTGACGTCGAGCGTCCGGTAATGGAGGCCGACGTTGTCATCGTTGGCGGAGGTCCTGCCGGCATGGCCTGCGCCTTGCGGTTGTCGCAGCTCATTGACGAACACAATGCCAACCACCCCGACGCGCAGCTAACCAAGGAGAATATCTACGTCCTGGAAAAGGCCCGTGAGATCGGGGCCCATTGTTTGTCGGGGGCATTGCTCGATCCGCGTTCCATGCGCGAGCTGCTGCCCGGCTTCGAAAAAGAAGCGCCGCTGGATGCCGCCGTAGTGAAGGAAGCGGTCTACTTACCTCACCCGAACGGGCAAGTTCAAGTTCCCCATTACGCCTCCGCCCATGCGCGATCATGGAAACTACGTCATCTCTATCAACAAGTTCGTCAAGTGGCTGGGCGCCAAAGTGGAAGAGGCAGGGATCACGGTCTTCACCGGCTTTGCCGGTTCCGAGCTGTTATTTGAGAGCGGGCGCGCCGTGGGCGTGCGGACCGACGACAAAGGTGTGGACAAGAACGGCGAACGGCAGTCCAACTTTGAGCCCGGGTATGACTTGAAGGCCAAGGTTGTGATTCTCGCCGAAGGCACGCGGGGCTCGCTGACCAAGCAGCTGATTGGGCGCTTCCAACTCGATCGCGAGCGCAATCCGCAAACCTACGGCGTGGGGGTAAAGGAACTGTGGGAGTTACCTCCGGGCCGCGTCGCTCCCGGCGAGGTCATCTACACCATGGGCTATCCCCTTACGTTCAACGAATACGGAGGGGCCTGGATTTACGGCGCCAAAGACAATCTGGTGTCGCTGGGTTTTGTTACTGGACTTGACTATCGCGATCCGCGGATCGACCCGCAGCGCATCCTGCAGGAGTTCAAGAAGCATCCTTTCATCGCCAAGCTTCTGGAAGGCGGCAAGATGGTGCGCTACGGCGCCAAGTCTCTGCCCTATGGCGGCTGGTGGTGCATTCCGCCGCTGGCAGGCGATGGCTGGATGGTGCTCGGCGACTCTGCCGGTTTCTTGAACTCGCAGCGGCTCAAGGGAATTCACCTCGCCATTAAGAGCGGGATGCTCGCCGCCGAGACCGCCTTCGATGCCATGGTGAAAAACGATTTCTCGCTCGACATTCTGGAGACATTTCAAGACCGCGTGGAGAAGAGCTGGATCAAGACCGAGCTATGGCCGGTGCGCAACTTTCACCAGGGGTTCGAAGGCGGGTTCCTGTCGGGCATGGTACATGCGGGCATTCAGCAATTCACCGGCGGTCGCGGCCTGCACGCGCATTATGGCAACGATGCCGGACATCGCCGCATGGAGCAGTTGCAGCGCCTTCCCGCCGATGGTGGGCCCGAGGCGGGTATCATCGGCCCCGCCAAGGGTGACGGCAAACTCACCTTCGACAAACTGACCGACGTGTATTACTCAGGCACCAAGCATGAAGAAGACCAGCCCGCGCACCTGGTAATCCACGATACCGACATCTGCAACGAGCGCTGCGTGAAGGAGTATGGCAATCCCTGCAAGAATTTCTGCCCGGCCAACGTTTATGAGATGGTCGAAGCCGCGGATACGCCAAGCGGATTGCAGATACATCTCAACGCCTCGAACTGCGTGCACTGCAAGACCTGCGACATCATGGACCCATACGAAATCATCACATGGGTTCCGCCCGAAGGCGGCGGCGGTCCGAACTACGAAGGGATGTGAGCGAGGCCGCTGTTCGCCCTTCGATCCCACCCTTTCGCCTTCATTCCCACCCTAGCCAAAAGAAGGCTAGGATGGGGCACCCAGATTCGACGTGATCTCCCCTGCGAATTCACGACCTTTAGCCCACCAGCATAGCTTCAACCATACTCTGCAGATCAAATCAGACCAAGGCTCGCTTCTACCGTGCCGCGCCTGGCCTAGCAGGTTGCTGAACAAGGCAAAACCGCAGATCCCTCACCGACTAAAGTCGGTTCGGGATGACAAATATAAAAGACTTACGACGGCGTACCTAAAGGTACGCCCCTTCAAATGCGGCCCAAAGCGAGTTTTTCAGCAACCTGCTAGGACAGTTCCAAGTTAAGAAAGCGCAGCCCTGGGAGCGCCGCCCGTTTTCCACGGCTTCGGAAACGTCTGTCTCCGATTACCAGGCGATGGAGTCGTTGAATCGACCACCTGACGTCATCGGACGTCTGAAGAGGTAGAAGCCTGGTCGTCGGGTCGCGCGAGCTTCCCCTTTCTGCCTTACCAGTCGCCATTTCCCGCACTGACCTACAGGCTAATCATCATCGAATCAGTCGCTTAGACGATGACATAAAACTCACCTCGAACTTACCTCCAAATGACTCGCTAAGTATTGATCCTGTCCACAAACCAGCGCATTGTGCGTTCACGAGGGCGGGAAACAGTGAACACAACTGGCCGACCTGCTCTCAAAGGGGACCGGAGGCGGGACAAACAACCCGCTTCCGGACATGAAGGACGGTTTCCCGACCGAGCTCGCAGGTGGCCTCTGGCGCCACCAGAACCAAGACCAAGGAGGTCACCATGGCAACGCAAACGGCATGTAACAACCCGACGGCCCTGGGACCGTTCCTGAGGCTGATGCTGACTTTGGCCGAGCAGAGGGCGCGGATCGAGAACGGCCGCTCAGCCGATGCCTACGCCGTCGCACCACTTTCCGCCAGGGCGGCTGGCGAAGTCCTGGCGCAAGCCGCCTGTCAGGAGGTTCCCGTCCGCCGCGGCCCGATAGCGCTGGGACCCTTCCTGACCATGATTTTGACCTTGGCAAAACGGAAGCCCTCGGAGCGGGTAGTCCGCATAACCACAACCTGGCGCCGCTCGGATGAGACCGCCGCTGCAGTCCATGACCACAAGGAGGTCACTATGAAAAGCCAAGCTACCAATATCGAAACAATCACGCAGACTGCCGAGACGAGCCGTCGCGGCCGAAGCAGCCTCAAGATTCTTACCGCGATCGCCGTGCTGGGTTTCGCAACGATTTCTTTTGCCCAAGCGGGAGTTCCGGATTGCGACGCGGGCAAACTTTCTGATTACGAGAAGCTGGGAGCCACGGGCTGCCTCATCGGCGACAAGAAGTTCTCGAATTTTCAGTACCACCAGGGATCGGCTGGACTGCCCAGCAACGCCATATCGCTCATCCCGGGAACCACTGCCGAAACCAATGACCCAGGTCTCTTGATGGAAGGTAAGTGGTCTTCGGCTTCCCAGGACTCCTATGTGTCCTACGACGTCGAAGTTCAGCCCCATGGAAAACCCATCACCGGTGCCACGCTGGAGATGGAGTTCGGAGAAATCACGGGCACGGGAAAAGCGACGGTCGACGCCGCCCTATGCGCCACGGACGGTTCTGCGAACGGTTGTGGGTCTCAGAAGCTTGACCTCGAGGTAGTGTTGAGCGCCAAAGGACCGCGGAAGCCCCGGGACAAAGGTGACTTCAAAGATCCGCAGACGGAAATTCATGTAGTCACGCCGGTTGACGTAGCTCCGGGCAGCGGCGGCAGCGCCACCCTGGATGGGTTTATGGCCGTCTTCCGATAGAGCGGCCTTCATTCCCGCCCTAGCCAAAAGAAGGCCAGGATGGGGCACCCAGACTGTGGTTATGCCTTCGTTCCCACCCTAGCCAAAAGAAGGCTAGGATGGGGCACCCAGACTGTGGTTATGCCTTCGTTCCCACCCTAGCCAAAAGAGGGCTAGGATGGGGCACCCAGATTCTGGTTATATGCCCGGATATTGAGTGAGCCGCCCGCCAAGCCCGGATTGACCGTCATTTGTTCCGGGCGTGGGCGGATATATAGAATCGTCCGGCAAATTGTTCGATCCACTCAGCCACCCAGGGAGCGCATTCATGGGCCATCGTTCGAAGTCGCCGGCACTACTGTTGACGCTTCTGCTGCTCACCGCGAGAGGCGTCTCCGGCGCGCAGCAGTCTCCGCAAGACCGGCGGCCGGACGACGTCCGCGGTCACTGGACGATATATTCCAAGAACATCGACAACGGCGAGACCGTCACCAAGTGGGTGCAGATCAATCAGAACGGCAGCCACCTCTCGGGACACTTCAAGGGGCCTTACCAATCGGGCGGGATTCAAGGCTTCGTGAACGGGCACCACATCGAATTCAGCACCAAGACCCGCAACGTACTGACCTTCCGGGGACAGGTCGACGGAAACACCATGTCGGGACTCTACGGGTTGCACGGCCGCCATGCCGAGTGGCGAGCCGTACGCACGGAGTGATGCCTGCCATCAGGAGCGGACTTGGGCGAGAATGGACTGCACCACGGTGACCGTCTGCTGCGACGTGAGGATTTCCTTGAGGCGGTCTTTGAGACTATCTTCGGTCAGTGCCTGAAGAGTGTTGTTTAGATACTTCAGCACCGCGGGATAGAAGCTGATGCCGTGCGACAGAGTGAATAGTTCATACTTATAGTCAAGGGTGGGGGCGACGATGTAGAAGTAGTGCACGAATAAGTTACCCGTAGTCTGGGTGACGACTTCCCCCTTCACCAATTGGCGGGTCTTTTCGCCCAGCAGCGTGGCCTGTTCCTTGAGAATGGTGACCGGCGTGGTTAGTTTGGAGTCGGCGATATTGGCCGGCCATAGATCGTCAGGCATGGAAACCTCCGGAAAACAGTTGTCAGTAGTCGGTAGTCATCTCATAAATCGACGTTCCGCCCTTCGGGCTCGATTTTCGCTCGGCACGGCTGAACAGGTTGCTGAACCAAAAACGCCGATCCCTCACCGACTAAAGTCGGTTCGGGATGACAAATATGAAAGACTTACGACGGCGTACCGAGGTTTAGCCCTTCAAATGCGGTCCAAAGCGAGTTTTTCAGTAACCTGTGAAGCCGTGCCCTTTCAAAACCCGGACTCAATCAGAGCCTCCCTAAGAACAAATCAGATCCTCCCTAAGAACAAATCAGATCCTCCCTAAGAACAAATCAGAGCCTCCCTAAGAACAAATCAGAGCCTCCCTAAGAACAAATCAGAGCCTCCCTAAGAACAAATCAGAGCCTCCCTAAGAACAAATCAGAGCCTCCCTAAGAACAAATCAGAGCCTCCCTAAGAACAAATCAAGTCTCCATCAGAATTTCAGCTCCAGGGTGACCGGCAGATGGTCGGACGCGGTCTCTATGTCGGGCTCTCCGCCCTCCTGCAATAGGGAAAAGCCATTGATCGACGTAGGTATGCGCACGCCGCCGGAAGCGAACCCCTCCAGCAGATCAGGACGAAGCAATACCTGGTCGAACAGGTTCCAGTAATAGCAAAGGTGGTCGCCACCTTCGAAGTAGAAGGTACCGCAGGCGTCGCCGTTGTCGCCGAGATGGTTCCACATGGGATTGTAGAAGTACTTGTATTTCTGACACTGCAGAGTGCGCGTGACGCGAGATGCGATGCGCCGGCTCATGACGGCATGCAGGCCGCCGGCGGTGACCATGCCGGCTTCACGAACGACG
>CAWJAO010000006.1:0-139777 GCA_963840905.1 uncultured Acidobacteriaceae bacterium
CAGAATGCTCTGTGGTGGGCAGAGAGCGGCGGTGTCGACGGCTTTCGCATTGACACCTTTCCCTACGTTCCGCGTATCTTCTGGGCCTCTTACATCAATGGCCTGGTCTCGGCCTACCCGCACTTCTTCACCGTGGGTGAGATCTACAACTCTGATCCCACAGTTACCTCGTACTGGGCTGGCGGCCAGAACGGCTTCGACGGCATCGATACCGGTCTGACCACGCCGTTTGACTTTCCGATGAATTCCGCCCTTCGCGAAGTTGTCGCGCATGGGGGGTCCGCGAAGAAGATTGTCGATGTGCTCCGGCAGGACCGGCTCTATCCGCACCCCGATCTGCTGGTGACATTCATCGGCAACCACGACATGAAGCGGTTCCTCACCGATGCCAATGGCTCGCGTGAAAGGCTGAAGCTGGCTTTCTCGCTGTTGGCGACCTTGCGCGGAATTCCGCAGCTCTATTATGGCGATGAGATCGGCATGACAGGCGGTGACGATCCCGACAATCGCCATGATTTCCCAGGTGGCTTTCCAGGCGATCCACACAACAGCTTCCTGGCTACCGGACGTTCTCTCCGGACGAGCAGGAGATTTTCTTGCACGTTCGCAATCGCTGCTTCGCCTCAGGCGCGAACATCCGGCACTCATACAAGGGCGCCAATGGCACGTCGGTTGGGGATGACAACTACTATGCGTTTGTCCGCCAAACCGCTGAAGAGAAATTGCTAATCGTATTCAATAATTCGCAGACAGCGCTCGACGTGACGATCCCGAGCGAGGGGACGGCGCTGGAAACTGCCCGTCAGCTCGAGAACCTTTTCGGGCCGGGGAACACGATATTAAAGAACAATGCTCTGACCATTGCGCTGCCGCCAACCAGTCTTGCTGTCTACAGCGTGCGCTAGCCCAACCTCGCACCGTCCCGAGTGTTTCTTTGACCCAGGGAGTCTAAATCCCCCACTTTGATGGCACCCCACAGACGGCATTCGACCGTTTTCTTTTTTTCAATCCGCCACAAGGTGGGCTCCGTACATCACGTGTACCCGGCCGGGGACTAACGATCAAGAACCCTGTGAGGCGCACATGCAGAAACAGCAATTGCGTGCAGTGCTCGCGGCGATGCTGACTGTGGCCGTCATGATTCCACAATCAGTGTTCGCTTCGAGCCACCGTGAGGCCCCTATCACCGCGCTCGACACTAAGGCCGACATTACCGATTGGTACACCTTCGTCAGCTACGATCACCCGGATCGTGTGACGATGATTATGAATGTCGATCCTTTTCTCGAGCCCTCTAACGGACCGAACTATTTTCCGTTCGATCCTAATGTGCTGTACGAAATAAAGGTAGACAACAACCACGATGGCGTCGAAGACGTCACCTTCCAATTCCGTTTCACAACGGAAATTCGGCTTACCGGATGTATTCACCGGGTTTGTCGGCGGCATCGCCGGCATTCCACCGATCACCGCCCTCGATGGTCCCGGATCAGAAGGGTTAAGCCTTCGCCAGACCTACACCGTAACCATGGTGCGGCATGACGGCAGCAAGGTGCAGCTCGGCCAAGGCCAAACGCTCTTTGCTCTTCCCAGCAACGTCGGTCCGCGGACCATGCCTAGCTACGGTTCGCTGTATCAACAGGCGATCTACGACCTGGGCGGTGGAATGAGGGTTTTCGCCGGTACGGTCTCGGACCCGTTCTACATCGACCTGGGTGCGGCGTTCGATTCGCTGAACTTCCGCATGGCGGCTGGTGGCGGCGTGCTTTCCGCCTCAGTCGATGCCGACGACAAGCATAACTACGCTCCCAACGCTGTCGCAGGCTACAACGTCAACAGCTATCGTCCTGGAGGTTCCCATAACAATGTTGACGGTAGATGGTCAACGTCACGATGCGAACGATCCCAAGAGCGGTCATCGGGACCTACGCGACGACTTCTCGACAGCAAACTATGGTCCGGCGCCTACAGGGCCGGGCTCAGGGCGATGGAAGTTGGCAGCAAGTCCAGCGGCTGGGAAATCCCCTCATCAATGAGCTGATTATCGGGACCGGCTCCAAAGACAGATTCAGCATGGACGATCCGACCAACGACAGCCAATTCGCCAACTACTTCCTGAATCCACTGCTGGCGCAGATTTTCGCGTCCTTCGGCATTCCGGTACCACCTCCACCGCGGTAACGACTTGCTACCACTGGTGCAGTACGTGCCTCCTATTTGTCCCGGTTGCGGTCCAGGGGATGCCGGTCCAATTGCCGACCTCCTGCGGATCAATACCGGCATACCGCAGACGCCTTTCTTCCAGCAAAAGCGCTTGGCTGTGCTCGCCGGCGACTTCGGGGGATTTCCCAATGGGCGTCGACCGATCGACGATGTAGTGGACATCGCCGCTCGCGTCGTGTCCGGCTATCTCGCCGATCCTTCGATGTACAACACGAAGATAGGCGACGGAGTCAACATTCCATCCAACGGCTTGTTCGGACGATTCCCGTACGAGCTACCTGCGTACAGCGGTCGCGACAGCCATCACATAGGGCCAGGCCAGTTCGGTTGTACGGGATATTCAAATGGCATTTGCCCGACCAACTGAACACGACCCGGAATCAAGGCCGCTCGGAGGGCGGGTGGCCTTGTCTCTCTTCTTGCACGAGCACGGGTCACTAGGAGGAATGTATGAAGAAAATATGCACATTGGTTTTGCTGACGCTCGGGACAATCACTGCTTCGCCCAGCAGGCCGCTCCCTAAACCTACCGATTCTGCTGCACCCAGTGGGCCGGTCAACGGTTGCTGCGGCAACGTCCTCAGCCCAGGCGATCACCAATGCGCAGGCGATGGTCACAAAGAATCCCAAGAGTGCTGATGGCTATGCCGCCCTCGGGTTTGCGCTCTGTCACCGGGCAGAGGAGATCTCCGATGCCGGCTCTGTACGCCCAGGCCGACGAGGCCTTCAATAAGGCGTTGGAGCTGGCGCCCAATGATTTCGAGGCACAGAAAGGGCAGGTGTGCGTGGCCTTAGGCCGTCACCAGTTTGCGCGTGCGCGTGATAGTGGCGACTGTCCTGAATAAGCGCGTGCCCGACGACGTGATGGTGTACGGAATGCTTGGTCGACGCGAATGTTGCCCTGGGTAATTACGGTGAAGCGGAGAAAGCAGCCCAATGGATGCTCAATCTGCGGCCCGGAAATACGCCCGCCTTGATACGCGCAGCGCGGCTGCGGGAGGTATTTGGCGATCAAGAGGGCGCAATTGAATTGTTGAGAATGGTTCTTGATGCCGCGGCACCCGGCGACGTCGAACGCGCGTGTTAATACCCTTGTCACAAATTGCACATCTGAATCTGGAGATCGGGAATCTGGACGCCGCGGAAGGGGAGTTAAAGCAGGCTCTGACCATGCTACCCAACGATCGCAGATGCACTTACTAACAAAGCTCAGCTTTGCCTCATGCGAGGACGACCGGCTGAGTCAGTGCAGTTGCTGCGTCAATCCTACAAAGCTGTCGCCGGAGCTTGAAACGTTGTATAGGCTAGCTGAGGCAATGGACGCCGCAGGTATGAAGGACGCAGCTAGAAGGTACCTTCGCGGAATTCGAACGGCAGGCAGAGGCTGAGTCGTCCCACGGCGCCAATGCAAATCGCGAACTCATCTTCTATTACGCCGACCACGCGAACCAGCCGGCTCGGGCGTTGCAAGTCGCCGAGAAGGAAGTGTCGAATCGCCATGACGTTTATACGCTCGATGCTTATGGCTGGGCATTACACAAGAATGGCCGCGACACCGAGGCCAAGAAGCAGTTGGAAGTTGCGCTTAAGGTGGGAGTGCGTGACGCGTCAATCTTCTACCACGCCGGTGAGATCGAGTTGCAGCTCGGTAATGTGCGCCCAGGCGGAACACTACCTTCACGCGGCAGCCGAGATGAGCTCGATCCATTCCCAACAGGCACGCACGGCCCTGACGACCCTTCGATCCCGCCCCAATGTTACGCGGTAGTGAAGCCGATGTCTGCGTGCGGTGGCTGATGATGACAGGACTCGCAATACGCTACTTGGATAAATCGATGCTTCGGTAACTGTAGGAACGAGGCCACGTCTTATTGCAAAACTGCCTTTATTTTGGTATATTGACCAATTGACACATGCCCACCTCGTGAAGCACAATTTTGCGACTCTATTCCTGAGTTTGTGCTGCCTTGTGATTTCTCCCAAGAAAAACCTTCGCGATGACTTCTGCGCCATCGGTGATGGTGCTGCTCGAAGAGGAAGATTGACGGAGAATCTCTGTGTCCACTGCTGAATTTTCTATTGTCTAGAAAGAGGTATGTCTTGACCAAGAAGCTGCTACTGGCTGTACTCACATTCCTGTTTGCTGTCGCTACCATCGCGCAGTCGCAAACCTGACTCGACTTACGAACCAGCCTCCTGATGGAGCCAGCGGAGTCGGTTTTCTCTTGACCGACGGGACAGTAATGTTCCAGGGAAATATCGGGAACGATTGGTGGAAGCTCACACCCGATATCAATGGAAGCTATGTCCATGGAACCTGGAGCCAACTTGCCACCCTGCCTAGCGGGTATGAGCCCGATGCTTTTGCTTCGGCGGTATTGGCCGATGGCCGCGTCTTGATTGAAGGCGGTGAGTACAACTTCGGTGTATTCTCATTCACTAATCTGGGCGCCATTTATGATCCCAAGCTCAACACTTGGACGCCACTGACTCCTCCTCCCGGCTGGGACTACATCGGAGATTCACCCTCAGTCGTGTTGCCCAACGGCCATTTCCTCATCGGGCGTAAGTTCGACACGCAGATGGCGGAGTTGGATCCGGCTACGCTTCAGTGGACGGCGATGGGATCGAGCTGGCAAGAGCGATTGGAATGCTGAGGAGGGATGGACCCTCATGCCCGATGGCACGGTGCTGACAGCGGATGTGTTGACCAATCCGAACTCGGAGAGGTACATCCCTTCGATGCAAGAGTGGGTGTCGGATGGCAGCACGATAGCCAATCTGCAAGGACCTCCGGAAGTGGGTTGCATCCAATACGGCGGGGGCCAATATTGTCCGCCGGGTGAAATCGGTCCAGCCATTTTGCGGCCCGATGGGACCGTGTTCGCGACGGGAGCGACCCATCAGGGTGCCCATTCCGCGCACACCGCAATCTATCATCGCGGCGCCAGTCCCACTGATCCTGGTACCTGGGTCGCGGGCCCGGATTTCCCCAGCGGTGACCAGGCCGGTGATGACTTTGCCGTGCTGCTAACCAATGGCAAGGTGTTGGTCGAGGGTGACTCGAGCCGCCTTTACGAGTTTGACGGCACCAACCTGACTCCTACCCTGGGCAGTAACGGGGGCGGTCTGCTCGTGCTGCCTACAGGCGAGGTGATTGTTGGAGGGTCGGAAGTCTACACCGCCAACGGAAGCTATATTCAACCGTGGACGCCGTCCATTTCCGTTTGTCCAACCACGGTGGTACGCGGTCAGACGTACACCATCTTCGGCAGGCAGTTTAATGGCCTGTCGCAGGCTGCGTCGTTTGGGGATGAGTATGAGACTGCAACCAATTATCCTTTGGTGCGGATCAAGAACCTTGCCACCGGTCATATTTTCTATGCCAAGACTCACGACCACAACACCATGGGAGTAGCCACCGGCGCCGTTCCCACGTTCACGCATTTTGACGTTCCCGCCGGGATGGAGACTGGAGCAAGCACCCTCGTCGTAGTGGCGAACGGTATCCCGTCTCTCCCTGTTCAGATAACGGTGAACTAAGACCAGGTAAGATATCTGAGAAAGTAAGCTCCTCCTGTGCTGCCAAGTATGCGTGGCACAGGAGGAGCACTGACTCTAGTTTCACACGCCTTGCAACTAGCGCGAACAGGTAGCAGGAGGCGGCTGCTTATTGCCTGTGCTTGGCCGCCGCTAATTCATTCCTGATTTCGGCAATCGTGTTACCGTCAGCCATAAAATCATAGTTTCCCTGCGTAGTGGACAGGTGAAGCATCCCCTCGGAATTGACCTTCACATTCTTGATGTCGGCCTCAGTCAGCTCAATATCTGCTTCACAAACCTTCGGATTCGGGGCTGATATGCAGTGGTAAGCGACGGAGCCGGATGCCGATACCGTCAAATTACCGTTGGAATACCACTCCGTACCCTCTCCGGGAGCGGTTTTGACAAAGAATCCCAGCTTGTTTACGTGACGGTGTCGTACCTGAAAACTACGGGCAGAGGCTTGCACAGGTGGAGGCGGGGTAGCTGGGACAACTTGTCTTGGTTGGTTCTCTGCCAGTTTTCTCTGGCTCTGCTCAGCCGCCTGTAGCTCGCTTCCCCACGAATGGTACTGTCCGGGATAAAAACGGTTCATTGCGTTAAGCAGAAATGTTGCCTGAGAATAATTCTGGGTCTGTAACGCGCTCTCGAACTGGGCACGTACCTTGTCTTGTACGAGACGCTCCATTTGAGGTCCACCGCTGCTTCCATGAGCGGTAGCTTGCTGGGCCCAATAGAGTGCGCAGTCAGTGGGAGGTAGCAGTAACCGCTGGGCTGCATACATGGTTTTGGCTTTGCTTAGCGCAGCGGCCCCCAGGTCAACGGGCTGCGGTTTTGGTGGCTGCGGCTTAGGCTGTTGAACGGGCTTGCTTGGCACGGTGGGTAACGCGAGAGTCGCCGGAGACTGCCCAGTTGACGGGGGCTGATTTACCGACGGAGGTGTTCCCCCGGAGGGGAGACCGGCGGAAGAAGGTAACGCCTCTTTGCTGGTTTCACGCGAACCAAGTCCCTTCCAGATCGTGACTCCGGCAACCAAAATCAAAACCAGACCGGCAGCCGCCCCGATCTTCAAATTCCTGGGCGTCAAGAATCCAGTCGCCGTCGCCGGGCGTGGTTGGACGTCAAGCTGCTCGGCGCTACCCGTCGACTTTACCGATGGCGCAGACGGCGGAGCCGGAGTAATAGCGACACCCAATGCAGGAGTGACCTTATGGCTGCTTGCTGCTGCCGGTGTTAGCTCTGCTGGATCGCCACCGGCCGCGGGCGCGCGGACACCATCGAGCCTCTCGAGGGCCGCGCCGAATTCCTCCACCGTCCGGAACCGGGCAGCCGGGTCTTTCTCCATCGCCTTCAGTACGGCCGCCTCAATCCCCGGTGGTATGTATGGGTAATAAAGACTAAGAGGAGGAGGCGGCGTGTTTACGTGATCGTACTGTACCTGAAAGTCACTGTCGCTTTCGAAAGGCACATGTGCGGTCAGCATTTGATAGAGCGTGACACCCAGGGAGTAGATGTCCGACCGAATATCGACTCCCTGATTTCGAATCTGCTCAGGAGACATGTACGAAACTGTCCCCACCGCCACTCCCGTACGAGTCAATCTCCTGCCGCTCAGGACCTTCGCAATACCGAAATCCATCACCTTAACAATGCCGTGCTTGTTAATCATGATGTTGGCCGGCTTGATATCGCGGTGGATAACCCCGAAGCGGTGAGCAAAACCGATACCCAACAGCGCCTGCTTGAAAAGTGGAATGGCATCTTGGTACTGCATCACGCCGTTGCGCAGGATTGTTTCCTCAAGATTTATGCCATCCACGTACTCCATGGCGATGAGCCAATTGCCGTCGACATTGATGAAATTGTAGAGTGTGGCAATATTGGTGTGATTTAGGTTGGCTTGCGCCTTAGCTTCTGATTGAAACCGCTCGATCAATCCCGGATCGCGATTCAACTCGGTGGAGAGAAACTTGAGCGCTACAGGACGCTCAAGATTGACATCGACGGCCCTGTACACTACACCCATGCCGCCTTCGCCTAGTTTCTCCTCTATACGATAGTTCGCGATCTGTGTGCCAATCATGAGAGCCTCACTTCAAATTTGTGGTCAGCTCGTCGCGTCCGTCTCCACCTTCAAGATTTGTAGGGTGATGTTGTCGGGTGCTCCGCGTTCCTTAGCGAGCCGTACGAGTTCTCTGCAGGCATCGGTAGGGGAAAGATTCTCCAGGGGCCCGAGAAGTTCCTGTTCATGCAACAGGCTCCAGAGACCATCTGTACACAGCAGCAGAACGTCTCCCGCCAACATCGGTATGGGGTCATGTGAAACATCAAGCTGCAAGTCGTCTCCCACTCCCAGGGCCCTCGAGAGAACGTGCCTGTCCGGATGGTTTTCCGCATCCTGCGGGCGAATGATCCCGGCATTGACCAAGTCAGTGACATGGGAATGATCGGTAGTCAGGCAGGTCAGACTGCCATTTCGGACGAGATATAGCCGGCTGTCTCCGACATGGGCGTAGCAGAGATAAGCGTCCGCCAGTGCTATAGCCGTACAAGTAGTTCCCATTCCTGAGAGTTGGGAATGCTCCCTGGCGTGTTCTTGGATTAGTTCGTGCGCTGATTGAAAGCCGGCCAGAAGAGCATCTTGAGGATCGCCAGCGGACTCCCGATAGGCTTTACGTACGGTCTCTACCGCTAGGTGACTTGCTTCTTCTCCACCCTCATGACCGCCCATGCCATCGGCTACTATGGCGAGGCGGCCCTTGCGCTGGAACTCCTCGTCGCTATCAGACTCCCAATAGCCGTAATAGTCCTCGTTGTTCTCGCGTTGTAATCCAACGTCAGTAAGGTTGGCCAGCTCAACTCCGGATCGAATCCTCATGGAAACTCATTTCGATCTATAAACACTTAAACTTCAAAGTGACTTCACCGAGGCGGATCAGATCGTTATCCTTGATTTCTTCCCGGGCGATTCTCGTGCCGTCGCGATTCAAATAGGTGCCGTTCGTGGAGTCGAGATCGGTCAGAAAGAACTTGCCGTCCTGGACACGCAGGCTTGCATGTTTACCGGAAATTGTTGGATGGGAAATGACGATGTTGCACGACGGATCGGAGCCCAGGGAGTTTTGCCCATCGCGGATACGGAAGTCCCGTCCCTTGTCGTTGCCGTCCAGTATGACAACCCATCCCATCAAGGGAGCTTTATGCAGGTCGGCCATCACCACTGTTTTGCGTACTACGGGAGCGGGAATCTGTGTTGCCGTCGGGGTGGAAGCCGAGGAGTCTATTCGCGTCTTCTTTAAGTCCCCTGGTACCGGCATGAAGCCGGTTTTTTGACAGTAGGGGCACATATCCCATGAGTCTTCCATTTGATGTCCATTTGCACAGAACTTAGCCACTGTATCCCCCAATCCTTCGCACTTCTCGCTTGTTAGACACTGTAGTAGGTGAAAGTTGAGGCAGACTTGCCAATCAGGATCCGGTCCCCGTTCTTGAGCGGGACCTTGCTGACTCTTGGGGAGTCCATCGAGTTAACGAAGACTCCATTGGTAGAGCCACGGTCGATTAGCACCACGTTCCCATCGAGAGGGACGACCCAGGCATGCTCCTTCGAAACGTCATCCCCAGATAGAACGACCTGACACTTCGCCGAGTCGCGACCAATCAACAACCCCTGCTTAGGTATGGGGAAGCGCTGCCCGGTGAGCGGTCCGGAACTGCACTGCAAACTTCCGTAACTATGCACGTCAGGGGCCTGAGAAGCTGCTGACAACTGCGGCTTACCGGCAGCCGGTACCCCTGCCACCGCTGCCGTAGCGAGCGGGGCAGGTGCCAGTTGCGGCTTCCGGCGGCTCAGTACAAATCCGCCAACCGCCAGCAGAACGGCCGCTACTGCGACCCATAGGAGCGTTCCCCAATACTGAAAGCCACCCTGGTTGGGAATGCGGTCGATATATTCCTGGACAAATGGGAAGCCAGCGCTTTCTTCTTTGATCTGTAGTAGCTGGCCTCTGGCCTTGGCATAGTCGCCCGCTTCAAACGATGCCAGCGCTTCTCTATATTGAGCGGATAGCTCACTGTCTCGAGGCTTGATGTTCAATTCTTGAATGAACTGGTTCGCAACCGATATCGGTACCAGGTAATTGATGCCTTGAACATCCTCGCCAGAGGCACCAAAGGTTGCGATCCCGATTACCTCACCCTTTTCATTGAATGCCGGACCGCCACTGTTCCCATGATTGATGGCCGCATCGGTCTGAATAGCTTTCCAGCCGCCAGGCATCGGGGCCTCACGGCTGAACCTCCCGGCGGTTACCGTAGCTTCGACCCCAGGTTGTTCGTGGCCGCCGCCCACTTCCGCCGCCGCTGGGAACCCCATCACGTAAATTTGGTCTCCCTGGGACAACGTACTGTCGTCACCAATGGGCACCGTAGGAAGGTTGTGTTGCTCGACCTTTAGTATCGCAACATCTTTGCCGGGAATCGGCTCTCCCTGCTTGCGGATGTCGCATTCCAATTCCTTGACCGTTGTCGTTACCCCGTTAAATACAGGGATACTCGCGGTAACCGCTTCTGGTTTCTCGTCATAATCAAGGACCCGGATACCGCCATCGTGATCGTAGCCTCTAAAAAAATACTCTCGAAAGGCCTTTACCAAATCCGCTCGCAGCGGGTCATCCTCTGGTAGTTCCACCTTCGCAGCCAGACCTCTTATGAGTGCATCGGACCGTTCCTTAACTACGCGGTTGGCCGTGTAATAGATAAGGGTGTCCCTGTCCATCTTTACGACATGCTCATTCGTGACGATATATCCATCAGGAGTAATGATGAAACCCGAGCCTTGACCCTTTATTTCGCGGCGTTCAACGGCGCCGTCGCCCGATCTGGTTAGGTAAGTGTTGGGATGCTTAGCTATCTCCTGCAGCCATGCCCTGTTTTCTTCCTTAGGTGCGATGAGGCCGGCTCGTGCCTGACTGCGAATGCTTTTCTCCAGCTCCGCGGCATTCTTGATGGCTGGGTTCCAGACTCCAAGCTTCGCTTGCCACACGCTGTTAATCATGATCACACCGGGTTTGTTCCTCTCGGTGATTTCGTGACCGCTGAGCACTTTGGGTGCGTCGGCCTGAGCACTTAAGGCAACGACGATCGCCATCGTAACCGTCACCAGCCGTCCAGCAAGTCGAGAACCGCCAGAGCGTTCTGCCTGGACCTGGTCATTTCGCGAGCATCGCGCTGCCTTTGCCATGAACATGCCTCCTGTTACCCGGTGGATCAACTTCGCTGCACTCAGTGCCGAAAGTCTGGCGTCGCCGCCGTATCGAAAACAGAGGCGCACTCTCACGGTGGGGAATTTGCCAGGATGCATTTTGGCGCCGCGGTTCGGCTTCGAAGTGCGCAAGATTATACATCAGGTAATTTCTGCTTTCGATCACAATCAACTGCCTGAGTACCAAAAATTTCCAGATGCCCAAGGGCTCTGTTCTTGCCCTGGCTTCGGGACTTCGGTGCGTCAGTACTTGGCTTTAAGATGGAGGTTGAGTGCGGGGACTGAGGTTTGTAGCCTGTGGTGTTCGATGGATTTCAACGTGGAGCCGGCCTAACCGATTGCTCCGTTTCAGTTTAGGCGGCGGGCCTTTACTGACATATGAATTGCATCGGGCCCTACCGCCAAATTGCGTTACGGCTGCGGCTCGGCCCCGTTACTGCATGTGCTGACCGCCGTTAATAGAGATGTTAGCGCCGGTAACGAATGCGGCTTCATCCGAGCACAGATAGATGATCAAGCCCGCGACCTCGTCTGGTCTGCCGAGCCGGTTGATGGGGATCTGCGGAATGATTTTTCCATCGAGGATGTCCGTGGGGATGGCCATCACCATCTTGGTGCCGATGTAGCCTGGCGAGATCGTGTTGACGGTTACACCCTTCTTGGCTACCTCGAGGGCCAGGGCTTTGGTGAACCCATGCATTCCCGCCTTTGCCGCCGAGTAGTTGGTCTGACCGAATGCGCCCTTCTGGCCGTTCACCGATGAAACATTAATGATGCGGCCCCACGAGCGCGTGACCATGCCGTCGTAAACCTGCTTGGTCATGTTGAAGACGGAGTCGAGGTTGGTATGGATCACCTCGTCCCAGTGCGCTTTGGTCATCTTCTTAAAGGTGTGATCGCGGGTGATGCCGGCGTTGTTGACCAGGATGTCGATGGGTCCCACTTCCTTCTGAATACTTGCCACGCCCCGCTCGCACGAATCGTAGTCCGCCACATCGATCGCAGCTACGGAGAACGGATAGCCTCGGTCTTTCATGCCGGAGAGCCAACTCTCAGCGGTCGCATTTCCCGGAGAGTGCGTTACCACGACCCTGTAGCCGGCGTCGTGCATCTTCGTGCTGATGGTTTCACCCAGTCCACCCATACCACCGGTAATTAGTGCAGTTCGTTGCGCCATCTTATCTTCACCTCACCTATCTATTTTGAATGGGCCGACGCAGTTTTGGCAAAGACCCAGGCGAGGACCGTTGTCCTGCCGCTCTTCGAGATGGCGGGTAGTGCCTCAGTTTTAGATTGTGACTTGCGAATTTCGGTAGAGCGAACCTTTAGAGCCTGCCCCTGAGCAAAGTCGAAGGGTTCGCGTCAAGCCAGTTGCCTTCGAGCGGGAGCCCCGGCGGGGGCGGCAGGCGATCGTAGTTTTTGCCGTGCCTGAAGGCACTCGGATTCTCCTTACGTTCGGACGCGGGCCTGAAGGCCCGCTCTACCTTTGAATCGTCTTCTCAGATTTCAAACTGACACACTACCAGACAGCGCTATCACTGCCACTGAATGCTTCCTCTGCTAAACTCGACTGTTTTGCGGTGCCTGCAGGCACCCATCATCTTTAAGTCTGGGGCAATCATGGATATCAGAACAGTTGGAGTCATCGGTGCGGGCACGATGGGCAACGGCATCGCACACGTCTTCGCAAGAAATGGATACACCGTGGTGCTGGTGGATGTAGAGCAGCGCTTCATCGATCGCGGCCTGCAAACCATTGGCAAGAACCTGGAACGTGAAGTTGCCAAGAACAAGCTGACAGCAGAACAGCGTGACCAAACGCTCGGGCGCATCACCGGCGCTACCGATCGCAAGCGTTTGGCCGACTGCGATTTTGTAGTGGAAGCAGCCAGCGAACGGTTTGAGATCAAGTCGGAACTCTTCCGCGATCTTGATGCGATCTGCCGGCCGGACGTCCTCCTCTCTTCGAACACCTCGTCCATCTCTATAACCAAGCTGGCAGCGGTGACCAAGCGGCCCGACAGAGTCATCGGAATGCACTTCTTCAACCCCGTGCCTGTGATGAAATTGGTGGAGGTAATTCGCGGATTGGCAACTTCGAATGAGACCTTCGCGACGGTCAAGGCTCTGTCCGAGAAGCTGGAGAAAACCCCGGTGGAGGTGAATGACGCGCCGGGCTTTGTCTCAAACCGGGTGCTGATGCCGCTGCTGAATGAAGCCATGTACGCGGTAATGGAAGGCGTAGCCACTCCGGAAGCGGTGGACGAAGTCTTCAAGCTGGGTATGGCGCACCCCATGGGCCCGCTCACCTTGGCCGACTTCATCGGACTCGACGTTTGCCTCGACATCATGCGAGTGATGCAGTCAGGTCTCGGTGACCCCAAATACCGGCCCTGCCCCTTACTGATCAAGATGGTCGATGCCGGATGGCTAGGTCGCAAGTCCGGGCGCGGGTTCTATCAGTATTAGTCAATTCGCCCGGAGAGGAAACATGTGAGTTTTGTTGCGGTCAGTGACGAAGCTCACTGCTGGTGCAAACAATACCGTTTACCCTGATAGACGTGGAGCCTTCGCCAAGACTCCGCGAGGTGAACATGAGTATTGCCGCCAGCATCGACCTCATCGAGAACCGGACTTTTTCTGAACTGAAGGTGGGCGACTCCGCCAGCATTTCCCGCACTCTTACCTCCAAGGACATTGAGATCTTCGCCATCATGTCCGGCGACGTGAACCCCGCTCACGTGGACGAGGAATTCGCCAAGAGCGATATGTTCCACAAGATCATCGCCCATGGTATGTGGGGCGGCGCTCTTATCTCGACCGTGCTAGGCACTCAGCTCCCCGGTCCCGGCGCGATCTACCTGAGTCAGTCGTTACGTTTTCGCCGGCCGGTCGCGGTGGGTGACACGATTACGGTGACGGTCAAGGTCGCAGAAATGGACGAGGGCAAGCACCGCGTAACGCTCGAATGCCAGGCGGCAAATCAGCTCGGCGAGATCGTAATCTCCGGGACCGCCGAAGTCATCGCACCGACAGAGAAAATCTCGCGCGAGCGCGTCACGCTACCTGAGATCAAGCTGCTGGAGAAGGGACGACAATATCGAAAACTGATCGAGCAGACGAAGGGTCTTTACCCCATCCGCACGGCGATCGTCCACCCGGTCCAGACGGCAGTTTTGCTGGCTGCGATCGAAGCCGCCGAAGCCGACCTGATTATTCCGGTGCTGGTGGGACCGGAAGCGAAGATCCGTGCCGCTGCGGAGAAAGGGAAGCTCGACATCTCGCAGTTTGAGATGGAATGCACCGAGCACAGCCACCAGGCTGCAGAGCGCGCCGTCGCTATGGCACGGGACCATAGGGTCGAGGCGCTGATGAAGGGCAGCCTTCATGCTGACGAATTGTTGCAGTTTGCCGACTCCCCATACGGGTTGCGCACGGCGCGATGCATGAGCCATGTCGCTGCGTTGGAGTTACCCAGCTTCCCGCGTCCGTTATTCATAACCGACACCCTGGTGAATCTCTCTCCCACGGTTGAGGAGAAACGCGATATTGTGCAGAACGCGATCGATCTTGCGCATTCTCTTGGAATGTCTCTTCCCAAGGTTGCCATTCTATCGGCGCGGGAAAAGGTACTGGCGAGGCTGCCTTCCTCCTTCGACGCTGCCGTGCTGTGCAAGATGGCGGACCGCGGGCAGATTACCGGAGGTCTGCTGGACGGGCCGCTCGGATTCGACGTGGCAGTCTCCGAAAGTGCGGCGAAGGCAAAGTGCGTTGAATCGCCGGTCGCTGGTTATGCCGACATCCTGGTGGTCCCCGATCTTGAAGCGGGCGCCATATTGCTGAAGCAACTCGAATACATGTCAGACGCTCAGGTGGCCGGTCTGGTGGTGGGCGCCCGGGTGCCGATCGTCGTGGCCAGCCGCACCGACAACACTTTGGAGCGTCTTGGTTCTTGTGCTTTGGCGCTGCTTTTGGCGCGTAAGATCGAGCCCGGGGCATCCTCGCCGGTTCTGTGACGTTGTACCGGAATCGTGTGACAATGGTCACAGAGGCTTGGTAGCCGGCAGTGCCACCATGGTTGTTATCCAAGGGTTTCCGGGCAATTGCCTCCGTACTGTGAGGCTACCATTGCTCCGATTCCCGGAGTTCCAAAATTGGGGTTGGCGGATTTCGTTCGAAAGCAGTTTTGACGCCCAGGCTTTTCCAGCTGCGTCTCTCATCGACGAAGCACGATGCCATTGCTGGACCCAGCAAAAATCTCCTGGAAGGAACGAATGGCACGGATCATTGAAGTGACCGATTTGATTTTACGGGATGCGCAGCAGAGCCTTCTGGAAACCAGCATGGCTCTGGAGGATATCGTCCCCATCTGCGAAGACTTGGACAACGCAGGCTACTGGTCTTTGGAGGTCTGGGGCGGCGCTTCCTTCGATTCGTGCATCCGCCTGCTGAATGAAGATCCCTGGGAACGTCTGCGGACGTATCGGAAACTGCTGCCCAAGAGCAGGCTGCAAATGCTCCTTCGCGGGCAGAATCTGCTGGCCTACCGCAACTTCGATGATTCCGTCGTGGATCGGTTCGTAGAAAGAGCAGCCGCGAACGGAATAGACGTGTTCCGCGTCTATGACGCGTTTAATGACGTCCGAAATTTGAAGGCCAGCCTTCAGGCGGTCAAGAAGATTGGAAAACACGCACAGGGGTCAATTTGCTATGCCCCAAATCCGGTGTACTCAATCCCGTCCTACATAGATCTGGCGCAGAAGATAAAAGAAATTGGTTGCGACTCAATCTGCATTCGGGATGCGAGCGGTTTCCTGAAACCACAAGCTGCTTACGAGTTGGTTAAGGGTATCAAGGAAAAATGCGGCGGGGACATGCTGGTAAGCGTGCACACCCATTCCACCACCGGGGTCACGATGGTGTCGCTGATGAAGGCCGTGGAGGCAGGGTGCGACATTGTGGACACAGCCATCAGTTCGCTGGCCTTCGGTCGCGGACATAATCCGACAGAGAGCTTCGTAGAGATGTTGGAGGGGACCGGGCACGAGTGCCGGCTGAACATGGAGCGAATTCTTCGTGTCAAGCAGCACATCGCAACGGTCCGGCCAAAGTATCGGGCGTTCCTGGAGGGACAAGCCAGCGTCGAGACCGAGGTATTCGAAAGCCAAATTCCAGCTTCGATGGTTTCAAGCACCGAATATCAATTGAAGGGGCAGGATACGGGCCATTTGCTGCAGGATGTGTTGTCCGAAATCCAGAAGGTCCGCAGAGATGCTGGATATCCTGCGCTGGAGCCCCCGGTGGATCAGATTATCGGCACGCAGGCACTGTTCAACCAGTTACAGGGCGAATACAAGGTGCTGACCCGCGAATTTGCTGAGCTGATGCTGGGTTATTACGGCACCGGGCTGGGAGCGAAGAATACCGACGTCGTGGCGATGGCGACTGTCCGCGCCAACAAGCCGCCCATCACTTGCCGCCCAGCCGACTTGCTGCAGCCGGAATGGGAGCACCGGCGCGCGGAAGCTGAGGCGCTGCCGGGTTTTGATCGCAGCGATGAGGATGTCTTGACCTACACTTTGTTCCCCAAGATTGCGCCCCAATTTTTCAAGACCCGCACCGAAGGTCCGAAACAGGCCGCTGAGCAGACGGGAATCACAGATTCGCAACAGCCCGATGCGAGTCGCAGCAACGTCGGTCCGGCGTCACCAGTAACTTACGTCGTTACCCTTAATGGCAAAGAGCATCAAGTCACCGTAGCACCGGCCAGGTAACGATAGCAGCAGCTGCGTTTCGGACTATTGAAGCGAGCCAGGGAGGCATAGATGGCTACACCAACGCTTAAACCGCCCAGTACGACGATGGCCGACAGGATCAGCGAGCTCACCGAGAAGCGCGAGAAGCTTCAGCAGGGCGGCGGCAAACAACGAATCCAAAAGCAGCATGAGTTGGGCAAACTTACCGCCCGGGAGCGGATAGCAAAGCTCGTAGATCTCGACAGCTTCCAGGAGATCGGGCTTTACGCAAAGCATCGCGCCACCCTGTTTGGTATGGCCGACAAGGACCTGCCGGCTGATGGAGTAGTGACGGGATGCGCGTCCGTTGACGGCCGACTCATCCACCTAGCCAGCCAGGATTTCACCGTAGCCGGTGGCGCCGCGGGCGAAGTGCACTGCGCAAAGATCAAGGAGATGATGCAGTTGTCGATGAAGACTGGAAGCCCGTTCGTCTTCATCAACGATTCTGGTGGAGCACGGGTGCAGGAAGGGATCGATAGTCTGGCGGGCTACGCCAGCGTCTTCTACAACAATGTGATGCTTTCCGGCACGGTGCCGCAAATCTCCATCATCTGCGGTCCGTGTGCGGGCGGGGCAGCCTACAGTCCCGCGCTGACAGATTTCATCATCCAAACCAAGCGCGCCCAGATGTTCATCACCGGTCCGCAGGTGATCAAGCAGGTGACCGGAGAGAGTGTGACAGCGGACCAATTGGGCGGTCCGGCAGCGCAGATGAATCGATCGGGCGTGGTTCACCTGATTGCGGAGGATGATGATGGAGCGTTGTCGCTGTGCCGGCGACTGCTGAGCTTCTTGCCGTCGAACAATCTGGAAGATCCGCCTCGCCTCGCTTACACCGATGAGTTGGAAGTCGACCCTGAGCTGAATGAGATAGTACCGACGGAATCCAAGGTCGGTTACGATATTCGGACAGTGCTGGCGCGAGTGCTGGACCATCAGGATTTCTTCGAGATTCAGCCGGGTTTCGCCGCCAACGTAGTAATAGGGTTTGGCCGGCTTCAAGGACGTACAGTTGGCATTGTTGCGAACCAGCCCTGTGTACTCGCGGGAGCGATGGACATTGATGCGTCCGACAAAATAGCGCGGTTCGTCCGCTTCTGCAACGCATTCAATGTTCCCCTGCTCACCTTTGTCGATGTCCCGGGATTCTTGCCTGGTGTTGAGCAGGAGTATGGAGGCATCATTCGGCACGGAGCCAAAGTCCTGTTTGCGTATTCGGCGGCAACTGTTCCCAAAATAACCATCGTGATCCGGAAAGCCTATGGCGGGGCTTACATCGGGATGTGCTGCAAAGACTTGGGAGCGGACCGGGTGGTAGCGTGGCCAACGGCTGAGATCGCGGTCATGGGTGCCGAAGGAGCTGCGGAAATAGTCTTCCGCCACGAGATCGACTCGGCGGAAAACAAGGCGCAGCGGCGCGATGAACTGATCGAACTGTACCGCCGCACGTTCGCGACGCCCTATATATCGGCCGGTCGCAGGCTGGTCGATGACGTGATTGAACCGGCTGAAACCAGAAGGTACCTGGCGCGGGCGCTGGAGGCTCTGCACACAAAGAGAGAACTTCGTCCCGCGAAGAAGCACGGTCTGATTCCGCTTTGAGATCCGGAGGCGTCGCCAATATGGTTACTGACGAAACTCTTACGCCTGAAACGTTGGCAATGATCGCCGCGAGCATCACGGCGTTCCTTGGCAAGAAAGTCAGGGTCCGGTCCGCCCGGGCGCTGCAGACACCGTACGCGGTCGAGCGGTGGGCACGGCAAGGCCGATTGATTGTCCAGGCATCGCATAACCTGGGCCAGCTTAGACGATGACCATGCCCGCGATCGGTCATTTGCACGCAGACCCGGCGGTGCTTCCGGAGAGGAATGCAATATGAAGTTAGAGATATCGATCGACGGGCAAAAATACGAAGTTGAAGTTGAGGTGGCCGAGGAGGACGACTCTCTACGGGCGCAGGACAATCGTCCTGCCCCAGCGACCGCGACCATTCAGTCGACCGTGCTGCGCACTCCTCCGAAACCGGGAGCTTCGTCGGATCCTAACGTTGACGAATCCAAATTGTGTCGCAGCCCAGTGGCGGGAATCGTGGTGCGGGTCGAGGTCAAGCCAGGCCAACCGCTGGTAGCCCACGATCTGATGGTCGTGTTGGAAGCGATGAAGATGGAAACTAACGTGACCGCGCCGATCGCCGGGACCGTGAAATCCGTCAATGTATCATCACGCGATGCGGTGAAGATGAATGAGATCCTGATTGAATTCGAGTGATCGAGTGCGTGCGGACCACCTCGCGCGACCCTGCCGCTGACAAGCTTTTTCCCGACTCTCATCCGTAGTTGACAGGATGTTTTTCGATCCAGTGTTGATCGCGAACGGTCCCCATCTCTCTCCAGGCGGAACGTGCCATGCCGGCGGTGAGGTCTCGAGTTGTCCAGGCCAGTCCGGCCGCGAAACCAATGGCGCTGCCTGCTGCTCCGCATGCAATCGCTCGTCGAAGGCTGTGGCGGTCGTTCCGGCGGAAGGGCAACCATCCGGCCAGGGCGCCGATCGCAGCCACGCTCAGGGAGGCGAGGGCTGCCCGAGCCAGGACAGTCGAGTAGCGCTGCCCATCGAGTTGCGAGTTCCGTCCTGTGCGCAGCCCTTCGATACCGGAACTAACCAGCGCACGACCGTAATCAAGGGTCGCGTTCGACGGTACTTTTTTCACAAAATACGCTCCTGCCCTAACGGTTCCATGTTGATGTACTTTGGGTCTGTGACCTGTGTCACTGTGAGCGACGGTCAGCGTCACAATCAGTTGGGTTACACTCTTCGTAGTTTATACGTAACGCTCGACGGCGTTGGAATCCTAGGGGCGGGAATAAGAAAAAGCCAATGTTTTTGAAGCCTTTCGTTATTAATTCGCACGGCCGCATCGTTTTCCCGGGAAACTTTTTCCCAGAGCTCGACTTCAGGGTATTCAAGAGCCTGAAACAATTCGCAGCAGTCATCCGGCGCGACTTCGGAGAGAAGGCTCCGACCGACGTGGAGATTGTGGCACGGTTGCAGGCGGGTGAATACAAGAGCCGCTATGAGCTCTGCCGTGACCTGGTGCTAAATCGCTTCTGGGTGAATCGCTACACATTGACGATGTATGAGAAACGTCCCACGCGCTGGGGCGATCTCTCGCGGCAGCGGGACGACGTCTTCCTGCCGGTTTATAAGCCTCGGGATTCCTCGGCGATTGCCTCCAAGATTGCAGCCGGTTATCAGGAACTGCCGCCATCGTGGGATGAGGAGCTGGAAGACCGCAGCTTCGGTAGTCTGCTCAGTGTCTTTAGGAATGCGCTGAGCTCTGGCGGAGAATTGCGCCCAGTCCGTCCGACGGTAGCCGAGGCCTTGGCCGAACCGTCGAGCCTTACTCGCCAGCTCCGAACCTATGATCCTGACTATCTCCGCTACACCTTCGACGATGTAGTTGACTGCCTGCATCCAGTGCCTGAGCTGGAAGCGCTGATGCGGCAGTGCATGATTCTTCACAATCAGTATCCTTGGGATCCGTCGACGAGCACTCAGACCGAAATCGCCAAGTTGAAGGACGACGATTATGTAGTGGCGTTTCATCCGCGCAACGAGGATGTGCTCCGTTTCATCCAGCGGGTGAAGCGCGACGAACACTGGGGCCCGCGGGTTCGACCCTACCCTGCGATCCGGGCCGATACCTTGGCTCTGAGTCAGCCGATCAAACCATATCCTCCGGTGGAAGTGAACAAACGATTCACGGTCTTGCCGCGGTTCGAGGCTATTGGGGTCTACGAAGGCGAGGTGACCTGCGCTAACGCGGACCTCATCCGCAACCATGCCTATTGCTGGTCGCGCATGAGCGCCACGGAGATCAGCGACAAAACCGGCATTGAGCAGCGGCGTTATACGCAACTCCCCTTGGAGGAAATGGCCCTGATCGCCGCCAAGAGAGCGCTGGCGAAATCCGGAAGGCGGCCTGCGGAAATCGGCGCGGTCTTGTTCTGCACTTGCACCAGCACCAAGCTCATTCCGTCAGTAGCCACATGGCTTTCGGGCGAGCTCGGCCTGATGCAGACCCATTCCTCATGCGACATCGTCGCAGCTTGCGCCGGAATGTCCTACGGCCTCGCCGAAGCGGTGCGCCTGTTGCAGGAGATTGACCGCCCCGTGCTGCTGGTGTGCGCCGAGAAGTTCTCCGACAAGATTGGGACGGTACGCACCTCGCGCATGATCTTCGGCGATGGCGCGGCGGCGATGGTGGTAGCGCCGGCGCCGGAAGGGACTCCCTCCGATATCGAGATCTTCCAGACCTACGCTAGCGGTCCGTGGTCCGAAGTGAACTCGATCATCTGGCCCAATCCTGAGTTCGACAACAACATTACGGTGTATGGACCGGAAGTGAAGGCGCTGGTCACTCGTTACCTGAAGGAGATGATGGGCGAGTTGGCTCAGCTCCCGAATCCCAACGGCGGTGGTGGTTCGCTCATCGACGCGATCGATCTGGTGGTTCCGCACCAGGCCAACAAGAACATGGTCCTCACGCTGGCCGAGGCGGCGGGAATTCCCGGGAGAACGAATCTTCTTCAACATCGAACGAGTCGGCAACACTTCCTCTGCGAGCATTCTCATGGCGGTTCACGATGCCGTGCGCGAAGGAAGGATTGACCGGCCCATGCGAATTTTTGCGCCTGGCTTCGGGGCGGGCGCGGTCGGCGGCTATGTGGTGATGCGGATCGATCCCGCGGTCGTAAGCTGCAATTCGGAAGACAGGAGTCTGGAAATGGCAAACGTGGCAGATGGAAATGCAAATTACCACCCGACTTCGCTGAGCGGAAGGGTCGCTCTGGTGACCGGCGCCTCGCGCGGTATCGGACGCGCGATTGCACTCGAACTTGCACGCCGTGGAGCCCATGTCGCGCTGAACTTCCGCTCCGAAGCGACGCATGCAGAAAGCGCGGCTGCGGAGATTCGTGAGTTGGGCGTCGAGTGCCTGCTCATCCAGGGCGACGTAGCCAAGAAAGGCGAGGCCGCCCGCATCGTTAAAGAGGTGCTTGATAAATGGCAGCGGCTCGACATTCTGGTGAACAACGCTGGTATCACCCGCGATCGATCGATGCGCAAGATGACCGATGACGATTGGGCCGCGGTCATCAATGTCAACCTGAACGGCACGTTCTACTGCACCAGCGCGGCGGTGCCGGCCATGGTCAACCAGCGGTTCGGCCGCATCATCAACATCGGCTCCGTCGTCGGCCAGATGGGAGCATTCGGGCAGGCAAATTACTCCGCCAGCAAAGGCGGCATTATCGCCTTCACCAAAACGCTTGCCCTCGAGATGGCGAAGTTCAACATCACCGCCAATGTGATTGCTCCAGGTTTCACGTCAACCGAGATGGTCGATGCTATCCCCGAAGAAATTGCCGCCCAGATCAAGGCCAAGATCCCCTTGGGACGCTTCGCGACTCCGGAGGAGATCGCCAAAGCTGCCAGCTTCCTGGCGGCGGACGGCGACTACATCACCGGGCAGGAGTTGAACGTCAACGGTGGATACCACATGTAAGACCATCGCGGATGGCCGACTGATAGGCCCACCGCCAGATTGACCAAGCTTCTGAAAAATACTCTTGAGGATCCCGTTTGTGGAATGGGCGCTCAGTAGCCGCGACTAAGTCCTCTTAGTGGTTGGTCATCCCGACCGAGGACTTTGGTCCGAGCGGAGGGACCTGCGGTTCCGGCTTTTCAGCAGCGTCTTTACCCAGGCGGCCCGGGTACTTCGACAGCAACTTATGTTAACGATTACATAACCCCTGACTCCCATCTGCCGCTTATCGTACTTGGGGACGGACACCGGCCACTTGGGCTACACCCCCTCCCCCACCCCCGGCGGCAAAATCCTGAAAACAAACAGGTCGAATAAAAATTGCTCTGCAAAATATTCCATCGAAAGGAGTTAGAGGTCAAAATATTCCATTCAAAGGACTTACGGGTGATAATTTCTCGCGTTTTGAAACGGCGGAAAGCATAGCCTTAACTGAGTAGTACAAAGTCGCGGGTGTCCTATCCGCTATCCACTACCCACCATCGACTAGTTTTCAAAGACCGTTTGCGCCCCAGTCGGGGCGTAGAGACACTGGGTCTCACACCGCCACTCTAACGCCGCGCCGGCCAATGTCAAGTTACGAAAGTACAAGTCGCCACTGCGACGTTGGCGTAATCTTGTCATCCCGAGCGGAGCGACCTTTTCTAGTCCCCAGCCCCTAGTCCCCAGCCCCTGCTTTTAGGTCCTTCACCAGCCGCCGAAATGCGTCCTGATAGGAGTCGTGGTCCTTCCAGTTGCTGAAGTCGGGGATGAAGTACTCGCGTATCTCGCGAGCCAGATCAGTTCCGCGATCGGCGTCGAATAGCTCCCAGTTCTTTACCACCTCAAACGGCACGAGCGAGATGGGAAATAGCATCCGCTTCTTCCGCGAGGGTGCACCATCCAAGCCGGTTTTGCTTGGGTGGGGATTTTCTCGTTCTCTTCGATCTCGCGTTTGCGAGCTTTGAGGATCTCGGTGCCCACCCACTCGCTGCTCATGCTGTGCTCGGAGAGGATCAGCAGCAGCTTGTCATGCAGGCGGATGGCCTCGTCGATTTGCTCGTGCAGCTTGCGGCCTGCCTTCATTTCCTCGGGCGCGAACCAGCATCGCACGCCTTTGGCTTGCAGGTCGGCATGGAGCCGCTCGGCAAACTCCTGATCTTTGGTCGAGTAGCTGATAAAGCAGGAGTAGAACTCGATGGGCCGTCCCACCATCGCGCCGATGTAGGCAATGAACTCGTCGGGAACGCCGCAGCCGCGCAGAAAAACCTCGGGAATCTTGCCGCGCGATCGATAAATGGTGTGAATGTCCACGAAGGAGCGTTCGTGATGGAAGACGGCTTCAAGACCCTTAGCGACGCTCAAATCCATGTCAAGAAAAGATGTGACGCCAATAGCAGCCTGATCAGAATTGGCCTTGCCGACGGAGGCGAGTACAAGATCTGCACCGACGAGCGCCGCCCCGCTAAGATCGGCGCCGCGGAGGTCTGCCATCCAGAAGGTTGCCTTAACGAGGTCGGCGCCGCGGAGATTCGTTTCGCTAAGGTTCGCCATGCTGAGGTCGCCGCTCCGCTCGAGGTCCACCCCGCTAAGGTCCGCTCCGCTGAGGTCTACCCCGCTGAGGTTCACCCCTCCAAGATCCGCCGTGCTGAGGTCGGGCTTAACCCCAGGATGTGCTTTTCGCCACTTATCCCACTGCTTGACCCCTTGCGTGAGGATTTCGAGATGCTTAGGGTTCGCTATTGCCGCGTGACCTCATTTGCTTCCGCGATGCTACGGATGATCTAGGATCGCCACACTGTATGCGACGGTCCCCCGTCAGTCAATGCGCAGCTGTCACGGCTTGGGAAGGCTGTTATCGGAGAGTTGTTCAGTCTTGAATCAGGGCACGACTTCAGTCGTACCTGTTCTGTGTGAGAACAAGACTCTTGGTTCGCGAGTGGAACGGATTGAGCGAAAATCGAGCCCGAAGGGCGGAATAACGATAGCCCAGCACGTAGCCGAAACGGGGCCCCCGATTCGCGCGCCTTTGCGCGAATTGGGGTGGGAAGGCGGAGTGCTGGGTGAGGTGGGAAGCAGATCCGAGTCCCCCGGGGACGACACCGGTTCTCACACAGACTCTTCAGCCCTGCGAACGTAAGGTTCGCCCGGGGGCTGAAGCCCAAATTCTCTGCTAACCTCGTGGCGCCATGGCTGAAGCCACGCCCCTGATACAAGACCGATTAGTGAGATTGCTTGTAGCCGGAGGAATCGCGCCCGGAGGGCGAAACTGACTTAGCTCGGGGCGTGAGTTCTGGGTAGGATGGTTGTATTGATCGCGAGCCGGCTTCAGCCGGCGACACTCTACTTAGACCGCGGCCCCAGCCATCCATTGATGTGCGGCCAGGTATGCTTGGCAGCGCCGCTGCCTGCCATGATCCCGATGTGTCCACCGGCTACCCGGAAGAGTTCCTTGTCCTTGCTGCTGACCTTGTCCATGATGGGCTCCGATTGGCACGAGGGAGTGATGTGATCACCCGTCGGCAATGACGGTCAGCAGATTGGCCTTGATTCGCCCTGGATCCACGCGTTCGCCGCGAATCACCAGCTCGCCCCGCATCAACTTGTCGTTGCGATAGAGATCGACGATGAGTTGCCGAAAGGCGCCTCCCGCCAGGGGAACGTTGTCCGTTACCCAGGTATTCATGGCGTGCCAGGCTTCGACGACTTTGGGGTCGTCGAGATTGTCCCAGAGCTTTACATAGTTGCCGACATAGTTCTCGACCGGCTTCAGGGCCTTGGCTCCGTAATCGATCATCTCTCCCGGCATGTTGCCAAATGCGCCGAGGACCTTGTCGATGTCGAAATAGCGTTCATCGGTCCAGCGAGCGAACGTGAGATTTTCTTTGTCGGAAAACGACAGCGGAGCGGTGAGCAGAATCAGGTTGCGCAACCCCTCGTCGCCTCGCAGGGACGCGTAGATGGTGGTCAGGATCGCGCCGATGCACCAACCGAGAAGACTAAACTCCTCCGATCCTGAGACTGCCTTCAGCTTGCGGATCGCCCGAGGCATGTAATCGAGGGTGTAATCGTCAAATTTGAGGTTCTTGTCTTCCGGCCCCGGTGCTCCCCAATCGAGCAGATACACATCGTAGCCGCTGCTTGACCATGTATTCGACGAAGCTGTGGCCGGGACGAAGATCCAGAATGTAGGGCCGGTTCATGAGGGCGAAGACCAGCAAGAGCGGAACCGGATGGCGCTTTTCCATAGGCACCACGGGAACGTAGCGATACAGCTTTGCCTTGTTCAGCGTCCAGATTAGTTCTTTCGGTGTCTGCGCGATGGCGGCGCGCGTCGTCATTACTTTGGAGAGTGTCTTGAGCCTGTTGACTGCGAGCGAAACTGGATCCGTCAGTACTGGTGCGCCTGCCATCCTACTTGGTCCCTTTCTTCTTCGATGCCGGTTTTACCGCTCGATTGCGCTGCCGGACCGCGCTTTTCGGCTTGCTTCGCTCAGCGGGCGCCTTTTGCGACACCCGTTGCAGAATGCTATCCAGCTTGGCGTCCATGTCATCGAGCCGCATCTCGACGTTCGTCATACGCTCGGCGAGCGATACGACATCCGCGCGCGACGGCATGCTCATTTGCTCCAGGACCTTGAGCATCGTCTTCTCCACGGCTTCGCGAAATGGAGAAGAGGCGGTCAGGTAGGAATCGAGAATTGCTCCGCTGGCCTGGGCGTAGGCCTCACTATTAACGGCCTCAACCATCGTTTTCGCCCAAACATCCATATAGGCGTCACGCATACCGCGCCAGGGATCCATGGGATCGATCGGCTTGCCATTCCGTGCTTGTTCGTCGGCCATCAGCGGCCCCCTTCACCAAAACTATATACCCAGCGACAGCCCCGAAAATACTCCACTGAAATCCCTTGAGGCAAGGAGAGGGAGTTTTCGAGGCCGTCTAGAAAGCGATACAACGATCGACGGACGCTTAGTTCCGCGAGGCAACCGACTTGAAACCCTTGGCTGCGATATCAAGAGCGCTCTTCTGGGTCTCGATGAGGGTTTCCGTTCCACGCTGGAAGGAATCCACGAGGGCCGCGACCGGAGCGCCAGAGGTGCCGAGCTGCTTCTTGGTGGTCTCAAAAGCGGTCTTGCTTTGCGCGGAAGCGAAATCCAGAACTTTCTTCTGGGCTTCGACCGAACGCTCTACTGACTGCTGGAAAATGCCGGTCACGCTGTCGGCGATGGTGGCATACGCTTCAGCCCGCACCTGGTTGATGCCGGCAACGGCGTGGCTCTGCTCGACCACCAGGTCGATGGCCGACTTCTGGGTCTCGACAAACGTCTCAACCGCCTTCTCGGCGATGTCGAATACGTACGTCGCTGGGGTCGGCGGGAAATAGCTGAAAGCCTTCTTCCAGGCGTTCATCCACTCGGTGCTCTGCTGGGCGGCGATGTCCAGAGACTTCTTCTGCAGTTCGGCCAAACGCTCTACACCGTTCACGTAAAGAGGAGTGACAGGATCGGTGAATTGAGGTTTACGGGTGGCGGTGGCCGGCGTAGTCTTCTTGGTGGACTTAGAGGTAGTAGGCATGATGTGCTCCTTGTAGAGTTCTTATGTTGCGTTTTATGCTGCACTGCAACATAGCTTGATCATACTCCTCTGTTCCGGCCTGTCAAGGGCAAAAATGGGCGAAATCGCATGGCTCCTAAGACGCTGATAATTAAGAAGTACGAGAACCGGCGGCTGTACAACACGGCCACCAGCCAGTACATCAATCAGGACCAGGTGGCGCAATTTGTGCGCGAGGGCCACGACGTCCGGGTGGTGGACGCTGCAACCGGGGAAGACCTGACGCGCCTGATTCTGGCGCAGATCGTGGTGGAAGACGCCAAGGCGCCGGGTTCGGTGTTTCCTCTGGACGTCTTGCGCCAGATGATTGTCGCCTCTGGACGCGCCACTCAGGAGAGTGCCCTGCACTATATGAAGGCGATGCTGGACTTGTACCAGAATGCCTATCGCGCCATGCCCCCGGCGATGAATCCACTTGAGATGATGCGATGGGCCCAGCCCGGTGCGACGGTGGGAATTCCTCAATCGGCCGGGCCGGAAGAAGGGGACATGCCGCGTGAAGGTCGGACGAGAGATTCCCAAATCGGGAAGAAGCCCGCTGAAGTGGATGAACTCAAGCGGCGCATTGCGGAGTTGGAGGCGGCTTCGAGGAGTCCCAAGAAGCAGAAAAGCAGTAAGCCAAGAGCCAAGTTGCGCCGCAAGTCTTGACGCAGTGCGGCAAAGGGACTAGTCTACGAGGTCGGTTCGTGCACGCCGGCTGCAGTTGTCGGTGCGAGATGTCGTCGCCCACATATCTCGAGAGCCAACTCCCCGACAGAACTGTGAACCCCAGGACGATGCCGGATACCGCGTAGCGATACGCTGGCACCGCAACTGCCCCTAGGTCGGTCGTGTGACATCCTGATGACATCCATCGACACAGAACCCAGACTGGCCGTAAGCGAGGGAAGCTCCAGCATGAAGCCAAGCGGATTGCCCAAAAGAGTTGTGGTGATTACAGGTGCGGTGGCCGGCATCGGCCGCGCGACTGCGCTACGTTTCGCCGAAGACGGAGCACGGATTGCAGCCTGGGATGTTTCCGACAAGACCGCCCCGCAACTGGAATCGGCCATCAAGTGGGCAGGGGGCGAGTCCATGTTCAGCGCGGTGGATGTGACCAATGCCAGCGCTGTCGAAGCTGCCGCTACGGAAGTCGTTGCTCGCTGGGGACGCATCGACGTCCTCGTCAACAATGCGGGGATCGTTCGTGATGCGCAGCTGGTGAAGTGGAACGGCGGCGGTCCGGCGGCGATCATGACCGAAGACACCTGGGACTCGGTGATTGACGTCAACTTGAAGGGCGTCTTCTTATGCACCCGCGCTGTGGTCCCGCACATGATCAAAGGCGGTGGCGGCGTCATTCTCTGCGCGGCGTCCGTGGTGGGATTGCACGGAAACTTCGGACAAACGAATTATGTGGCATCCAAGGCCGGCGTGATTGGGATGACCCACACCTGGGCGCGCGAGCTTGGAAAGTACAAGATTCGCGTCAACGCCATCGCTCCGGGGTTCATCGCGACCGACATGGTGAAAGCGATGCCCGAGAAAATACTGGACGCCCTGGTGGCCCGCACACCGCTGGGACGCATGGGGACTCCAGAAGACGTGGCCAACGCTTATTTCTGGCTGGCTTCAGACCAGGCGGCCTTCATTCACGGAGCGGTCATTTCCGTGGACGGCGGAGTGGTAATCGGTACCTAGCAGGTTGCTCAAGAACTCGCTTTGGACCGCATTTGAAGGGGCGTACCTTTAGGTACGCCGTCGTAGGTCTTTTATATTTGTCATCCCGAACCGACTTTAGTCGGTGGGGGATCCGCGGTTTTGCCTGTTTAGCAACCTGCTAGCCAGCGGCAATCGCATCCAGACCTACAATCAAAATAGTGGAAACACGGCTCTCAATGGTGTGCTGCTGAGGATTTGGCAGGCGGTAGTCGCTTTCCGCGACCAACGCTACAGCACAAACTTGTATCCGGCGCGATGAACGGTGCGGAAGTGCAGCGGCTTTCGCGGGTTTCGCTCCAGCTTCTGGCGCAGACGCAGGATGTGGGTCTTTATTGTGCCGGTAGTTGGGTGGCTTCGGTTGTCCCAGACTTCGTTGAGCAGCTCGGAATCGGAGATCACACGACCCTGATTGTTCACGAAGAAGCGTAGCATTCTGAACTCCTGCGGGGTCACGGGGACACTCTTGCCCGACCGGAACAACTCCATGCTCAGGAAGTTCACCACCACATCATCGAAGGTGAAGACTTCGCTTGACGGCGTGGCTTGGTTCAATCGCCGCAATGCCGCTCGCACTCTGGCCAGCAGTTCGCGTGGACTGAACGGTTTCGTAATGTAGTCATCCGCTCCCAGTTCCAGCAGAAGGACCTTGTCGAACTCGTCGCTGGCCGAACTAAGCACCAGAATAGGCACCGTAGATGATCTGCTTCTAATCGCGCGGCACAGGTCCGATCCCGGCATGCCCGGCAGGTGGAGCTCCAGAATCACAACCCGCGGTGCCGCGGCGCGGAAGACTTCCATCGCCGTGGAACCGTCGCGGGCCGAGGCAAATTCGAATCCGGAGCTCTCAAAGGTCTTGCGCAGGACCCGGTGTATGGCGGGGTCGTCATCGATCACGAGGATTTTGTCCATGGAGCTCCTTTCTGCGGCCCGGAATAATGCAGTGAGCACACGCACCGCTGGCATATGGGATTTTCATCAACCTGCAGGGTTCGCCGGAAGGACCGCCCTTCCTCCCCATTAAGAACGTTCTCGAGCGTCGAATCGCGAAGGTTCCCGATGGCCCGATGGAAGAAACAGGGACGCACCGAGCCGTCGGTCTCTATGACCGCGGACACCCAGGGAGCATTGCAGCGCGGGGACTGGTGCTTGTCGATTCCTAACTGGGCGCTGAAATGATCAGCGATCTTGCGCAGTTTGCCGGCGCTCTCCGCGATATATCCAGTCCGAATTTCTTCCGAATAATCCGTAATCAGCCCTTCGATTTCATCCCGCAGGGCGCACACCTCGTTCAGCGTGAGCCCGATCTCGTTCTGTCGTTCCGTTGGCCAAAGCAGCGGGCGATTGAATGCCTCGGAGGTGAGATCTGCCGCCAGGAACGAGATTGAGTCCAGCCCAATCGCTTTCGCACCGGCGACCGTGTCCCGCAGATGAAGGTAGTTGGACTTCTGCACGGTTGTGCGTCCCGTGATTCGCATGGCGGGACGAAGCTGACGGACCGTCGCGACTCCCGTCTCGATGAGACGAAAGGCGCCATTCACCCGGCGGATTGCGTCGTGGATCTCAGCCGGCCCGTCTACCGAGACGATAATGTCGTCGAACAGCTCCGATACTTCCGCGGCCCGCTTGGTGAGTAGCAAGCCCGTCGTCAGGAGTGTGAGACGTATATCAAGTTCGCGAAAGAATGTGCAAAGTGCTGGAAGATCGCTGTGCAGCAGGGGTTCGCCGCCGGAGAGAACCACCCATCGGACCGACAGGCGGCGCAAGGATTCCCGATGCCGCTGGAGTGCGGCAACTTTTATCTCGGCGCCCTCTTCCCGTTTCCAGATATCGCACATCACGCACCGGCAATTGCACCGGCTGTGTATGTTCAATACCAGGATAGGCAGCTCTGTGATCAGATCTCCGCGACCTGTCAACGATCCGGCTGCCTCACATCCCTGCTGTGCAAACATGACGCACTCGCTTCTTGCCGATTTTGAGATCACTTCCCAAAGCTCGCATCGCCCCCGCGAATAGCCGTCCAAACGGTGCTCTGATCCAGCGGATCTGGCCATCAACCTCTAACGCCTGCAGACCTGAGGTGACCTCCCCGGCCAGCGCTTCCTTCATCGCCTGTGAGGCAAGTTGTACACGCCCCGCGATCACGACCAACTCGACATCCTGGGATGTCATCTTCACAATTGTCATCGCCGGGCTTTCTCCCGTATCGCGAACCGCGATGAGGTCGGAAGCGGCGTCCGGCCGCAGGGTCCCCTCCCCGCGTTGCAAACGAAAGACCGTGCGAGGCCGGGTGAACAACATGCGATAAATTTCGGCAGGATCAACACCTACGTCGGAATACGCCAGGCGCACTTCATCAAGTAGGTCCCCCGCGGCAGTCAGAGGAGAGTCGCTACCCAACACCACGGTGTCTACGCGCGACAGAAACTCTGAGGTATGCGTCTGGCCATACAAGAAGCGATTCGACGTTGGGCACCAGACAAGCGCGGCGCCTCGGCGGTTGAGGAGAGACGCGCCCTCAGCCGTCAACCCCAATCCATGCACCAGTACGGCCCGGTCATCCAGCGCTCCCATGCGATCGAGTTCGAAGATCTCATCCGCGCTCCTGGCGTCGACGCCTTCCGCCGCGTGCATGATAAAAGGAATGTTTTCCGGAGTGGCCTGCGACTTGGCAGCAATGTCGCTATCCATTGCAATCGAGTGCGCCCACCCGAATTGCGTCAGCACCCGGACGGGAAAGTCCTCCGCCAGGAGTTCCGGTGCGAGCGGGTTGTGATGGCAGACTGTGGTCACGCCGCAAAGCAGGTTGCGAATAGCGCCCCACCAAAGCCGAACGTCCTTGGGGACCGTCCGCTGACACTCGATCTCGGCCTTGTCCTCGTGCTGAATGTTGCTGGCCCACTCTTCCGCGTTGCCATAAGGCCCACGTCCAAGATTGGGGAACAACCCGAATTCCAGATGATCGTGAGAGTTGATAAGGCCGGGAAGCACGAGATAGCCGTTCAGGTTAGCGGCGCTGGCAGGCGTCGTGTGTCCGCTGCGGCTGTGCGCCGGATAGCCGAGCGAAGCGATGCGACCACTCTCGATGCGCACTTGGACGTCGGCGCTCTCATCAGGGCCGAGAGCGATGCGGGCACCCATCAGGGCCATGCTCGACGAGGTATCGCGAGGCAGACCAGGCGAACTGGTGCTCAGTTTTCCACGCTTGAGCTGCAAAATGTAGATGGCCGGATGCCCCTCGGCTGAATGGAAAGCGGTCAACTTTCCCGCACGCTCAAAGATGCTTGCTTCTGGAAGACCAAAAGGCGGTTCGAGCAGGCAGGCGACTTCGAAGCCATAGGCTTCAAAGCAGGCGACAACCTCCTGCACCGTGCGGGCGTACGTCGGTATCTCAATCCGTGTGGTGGCGACGGTGAAGGCCCTTGACCAATTACAGGCGGACACGGTCGCCGGATGAAGATCGGAGACGTAAACGCTGGCACCGGTGCGAGCAACGCGGGCAATTTCAGCCGCGAAGTCCTTAAGCTCTGAAACGTAGCTTGCGACAAAGGGCGCGAGAACTACGTCGGCCGACAAGTTGGGAAGCGGAAGGGAAGCAGCTTCCCCCGTCAGAAGGGTCGCACGCTTTTGCATCTTGTGTCTGGCGCGCTCGATCATTTCGGGAGAGGAATCGATTCCCACCAAACTGCCCGGCGATTGTGACGCGAGCCGGTCAAGCCATCTGCCGGTGCCGCATCCGATTTCGACGACGTCGAGGCCGCGAATCTCCGGAAGCAGCGTAGACAAGAAACGCTGCTCGAGCGACAGCAGGGGGTTCGGCAGATCGTCGTAGACCTCTGCCCACGCAGCAAAGCCCTCCGGTGAAGATGTACCGGCGAATGGCTTCGACATGTTCGGGGTCGATGGCGTGGCAGTGGTCACAGGCTTTCCTGCTTGGGTTTGCGGAGATCAATAAAGTGGTGGGCCCAGCGCAGCTCCCGCGGGAACCGATACACGTGCCATGCGTAGCGCCAGGCGCTCAGCATCTTGAGAAGCGCCCGACTCCATTTCGGAGCGCGTATGTCCTGGACGGTGGGCCACCGGGAACTGACGACGACTTCAAAGTTTTCGATCAGCCGTTTGGTCTTGCGCTTCAGCCACGGCGTGTTCGGGTCAATTCGCAGAGTGAAATCCATCCATCGTTTCGTCGCCCACTCCTCCGGTGTGCTGGGAAATGAAATCTGTCCGTCAATGTTCCCGTACATGGCCCCGCGCTGAGGCACTGGAGTGTAGTGGTAAATAATGATTTCCGACTTCGGATCCAGCCGCTTGATCTTGCGAATGAAGCCCAGAGTCTCGCGAGTGTCGCGTTCAGGGTCCTGGGGATTACCGACTACGAAGGAAAATTCGGGAATGATTCCGAAGTTCCGCATGCGGCTAGCAACCTGCAGGGTTTGCTCCGTCGTTATGCCCTTCTGCATTTCCTTCAAGGCCCAATCGGAGCCCGATTCCGCGCCGAAGAAGATCATCGTGCACCCGGCTTTGCGCAAGGCGGCGAGGGTTGCATCGGAGTATCGCGACATTACGTCCACGCGCGCCTCGCACCACCAGCGGAGGTCCAGCGGTGCGAGGTGGTCTGCCAATTCACGCGCGTGGTCTTCACGCATGAAGAAATTCATGTCGTAGAACTGCACCGAGTCCGCCCCGTACTCGGTTGATAAATGGCTCAGTATGGCCGCGGTTCGCGCCGGGCTCTCCAACATTTCCTTGGTGCCGTAAGCGGCGTGGACGCCGCAGAAGCTGCAGCGGAAAGGGCAGCCAATGCTGGCGTGATGCACAGCCGTTCGCTTGCCGAAGAAGGACGGACGCAGGTACTTCTGCACCGGCACTCGATGAAACGGGGTCCACGGAAATGCGTCCGGACCCTTCATAGGCCGCTCGGGATTGTGGCGGTGCAGTCCGAAAATGTCTTTATAAGATAGGCCGAGGATGTTCTCCAGGCTGCGATTTCCGCGGCGCGCGTCGAGGAGTTCCAGCAGCGTGTCTTCGCCTTGCCCACGGACGGCGAAGTCAACGTACTTGGCATTCAGCGTCGCATCCGGGTAGATGGCGGGGAAGTATCCGCCCCATACAATCGGGACTTCGGGACGCAGACTGCGGATTTCCCGGCTGCACTCCATGGCCGCGACCATTTGCGGGCCGGGCATGACGGACACGCCCAGCATCTCGACCGGATTGCGGTCGATCAGCTGAAGGATGATCGAGGTCGGGTCTGCTTCTGCGTTGCCGTCGACAATCTCATACGGCTCGCGGCCTTCAAGGACCGCACCCAGCGCCAAAACCGACAAGGGGAGCCGGCGATTGCGGGGCTTGGTCGCGGCAGGATTGAACAGGACAATCATTTGCTTATCTCCGCGACATAAATTCGGAAGCGGGACGGCTCGCGCTTACCTTTGAGTTTCGCCAGCAACGGTCGCGCAGCCCAGCGAACTCCATAGAACGGAGAATGAACCTGCCACCGCAGGCCGAACCGCTTCTCCAGCGCCGACAGCCGTTCATCGGTGAGGTATTCGAGGCTGTTGATAGAGTCAGACGAGAAGCCGTAGCGCTTAAGAAATGCGCTTCGCCGTTCTGCCACCATCTGCTCGCCGCTCTCATTGCGGCTGTACCACGCTGTGTCAGCAACAATGACCGTCCCACCAGGAGTCAGGCACCGAATGGCCTCGCCAAGGGTTTCTTCGGAATCTTCCGAGTAGTGAAATGACGCGTTGAAGATCGCGACGTCGAACTGGTTGTCAGCAAATGGAAGACACTTCAGCTCCGCCTGCACACACTCGAACAGCACCGGCAGCTTCTGTTTGAAATGATCGGCGGCGCCGAGGCCGTCCTGATCATTGGTCAGCAGATCAACCGCAACGGGTTGATGTCCGCGCAAGACGAGGCGATAACTCATCCAGCCGTTGCCGGCACCGAGATCAAGGATTTTCATTCCGCCGGGATGGGCGGTCTCAAGGGGCGGCAAGATCGAACGCTCGATGTATCGGAATGATCTTGAGCGGATGGCCCACTGCGACTGGTTGCGGCCGGAAAGATCACGATAAGGAAGAGCCAGATAGTACTCTGGGTCTTCACTGCCCCGGCCCTCGGCGGCCCTCACAACCTGGTACTCGCGCATGAAGCGGTCAAAGTGCTTTTCACTGGCGGGGGGCAGGGCCTTCCATATCCCGCCTTCTTTTCGCAGGACAAATTGGCAATCGGGGCACTCGAGCTGGCCGTCGACGCTGTGCGTGGCCTGGACAATCCTGCCGCCACATTGTGGACAGCGAGATACGGACGTCGCAAGGGGATCCAAACCGATGTTGGCGTGTCCGGCGATCAAGGTCATGATGCAGTCCTCTCGAACCGCAGCAGCACGTGATCGCCGATTCCGCGGAAACCGGGCCAACCGCTGATCCGCTCATCGATCGTGCTCAGCCAGCGGAGAATGCCGGGATGACGCCGCGCCAGATGTTCCAGGTAGGACGGAGGTACCGCTATCCCGACGCCCGTCCACCCACGCAATACGAAGAAGGGAGAAAACAATTTACGCAGTGATCCGACAGTGGGGTAGTGCACCTCTACGTCAAACCCTCCAAGTCTCGCGCTCGCATGTCCTCTCCAACGGCGGAACGCCTTCCTCAACTCACCGCGAGACAAAAACCAGAGTGTCTCCCACAAGCAGACTCTCGTCGACATGCACAGCAGCACGGGAGCCCCCGGCTTCACCATCGCCGAGAGTTGCCGCACCACTTCGCCGATATCGGCTACACAGTTCAACCCCGAGAAGTTGGAGAACGCACCATCGAAAGATCCCAAAGGCCAAGCCTCGAGGATCCGTTCCGTCGGCAAGACTTCGAAACGCACCGGAGAAGTCGGCGCTTCTGCGCCACGACGGTGCTTGGCCACTGCGATCATCCTCTCCGAGGCATCGCAGGCGAAGACCGAGGCGCCGATGCGAGCGAGAAAGAATGCATCCTCGCCGGTCCCGCAATTCAGTTCGAGGATGGAATCACCGTTCCGGAAGGTCTCGGCCGCGACACTCCAGACCGCATTGCGCTGCGCGCGCCCAATGAGCGAGGAGGTGAAGATGTCATCGTAGTGTTCGGCGAGGCTGTCAAACGCCAGTCCTGTTTGGTGAGCGACAGTGACCGAGTGGGGGGTCATGCTTCCACCTCCGCGAAGGAAGACTGCATGGCCGCACGCGAAGCCTGAATCCGGGACTGGAGATCAAAGGCTGCCCGTGAGTCGTCCTGGGCCTTGTCGCGCAGGCGGGCCAGCGCTACTTCATCCCGCAGCAGCCGATCGGCGTGTTCATAGAATCGGCGGGAGTGGCGGCCTTTGATCATTATTTCGCGGTCCGAGCTTTCAGCCCATGGCTTCAACTGGACAAGCTGGGCGGCGACGCGATCGTAGTAGGGAGTACCTTTGATCGGATAGGCGACTGTCGTGAAGAAAATGTCGGGGCTCGAACGCTTCACATGTTCGATGGTGGCTTCGATGTCGGGCAGTTCCTCCCCTTCATAGCCCCACATGAGGAACATGCCGCTCTGGATTCCTCGCGCCCGGCTCAGCTCTACTGCCTTTTGTACCTGCTCGATTTGAACGCCGCGTTCCATGGCATCGAGGACCCGTTGCGAGCCGCTTTCCGAACCGATCCAGATTCGGAAGCAACCAAGCTCGGCGAGCAGGTCCACCATTTCCGCGTTCAAGCGGTCCGCACGGGAGATGCACTCGAACGGAATACGCAAGCCGCGACGGCGCATTTCAGCCGCATAGTCACGAATCCACCCATGATGAATCGTGAACACGTCATCGGCGACCCATGCCATGTCGGGAGAGTATTCATGGAGCAACCACTCGACTTCATCCACGACCAGCGCGGGACTTCGCCGACGGTGTGTTTGCCCGTACACCTGGTGACTGCACCAGCGGCATTTGTACGGGCACCCGCGTGCGGTGATGAACGATACCGAGCCCGTACCGTGAGCGTCGCGCCATGTCCGCACATACCGCTTGATGTCGATCGCGTCTCGCGATGGCCAAGGCTGGGCGTCAAGGTTCGAGATTTGCGTCCGTGGCGCCGTCTGATGCATAACACCGGATTCGTCCAGGAAGGCGATGCCTGGTATGCGCACATGCGAATCAGTACCTCCATCTCGCAACGCCCGCAGCAATTCTTCCATCGTGATCTCGCCTTCCCCGAAGACCACAAAGTCTGCGCCGGATTCGAGGTACTCCTGCGCGTAGGCCCCCGGCTCAGGACCTCCCACCACGGTCCGCCAGCCCGCTTCGCGAGCCACGCGAAGAATGTCGATCACGTTCTTGCGGGTCATCAAGTTGGCATAGACGCCAAGCACAGACGGCTTCTCTGTGCGTAGGTGGTGGAACAGCACGTCCCGGCTGGAGAAGGTGGTATCGAACACATCGACGTCAAACCCCTTCTGACGCAAGTGCGAACAGAGATACAGGATGCCCAATGGCGCATAGGGCTTCATGACCTGAAGCTCCTTAGGGTCATCGAACATGAAGTATCCGTGCGTCAGAAGCAGGTCGGGCACTATGCCTCCCTCACAGCAACAGAAAGATGATGGAGTGGAACGAACTTCGATTCTCCAGAGCCATGCGCGGGGGCTTCACTCGTACGGAAGCTTGTGGCGTTGCTGTTACGGCTGACAGGCTCAAGGGCGACCAAGCGCTGCCATAAGCGCGAGGCATCGTCGCCTGCGGTGGCGACGGAGCTGTGCCACGAGTCGACTTCAGCATGCAGAGCGTCCCGAAGCACACGATAGAACTCGTCTGTGTACGCGGCCTTGAACATGACGCACAGGTCATCGCTGTCAGTCCAGTTACGCTTGCGGCCCAACTCGGCCTGGACTTTCTCGTAAAAGAGCGTGTTGGGCAACGGGTACGACAGCGACACGCCGATGTCGTCGGGGCGGGTATCGCGCACCAGCGCGACGGTATCCTGAATGTCCGGCCATGCCTCACCCGGATATCCGAATTGCAGGAAGTAACAGGCTCGAATGCCTGCGTCCCGCAAATGCTCGCGCGCTGCAATCGCCTCGGAGACGAGCAAGCCCTTGTCCATGGCGTCAAGGACTTTTTGCGATCCGGATTCCACTCCCATCCACACTTCAGCGCAACCGGCTCGTCTCAGCGCCTCGACCGTTTCGGCGGTCATGAGATCGGCGCGAGACTGGATCTTGAACGGCAGCGTGCATCCTCTTTTTTCCATCTCCTGGGCGAACTGCTGGGCCCAGTGATGATTGAGCGCGAAAACGTCATCACCAAACCACAAATGCTCAGCGCCGTGAAGGTTTCTCAACTCCAGGATTTCGTCGGCTACCGCCTCTGCCGGCCGAACATGAAATCTGTCCCCGGAGATAGGCTTTGCGCACCAATTGCACCGATAGGGGCAGCCCCGGCTGGCGACCAGATTAAGCGAGAAGCGCCCGTGGCTTGTGGTCCAAGCTCGACGGTAGGGCTCCATGTCAATCAAATCGCGCGCAGGATTCGGAAGGCTGCTCCATGACGTCGGCGTCGGTGCCTTTTGCGCTCGGCGTACACGGCTCGTAGTCGAATCCAGGCTAACCAGTCCAGCGATGCCACCGACCTCTTCCGATCGCAAGAGCGCAGAGCAAAGCTCAGTCAGGGTCGTCTCGGCCTCGCCCAGCAGTACATAGTCAGCTCCGTTTCGTAGATAGTCTTCGGCGTGATCGGTTGCGTCGGAGCCGTGAACGATGACCACTGCTCCGCGAAGACGAGCTTCCACGGTCATCTGCCAGGCGACCTCCCGCATTCGGGTCAGACACATCTTGGACAGGAAATTGAAATCGTCTTCATAAATCGCCACGATCTTGGGACTGTGCTGCTCGAGGGATTCCGGGAAGCCGGCTGACGGGTCGTGAAGCATCGTGTCGAACACTGCGACAGAGACCCCATGCGAGCGCAGGACGGACGCTGCGTACAAGGTGCCCAGCGGCGGATACGGCTGCATCTTGCGAACCTGTTTTCGATCGTACGGAAGATGGTACGAATGGGTCAGTAAGACATCCGCCACAAATCACCTCAAAATAACTCGCCTCTTCAGCAGGCACTCGCTGGTTCTTTTGGCAATTCCTGCCCGGTCACCAAAGACCGGCGCAGTACCAATCGCTCCGTCGAGCGTGCCAGCCACAACTCCCAGGGAATGAAATAACGGCTTGACCTCAGCCTCCAACGAACCGGAGCCTGAACAAGACGACGCACACCGCGTCGCAACAAGGGATAACTCTTGTTGGTGCGATAGATCTGATTGTTGAGTAAAAAGTAATCGAGCATGCGCTGCAGTCGCGCCAGTTCTTTGCCCCGCAACCAGGGCAGAAGATTTGCGCCCAGGGGCATGTCCATCCACTCGCGCAAGGACTTTGGCTCTGCCACGCCCAGAGTCCGCAACTGGGGCCAGATCGGAATGCCCGGATAGGGCGTAAAGATATTGGGCGAGAAGCTCACATTACGGAACTGGCGCCCGATGTCGCTCATGGTGCGGAAGGTCGTGATGCGGTCTGCCTCCGTCTCCCCGGGATATCCAAAGATCAAGTTGAAGGTGACCCGGATGCCGCCTAGGTTCGCTTTGCGCGCAGTCTCAAACATTTCGTCAACGCGCTGATGCCGCTTGTTCATGAGCTTGAGGACGCCTTCGGAAGTCGACTCCGTGCCGAATCCCATGTGCGACACGCCGCTCTCTCCAAGCAGGCGAACTTCGTCCTCGCTCATGCGGCACAAGAAGTCGGTTGACGCCTGGAAGGTCCAACGGAACTTGACGCCGGATTCCTTGATGCCGCGGGCAATTGCCAGGGCCCGGCGCAGGTCCACAGGGAAGTTCGAATCGAGTAGCGCCACCTCTTCAATGCGGTGCCGGACCACAAGATCGGCCAGCTCTCCAACTACGCGTTCAGCGGAAAGAGCGTTGAACCGGCGCTTGTAAAAGACCATGTCGGTGCAATAGTTGCAGGCGTAGGGACAGCCGACGCTGGTGGCGTACGCGAGCTTACGAACGCCGCAAGCCCGCTCGTAAGCGTCGAAGTCGACGAGATCAAAAGCCGGGGTAGGCAGAGACTCGAGTGGCTGCACCGGCCGCTCGAGGTTGTGCTGATGGCGGCCCTCGTTCTTCCAGGAAACTCCTCGTACATCCTCGAGTCGCCGGTCTTCAACCAATGCTCTGGCTATATCCAACAATGTCAAGTCGCCCTGCCCGCGAACCACAGCATCCACAAACGGCTCATTCAGAGTCTCGTCAGGCAGCAGACTGGGATGCCATCCGCCGAAGATGACGGGCACCTTCGGGAACATCGTCTTGACCGCGGTGGCCACCTCGATAGCGCCTCGAATCATGGGGCCGGTAAGAACTGAGATCCCAAGGCAGATAGCATTTGCCATCTCTGTCAGGACGCGGTTCTTGTAGTCGGGCTCAATCGCCGCGTCGATCACGACGGCTTCGAAGCCGGAGGCCTGCAGGGCAGACGCCAACGAGAGAAGGCACAGGGGCGCGCTGAGTGGCGGGCCGTCGTACGCGGGATAGAAGAGTACAACTTTCCCTCGCATCAGCACGCCGCCTGTGTAGCGGGAACTTCGAGGCGCTTGGCATCGACAGCCGGCTTCAGCGCCGCGGTCCTCTGTTTCAACTTGTCGTTAATCCAAAGCTCGACGGGAAACGCCAGTGCGTCCCGATGGAGACGCCAACGCGCCGGCAGGGATATACACCTCTGGACCGCGCGTGTCAGACGGCCGCGCCGGTCCGCTGCGATTGGAACCCGATCGAATGCGATACGCAGGTAGTCACGCATCACCTGCAGCCGCTGGTGTTCGCGATTGTCGAGCCAGGGCAACTTGGTGTATCTGGGGAAGAAGTCAGCCCAACCTTCAAATGAAGTTGGCGCTTGGATGCCAATCTCCTCCGCTCTTTCCATGACCGGAGCGCCGGGGTAGGGAGTGAATATGTTCGTCCAGAACTCGGACCCGGGGAAACGTGTACACACATCCATGATGAAGCGCACCGTCTCCTGCCGCTCGCTGCGCCCTTCACCTGGAAAGGCAAAAATAATGTTGAACGAGGGACGAATTCCTGCCGCCAGACAGCGCGCCGCACTCTCGTAGATCGAATCGAAATCCTGGAAGTCCTTATTCATGGCCTTCAGGATCTTGGGCGAGCCGGACTCAGCCCCCTGACAGATCTGGTGGAGTCCGCTGCGCCGTAGCAACTTCAGATCTTCGAGCGAGAGTCGTGCAACCAGGTTAGTAGTCGCTTGAATGCTCCACTGATAGGCTGCGCCGGCTCTTACGAGTCCCGCGGAGATCTCACGCGCCCGGTCAAGGTCGACAAGAAAATTGTCATCCACTACCCACAGCATTTCGAGGTCGTACCGGGTAGTCAGGTCGACCGTCTCGTCCACAAACTGCTCGGGAGGCAGTGCATTCCACTTGCGTCCGTAGACTCCCGCATTGGTGCAATAGGCACAATTAAATGGACAGGCAAGGCTGGAGGTGTACATCGCCCATCGCCGTCCACAGACACGCTCATAGGCGTCAAAGTCCGCCAGATGGTACGCCTTCGGCGGCAGGTCTGCGATAGGCCTGAGAGGGCGCTCCGCGGTGAATATCAGCTTGCCACCGCGTTTGAATCCTATGCCGGAAACCAGATCGGGAGCGGAACGGCTTTCAATGTGTTGAACCAGCTCCAGCAGCGCTTCCTCTCCCTGGCCGCGCACTACATAGTCAACATAGGAAGCTTCGAGGGTCTGAGTTGGAAGCAAGGAAGGATGCCATCCACCCAGAATGATCGGAAAATCGGGGTTCCACTCTTTTATGGCACGTGCGATCTCGACCGTCTCCCGGATCATAGGCCCTGTGACCAGGGAAATACCAAGGCACAAGGCGTCTCGCGCTTCCTCCAGCACACGCTTTTTGTAGTTGGGAGTAATGGTGGAGTCGATCAGGCAGATTTCATATCCGGCTTGGATTAGAGGGGTCGCAACCGCCAGGATACCCAGCGGCGCTGTCGCTTCCGTGCTTGCAAAGGACGGGAAGAAGAAGACTATTTTCCGGGACATGAACCGCCTCCGCAGTTTCGAAAATATAAATTCGCTGCAAAGCGTTTTTGTCACCAGGATGTAAACGATTTGTGATGTTTCTATCCAGTCCGCTAGGAGCGAGTACTTTCGCGTTAGAGTTGTGCACGAGTGATGTTGCATGCGAATGCTGACTATCGATGAAGCCACTCTGTGCTATCACCACCGTTTGAAGCTTGCTGGGGCTCGGTGCGAGGTCTTGACGGATTCGGCGTCCCTCGGGCCAACCCTGGGTGCATGGCACGCTGATGTCACCGAGAGGTGTCCAGCCGACTTCTCTATGCACGTCGCTGTGAAGGAGGGTCTGGCTGATATAGGCGAACGCCCCCATTTTCGCGGCTTGCACCACATCGTGATTGCCAGCTTCGGCGCAGCGAATCTATTCGTCTTCGACCTAATTCGCCACAAGGTATCGGCCACGGTTTCGGGGAGTACTGCTCGCGATCGGCGGTTTTGGGATGAGGTATTGCTGCCAATGGCAATGGGAATATTCGGCGCAACTATTGGAGTAGTACCAGTACATTGCGCTTGTCTATCTGATAACGGAAATGGGTTACTACTCGCCGGTAATTCCGGCGCAGGGAAATCTACTTTGTCCGTCGCCCTTGCACAGGCCGGATTTGAATATGTTTCGGATGATTGGACATTTCTTAGCAGGGAAGATAAGAAGCTGGTTGCTAATGGAATATCGCCTGTCGTAAAGCTGCTGCCGGATGCCAAAGATCATTTTCCCGGACTAGCCGGGCAGCGGGTGCGAATTTCCCTTAACGGTGAACTAGCGTACGAAGTAGCGATGGCCGATGCGTTTGGCGCCTCGATTACGCGCCAGTGCGAACCTCGATGGTTCGTATTTCTTGAGCGAAGCTTTGTACCTGGGAGCGAATTCACTGCGATCTCTCCGGGGCAAGCCCGCGAGTATATAGAGTCAAGTGTGGAGCGGCTGCCCGAGCAGTTAGCTGCGGCCGAACTCATCCGCGCGAAAATTATTGGTCAGATCTCGCGATTGTCTTGCTGGACGTTTCGATACGGCGGCACCCCCCAGTTTGCTGCGCAGGAAGTACGAGAGTTCCTATGCCACCAGAAGCAGGAAACATTGGCATGAAGCCTGACTCTTCAGGAGTACCGGACCTGTTACGTCGCTTCGTGGAGACGCCCTACGCGGTTGGCTTCGGGTCAGGGGATGCTACGGTCAGAATCGAGTCCAACGAGTTTGCCATTGTCAACAATATGCATAGCACAATGGTTTCTCAGGGCGGCTTCGAGACTGAGATCCTGAACTGGAGGCTGATTCGCGATGAAGAAGCTCCCTGTGATGGAAAGGACCTGACGATCCTTACCGCTGGCGCGGTGACCACACTTCTGGCCGGCACGGGAACGATCATCGCAATCGATCATGAGCGGCGAGAGGTGCTGGGATTCATCGCCGCGAATGTGTCCGCCGAGGAATTCGTGACTTCGCTGTTACCAGTCATCCTCAAGTTGTCATGCCGTAGTGTGGCGTCGAGCACGGTGGAGCAGGGCGCATGAGCCGGGCGCCTGGGCCAGTGCGTCAGAACGTGCTTTATAGCGTCTTCGACTATGTATCCCAGCCTGCCATGATGATCCTTGCGGCGCCTGTTTTGCTGAAGGCGCTGGGTGTTCAGCAATACGGAACCTGGATGTTGATTAATTCCATCGCAGCAACCGCGAGTGGCTTGGGAGGCGGGTTCGGAGACGGCGCCACGAAGTTCATATCCATGTACCGGGGGCGCGGGGACCAGAAAGGTGTAATGCGCTCGCTGGTTGCGGCTTTGGCGATCAACGTCACACTGGGATGCTTATTTGCCCTGGCAGTCGCCGCCTCTGCGCCCATCCTGATCGACCGAGTGTTCCATGTGGACCAATCGCTAAGGTCCCAGGGTGTCGTTGCCTTGCGAGTCAGTGCATTCGTTCTGTTGTGCCGGTTTGCCGAGGTTGTTTTCATGAGCGCGATCCGCGGTTATGAGCGCTACCGGCCGGTTGTGATTACCACGGTCAGCTCTCGGGTGACGGTCGTGTTGGCGGCCATCTTGTTGGCGCGAAAAGGCTTCGGACTGGTGGAGATTCTCTGGGCCACCCTGGTGGTGGAAGTTTTTACGGTGATTGCGCTGGCGCTGCTCGCCGACGATGTTTTGCAGATCGGCAGTCTACACGCGATGCAATTGCAAGCGGGGCTGCGCGAGCTCCTGGCATTCGGGTCGTTCACCTGGTTGAAGTCGTTCATGGGAGTCATGTTTGGTTACGCCGACCGGCTGATGGTCGCCGCCATGCTTGGCACTGGACCGTTGGCGTTCTACGTGCTCTGCGGTCAGTTTACGCAGCCTATTTCCTCGCTTCTGGCTTCGGGTTTCAACTTCCTCTTCCCAAATGTCAGCGCGCGGTGTGGCTCCGGCAAATGGGCAGAAAGCGAGAGAATTTACCATCGAGCCGTCCTCATCAGTATCAGCATAGTTGTAGCCATTTGCCTGCCAGTCATTTTGGCGGCACGAAGCATCCTGACCCTGTGGCTGGGAGCTGCAGCGGCACGCGAGTGTCATGGGCTCCTAGTCGCAATGACGATCGGGAACGGAATACTCGCGGTCTCTATCGTCCCGCATTACATCGCGCTGGCGCTGGGACGGTCGCGTGCGCTGGCGTACATGAATGTTGTCGCGGGGGCCGCCTCATTGGGTGGAGGCTACTTACTCTTGCGCCATGTCGGACTGATCGGCGGCGGCTTTACCAAGGTCTTTGCCGGGTTGATCTCGCTTTCGGCATTTGCAATTGTTCGTTCCGGATTTAGACACGCCGCGGGCACCTCACATACTTCACGTCAAGACTTTGCTGCTGCGGTCACCCTCGATCCAGTTGCCTAGCTATTCCTTAACTTGCGCCATGATGACCACGATCCTACCGTCGCTGTCGGATGTTTTATCGCCGCTATATTTTGTAGTTCACCCCATCCCATTTTTACAAAGAAGTGACAATTCAGAGATTCTGCGGTGACAACTGCTCCATAATCGGCAGTTATCGTTTGCTTCGTTGGTTGTGAGAAGAGCGAGACACAGCCTCCACGAAACGTTTAGGTGCATGGTCATGTTGGGTATGAGACACACGAGCCGGGGCTTGCCAGAGGCCGTGACAGCCACGTTCCGTGAGGACGGTTGGGACCGCCGGCAAGAGCTAGGCCGCTTTTCATTGTCCGACTGGCAACAATCCATGCATTGGCTGGACACAAGTGGCCTGGCACTGTACTTCCTCGCTAGAGTTACCAAGCTGGGCTTAGAGCAATGTATTCCGGCGGTGGTGTTAGAGGAACTACAGCAAAGGCTAGGTGACAATCAACTTCGTACCAAGGGCCTGGCTGACGAGTGCCTACTGATCAACCACCAATTCCAACAAGCCGGCCTGCGATATCTCAACCTAAAGGGCTTTTCTCTGGTTCCAGACTATTGCCCGGAAGCGTCGTTACGTTACCAGCTGGATTTGGACTTTCTGATGTGCTCTACCGATGCCGCGCAGTGTTGTCATGTCCTCAGCGGCCTTGGCTATGAGGCAATCAGGCCTGATGACCGTGGCCTGGAGTTTCGAGCGGGTATGGACCGAGTGCCTTCCATCCGCGACTTGTACAAACCTAAGCATCGCCGCTCGGTAGAAGTTCACTTTAAGATTTCGCTGCCCGAGAAAGCAGAAGACCTCCTCGCACGCTCTCGATTGCGCTCCGTGTGCGGCCGTGACCTTCCGGTGCTTGCGGATGTTGACATGTTTCTGGCGCAGACCCTTCACGTATTCAAGCATTTGACAGGTGAATGGACACGCCTATCATGGCTACTCGAATTCAAGGCGTTTGTGGATGGTCGCCGGTCTAGTTTGTCGTTCTGGCGTGAGGTCCGAGCAGCGGCCGAGCGCATCCCTCAAAGTATCGTAGGGCTGGGAGCTGTGATATGGCTGGCCACCCAGCAGTTCGGCCCATTTGCTCCGCCCGAACTGAATGAGTGGACTGTCGATGTACTACCCAAACCAGTCCGTTTGTGGCTTGAACGTTACGGACGCACCGCCTTACTGACCGAGTTTCCAGGCACCAAGCTCTATCTATTACTCAGAGGGGAGCTAGCGGGTGACCATAACGCCAGGAGTGCCATCTCTCGCGGCAAGCTGCTGCCGCTACATCGTCCACCGCAGGTTGCCTACGCGGGTGGAGGAAGTATCGGCTCAAGAGTTAGAGCATCTATCGACCAGCTTCGCTTTACGCTCTTTCGTCTTAGGTTTCACGTAGTTGAAAGTTCACGCTACCTGGTGGAAGCACAACGCTGGAAGCGTATTGTGAATGACTCATCAGGCTAAGAGTCATAGGGTGTGTCTTTAGCAACGATGCACGTGGGCTGCATGGCTGATGGATGTTAAGTAGTGCCGTCCCGTGCTGCCATTGCACATTGTTTGGCGGTCTTAAGTAAGCGTACTACAGCGACCACTTATTGCGGCGGGGTAGGTCACAAGTACCTAAGTGACAGGGCGAAGCTATAAAGGGGTAGCGATGATGGATAATGTGATCTACGCTCCGCAAACCTTCGAAACTGCTCCCCAATGGTATGCGATTCAGACGCGCGCTCGCCATGAGAAGCGTGTCGCCGAGCAAATGCGTGCTAAGTCCTGGGAGGCGTATCTCCCCGTCCACCGTTGTAGGCACCGATGGAAGAACGGCGTTCTGGCTGAGTTGGAACTGCCATTGTTTCCATGCTACCTCTTCGCACGCGCCCCCGCGCACGATCGGTTACGCTTGTTACAGCTTCCCGGAATCGTAGGAATAGCGGCATCAACTGCCCATCCCACCGCAATCCCGGATCGCGATATAGAAGCCCTGCGGCTAGTTGCAAGCACCTTCGGAGCGGAGCCGCACCCATTTCTCACGGTGGGAGATCGCGTGCGCATCGTCGCCGGCCCGCTGGCCGGCATGCAAGGGATCCTGGCCAGGCGCAAGCAGGTATACCGGTTAATCCTTACGATTGAGACCATCATGCGCTCGGTCGCAGTTGAGGTGAGCGAGTTCGACATAGAGGTTATTCCTGCACCGCGAACTTACTTGACCTAACTTTGCGGTACCTGTAACTACGGAAACCTGGCAACTGTCTTATCCACTCTATCCAGTAGTGCTGACCATGAGTAAAACCTGTAGCAAGAAAATATTCTCCGTACTAGGAACGATGCTGCTTTGCCTGATTAGCAGTATTGCTCAGTCCCAGCAGACGCTTCCTACTGACGCTATAAGCGGCGAGAGCGGCAGTGCAGCCGTTGCGGGCGCGGCAGGCACGGACATGGCGCTTCCGGCGAGCCGGATCATCGGACTGCTGCGCGAGAAGCCTGAGTTATTGATTGAGCTGAAAAAAGTGGCGGCCGATCAGCTTCAGGCCCAGGGCATCCCCGTGCAGGAAGACTCAATCACCGACGAAGCTCTTTTCGGCAAAATAGCCACAGATCAACGACTACGGTCCGAGATAACCTTGTGGCTCAGGGCACGTGGATATGTTTCTGATACGGACATTGTGCAGGCAAAGACCTCCGCGCTCGATTCCGATGAAGAATCTCAGGGCGAGTATGGCCAGATGGCGCAGTCTTTACCCCGGTTACCCGGAGAATATGTCGACCAAGTGGCAATGGCTTCGGGTCCGAGGGCCGATGAGTTAGCGAGTTTGGGCGCCGCAGGCGACACGACTACCACGTCCGCTCTCACCCCATCTCGCCGCACGGTAGGATCGTCCCTTGCTGCAAGGCAGAGCAATCGCGCCGCACCTCCTCCCGAGCGGGATCCAAATGCAGCCAGTACTCCAGAGACACTGCACCGCCCGGCTCCCTTCAACTTGTTGTCGATGCGCGACCTGTATACCCAGGTCCCCGATCAGAGCTCATCGTTGCGGCGCTTCGGTTCAGATGCATTCCTCAGCCGGGGAATGAGTTCGAAGACCATGTCATTCGATCTTCCCGTGGGCCCCGACTACATCCTCGGTCCCGGGGACAGCCTCAACATAGATCTTTGGGGAGGAATCTCCCAACGCTTCTCGAGGACGGTGGACCGTGAAGGAAGGGTATCTCTTCCCGAGGCCGGTCCTGTGGTCGTGGCAGGCCTGAGTCTGGAGCGGGCCCAGAAGCTGATCGAGACTACTCTCGGCGTGCAATACAGGAACGCCAGGGTTGAAGTGTCGGTCGCTCGCTTGAAGACCATCCGCATCTACGTTGTCGGCGACGTGCAGAGGCCGGGAGCATACGACATCAGTTCTTTGTCTACTCCGTTGAATGCGCTGTACGCAGCTGGAGGGCCGACCGCCGTTGGTTCCTTGCGAATCGTTCGTCATTACCGTGGCAAGGAACTGATCCGCGAAGTCGATCTCTACGACTTTCTTCTGCACGGGGTCCGGAGCGACACTGAGCGGATCGAGCCTGGCGATACCATCCTGGTCCCACCGGTTGGTACTCAGATAACTGTCTCAGGAATGGTTCGCCGGCCCGCTATTTACGAACTGCGGAGCGAAACCAGGTTGTCCGAGGTTCTCGACCTTGCCGGAGGACTACTCGTATCGGCAGCGATGCGGGAGATCAAAGTGGAACGCATCGAGGCGCACGAGAACAGAATTACGGTGAGCGTGCACGTGCCGGAGGGCGGTACCGCGGCCTCGCTGCGCGCTTCCGTCGAGTCCTTTACTGTCCAGGATGGAGATCGCGTTGTTGTTGCACCTATCCTGCCTTACAGCGAACGTACCATCTACGTCGAAGGTCACGTCATTCGACCGGGCAAGGTCCCCTATCGTGACGACATGGGTCTCAACGACGTCATCCGCTCCTACCAGGACTTGTTGCCGGAGCCTGCGGACCGTGCCGAGCTTATCAGGCTGCGCCCTCCGGATTACCGGCCGGAGACCATCGACTTCAGTCTGTCGGAAGTATTGATTGGCAACGACCCGATCAAGTTACAGGCGTTCGACACGATTCGGATCTTCGGGCGCTACGAAAACGATGCGCCGAGAGCGGCGATCCAGGGAGAGGTAGTCCGTCCCGGCGACTACCCGCTGCCCGAAGGCCTGACAGCAGCGCAACTGGTTCGCATGGCGGGAGGGTTTAAGCGTAGCGCCCTCCTGGAAAGCGCCGACCTTACGAGTTATGACATCGTGCACGGCGAGAAAATCGTAAGCCGTCGCACCACCCTCAACATTGGCCGGGCAGTGAAGGACAAGGACTCGGCCGCGGATGCGGTGCTCAAGCCCGGCGACGTTTTGACGGTCCACCAACTCTCCGGATGGAACGATATCGGCGCGTCGGTCACGGTCAAGGGAGAGGTCATGTACTCCGGGACCTACGGAATTCAAGATGGCGAGAAGCTGAGTTCAGTATTGAGGCGGGCTGGCGGATTCAGACCGGGCGCGTATCCCACAGGTGCGATTTTGTTGCGGAACCAGGTTCGAGAACTTGAGGAAAAGAGCCGGACAGAGTTGATACATCAGCTTGAAAACACACCCCGACCGCGATGCTCTCATCCGCTGTTAATCCGCAGGAGGGAATGGGGGCCCTGCAGCTCATCATGGCGCAACAGAAACAGGTGGTGGAGGAGCTGAAGAGCCGCCCGCCGGCGGGTCGCCTGGTCATCAAGATCAGTGCCGACATTTCAAGTTGGGAAAATACCCCGGTCGACATTGAGCTTCGTGCAGGCGATGTCCTGACTATCCCCAAGAAGCCCAGCTTTGTATTGGTGACCGGGCAGGTCTACAACTCGGCAGCCCTCACCTTTGTCCCCGCCAAGACCGCCGGCTGGTATCTGAGTCATGCGGGGGGCCCGACCAACATGGCCAACAAGAAAGAGATCTTCGTGATTCGAGCCAACGGCGCCGTAGTCGGACGGGACTCGGGAGGCTGGTATACCAATAACGTTTTGGATACGAAGATGCAGCCCGGCGACATTGTCGTAGTTCCACAGAAAATAATCGGGGGCAGCAACCTCTGGAGGAACATGCTGGCGACAGCCCAAGTCGCTGCAAATATCGCCATCACCGCACACGTAGCGGGGTTCTAGCAGGCCCGACATGCATGGCCGCGGTACCAGCTTTTGCCTGCTTCTCATGATGCTTCCGATTGCTCTCGAGCTGTGCGGCCAAACGGCAAAACACAACTACGATCCAGCGAAGCTGGATCGTAGTGAAAAGCAGCGCAGTCCAAACGATATGGCCTCTACTTACGTGCCGCTCGATAGTTGGGTCTACTCCGCATTCGATCGGCTAGCCGCGCTTGGCTATGTGCAGACGGACTTTGTCGCTCTGCGGCCATGGACGCGAATGGAGTGTGCCCGGTTGGTTATGGAGGCCAGTGATCGGACGGCCGACAGCGAGTCCGATTCTGAGGTAGCGGCGCTATACCGCAGCTTGTCCACGGAATTTGCGCTGGAGTTGCGCAGAGAAGACGGAGCTCCGAACTCCGGTCTGCAGGTTGAATCGATCTACAGCCAGACGATCGGCATTGCAGGCCAGCCACTCACCGACGGCTATCATTTTGGCCAGACGATCGTGAACAACTTTGGCCGTCCCTACGGGGAGGGAACAAATTCTTACACCGGAGCGGCGCTGCGAGCGCAGGCCGGTTGGCTTGCCTTTTACGTGCGCGGAGAATATCAGCACAGCGGCAACAATCCCGTGCTATCGCCAGAAGCGAAAGCTGCGATTGCGCAGGCTGATTTCACCCCGGCCGCGGCGGAAGGGCCGCCATCCAATGTTTCCCGCTTTCGCTTGCTGGATGCCTATGCCGCGGTGGCGTTCAAGAATAATCAGATATCGTTCGGCAAACAGTCATTGTGGTGGGGCCCCAGCTACGGCGGACCCATGCTGTACAGCGACAACGCTGCACCCATCACCATGCTTCGTTACGACCGCGTAAGTCCATTTAAGCTCCCCAGCTTTCTGGGAGCGTTGGGTCCCATGCGCGTTCAGATGTTCATTGGACAATTGGCGGGGCAACAATTCACAAATATTCCAATTCCTGGCCAGCCGAATGAGACTCACGTGGTTGGTCAGTCGGGTGTTTCTCTGAATCCTCAGCCGTACATTCACGGGATGAAGCTGAGCGTGAACCCAACCCCTAATCTGGAGCTCAGCTTTTCACGGACGGTAATCTTCGGTGGGCCGGGTTTCCCAGTGACGTGGGGAAGCTTCTGGCGCAGCGTGTTCTCCAACCAAAGCGTGACCACGGTAGCCAACGATCCCGGCGATCGCCGGGTCGCGTTTGATTTCAACTACCGGATACCCGGTATTCGCGACTGGCTTACCGTATACTGCGATACCTTCACCGACGATGAGGCCTTTCCCGTCGTGTATCCCACGCACAGCGCTTGGAATCCCGGCGTATATCTCCCTAAGCTGCCTTACCTTCACAAGCTGGACTTCCGTGCGGAAGGCGCCATGACGCCAGAGCGTCTTTTCCCTGGCTTCTTCTATTTCAACGTTCACTACCTCAGCGGCTACACCAACGACAGGCAGCTAATGGGTAACTGGATTGGCAGGCAAGGGAACGGCTTTCAAGCATGGACCACCTATTGGTTCTCGGGACGAAGCACGTTACAGGCAAGCTATCGTGGTATGTGGGTCGATCATAGCTTCCTGCGAGGAGGATGGATCAAGGACCTCAGCCTCAGCACCAACCTCCCTCTCGGCCCCGACTTCTCAGTACAGGCTTCGGCGCAGTACGAACGCTGGCAGTTCCCACTGTTGTCGGCTGGCAGAGTGTCGAACATGACCACCTCTGTACAGCTTTCGTATTCGCCCAGATGGAGCAATCGCTGATGGCGATCCTGCAAGACATAACGCTGAAGGCGCAGGAGGAGATGGTCGAAGTCCCCATCCCGGACAACCACGACGGTTGGGTCCCCAATACTTCGTTGCTATGGGACCGCCGCCGAATCCTGGCGCGAGTGGCGTTATGCGCTCTGCTTCTCAGCGCTCTGGTCGCGTTTCTCATTCCCAAGGAGTATGAGTCCACTACCCGCATCATGCCTCCTGAGCAGCAGGGAATGGGCGCGGCCATGTTGGCCGCCATGTCCGGAAAGGCGATGCCCGGCGCATTGGGTGCGTTGGCCGGCAGCATGTTTGGAATGAAGGACACGGGAGCATTGTTCGTCCAGCTGTTGGAGAGCGGGACGATACGGGGCCAACTGGTGGACCGCTTCGACCTGCAGAAAGTCTACGCGAAGCGCTACCGGCAGGACACGCTCAAGAAGCTGGGCAGGAGAACCGAGATAACGCAGGACCGCAAGAGCGGCGTCATCACCATCGTTGTCACCGACACGAGTCGCCAGCGGGCCCGTGACATGGCCCAGGCTTATGTCGATGGCCTCGACAACGTGCTGATCAAGGTCAACACCTCCGCCGCCAGACGGGAGCGGGAATTCATCGAGCAGCGGCTGGTAACGGTGCAAGGCGATCTGGAACGGGCCCAGGTTGAGCTCAGCAACTTCGCCAGCAAGAACACGACCCTGGACATCAAGGAGCAAACCAAGGCCATGGTGGAAGCGGGCGCCAAGCTGCAAGCCCAGTTGATCGTGGCCCGGTCAGAAGCCGACTCGATGGGACAGATCTATGGCGAAGGTAACGTCCGAATGCGCGCAGCAAACGCTCGCGTCGGCGAGTTAGAGCGGGAGCTGAAGAAACTGGGTGGCTCGGACACGGAATTTCACGGCGATGATCAGGAAAATGGCAATCTGTATCCGTCGTTACGGCAGCTGCCGATCCTGGCTGTGCGCTGGGCTGACCTATACCGGCAAGTGAAGGTCAAGGAGACAGTGTTCGACCTTCTGACCGAACAGTGCGAATTGGCGAGGCTCGAGGAAGTGAAGTCGATCCCCAGCGTTCGGGTGATCGATTCTCCCAGCTGGCCGGAGAAGAAGTCGTTTCCGCCGCGACTGATCATCATGCTGGTTTTCACCTTCCTCTGTGTGTTTGCAGCGGCAATGTTTCTGGTTCTGGCGGACCGCTGGCAGAGATTGTCGCCACGCGACGCGCGCAAACAGCTCGCCCATCGCATTTGGATAGCGATGAAGAGCGATGCCAAAGGCTTTCGGCATCGTGCCAACGGATGGAGGCTGACCTCTGGGCACTAAGACTCATTCCGTGAGGCGGCGCGTTCAGCAGCAACTCCAGGCGCTGCATGCTTCCGCGAGAGCGCGAGCCAGTCTCAGAAACTCGCTCTACGGTGCGGGAGAGTATGTTGCGCTGCCGCTAACCATGCTGCTGGCGGCGCCCTTCCTGCTGCATCGTCTCGGCCTCGCGCAGTATGGATTATGGATGTTGGCGACGGCGGCGGTGACCAGCACCAACCTGATCAGCACAGGCTTCGGCGACGCTGCGCTCAAGTACGCCGCCATGTACCGCGGCAAGAATGACAGGAAGAGGCTGGAAGAGACTCTGCAGGTGAACCTCGCGATCAACCTGGTTCTGGGCGGCGCGCTGGCGCTGCTGATGTGGTGGGGCTCTCCCTTCGCCGTGGCGAATCTGTTCAAGATCGATCTGGCGCTGCGCGCCGATGCCATCACCGCCTTCCGAATCGGAAGTTCTATCCTGGTGGTGCGTTGTGTCGAGAGTGTGTTGGTGGCTGCTCTTCGCGCGCACGAACGGTACGGGCCGTCAGTGCTCATCAGCGTACTTTCGCGCGCGGCCATCGTGATCATGGCCTGCGTTCTGGTATCGCAGAGACACGGGATCGTTGCGATCATGGTCGGCACGCTCTGTATCGTGATCGTGTCAACCACAGCGCAGATTGCGGCGGCGCGTGTCGTCATTGGGCCGATCTCGCTGATGCCCTCGATCAGCAAGGCTGCGTTTTCGGAAGTCTTTGGCTTTGGCTTCTTCAGTTGGCTACAAGCGGTCGCCGGATGCGTCTTCAATCAAGCGGACCGATTGCTGATCGGGATGTTGTTAGGCACATCGGCTGTCGCCTATTACAGCGTTTGCGTGCAGGCGGCACAGCCGATCCACGGCTTGATTGCATCCGGGTTGCATTTTCTCTTTCCGCATCTGAGCGCCCGCTTGTCGAAAGCGCCGGCCAGCGAACTGCGCACGCTGGTGCTCTCGATCTTCAGGCTGAATGTAACCGCCGCCATCGTCTTGTGCGCTCCTCTCGCGCTCTTCAGCAAGCTGCTGCTGCAACTCTGGATGGGAACAACCTTTGCCCAGCAGGCTTGGCCGGTGCTCTCCATGGTCGCCGTTGGCTTCGGCTTTCTGGCCCTCAACGTCACCGCTCACTACACCCTGCTTGCGCTTGGACAGGTGCGACTGGTCGCGCTGCTGAATCTTGCCGGAGGAGCCGCGATGCTGTTTGCCATGGTTCTGCTCGCGCCGCGGTTCGGCCTCGCGGGAGCAGCAATCGGGCGCGTTCTCTACGGACCCATCACGTTGCTAATGTATTGGCGCCTTCGCTCAATACTGTCGCCCGTACCGGCGCGCCCGTCGGGGCTCATGGCGCCCATGGTCATGACGGAACCGGAGCCGCAGTAGCCCACTAATGTCATTCGACGAACGCAATGCCACGATGTTCACGCCCACAGCCCAACGCGGTCTTGTGCTATGCAACATTGGTGGTTTTCTGCTTGCCTTCAAGGTATGCCTGACGTTCCTGTTCTTCCGGTCGAGTCCACAGGCCGGAGCCGGGGCAACGGCTGCGGTGACGCTTTGCTGGCTGATGGTGGTCGTCGGCTACACCATCCTGGATCCCCCGGTACCGGAGTTTGGGCGGGTGAAGGCTGGGGCACTGCGATGGATCATAGCTTACTTAGGGCTGGCTGCAGTCAGCCTGGTCTGGACCACTACCAACTCGCTGAGCGTCGCCACGGGCTATTGGGCCGCGACTGTCTCCGATGTGGTCGCCATCTGGCTACTGCTCCGCTATCAACCGGTCGAGCAGAACGTGATCAAGATCATGCAGGGATTCATCCTGGGAGCGGCCCTGGTAGCGGTCATCGCCTGGTCGGCTCCAGCGATGGAAGACATGCGCTTGGGTCACGAGGACTTCCTTCATCCCAACCTGATCGGATTCGAATTCGCCATTGCAGCATTATTCTCCGCGTATCTGGCACAACGCAGGCGTGCCTGGACATGGGCCGCCGCAGGATTCGTGATCACCATGATCCGCACCCTGAGCAAAGGCACGATCGTCGGGTTCTTATTTGCCGGACTGTATTACCTTTTGCGCGGGTTGAAGATAAGCCGAAAAGCTCGCCTTTACATTGGACTGGCCGGTACCGCGGTCCTCGCGTGTTTCTGGGGACTACTGGAAACCTATCTCGACCTCTATACCGCGGGCAGCAACCTGGAAACCCTTACCGGCAGAACGTATATCTGGACGCAAGCGTTGGATATTGCGGCGGAAAAGCCGTGGTTCGGACACGGCTTCGACTCCTTTCGCTGGGTTTTCCCACCCTTTGAAGACTTCCAGCCATGGCACGCCCACAATGACTTGATCCAGCAACTGTTTGCCTATGGGCTGGTCGGAATACTGATCGTGATCGGCGTCTATTGGGCCTTCTACCGTCAGGTCCGGATCAGCCGGAATGCGGGCCTGAAGTCACTAGCCATGGCAATGCTCATACTGGTGCTTGTCCGCGGCTTGGTAGACACCGACCGCTTTGAGTTGTGCTTCCCGTTGTGGCTGATGACGATGTTGTCCATTGCTCTCGCCGGTGCTGTAACGCCTCAAGTTTCATCATGAGCCATAAACTCACGTTCTCGATCGTGACCCCGTCATTCAACCAGGTGGCCTTCATCTGTGAGGCCCTGCTTAGCGTAAAGGACCAGACGTACGGCAGTCTGGAGCACCTGGTGATTGACGGCGGCTCACACGATGGCACGGCTGCCATTCTGCATCGGTATTCCGACGACAGCTGCTGGAATCATCTGCGGTGGATTTCGGAGGCCGACCGCGGACAGAGCGATGCGCTGAATAAGGGCTTTGCCCGGGCCAGGGGAGACATTGTGGGATGGTTGAATTCCGATGACCGATATCGCCCCGGGTGCTTTGAGCGGGTGGCCGAGGTCTTCCAGAAACATCCCGAAGTGGATGTGGTTTATGGAGACTACACCTGGATCGACGAAACGGGTCGCGTCTCAAAGGTCCGGCGTGAGATCGCCTTCAGTCCCTTTATCCTGCTCTACCATCGCGTACTCTACATTCCCACGACCGCGACATTCTTCCGGCGGCGCGTGTTCGAGGAGGGAAATCGCCTGGATGAACGCCTGCACTATGCCCTGGATTTTGAATTCTTCATGCGTCTGGTGATCGGCGGATATCGATTTCGGCACGTGTCCGCGCTCCTGGCTGACTTCAGAATGCACGAAGCCAGCAAGACCTGCAGTACTCCCCATCGACAACTTGAGGAGAAGCAGGAAGTGACCCAGCGTTATTCGCGCCTATTGCGCGGAATGCGACCGATGGCGGCGCGTCGAACGGCGTTGGCACTTCTCGGGTCCTCCGCTGCAACATTGCGATACTCGGAAAAAATGATGCGCGGCTACTACTTCGATCAACTGCGACTCGCGACCACCAAGCTCTAGTCTGGCCACTTACCCCACATGCGTGTCCTGATCAATGCAGTATCTTCGGCCCGGCATCCTTCGGGCATTTGCCGTCACGCCGCCAACCTTGTCCGTTCTCTGGCGATGAGAGCGGAAGTGTCTGCGATCAGGCTTCTGATAGGTAAGTGGCAAGAGGGCTATTTCAGAACGGCCTTTGGACTATCTGACCAAAAGTTAGAGACACGTGCCGTCAACATTTCCGACAAATCTCTCGATCGGAACCGCTGGTATTTGCAAGGCTTGCCAAAGGCGGCGAAGGATTTCTCTCCCGACATAGTTCATCTGTCGTTTCCGATTCCTGTTGTTCGGCACCGTTTTGCTTGTCCGGTGATCGCATCCCTCCACGACTTGTACCCCTATGACGCACCAGCCAACTTCGTATTTCCGCGTGTCGTCGTCAACCGTCTACTTCTGCGGCAATGCCTCAGAAGTAGCGATGCCATCGTGTGCGGGTCCGACTTCACGCTTGCCCGGTTGCGCTCGATAATGCCGCGAATCGCTGTGGCCAAGGCAGTCCGTATCTATCAATGCGTTGAGACGACCACAGCGAACATCCGGCAACCCCTCCTGGATGAAATCAATGGCCGCCCGTTTCTCTTATCGGTTGCACAACACCGCAGTAACAAGAATCTCGACCTCTTAATAAAAGGCTTCGCAGAGATCCTAAGCCGGGGCAGTCTTGATCGGGAGAGGTGTCTCCTGATCGTCGGCGCCGAAGGTCCTGAGACCCCTCATCTCAAGAGGTTGATCGGCCGCCTGTCGCTGGACAAGCATGTTCACTTCAGAGCCTCGGTTACCGATCCAGAGCTTTGCTGGCTCTACGCGAACTGCACGGCGTTCCTTGCGACCTCGACTACAGAAGGTTTTGGCATGCCACTGGTCGAGGCGCTACTGTGCGGCAGCCGGACAGTATGTTCGGACCTTCCGGTATTCCGCGAAATCGCTGGCTCGGCATGCCGCTACTTTGATTTGCAAAGCAAATCGCCGGCGAGCGCTCTGGCCGATGCGCTTCACACCGCGCTATGCGATCAACCGAGAAAAGCTCAGATGCTCGGGCGGTTTTCAATCCGGGAAATCGGCTCCCAATATGTGTCGCTGTACAGTGACGTTCTGAATGCCGGCCCCAGCCGTGCGGGTGTGGCGACGGAAGTCTCACTAAGTAGGACAGTTCCTTATGACAGTGTCGCCAGTTGATCTGGACCTGATTCCGCGGGCCAATGTGCTCGGAGTGGGAGTCCACGCTGTTAACATGCCCGTCGCGCTCGAGGTCATCGAAAGTGCGATTGCGGAACGGCGGCGGGGATATGTCTGTGCCACCGGAGTACACGGCGTCATGGAGGTGCGCCGCGATCCTGCCCTGGCTTCTGTCTTTGCCGATGCCTTGCTGGTGGTGCCGGACGGCATGCCCACCGTCTGGATGGGACGCGCGCAAGGTCTGCCGAAAATGGAGCGGGTGTTCGGTCCTGACCTGCTGCTTGCTGTCGCCGGACGTTCGGAGGTCACGGGTTGGACGCACTTCCTTTACGGCGGCGGGACTGGCGTGGCTCAAGAGTTACGCGATGTGCTGACCCGCTGCTTTCCATCCATGAATATCGTCGGTACGTACACCCCACCATTCCGCCGGCTCACAGGCGAAGAGGAATTAACGCTCATTGGCGAGCTGGATCGGTTGCAACCGGATATCGTCTGGGTCGGTCTTAGCACTCCAAAGCAGGAGCGGTTTATGGCGGAATACCTTCCGCTTCTGAACACTACTCTGATGATCGGCGTTGGTGCTGCTTTCGACTTTCATACAGGAAGAATCGCAGATAGCCCGCATTGGGTGAAGAAGTGTGGTTTGCAGTGGTTGCACCGGTTGATCCAGGAGCCTTCCCGTCTCTGGAAGAGATACTTGCTCAACAATCCGCGGTTCCTGTTGGAAGCCGGGCTGCAGTTGGCGTCCGTGAAGCGCTACGAATTGCAAACTTCCGCCGATGGGCCACAAAGGCGCTTGCGGCTGTCTGCCAAGTTTGACTCACCGCAATAGGTCCGAAACGGCCAAGTACGTAGTGAAGAACACCCTTATCCGTCGTATTCATAGAAGTGGCCCCAACCTCCAAGATCGACTATGTGCCGCTAGCCTGCATCCACAATGACTACCTCTGAACTTGCAGTATCAACGATAGCTTCCCCGCGTTCCACGCCAGCCTTAAGCGGCCCACGTCAATGGCGCTGGGGCTTCATGTATTGGCATACCCGCTTACAGGCGACGGCAGATTTTGTAACCGTGACCTTCGGACTGTTAGTTACCCATCTAGTCCATGCGGACAGGCTGGTGGCGGCAGGCCATTGGCATAGCTGGATAGGGGCGCCTTTAGCAGCTCTTATGGTTGTTGTCCTCTTCGCGCAACTAGGAACCTACTCCACACAAGTAACGCCGCTAAATATTGTAGAGACAGAAAAGCTCGTCCGTGGAGTGAGCGTTGCGGTAGTCATGGGGATCGGTCGTTTGTCTTTATAGCCAGGCCCAGGCAGCGCCGCTGGCATGGTTGTCCGGCTTTGCAGTGATCGTGCTCTTGATAGTTCAACGCGAGGCCAGTCACCTGATCGCCGAGGGAATTCGCCGGCGCGGTTATGGGATCGAGAGAGTGCTCATCTATGGAAGGCAAACCTATTCACAATTCGCGGAGCTTCTTCGTAACAGTCCTCACTTTGGAAAAGTGTGCGTCGGCTTTGTCCACGACAGGTCTAGTTCAGCACCTGGTTATGCAAGAGAAGAGCTTGGATCGCTTGGTGCATGGAGCAATCTGGAAAAAGTCGCAAGGGAGCGAGCAGCCGTAGAAGTATTGGTGGCAGCGCCAGCAATATCTAGGATAGACTTGCTGACCTCGCGCGCGACTGCGAGCGGCTGAACCTGCGCCTGTCGGTGATTCTCGATCGACCAGAAAGACGTGACAGCAGCATCCAGTATGAGCTGGTCGGTGATGTTGCAATTGCGCGATACGACACGGCAGATGAGGTATTCCGCCAGTCATTTCTAAAGCGCGTAATAGATGTGGCGGGCGCGGCCGCATTGCTGGTATTGCTCTCACCCATCTTTGTGTTAACCGCCATCCTGGTGAAGCTCGATTCGCAAGGCCCAGTGTTCTTTGGGCATGAGCGTGTCGGAAAGGATGGGGCACGGTTCTTCCTGTGGAAGTTCCGCAGCATGCTGGCTCATGCTGCTCCTTATGAACGATCGCCGCTCAGCGACTCCGATGGACGACTGACGCGCGTCGGACGGGTGTTGCGGCGACTTAGCGTCGACGAGCTACCGCAGCTGCTTAACGTACTACGAGGCGACATGAGTCTTGTCGGCCCACGTCCCGAGATGCCTTTCCTTGTGCAGCAATACGGACCGGTCGAGCAGCGAAGGCTAAAGGTGAAGCCGGGAATCACGGGGCTTTGGCAGATTAGCCCGGCGCGCGCTATGCCTATTCACGAAAACATGGAATTCGACCTCTTCTATATCGCGCACCAGAATGCCTTTCTCGATTGCGCAATCTTGTTGCGCACGGTTACAGCCGTGATCCGGGGGATGGGGCCTCCTAGACTAGACACTGCCGTAGTCCAAGCCCAAGGAACGCATATCCAGTTGTAGCCACCACACGTGCATGGCACAACCATTTATCAGGAGCGAACAATGAAGCCAAGTAACTCTAGAATTCTAGTAACGGGCGCAGGCGGGTTCATCGGGCATCATCTGGTCACCTTTCTCAAGGAGAGGGGCCACTGGGTACGCGGCGCCGATCTCAAGTATCCGAAATTCTGCCCTAGTGATGCCGACGAGTTTGAGATTCTGGATCTCCGTCGCAGGGATGATTGCCTGCAGGCCACGAGGGGTGTCAATTCGGTGTACGCTCTCGCGGCCGATATGGGTGGTATGGGATTCATCTCCTGTAATCACGCGCGGATACTACACAACAACTCCCTGATTAACCTGCAAACACTGGAGGCAGCGCGGCTCAACGGTGTTGGCCGCTATCTTTACACTTCGTCTGCCTGTGTCTATCCCGAGTACCGACAGTTAGCTACGGACGTCAAGCCGCTTAAGGAGGCCGATGCCTATCCGGCGGAGCCGCAAGATGCCTATGGCTGGGAGAAGCTCATCACGGAACAGCTATGTAGTCACTACAAGAAAGACTACAGTATCGAGACCCGCATCGTGCGCTTCCATAACATCTTTGGGCCCTATGGAACATGGGACGGTGGAAGAGAAAAGGCACCGGCCGCATTGTGCAGGAAAATCGCCATCGCCAAGCTAACTGATAGCTCCGAGATTGAGATTTGGGGCGACGGAGAACAGACTCGGTCGTTTTGCTACATTGATGACTGCATCCTCGGAATTTACAAGTTGATGAACTCCAACTTCGATGAACCGCTGAACCTCGGCCAGGACCGCATGGTGACTATCAATCAACTGGCAGACATGATCGCCGACATAGCAGGTATAGCGATTCGGAGGAGACACATTCCCGGTCCACAGGGAGTACGCGGCAGAAATTCAGACAATACGCTGCTCAAGCAAGTCCTGGATTGGACGCCCAAAGTGTCGCTGGAAGAAGGCCTCGCGAAGACTTACGCCTGGATTGAGCAGCAGGTACAAATGTCGATGTCGCTTCGGCAAAGTTCAGTCATGGAAGTTGCATAGTGGGAGCGATAACGGCACCGGCGGTGGCAGGGCACCCGAACGGTCGACTAGCGGAGACTTGTACCCCGTTCAGGCCGCGGCCTTGGCTAGTCAAGGTCGTAGTGCTTATTGAGTGGTTGGTGCTCGCGGCGGGAGTCGGATACTTGGGAGTGCGCAGTCTGCCCCATGCGTGGCAGAGGCTAAATACGGACTTTCCTAACTATTACACAGTCGCGCGGTTGCTGAGGGAAGGGTATTCCACGGAGCGTGTCTATGAGTGGGTCTGGATACAACGTCAGAAAGACCACCTTGGGATAGAGAAAACGGACCAACCGGTCATAGGGTTTATTCCCCTGACTCCATTTTCAGCCATCCCGGTTCTGCCCCTGACATACTGGGCGCCGCTGACGGCTAAACACATTTGGACTGTCTTCAACCTTGCTCTGCTGGTGGCTATTGGCGCATTACTCCGCTCGCTCACCGGGCTCATCTGGCGGCGAATAGCGCTACTTGTGGTGCTGAACCTGCCCACGCATGGCAATTTACTGTACGGGCAATACTATGTTGTGCTGCTGTTTCTGCTGACGCTGGCATTGTGGTTCTACGTGAGAGAAAAGCGGGCCCTTGCTGGCGTACTGGTGGGTACCGCCTTCGCGCTTAAGATATTTCCAGTACTCTTCCTGCTTTACTTCGTGCGCAGGCGGGATTGGCGGGCGGCCTTGGGCTTGGTAGCCGGAGGCGTGGCTGCCGCCTTGATATCGATCTCGGCCTTCGGCCTGCAACTGAATCGTGTCTATGTATCTCAAGTTCTGCCTTGGGCATTGCGCGGCGACTCTATGGATCCATATAACCTGGCAGCGGAGTCGATTTCGTCGCTGCTGCACCGGCTCCTGATCTTTGAGCCGCAATGGAATCCACATCCGTTTTTGCATGCACCGGCAGTCTTTGCAGCTCTTCATCCGCTGCTGCAGATGCTTGTCTTTGCCCCCGCGCTTCTACTTGTTAAGCCCGGAGACTCTAGACCACAGCAAGTCCGGCTGGAATGGTCGGCATATATCCTGGCCTTGCTGGCTATCTCAACCGCACCCGCGTCCTACCATTTCACGCTGCTCATCCTGCCCGTTGGCATAATCGCGTCTTGTCTACTCGAAAAGCGGAATTATCCCGGACTACTGTTGCTGGCACTTCTCTATTTTGTGATATGTTTCCCCGGCTGGAGGGTCCGTGCGGCCGACGGATGGCTCGCATTGGCGAGCGTGCCGCGCCTCTACTTCGCTATTCTGCTTTGCATATTGTCATACACAGTGCTGGCCAAGTTCGAGCTTCCCGACCGGGCCTACCGCCGTGATCGTTGGATTTGGTCGGGGATTCTGGGGTGCGTCCTGATTGTGCAAGTGGCATCCACCCTCCGTTACCAGCACGGCCTTTACGAGAATTATTCGCGACGCGTTGCTATATCGCCTGAGATCTTTCTTGCTACATCGCCCTCCGTTCAGGGTGATCTCGTGCGATTCATAGCCATGCTGCCCGACGGATACTATTCCGTAGAGCGTTCGGCAAACGATATTCGTCTGAGTGGGAGCGACGTCGATCGACTTGCGTTGACCGCAGTGGGGGACCGCCTTTGGGTGGAGGAGAGCAATCGCAAATCGAAGATCGTATCTGTTCGCTCGGGCCAGGCTTCCACCGGACAAGAGGTGGATCAGGCTGAGTCTCCGGTCGCGTCGCCCGATGGCCAGTGGTTAGCTTATTTGCGCTCGGACCATGGAAAGAGTCGGGTTTGGCTGCGATCCGTTCAAGGTGATCCCTCCGCTGACAGGCCAGTCACGCCACCGGACCTCAACGTGTCGGAGATGGCATTCCTCGCGGATGACTCGGTCCTATTGGCGGCAAGCGAGAATCACGGTGCTTCACACTTATTCACCGCCGATCACGACGGCACGACTCGTCAATTCAGCTTGGACGAGGCGCGCTTTCCCGCTGCGTCGGGCGACGGTCATTGGCTGGCATACAGTCGCCAGCAGGGCGGAGTGTGGAACCTTTGGCTGCGAGACCTTCACACTGGCGAAACCCGTCGGATTACGAATGCCGAATGTAACGACATCTCGCCGACATGGGAGTCTGATTCCAAGACGCTGGTGTACGCCAGCGATTGTGGACGGGCATTGTGGCTCACAGCTCTGGTGCGCCAACAAGTCATCCCCTGACACGCGGCCCACATGGGCCACCGCATCGAGATTGTGCCGAACAACCATTGGTTCAGCGTTTCAACCGCGATTCGATGCTGCCTGGCGCTGACACTTATCCTGGCGGCTGTCTCCGCGGATGAGTCTGAATCACATTCGGGCCGGGATGTACCTATCCCGGCCGATTATTTTGGTATGCACATTCATCGCGCCGCCAGAGGTACGCCCTGGCCGACGGTACCCTTCGCAAGCTGGCGGTTGTGGGATGCAGGTGTGGCATGGCCGCAGCTGGAGCCTGCGCGCGACAAGTGGGACTTCACGTTGCTCGACCGCTATGTCGAGCTTGCGGCACAGCACAAGGTCGAAATTGTTCTGACTCTCGGTTTGACTCCTTCGTGGGCATCGGCCCGTCCCGATGAATCGTCGGCGTATCAGCCCGGAAATGCTGCCGAGCCGCGCGATGTCGCTGACTGGCGAAACTACGTTCGCACGGTGGCCCTGCGCTACAAGGGCGTCATTCGCACGTACGAAATCTGGAACGAACCCAACGTCAAAGGGACGTTTACCGGAAGTCCTGCGATGATGTTGCAGCTCTCTCGAGTGGCGTATGAGGCGCTGAAGGCCATCGACCCTGGCATCACGGTGATCTCGCCATCCGCGACCGCCAGCACAGGCGTCGAGTGGCTGGCCGAATTCATGAAGGCTGGAGGCTGTCAGTTCTCCGACGTAGTGGGCTATCACTTCTATGTGACCCCCGATCCTCCAGAGGCCATGATTCCGCTGATCCAGAGTGTCAAGAAAGTGCTTGAGTCGGAGGGGTGCAGCGGTAAGCCTGTGTGGAACACCGAAGCCGGATGGGCCACGCCGAAACATTTCCTATCCGACGCGGACGGGGCGAGTTATCTGATGCGTGCCTACGTCGTGAACTGGCTCGTGGGCGTAGACCGCTTTTATTGGTATTCCTGGGATAACCATAATTGGAGCAGCCTGGAAACGACCACACGCAGCGGGGATAAAACAACGCCAGTCGGTGCCGCTTACGGAGTGATTCACGATTGGCTGCTGGGATGGGCGCTCGAGTCGTGCAATGTGCAGCAGTCCAACGTCTGGGTGTGTCAACTCAAACGCGGAGAGGCCAAGAGTTGGATTGTGTGGTCCGCTGGTAGCACGCAGTTGTTCAATGTGCCTCAGTCGTGGGCAGTGAAACGAGTCGAGAACTGGACTGGGCAGTCCGCGACTCCGAATGCCTCGATCCAAGTCGGCCCGGTGCCCATTCTTGTTACCGATTCAATCCAGTAACTCCAGCAGGCTCGTGGGCCTCAGCGACTTCCCATGTCTCGTCTTGCCATAACCTGTACCGGCTTGCTCATGAGGGGCGGGCGCCTGCTTGCTCGCTGGGTGCCGGCGGACGCGCGCGTTCGCCATTTTCTGCGTGACCGCGTGGTTCCGTCCGGCATAGAGTGGGTCCAGATCCAGCAGGGAATTGCCAAGGGACTGTGGATTCGTATCGACATAGCCCGAGAACGATCATGGTGGGCGGGAAGTCACGAACCCGCGTTGCAAGAAGAACTCCGGAGTCTGCTGCGCGACGGCCTCGTGATGTACGACGTGGGAGCTCATATCGGCTTTTATTCTCTACCGGCGGCACGCGTCGGGGCCCAGGTGGTTGCCTTCGAGCCTGATCCTGAGACTGCGGCCAGATTGAGAATGCATGCCGAACGAAACAACCTGGCCGATAGGCTCCGGGTAATTGAAGCCGCGGCATGGTCGGCATCGACGCGCTCGATTACTTTTCGTAGAGGCTTGCCCCGCTCCCAGGGAGGAGTCTCATGGGACGAACGCGGGCCCGTGATCGCAAGTGGTCCATTGATCGAAGTGCAGGCAATTCGGCTCGATGACTTTGTTGCCTCTGGTGGCCCTGCGCCTCAGCTCATCAAAATAGATGTGGAAGGCGCAGAGTCAGAAGTGCTGAAAGGCGCCGCCGGTACCATCCGTTCACTTCGGCCCATTTTGATTGTTGAAGTGCACACTTCCGCAGAAGAAGTGGCCGTCAGTCAGTTTCTCTCGCTAAATCAATATGAGACGCGTTGGGAGATACCGCCTGAAGGATTTCCGCGCCAGTGCTTTGCCTTGCCGTCTTGTTGCGTGGAAGCCGCAATTCACATCTAAGGCGCCCCGCTAGTTCTTGCCCTCCGCAACTTGCAGGTCAAGTGCGGAGCGCTCGCCGTTAATCAGAATAGTTCCCGAGTCCAGCAACTGCTGGCCGGTGCAATCGTAGCTGGCGAAGCAGCGCATCATGCGGAAGGGAAAGAAGTACTCCACGGCGACGGTGCTGGCGCCGTCGGAGAGATGGATGATGCTGCTGAAGTCGATGCCGTCGAAGTCGGGATCTGACGGAAAGTAGTTAAGTACCGGTCGTATCAGGTGGGAAACATGCTCGTCGAAGGCGAGCGCCGCTAGTTTGTAGCGCGATGATCCGGTGGGTGCATTCAAGGCGGTAGAAAAAGACAGCTGCAGGTATGCGCCCTGCCGGAAGCCAATGAAAGTGGGCGGAGCGTACGCAAAGAAATGGGCCTGCGCGTCCAGATTCTTCGTAATTCTTGCGATATCGTCCCCGTTTTGTAGCTGCAACTTAGCCAGCGACTCGGGCGTGAAGATGCGCATCGGCATCGCGGGAGATTTCATCAAGCTTTGCGCCACAGGCGACGCGTTTGGAACTGCAGCGTTCGCAGAGAGGCTGGCGATTTCAACCGTCCCACGCCTGGCCGCAGGCCGCGGCGCATTGCTTTCCTTCCACTCTTCGGAGGGAGCGCCTTCCATCAGCCACAACGAAAAAGGCTGCGCGTTGAGGTAGACCTTGGCCTCAAGCACCGCCGCCTGCCGCTGGTCGTCCGTCTTGGCATCAACAAGTTTCTGCGCGGCGAGTACGGAAATGATGACAGTGACGTTCTCGGCTTGTTCTGAGCTGACACCCATCACCTTCTGCCGCACGTGATGGGAAACCTCGATGGCGAAGCCGCCAAAGGCCGTATCGTCAGGAAAGTGCGGCACGGCGGCCCGCAGCAGAGGCATGACGACATCGTTGAAGGTCTGCTTGACTCGGGCGTAGCTGTCCATCTTCTCGGATGAGTACGCCGCGTAGTAGTTGCCCGTGATTTCCAAGACAGTCTGGCCGTCGCGCAGATCGAAGCGGATAGACCGCTGATCGATTTGCTTCTGCCTATCCAGATCGATGTCGAGGACACGGCTGAAGTAAAACGGATAGGGGAACTTATGCGCTCCGATCTGGTTTCCCACATCCATCAAGGCTTTTAGATAGCGCTGCTCCAACCGTTGCGCGGTGGGGTCGGAGATCTCCATGGGGGTAACGACCTGCGCCCGCGAGGAGACAACGGTCCCCAGCAGGAGCAGCAGTGCCGCGATGGGTATGGGCATCTTCATACGGACTGTCTTACTTGGACAGCGTGAAGTCGGCCTTGCCGGCTCCGGTGACATCCACTGGTTTCGTTTGTGGCTTGGTGCCTTCATGCCAGGCGACGACGTTGTACTTGCCGTCGGGAACATTCTCGATCTTGAAGGAGCCGCCGGCGTCGGTCTCCGCAAAATATGGCGTTGGGCTAACCACGATAAAACCGGACATCTCGGCATGTACATTGCATAGCAGCGGCACCACTCCTGCCTGATCGAACTTGAACGCACGCTTGTCGCCCTTAGGCCAGGTGCCGAGGTTGTGGCCGAGTTTCTTATTGCCGCTGATCGATGGCCAGAAGACGTTGTGCTGCACTGCGTCGTTATTCTGGAAGTCGACCGTGGAACCAACCTGGACGGCCAGGATGTGAGGTTGGAATGACAAGCCCTGTTGGCCCATCAGGAAGTGCTGGGACGGCGGCGGGAAGGTCTTGCCTGCGATGGTGTCGACATAGACTACCGACTTTCCTGATACACCCGAGACTTTGCCTTCGATGCTACCTGCTAAGGCGGCAGTTGGCAGAGTCATAACTAGCAGTATGGTAGAAAGGAGACCACGCTTCATCAAATTGCCTGCTTTCTGGATGGCATCCATCCCGAAAATCTCTCACTAATACGCAAAGTCCAAACCAAAGACAGCAGTGTTGGTATGGAAGGGATTCAGCGCCACTGGCAACCCATTCAGCGGGTTGGTGGCGATCACGACCGACTGCGACGGACGGAACTGATACTCGAAGGAAGCCTTTATGTTGGCGTGGATAAGGAACTGCACGCCTGGAGTGAAACGATTGCGCGTCGAGCTGAAGGGAGCGTTGAACGGAGCACGGGTGAACGAGGGATCCGTTTGTAATCCGTTGATGCGGTCAGCGGTAGAGTTCACGCCGTCATAACGCATGAGCACCATCATCCATGGATAGGCCAGCCACTCGGCGTCGACAAAACCTCCGCTGAAGGTGGCTGGAGTGCTGTGGATAAAGCCCACGGGCACAGCCGCACTTAGATTTTGCAACGGAATCAGGTCGCCATTGGCATCGATGGGGAGCAGATTGTAGTCATGCCCGAACATGTATAAGCCATTGAATTGCAAGTTGTGATAGTTGAAGGTGAAATTAGCCCCGGTTCGGTAAAAGGGTTCGCGGGCAGAGATCACGGAGGATGTGCCGTCAGCTGCTGCCCCTAGCAGCCTTTGCACTGAGCGTCCATAAAAATAATAGGAGCCGAGATTCAGATAGGTATGGTCGCGCGGACCGGTGGGTCCCGCTGCCTGGATGCCGTTGCGGCTCTCTTTGTCTCGCTCCAAATTGAAGCGGTACTGGAAGCTGGCATAGATGTCTTTGAAGTTTGCATCGGAAGCCACGCCCAGCCCGCCTCGATTGCTGCCCAACGCCGACGGAACATAGGGGCTGTTGCCCTGTCCTCCATTGGTGTTCTGGTTCACGAACGCCAGTGAGTAGTTATACCCCCCGGTATGGCGACCGCCACTGAGTTCGATACCTTGGCCGGTAGCCGCCATGGCGAAGCGGTTGTTCACGAATTGCTGGAGCGGGACCATGGAGTTCATCGCTCCAATGTTCCCCTGTATGTAGATGTCGTAGGGGCTGATCCAAATGCTGCGTGCCTGCGTAAACGGCAGTTCGAGTTCAAACTGCCCGACTCGGAGGTTCAGCGAGTTCTTCGGGAATTTGACGAACCGCCCGATGTCAACAAACTTAAGATAGGCGTCTCCGAGTCCGCCGTTAGCGTTCGCTGAACTGACGCTGATGTCATCGTTGACCCAGAACGCAATATCGCTGCCGAAGTTTCCCGCGCTGAACAAGCTGAACACGCCGGTCTCGAAGTCCGCCGTCGGGATAAAGGGCGGCAGTGTACCAGCCGGAGTCAACTGCGCGAAGCGCCCCCTGCTACCCCCGGTGAATTGCAGATAGTTGGTCATGCGAAAGCCAATTGGCGGAATGCCCGGAATGGTGCCAGGCCAAATGGCTTTCGGCCATAGTTCGGCATTCGCGGGAGCTCCCAGCATGACCGGGGGAATCTTGATCATCGACTCATCGTCCTTGGGAAACTTGAATCCGGCATCTTTGAATGCCTTGCCAAAGTCATTGAGCTTGGGAAAGTCGAGGTGGCACGTGCTGCAACTAGTGCCGTACATGCGGGCAAACGCAGGGATTCCAAAGCTCTGACTCGCCGATAGAAGCAGGAACATAGCTATAGCACCCAAGCGCAATGCGCGGCGAAGGCCGTGGAAAGAGTTCAGTAGCATGGCAGCGTTCTCCTCTGAGTACCTGGGGCGAGCGACATCTCCTGGTCACACATATGCACGCATTCTCCTATTGGTGTGGCGGATGGAGCGTGAGGTACAAACGTTCCTGATGATCGCCGGGCGCGTAAGGCCCGGGTTCGGGCTGCTGCTTTCGCTCTGCCTTGGGCACCAGCCCCTTGACCAGCAGGGCAGTAAAGAACAAGAACAGAATGGCTGGGAACACGCTCAGCTCCAACAACGCCACGGGCAGACCATCACGGCTCTCTGGAGCAAAGGGTCTGGCATAGTCGTTGTACCGCCGTCCTTCCGCAGGGGGAGGCGCCTGGCTACCGGCAATGGCAGCCAGTGTCAGTCCCTTCGAAGGCGGATAGAGGGTCAGGTACAGATACACGTAGGAGGCTTCGTCCTCGCTCAGATAACCAAACACCGGCATTCTGCCCCGGTAGGACATTGGCGGTGTGCCCATCACGATCGGCGCACCGCTAGTGACCTTGCGCACAAAGTCGGGCCAATTTTTCCGCGTAGGCAGCGTGCTAAGCGGAGGGATCGCTCCCTCCAGCAATTGTTGAGGGTCGGGGTTCGGTCCTTCCGCGCTGTGACAAATATGACAAGTAGATTTCACGATGAGCTCACCCATGCGCACGGGCGATTCTCTTACCGTTAGTTGCGTTTTCTCGGCACCGGGGAGGCCTGCAAGCTGGTTGAGATAGGCGACAAGGGACGCAATCTCGGCTTCGGTCAAATGGTGAAAGGGAGGCATGTCCACGCCGCCATCGTGGAGCCTCTGCAGCAGGGCCGTCTTTGACTGCTTCGCGAGTTCGGTAGCATCGGCCCGGCTTATGTCCATGTCCACCTTCTTCATTCGCTCCATCACAGCAGCCACAGAAGTTGCCCGGACAGGGTTAACAAGAGAGTTGATCTCCGGAGGAGCGCCTAGGCCAGACTCCCCATGGCATCCCTGGCAATTCAGGCGATAAAGGTCGGAGCCGCGAAGCGTGACCGCCTGCGGAGCAAAGCCGGGCGACAATGCCATTTGCCAGCGAGGCAGTTCTTCGCCGGGTATTGGTGCTGCCGGCCCCAGGCGTCCGGTCTTGCCCATGCTGGTTTGGTTGAATGCCCGATGAAGGTGTTCGAGCCAGCTTTCGCCTTCTACGACCGTCACGGGAACGGTTTGTGCAGGCAGGCTGAAACCCACCAGGAACATCGCCGTTACCAGGTAGCGCAGAATGTTATGCATCGCCGACCTCCAGCCTCAGGCGCGTCCTAACAACTGAAACAAAGCTACGACTGCCTGCGGATGGAGATGTCAGCGCATGGTCAGGATGGTGTAAACATGTTGTAAACAGCCTTGTGGGTTTGTGGGTGGATATTACTGCGTAATTCTAGGTCTGCTTTAGGCGGCGAGAGGGAAGTATGGGAGGCGCGGTTCGGAATTGCAAAGCTCAAATCATGCTTCACAGGTAGGATCGACCTTGGCTTGGCTCTTGATCATCGAGCGCGCCGCAATAATTCGGTCAAGTTTTCGATGGTTGCTGCGCTCGCGTCGCCAATGACAACATATCGCAACCCTTCCCTGGACCAAGTCCGCAAGGTGAAAGAGGACGTCTTATCCGCAAAGAGCGATGCCGGAAGCGGGAGCTGAGGCGTATCCCGGAAAATGAAGACCGAAACAAAGTGACGCTGGTATGCAAATAGCAGGTGTGCGCCCGGCTCCTGATGAAAGTAGACGACCCGTCCTCCCACCAGCGTGAATGGCGTGCCTTGCAGCTCCGGCAGATCGAAACTGAACGGAATACGGCCCTGAAACCACGGTTTCACCGTGTGCCGGTCGGTGGAGACAACTTCGACCGGATTAGCGCTTGCGAGTGCGGTCACATGAAGGTCGGCGAACTCGGCAACGGCTTTCGCGTTTTGCGTGACTGGCTACCACGAACAATCCCGCCGCGAGCAATACCAGCGCCGCAGCCGCAATTGCCCAACGAGGCCAGAGATTTGAGATGGAGTTTCTACGTCGTATTAACTCGCCGGTTGGCGGATAAGGGGTCAGCTCCGGCGTATCTCTGGCCAGGTCAAAGATCTTAGCTCGCAGCTCCGGCGGAGCGACGTAGCGATTCCCAGCGCGCCGGACGGCCATCTTACTTTCCGTCAAGGCCAAGGCGGCCGCCGCACAATCGGTGCAGGTGGCCAGGTGAGCTCGGAAGGCCTCCATCTCCGGCAGCGACAACTCCGCATCGACGTAACTCCCGACTCGACTCTGCCATTCCGAACAGTTGGTCATTCCATTACTTCCTGGCCGAACTCGATCTCCCGGCGTGTTCTCCCGCCAGCATTTGCCGCAGGAGTCTCCGGCCACGCGCAATCCTCGACATAACGGTCCCGACCGGAACCGACAGCACCTCGGCAATCTCCTGGTACTTCATTTCCTCTACATCGCATAGCAGCACCGCTTCGCGGTACACCACGGGGAGACTGTCGAGCGCGGTTTGTAATGCCTCACGGGTTGCCGAAGCAAGCGCCAGCGATTCTGGAGTTTCCCACGTTACCGGGACTGTCTCCTCATCTTCCGGATCCAATTCTGTGGTCAACTTCGCACGCAGTCCAGTGCGCGATGTCAGGAACGTGTTGCGCAGAATTCGAAAGATCCAGGCGCGAAAGTCGGTGCCCAGCTCAAATGACGAAAACCCAGACAGCGCTTTCCTGAACGTTTCCTGAACGAGGTCTTCGGCTTCGGAAGCATCCTGCGCGAGCCAGCGTGCGAAGTTGTATAGCGAATTGAACAGCGGCATCGCCAGCCGCTCGAATTCCCCGTGACTGCCGCTTTCTACTTTCAATCCCTAATCCCGCTAACTCTCGAACTCGAGTTTTTATTCCAGCGATTTTAATACTTTTATTTTTGTTCCGAAGAAGAGGCGTCGGGAATTAAAGCGCCGGATGCCAGTTAGCCATGACAGCAGGCATTCGAGGCGTACCGCCTGCAGAAGGGAAGTAGAGGCACTTATGAAAGCTGAAGATAGAAGAGCAAGTGCTGGACGGACACGACGACGACGGAATCGATCGCAGGGGCTTCTTGAAGTGTATGGCGTGGGCCGGCACGGGCGCCTTATGCGTTATCAAAGGCGGTGTGTTGAGCTCTTACGGGCTGGGGCGGGTCCCAGGAATGAGACAGCCGTCGGCTCAAGGGAGAACTGAGTTTTGTTCAAATCAGCGATAGCCATATGGGCTTTGACAAAGCGGCGAATCCTGACGTGGTGGGCACTTTTAAGGCCGCAGTGGACAAAATCAATGCGCTACCAGTAGCGCCCGCTTTCATCCTGCATACCGGAGACATCAGCCATCTCTCGAAACCGGGGGAGTTCGACACCGTGGATCAAGTTCTGAAGGGCGCGAGCACGCAAGATGTCTTCTTCGTCCCCGGCGAACACGACGTGCTGAACGATGACGGCAAGCAGTATCTGGAAAGGTATGGGAAGGGAACCCAAGGCTCAGGCTGGTACAGCTTCGACAAGAACGGCGTGCATTTCATCGGACTGGTCAACGTCCTGAACCTGAAGGCCGGGGGTTTGGGCAGCCTGGGCGCTGAACAATTGGAGTGGCTGGAGAAAGACGTTCAAGCATCTTTCGAAAAGCACGCCCATCGTGGTTTTCGCGCACATGCCGCTGTGGAGCGTGTATCCCGAATGGGGTTGGGGTACCGACGACAGCGCGCAGGCGCTCTCTTATCTGAAGCGGTTCGGTTCGGTCACGGTGCTGAACGGACACATTCACCAGACCATGCAGAAGGTCGAAGGCAACATCACTTTTCATACCGCGACATCCACGGCCTTCCCTCAGCCAAAGCCGGGTGAGGCGACTTCTCCCGGGCCCATGAAGGTTCCAGCAGAACAACTGCGCACTTTGTTGGGCGTGACAGACGTTAACTACGTTCGCGGGAAACACTCACTGGCTGTGGTTGATTCGAGCTTAGGCTGAACCGCAGACACACCGAAGGGTCGCATAGCGGCACTAATAACATAAGGAGGCAGTCAAGATGACGAAAAAGACATGCGATATCGAGCATAGCAATCCTGGCCATGCTCTCACTCGGGCCCCGCATGAGTGTTCTTGCGGCCACGCCGACGGCGAACCCCCCATCGGAAGTGGCGATCAAGATCGACAACTTCAGTTTTTCTCCAGCCACTATCACGGTCCCGCTGGGAGCAACAGTTCGATGGACCAACCGGGACGACATTCCTCACACCGTGGTTAGCGACGACAAGGTCTTCAAGTCGAGGGTCCTCGACACCGATGAGAACTTTGCCTACACCTTCACCAAAGCGGGCACTTACAGTTACTTCTGCTCCATGCACCCAAAGATGACCGCCAAGATTGTCGTGCAGTAACAGGCGAACAGATTGCATTTCTTAGATCTCAAGTCGGCGTTGTACGCCAGGCACGCTCAACACGTGGTGCTGGTCCACTTTCCCATCGCTCTCTTTCTCGTGGGAGTAAGCTTTGACCTCTTCGGACTGTGGCGGAAGAAGCCGGCCTTCGCCACGGTGGCTTACTACGATCTACTAGTTGCGGCCGTATCGGCGGTTCCTGTCGTGGCAACAGGCCTCGTGGCGTGGCACTGGCAATTGGATGGGCAGAGGCTCAAAGGGATACTACTTCTCCACTTAATGATGGGCCTCCTATCCGCCATCTTGATCTGGTTAGTCTGGAGTATCCATTTTCGAGCTCGCAGAAATCTAAGGAGCAAGTTACCTCTCTATCGGCTACCCATTGAGATCGTGGCTGCCGTCGTGATTGCGCTGACGGCGCATCTTGGCGGATTTCTGAGCGGTGTCAACGGACCAGGGTAAGGGCTTGCCTACTACTGCAGGTAATTGACACCCAGTAGCCCAGCACGGTACAGTTTGATCGCCACGACTGGTGGTTCGGCATGCCCTCCTGTCCGGCGCAAACTCAGTTCCTCGTGCCTACACTAGACACCAGTCTTACTTAACCACAAAGAAGAAGGAAGATTCCTAAATGAAAAGTCTGTACTCGTTTTCCTGCCCGGAAATTCGACGGGCAGTGCTTACTTGTGCTCTGGGACTAGCCGTCAGTTTCGCGGCGATCCCGGCTTCCGCCCAAGGCGTTTTACGTCAGCTCAGCCAAGACAGCTTCACCGACCCAGGTGCCCAGCACATGACCGAAGTTGAACCCGGTGCCTTCGCCCAAGGCCCTGTGATTGTTGCAGCATTCCAAGTAGCCCGCATCTCGAGCGGTGGCGGTGACGATATTGGTTGGGCCACCTCTCTAAACGGTGGCATCACCTGGAGCAATGGGTACCTGCCCGGCCTGACTGTTAACGGCGGTGGCGGAAGCAATAGCGCCGCCAGTGATGCTTCGGTAGCTTACGACGCGAAACACGGCATGTGGCTCATCAGCACCCTGCCAATCGGAGCCGGCGATAATGTCGCCGTGAGCCGCTCACCCGACGGCATACATTGGGGCAATCCTATCTACGTTACTCGCGCCGGGGATGCCGACAAGAACTGGATCATCTGCGATAACACATCGACCAGCCCGTTTTATGGAAATTGCTATACGGGGTGGGACAACTCGGAGATCCAGATGAGCACCTCGACCGATGGCGGACAGACGTGGGGACCAGCGAAAGCCACGGCCGCTGGCGACTTCGGTATCGGAGTAAATCCCGTGGTTCAGCCGAATGGCACCGTCATCGTGGGGTTTGCTGATTATAACGGTGGCATGTCGGCCTTCCGATCAACCAATGGCGGCCAGAATTGGACCGCAGCGGTAAGCATCTCCAGCGCTCCCAGCCACGGCGAGGCAGGCGGCCTGCGCAGCGCTGGTCTTCCTTCGACCGCCATCGACGGGGCCGGCACGGTGTATGTGTCGTGGCCGGACTGCCGCTATGAAAGCGGCTGCTCCGCCAATGACATTGTGTATAGCAGTTCTTCCGACGGAATAACCTGGAGCCCGGTTGTCCGCGTTCCCATTGATCCCATCGGTAGCGGAGTGGACCACTTCATTCACGGCATGGGGATTGACATCAGGACCTCGGGAACTTCGGCCCACATGGCAATCACTTACTATTACTATCCGGTATCGAACTGTGGAGGAAACTGCCAGCTGTTCGCAGGTTTTACTTTGTCGAATGATGGAGGACAAACCTGGACTTCGGGCCGGCAGCTCTCCGGTTCAATGCAGCTAGGCTGGTTGCCCAACACATTCTCCGGCAGAATGGTGGCTGATTACGTGGCGACCGTGTATCCGGCGGGCGGGAGGGCCTTCCCGATCTATGTAATCGCTCAGCAGCCGACGGGAGGCTTCTTCCACCAGGCGGTCTACACCGAGGGCTATGGGTTCACGGCGGACGAAATGACGGAGCCGCGCATGAGCTCGAAAGACGACAAGCCCATACCGGGTGCGAAGTCGGACCATCCGGCGAGAAGGCCCGAAGATCGTGACAACGAACTTCCGGGTAAGACGGTCCCGCCAAGCAAGAACTAGGCGCGTTATCTACCAAGCCGCCGGCGTACGTGCTGGCGGCTTTTTTGTCTAATTCGACCGCCTATCCGGTTTGATGATTTCATCCGAAATCGGCTAGAATCCCTTCATCGATCCCACGTCCGTTTCGCGTCGCATGGCGCTGAGACCCGAGCAAGGGAGACCAAGAAGATGTCCGACCCTCGATAGCCTGCCATCCTTGCGAATCCGCTGTCCGAATCTGCTGAAGCGGAATCCTGTTTCACGTACGAATCACAGGCGCTGATACCCGTTACTCCTTCGGGATATCGCGAAAAGGTAGCTTGCCATGGACGTTGTCTCCACAGCCAAACCTAATTCGCAGCCCAGCTTGTGGAGTTCCTTGCGCGAGGCCATTCGCGGATCGCATCAGGATTTCACTTCCGGGAACTTGAATCGCGCGATTCTCCTGCTCGCCGTGCCCATGGTGTTGGAGATGGTGCTGGAATCCTTGTTCGCGGTGGTTGACGTTTTCTGGGTGGCACACCTGGGAGCGAACGCCGTGGCCACGGTGGGGTTGACGGAATCACTGCTGAGCCTGGTGTTCGCGGTAGGCCTGGGGTTGAGCTTGTCGACGACGGCGATGGTGGCTCGCCGCATCGGAGAGAAGGACCCTGCGGGAGCTGCGGTGGCAGGGGTGCAAGCAATCGTGCTTGGCCTCGCCGTTTCGGTCGCGGTCGGTATACCTTGCCTTGTTTTTGCGCCTCATCTGCTGCGGCTGATGGGCGCCTCTTCTGAGATCGTCGCCGTGGGCAGCGGCTACGCAAGAATCGCCTTGGGAGGAAGTGGCGTTCTGCTGCTGCTGTTCCTGAACAACGCAATCTTTCGCGGCACAGGCGACGCTGCGATCGCCATGCGAATATTGTGGGTCTCCAACCTCATCAATCTCGTTCTCGACCCGTGCTTTATCTTCGGCTTGGGACCATTTCCGCGATTGGGTGTAACCGGCGCGGCCGTTGCGACGATAACGGGCCGAAGCATCGGAGTGGTTTATCAGTTCTATCGTCTGCTGCGCGGCACCGAGCGCATCCGCATTTTTCGCCGGCAGATTCGGGTCAATCTTCACGTTCTTCTGCGGCTGGCGCGAGTGTCAGCCACCGGCATCCTGCAATTCGCCATTGCGCACACAAGCTGGATTGGGCTGGTGCGCATCGTGAGCATGTTTGGCGCGGCCGCGCTGGCGGGATACACGATCGCTATCCGCATCGTGATCTTCGTTATTTTGCCGGCCTGGGGGCTGAGTAATGCCGCCGCGACCCTGGTGGGCCAGAACCTGGGGGCCAAACAACCGGAGCGCGCCGAGCAATCGGTGTGGCGGACTGGAATCTACAATGTGCTGTTCCTGGGAAGCGTTGGCATCCTGTTCATCTTCTTCGCTGAGCCATTGATACGGTTGTTCAGCCATGATCCCGCAGTGGTGCCGCTGGGTGCGGCTTGTTTACGAATCGTGAGTTACGGCAACATCGGATATGCGTATGGGATGGTGATGCTGCAAGCCTTCAACGGTGCGGGCGACACTGTGACCCCCACTTATGTCTATTTGTTCGGCTTCTGGCTGCTGGAAATTCCCCTGGCGTATTGGCTGGCGATCCCCGGGCATCTGCGTTCGAATGGTGTCTTCATCGCCATTGTGGTCGCGGAATCGGCCATCGCGGGCGCAAGTGCCATCCTGTTCAAGCGCGGCCGGTGGAAGAAGCAGCAGATTTGACCGTCGACTGATTGGCCTGCAGAAGCGGCCGCGCGCCGGGGGCACCAATTGCACCGTTTTTCGTCAACCCCGAGCGTTGACTTTTGCAGCCGGAACGAGTCAATGTACGACGGGCCTGCTCTTCAGTCGCGCGCCCACTGCCAGCACCTGGGCTCGCCTGGCCGTCTCACCGTGAACCTTTGGGCACCTTGGTGCGTATTACACAGAGGCCATAGCAATTCATCACAGCGGGAAGCACAAACTGGCGTAAATGCCGGTTTCAGGAGACAAGGAAATGTTCGTTGCCAGATTCGTTGAATGCGCGGTGCGAAAGACGATCGCGCTGGGAATCGCGGTTCTGCTTGTAACAGCGGGTTTTGCTCAGAATGCAACTCAATCCAGCGGCCAAGCGAGCCCAGCCCCGATGACGGCGATGCCACAGGCCCCGGCACCGCAGCATAACGCTCATTTGTACTCCGACCAGGACTACTCGAGGGCGAGTGCCCCATTTCCCAACGTGATTGCGCCCTATCGATCTCGCAGCGTACCGGCGCCGAATCTGAGCAATTCTGCCCGGACCGATCAACTCTTCCGCGACGGCAAGATGTATCTGTCCATCAACGATGCGGTGGCGATGGCGCTGGAGAACAACCTGGACATCGTCTTGCAGCGTTACAACCTTTCGATTGCGGATACCGACCTACTGCGTACAAAATCCGGCACCGGCGCCTTGGGTGTTGCACAAGGCGTGGTGCAGGGCACGCCGCGGCGGGCCCATCGGCCGGAGGGACTGGTAGTTCCTCTACCGGGGCAACCGGAACCGGGGCTGGGGGTACACAGATCGGTGTCGGCGGCGCTGGCGCCGGCACGGGTGGCTTGGTGCAGTCCACAACTGGAGCCGGACCCGTACTTCAGAGCTACGACCCGGTGCTCATCGGTACGATTCAAGGCGAACACTCAGCTACGCCCCAGGCGAACGTCTTCTTCTCCGGCGGAGCTACGAGCGTCGTGCAAAACACGAATACCTATAACTTCGGTTATACCCAGGCATTTCCAACGGGCACCCAGGCATCAGTTACTTTCAACAACAGCCGGGTCACAACCAATGTGCCGTATGACCTGTTGAATCCACAGATGACAACCGAGCTTCCGGTTTCAATTGACCCAGCACCTGCTGCAAGGCTTCGGGTTCGATCCCAACTTGCGCTGGATCCGGATCGCGCGCAACACTCGCGAGAATGGAGACATCGTGTTTCGGCAGCAGGTCATCGCGACGGTCTCACAGGTCGAAAATATCTATTGGGACCTGGTGACAGCGTATGAGGCAGTCAGAGTGAACGAACGGGCACTGCAAGTGGCGCAGAAGACGCTGTCGGACGACGAAGAGGAAATCAGGATCGGCACGCTCGCGCCGATCACTCTGGTGCAAGCCAAGAGCGGGGTGGCGACGGCGAATCAGAACCTGATTGCTTCGCAAACCCAGCTACAGCTGCAGCAACTGCTGATGAAGAATGCCATTACTAAAAACATGGGCGACCCAATCCTGGCGACCGCAGACGGTCATTCCTACCGACACGCTGCAATTCAACGAGCCACAAGAGGTCCGCCCCGTCCAAGACCTGATTCAGGAAGCCTTGCAGGCCCGTCCCGAGATTGCTACGGCGCGCATCAATCTGACGAACTCAGAGATCTCGCGCAAATCGCTGAAGAATGCCCTGCGTCCGAGCCTGGATCTGTATGCCTTTTATGGATCTTCTTCACTGGCGGGCGAGCAAACTGCGCTCCTGCCTCCGTGCAACTTCGAAGGCGCGATTCCAGGCCAGAATTGCCTGGATCCAGGAACGATTCCCCGGTCCGGTTACCCTAATGCGTTTCATGATCTCTTTAACAGCACGGGCCCGGACAAGGGTGTTGGAGTGAACCTCAACATCGTGCTTCGCAACCGTGCCGCGCAATCGGAACAGGTACGCTCCGAGTTGGAGTACCGGCAGTCCCAGGTCCTTTTGCAACAGCTTGAGAACGGCATCACCATCGAAGTACGGCAGGCGCAGTTCTCGGTACAGCAGGGTTACGCGGCCCTGCAAGCCGCCATGGCGGCCCGCGACTTCAAGAAGGAGAGCCTGGTCGCGGAACAGAAGAAGTTTGGCTATGGAGCCTCGACGCCCACTGCGGTATTACAGGCGTCCAGCGACTTGACCACGGCGGAATCGAACGTTCTCAACGCGGCGGCCAACTACGAAAAATCCAAGGTACAACTGGACAAGTCCACGGCCGAAACCCTATCCAAGCTGGGCATAGATATGGCGGATGCCGAAGCGGGCCAGGTGAAGCATACCCCGACGGTGAAAGGTGTTGTTCCGGGGAACGTGCAGGAATTGACTTCGCCGACGCCGCCCTACGTACCTCCCCAAGGAACTGGGATGCCCCCCGCCCCGCCGAGCGCGCAACCCCAGGGAACGACGCCACCTCAGTCTGACCAGAGTCAGGCTGAGCCACATCGTTAATGCGTCTGTAGACGTAGCAGGAAACAAGAAAGCCGGAGCTGGTTGGCTCCGGCTTTGACTTGAAGAGCAGGGGAAAATCTAGCGGCTCATCCTGCGGCGAATTGCGCCGAACGCGCCGAGCAAGCCGGTGCCGAGCAGCAGGATCGAGCTGGGCTCCGGGGTCGTGCCGCCACCCGAGTGACCAAGGATGTCGAACGCGCCAATCGTTTGGGCTCCGTTGCTGTTCCAGCTATGTCCACCGTCAGTGGAATAGAGGTCCAAGCCGCTTACGCCTTGGCTGTTCTGGTTCCACGCCGTCCAGCTGGCATCACTTTGGCTCACAGCAGAGAGAATCATGAAGTACGACTGGCCACCCGTCAGACTGACTCCCGAAATACCCGAGATGGTGACAAAACCGCCACCATCGTAGCTACCCGGGCAAGTAGGAGGACACGATCCGAACTGTGTGATCGTGGTCAGGGGGCTCCACATAGCGCCAGCCACCATAGTTCCGGGGAGATTGTTAACGTCGGTCCAAATGCTAGCCGCGAACGTATCAGGCGGAACTACAAAGCCCACGCCCAGATCGATTTGGTCGACGCTGAAGCTACCACTGCCGCCTACCGTAAACATGTTCGCTGCTGTGAAGGCCGTACCGAGGGTGCCAGTACCGCTAACGGTCCATCCGCTGCAGCAGCCGTACTGATTTCCCGGGGGTCCCAAGTCGGAAAACAATGTGTTCGCCGTCGCCGGCAGGGCGCTAACGCAGAGGGCGATAGTCAACAAGCACGCCGACCATCCAAGTTTCTTGTTCAATTTGTTCCTCCGTGGTTGAGTGTCATGACTCGCGAGTCTCGATTTCCAGGAACACCCTGCGGTGTTCTCTGGTCCTGTGGGAGCGTCCAAAAACAAGAGGAGCGCAACCACGATTTCCGCAAAGGCTGATCTGTTACTGGACGTTTGCCTAGTAGGTACGCAGACTCACCCACAGAGCTGTGTGCAATTTTTGAGCCGCTGCAAGTCATTGAAATACTTATAGATCTTCTTTTGGCAAGTGCAAGAACTTGCACTAGAGTGCCGGATTACTTCCCCTTTCCGGGGGAGTTGCACCACCACCACTCTAGGGTTCCCGTCGTCGGCAAACTGTCACAACGAACCGTGCAAACAGCACGAATTCGACTTTTCCCGTGGCGATCCTAGTTTGTCGATTTCCCTGTCGAGAAGGTCGACAAGACTGGGTTCGCATCGGTTGACAGAATGACCACCTTGGTCGGCGTCACCACATACAGGATTCCCTGCAGCGTGGTGCCCGGGTTCGGGTAAACCAGGGCCCGGCCTGTTGCATCGACCTGGTAGGTGGCCGCAAACTGGCTCGTCTGGGGACCGCCTGGACCGCTGCTGTCCTGGGATGCATTGATATTGCCGGCGCCGTCGGCAAACAGCCACGAAACCTCATTGGTGATGGATGGCAACACCGGCGCGACCGAGCCTCCCAAATAAGGCCCCAGAACGGAATTATTACCGATCGGTATGCCCGCCGTGCCCGCGAGTTGTGGCGCCAGCACTCCAGCCGTTGCATTGCCATCCGTGCTAACCACGAAAGCCTGATTCACGCTCACCAGGTATAGAACGGGCGGGGTGCCACCAAAACCATTCAAGGTCACCCGCCCATTCAGCGGGTTTAGCTTGTACTGGCCATAGGTCACCTGCTGCTGAGCGAGTGTTCCGCCTGTGTTCTGGTCGTACAGAAGGGTGGCATTACCGAAGCCGTTTCCGTCGGTCATGCCGTCACCGGTGAATATTCCGGCTACACCAACCGCTTGCGGGCTCCCACCGTTGGGATCAACTCCGCTGGCCTGCAGAATACTTACGCCCTTCAAGGCCACGTTGGTGAAGCCTGCGCCCCCGGTCGAGGTCCGCAGCACCGAAGTCAGGGTCAGAGGAGAAGTGTCCGAGACCTGATCGATGCTGATCTGGATCAGTTCGGCGGAAGAAACCAGGTAGTAGCTGAAGTTCTGCGCCGTGCCACGGTTAATGCTCAGGCTCGCGGTACCGCGACCCGTAGCCGGATCAGGTGTGCCAATAGAGCCGCTCAAAAAGGCAGCGGAATTAACGGTTCCAGCGTCGTTAACGTCGACTTGCCCTCCGTTCAAAGTACCCGTGTTACTGAGTTGGAGGCTACCTGCGCTGGCATAACGACTTCCACCCACGTCGACTCCGGTTGCGCCGAAAGCAAAATTTCCGGCAGTCAGATTGCCAATGGTTTGCGCCTTGATTGCGCCGGACCCGTACACTTGGGGATTAGATGGGTCGCTTTGAATCAGCCTGCCTCCGCCAGAGCTGTAAACAACTACTGCAAAATTGATGGGAGGCCCCTGGCTGGGATTGAAGGTCATGGTGCCCAGACCGTTCGCCGTGATGGAGTACGTCCCGGTGAACGTCAGGTTGGTCACGGGAACGCCGCCGAACCCATTTCCGTCGAGTAGACCATCGCTGATCGCTCCACTGCCGTCAGACGTAAATCTGCCTGCAAGCAAAATTGGAGTTCCGTTGTTGTAGCCACTAAACGAGAAAGCAAAATTTCCGGTCAGAGCGGCGTTGGTGAGCGCAGGGTTAATGGGCAGGGCAAGGGATTTTGAAATCGCCGTGTGTGAGGCTGAATCCTGCACCTTTAGCTGGATGGAATTGCTGTTGCTGGTAGTTGGGGTTCCCGAGATCAGACCTGTGCTCGGATCCAAACTCAGGCCAGTGGGCAGCGTCCCGAAGTAGATGGACCAAGTGTACGGCGGAGTTCCGCCCCCGGCCGAAAGGGTTGCGTTGTACGGTACCGAAACAATGCCCGCGGGCAGCCCAATGGTCGTAATCACCAGCGGGCCGGAATTGACGGCAAGGGTCAAGTCGGCCGAGGCCGTATTGGAAAGGGTGTCGGTCACCTGCACCGTGATTGGGAAGCTGCCAGTTGTATTGGTTATGCCGGTGATTACCCCCGTCCCACTGAGGGTCAAGCCTGCCGGCAACGACCCAGACGTAAGGCTCCACGAATACGGCGGAACACCTCCGGTAGCGGCCAACGGACCGTTGTAGTAAACGCCCTGGGTCGCTGGCAATAGTGAACTCGTGGTGATCTGCAGCTGCGGCGTCGGGTCAATGGTGATGGTGAAGGACCCGGTCGCCATGGCGGGAATCTTCTCCGAATCGACCACTTGGACCGTAATTGGATAGCTGCCGGTGGTCGTGGGCGTCCCCGAGATCACTCCGGTGGCGGGAGTGAGGGTCAAGCCAGGCGGCAATGTTCCGCTGGTGATGCTCCACGTATAGGGTGGCGTTCCGCCCGTTACCTTGAGTTGCGTGTCATAGAAGATGGCCACGTAGCCATTCGGTAAGGATGTATTGGTGATGGTCAGAAAGCCTTCGATGGAGATACTCAACACCGAAGACGTTGCGGTGGCGGGCGGGGTCTCCGAATCAGCTACCTGAAGGGTGAACGTCGAGGTTCCCAGGGTCGTGGGCGTGCCGGAAATGGTGGCGGTGCCGTCGGCATTCGCAGTCAGGCTGAGCCCCGGCGGCAACGTACCGCTGATCACAGTCCACGTATACGGCAGCACTCCGCCGGTTGCCGTCACGGTGGCGCTATAAGCCATACCCACCGTACCGCCCGGCAGCGAGGCTGCTGCTATCGACACCGCACCCCGGATGTTGATGCTCAGGGCCTTGGTTCCGGTGAGGGAGTTTCCGTCCTTCACCTGAACGGTAAAAGAGGAAGTACCAATCGTGGTTGGGGTCCCCGAGATGTTGCCGCCGACGCTCATGGTCAACCCAGCAGGCAGACTGCCGGAAACAATACTGAAGGCAAAGGGCTGAGTCCCGGTTCCCTGGGTCACGTGCACGGTGGCGCTATAAGGAGCATTGACTGCACCGGCCGGCAACGTCGACTCAAAGATCACCGGCGGATTGGACGCTGGGGGTGCTGAGCTGCCTCCGCACGCCGCCAGGAACATGCATAGAATAAGTGCCAATCCCAGTGCTGCAAATGCTTTGCCTGACCTCATTGAATCTCCTTGTGGACCCGGTATTGCATGCTCCTGCCAACCCAAATCATATAAGCCGACGCGGCATTTTACACGCCGAGCCGCGAAAAAACTGGAAGTACAAAGTGAGAGAATCCGCTTACGCGCACCACGCTTCGACCGACACCATCGCAGCCGCTGCTGAAAAACTCCATACTGACCATAGCCTGGGTAGTGCGGGCCTTCAGGCCCGCGTTCAATTAGCTTTGTGAAGAGGGCTTTAGCCCTGAGGTACGTTGTCCGAAGCCGCTGGTATGGCCGCTTCTAACCAATGTCCCCAGGCCTAAAGGCCGTTTCACTGTACTCGCCTGACGCGGCGCTGAAGCGCCGCACCACCCGAACTCGCTCCTGAGAGGACTTTTTCAGCGGGCTGTGCAGCCGTACTGTGCGCGACGCTTCGGTGGTAAGAATTGCAACGGTTCGCAGAGCGCACGAGAACAGCCCCGCCGGAGGTGGTGACGATCAGAAGCCGCGACGAATGGAAACGCACTATGCCGTGGCCGCGTCGATCTTGTCGCTGTCTACGCCGAGTTCCGCGAACGCCTTCTGGGCACGCTGCATATCGAACTTTCCGTCACGGGCCAGTCGCGACAGCGCCGCCACCACAATCGATTCGGCATTCACTTCGAAGTGCCGCCGCAGAGTACTCGCGGTTTTCGCTGCGCCCGAAGCCATCGGTCCCCAGCGTGACCAATCGTCCCTGGATCCACGGCGACAACTGATCGGCAACGGCCTTCATGTAATCGGTGGCAGCGATGATGGGACCTTCGCTTCCGTCGAGTGCGGTCAGGATGTACGGCCGCTTCTCCGCCTCCGCCGGATGCAGGCGGTTCCAGCGCTCGGTGGCCAGGGCATCGCGACGCAGTTCGTTGTAGCTGGTCACGCTCCATACGTCGGAGTGCACATCGTATTTTTCGGCGAGGATATTCTGGGCGCGCAGCGCCTCATTCAGGATGGGCCCGCTGCCGAACAACTGGACCGCCGCCTGCCCTTGCGGGAGATGATTTGTACTTGTAGATGCCGCGAAGAATTCCTTCTTCCGCCCCGGCCGGCATCTCCGGCATCGCATAGTCTTCGTTGTACAAAGTGATGTAGTAGAAGCGGTCTTCTCCTGCCTGATACATCCGCCGCATGCCGTCTTGAACAATCACGGCAATCTCGTATACGTAGGCGGGATCGTAGCTGCGGCAGGTCGGAACGGTACTGGAAAGCACCAGGCTGTGTCCGTCCTGATGTTGCAAGCCTTCGCCCGCAAGGGTGGTTCTGCCGGCGGTGCCGCCCATCAGGAAGCCCTTGCCGCGAGCATCGGCGAACGCCCACACCATGTCGCCGATACGCTGGAACCCGAACATCGAGTAATAGGTGAAGAAGGGAACCATCGGCACTTTGTAGTTCGCGTACGCGGTTCCCGCTGCCGTAGAACGAGGCCATCGATCCCGCCTCGGTGATGCCTTCTTCCAGAATTTGGCCGTTCTTCTCTTCGCGGTAATACAGCAGCATGTCCTGGTCGTGCGGCTTGTAGAGCTGCCCCTGGCTGGCGTAGATGCCGACTTGCCGAATGATGGATTCCATGCCGAAGGTGCGTCCTTCGTCGGGAATGATGGGGACGACCAGCTTGCCGATCTTCGGATGCTTTAGCAACTGCCGCAGCATGCTGACGAAGCCCATGGTGGTGGACACCGCGCGACCCTTCGACCCGGCCAGCGATTCCGCAAACTCAGCTGAGCGGCGGCGCTTCGAAGTTCGAATCGGGCACCGACCGCAGCCGGCATGTATCCACCGAGTTCTTTGCGGCGCTGCCGCAAGTAAGTGAGCTCCGGACTGTCGTCGGGCGGACGGTACAGCGACCCATCGCGCGCGGCTTCTTCAGGTATCGGAATCTCAAAGCGCGAGCGGAAGGCGGTGAGGGCCTTGTCGGCGAGTTTCTTCTCCTGATGCGTAGCATTGCGGGCCTCGGCAGAACCCAGGCCGTAACCCTTCACCGTGTGCGCCAGAATTACGGTCGGTCCACCCTGGTGTTCCACGGCACGCTTGTAGGCGTTGTAGACCTTTTGCGGATCGTGGCCACCGCGGGTAAGACGATGCAAGTCGTCGTCGCTCATGTCGGCGACCATCGCCAGAAGCTCGGGATACTTCCCGAAGAATTCGCGGCGAATGTACTCTCCACCCTTGACCTTGTAGCTCTGGTATTCGCCGTCAACCACCTCTTCCATGCGCTTGATGAGAATGCCGGACTTGTCGCGGGCAAACAGCCGGTCCCAATCAGATCCCCACAGCACCTTGATGACGTTCCAACCGGCACCGCGGAAGGCGGCTTCCAGTTCATTGATGATCTTGCCGTTGCCGCGCACCGGACCGTCGAGCCGTTGCAGGTTGCAGTTGATGACGAAGATCGAGATTGTCGAGCTTCTCGCGCGAGGCCAGAGTCAGCGAGCCCATGGACTCGGGCTCATCGGTCTCTCCATCGCCTACGAACGCCCAAATCTTGCGCGGAGTCTGGGGAATGATCTCGCGGTTCTCCAGATAGCGCATGAATCGCGCCTGGTAGATGGCATTGAGCGGGCCGATGCCCATGGACACCGTCGGGAAACTCCAGAAGTTCGGCATCAGCCAGGGATGCGGATACGACGGCAATCCGGAGATCCCGCGTAACTCGTGGCGGAAATTCTTTACCTGCTCTTCGCTGAGCCGTCCCTCCAGAAACGCCCGGGCATACACGCCTGGAGAGGAGTGGCCCTGAAAGTAAATGAAATCGCCCGGCTGATCGCCGTACTTGGCGTGGAAGAAATGATTAAATCCAACTTCGAGCAGCGTCGCCAGCGAGGAGTAGGTCGAGATATGGCCGCCGATGCCCGCATCCTTCTTGTTCTGGCGATGCACCATGGCCATCGCGTTCCAGCGGATCAGGCTCTTGATGCGCCGCTCCAGCAGGCGATCGCCCGGATACGGAACTTCCTCGTCGACCGGGATCGTGTTGACGTAGGGAGTGTTCAACTGTACGGGGACTTCCACTCCCGACTCGCGCGCCCGCCCGATCAGGGCCTCCAGAAGTTCGCATCCGCGGGTCGTGCCTTCATTCTCGACGACCTGGTCGAAGGCTTCCAACCATTCTGCGACTTCCTCGTTCCGAATCAGCTTCCGGTTGCAACGGAAACTCCAGATATTCGACTATTGATTTCTTGCGTTGCCACGTTGACCTCTACGATCTGCGACGTTGATTGCCGCGCTCAGGCATTCAACTCGATCTTGGAAAATGCAATCCCTGAATCATGTAAAGATGCGCACAATAACGAAATCGCTTCTTCTTTCAGAATGTCTGAAATGCCAGACGCTGAGGACAGTGCCCGCGTCAAGCCCCAAGCGCTTATGGCGTTGCGCGCGCCTGGCTGGCCGCGCCACCGGATGCTCGGTCGCGCGAATTCAAGCTGTGGATAGCGGCGGCAAACGCCGTCTGAAGCACTTTCCAGTTCGTTGCCACCCGGAGGACCGATGCATTAATTTTAGCAGAACTCGACGCGTTCTTTGCCCGCCTGGGGACCGCTAAGATGCGTCGGAGAGTGACGGAAGCATGCAAGCGAGGGCGTTCATTGGCAAGCTGAGGTCTAGCGCAAAGACAAACGCGCAACCAGGCGTTGCGCGTTGTTCAGATTCACATTTTCTTGCAGGCTCAAGCACATTCTCGTCCCGCCTAAACATTTACTCGCGGGACGAATTGCCACGGCCCAATGTCGCCGGATGAGCCGGCACTTCAGCACGAAGGACTCAGTACACCTTGTTCATCTGCTGCCACACGGCCATGCCAGCGATGAACAAGATCAAAAGTCCCGACGCTGCACCCAGGATGCGCACGTACGGGGTCACTCTTTTCATCCGAAGTTGAAGCTCTTCTTGTTCGATCCGGAGGTTGGCGCTGGCATCGTCGAGGAAGAGTTGATCGTCCTCGTGCAAGGTCAGGGTGCTACGGTAAATCAGCAAGAGCACCAGCACAACCGTCAGTACACCCCATGCGATCAGCAACATCGTCATCATTGACATCGGCCACCTCGGCTCACAATGAACCGGTCCCACGTCCCAGGCATCGGCTACGCCTGCCGGACGAAGGGCCCTCACGGAGTACATTATATCTCCGGCTCCGACAGGGCAAGCGCAATTATTTGCAAGCTCCTGGACCGCAGGAAATGGCGAAAACCGCCGTCAGGGGCCGCTCGACGCAACCGGACAGAACGGCACATGGTTACGGTTGTTCGCGAAAGTGTGGAAGAAGTGTGCCCAATACGCGTTTGGTGCCCTGAAAGTGCCGTAACAGGGCGTCCCATCAGTGGTCTTGACTCTTGGGAGAGTCGGTGACAATGTCACAAACAGGAACCACTCTCCTTACGTGCAGTGCTGAGCGAAGCAAGCGCAGTACCCGGGCTGCTATCTGGCGGGGGCAGCCCTTTTTATCTGGATCGAGTACCGCGTAGCGGCGTACCGAACTCCTGCGACGGACGACCGTCTGGTCGCATCAAACAAGCAGGCTTCATCCGTGCACAGCGTCCCCGCCTGGCGCGGCGGCTGATCACAAATTTGCGTGCAGTTTGCTATAATCCCGCTAGTTTCAGAGGAGAGACCATGGCGACCACAACCACTACACCGACACACCCACCACTACACCCACTGTCGAAACGAAGCCGCTCAGCCTCACCGCGACGGCGATCGCCAAGGTGAAAGAGATCATGGCGCAACAGAACCCTGTTCCGGCGGGACTGCGCGTGGGAGTGGTCGGAGGCGGATGCTCCGGTTTCTCCTACTCGATGTCGTTCGAGAACGGCGCCGGCATGATGGACAAGACCTTCGACTTCGAGGGCCTGAAGGTCTACGTTGACGCGACCTCGCTGATGTATCTGAAGGGCGTGAACGTCGATTACATCGAGACCCTCGAAGGCGCCGGCTTCAAGTTCGACAATCCGAACGTGAAGAGCACCTGCGGCTGCGGATCTTCTTTCAGCGTTTAGTTTGCGTACGTGAATTTTCCAAGCCCTGTCGTCAGCGACAGGGCTTTGCTTTTGCGGCCATGATTTCTCTAGCGCCCGCGTCTTCGCCATCGGATTTCATGCGAACCGGCGATCTGACCGCAACCCTGGCAGCCCGCCGGGGTTGCATTGCAGATTGCGAGTGCGGGGTTGCTCTATACCTCAGGGCGGGCGCGCCCCTATACAATGTATTTTCCTGTTTGCATTGCTCGGAGGAGTGGCAGTTCACCGTCAGGAGTGTGGATGAAGGGTTTCCGCGGAACCGATTTTTTTGTTGTTGGCTGCTTTCATACTGTTGTCGGAGCTGGGCTGCGGCGATCAATATCGCCCGGTGGCCAATCCGATTGTCGGGCCCGGCGGCCAGCCGCAGAGCACCCACTTCGCTTATCGTACTGAACTACAACCCCAACGGCAATGGTTCAACCACCAAGATCGACGTTTCCGGGGACACCGTCAGCTGGGTGCAAACCCTGGGTGTGGCTTCCGTGTATGAAGCTTTGCTGCCCATCTTCAACCGCCCTCTTTATCGCCAACAGCGGCAATGATACGGTAAGTGATTTCTCAGCCTATCTTAACGGCGCGGTTACGACCATCGGACTGCTGCCGGGCTCGCATCCCGTCTTCCTGACGGCGACCCAAACTACCAACATGTACGTCCTCAATTCGGGCGACCAATTCGACGTGTCCGAACACCGGTTCGGTCAGCGTCATCCTGGCGGTTCGGCGATCAGTTACGAATACAGTCTGTGTGGGACTGAACCCGATCAACATGGTTCAGGCGGCGAATGGCGGGCAGATCTTCGTCCTGAATCAGGGCGACAATATGGGCCAAGGGTCGGTCACCGTTTTGGATGCGGGAACCCTGACAGTGGTGACGACGTTGACCTCGGCGAACGGGCTTGGGGCTTAATCCCGTCTACGCGACATCGAGTGTCGACGGTAGCTACATCTTCGTCGTGACCCAGGGCGACGGAGTCAATCCCGGTACGCTCGACATCCTTTCGACAGGCGCCACTCCGGCGGTGGCGGCATCGGTTCCGCTGGGTGTAAAGCCGACTTATTCCTATCTCGACCCGCATCTCGCCCGGCTCTACGTGACCAACACCGGCGACAATACGGTCAGTGTCTTCGATGCGTCGAACGTGAATACTTCAGCTTCGCCGCCCATTCACGTCGCTGACTCCGCCGATAGCCGTGGGTACCGCGCCGACAGGGGTAGTCGCGCTGCAGAATGGTTCCACTTATACGTGGCCAATTCCGGCTCTAACAACGTGAGCGTTGTGAGCGCCACCAGCTTTGCCGTCCTGAAGACAGTCGCGGTGGGAGTCAACCCGACATTTGTGGCCGCCGATCCTACCTCCAGCAAGGTTTACGTGACCAACCAGGGGAGCTTCTCTACCAGTATCATCCAGACGGTGAACGATACTGTTGCGCTGGCCATAGCGGCCCCGCCGCAGGACCCCAATTGCACCGCGTCATGCGCCCTGCAGACGCCGATCATGGTTCTGACGCAGTAGGTAAGCTCAGGTGAACATGAACTCGCTGGTGCGCAGATCGCGAATCGTATCGCGAAGCCGGGCGGCTTGTTCGAACTCGAAACGCTTGGCAGCCTCGCGCATGTCGCTCTCCAGTTTCACGATGTAAGCATCCAATTCTTCCTGAGAGCGAAACTCCGGCAAGCCTTCCGCCTCATTGGTCAGGTCGACATAGTCAGCGTTGGCGACTCCTACGAGCGTCATGTCGAGCGGGCGCACGATGCTCTCCGGCGTGATGCCGTGCTCCTCGTTGTAGGCGCGTTGAATGGCGCGCCGGCGGTTGGTCTCGTCCAGCGCTTTCTGCATGGAGTCGGTCATCTTGTCGGCGTAAAGAATGGCGCGGCCGCTCAGGTTGCGAGCGCAGCGGCCGATGGTCTGGATCAGCGATCCCGCCGAGCGCAGGAACCCTTCCTTGTCCGCGTCAAGAATTGCCACCAGCGAGACCTCGGGCAAATCGAGACCTTCGCGCAGCAGGTTGATGCCGATGAGTACATCGAACTCGCCCTTGCGCAGATCGCGCAGAATCTTGATGCGCTCCAGGGTCTCGATCTCGGAGTGCATGTAGCGGCAGCGCACGCCGACCTCGCTGTAGTACTCGGCCAGGTCCTCGGCCATGCGCTTGGTCAGCGTGGTGACCAGCACCCGCTCATTCTTCTCCGCGCGGCGGCGAATCTCGTGCAACAGGTCGTCAATCTGCCCCTTCACCGGACGCACTTCCACTTCCGGATCGATGAGGCCAGTCGGGCGAATGATCTGCTCCACCACCACGCCCGCCGCCTTTGTCAACTCGTAAGGTCCGGGAGTGGCGGAAACATAGACCGCCTGATTGACACGGTGCTCGAATTCTTCAAAGGTAAGGGGACGATTATCGAGCGCACTCGGCAGGCGAAATCCGTACTCGATCAGGTTCTGCTTGCGTGAGCGGTCACCGTGCCACATGCCGTGGACTTGCGGTATGGTTTGGTGCGATTCGTCGACGAACAGCAGGTAGTCGCGGGGGACATAATCGAGCAGCGTTGGCGGAGGCTCACCCGGCAGGCGCCCGGTAAAGTGGCGCGAGTAATTCTCGATACCGTGGCAGTATCCCATCTCCTTGATCATCTCCAGATCGAACCGGGTGCGCTGGTGGACCCGCTGGGCCTCGACGATGCGACCCTGCTTCTCCAGTTCGGTTTCCCACCACGCCAGTTCCTCCAAGATGGTTTGCACGGCGGCCTGCTTGCGCTCCGGTTTCATTACGTAATGGGTCTTGGGATACACGGGCAGGCGCGCATATTTCTGTTTGACGGTGCCGAACAAGGGGTCAATCTGCGCCAGGGATTCAACTTCATCGCCCCACAACTCGATGCGATAGGCGTTGTCCTCATAAGTCGGGAAAATTTCGATGATGTCGCCGCGCACCCGAAACGTACCCCGGCGGAAGTCGCCATCGGTGCGCTCATAGAGAATTTCAACCAGCTTGCGGACGATATCGTCACGCTTGATCTTCTGCCCCTTCTCCAGGAACAGCAGCATGCCGTAATAAGCCTCCGGCGATCCCAGGCCGTAGATACAGCTCACCGACGCGACGATGATGCAGTCGCGACGCTCGAACAGCGACTTGGTAGCGGCCAGGCGCAGCTTGTCGAGCTCGTCGTTGACGGTCGCTTCCTTCTCGATGTAAACGTCACCGGCAGGAATGTAGGCTTCGGGCTGGTAATAGTCGTAATACGAGACAAAATACTCGACCGCGTTGTGAGGGAAGAACGATTTGAACTCGTGATAAAGCTGGGCCGCCAGGGTCTTGTTGTGTGCCATGATCAGCGCCGGGCGGTTCAACTGCTCGATGATCTTGGCCATGGTGAAGGTCTTGCCCGAGCCGGTGACCCCCAGCAGCACCTGATGCTTGTCGCCGTCCAAGAGGCCGCGCGTCAGCGACTCGATGGCGTTTCCCTGGTCGCCTTGCGGCTTGTACGAACTGACTAACCTGAATTCCATGACCTTGCCTGGTCTCGAGGCGGATCGGTTCTGGGGCTACACAGAAGCCAATTTCGTCGAGTGGGTATCTCTTCATTATACGACGCAGGGGAGGTAGCCGGGTCGGAGTGGGATGGAAGTGACGCGCCCTAGGACGGCACTGCTCGAAGCGGTGGCAGGTCACCGTCTCGTCCCACCTTCAAAAAAAGAGCCCGCCTCTGACGAGGCGGGCCATACTGCGAGCTGCGTCTAGCTACCGTTCTGACAGATGGTAGTGAAGGGGAAGTTCTGGAAGCTCCACCAGCTGTTGGCCGAGATGTTTGGATCGGCACCGAAGTACCGGAGGTACACCAGGTCCTGCAGGTGGTAGGTAAAGTTGTTCAAGGTGTACGTCCAGGTACCGTACGGGTGGCCCGAGCTGCCGCCTTCGAGGGGATCGCCGTTTTCCATGATGCCGCAAGGCGTACCATTGCCGCCGTTGGTCAAGGGATCGTCCATCCACTCGCCCACTTCATGCGACAACGCGGAGACGTCCTGCGAGAACACGCCAGGATGGGTGTCGTAGTCGAACATTCCGTAGCTCTGTTGACCGTTGGCGCTGTGGTAGCCGCCGATGCAGCAACCGCCCTCGGTGAGGTACGTATTGTCGACTATGAACATAGGGAAGCTGCTTGCATTAATCTGGGTGTGCTGCGCCATATATTGGCTGATCTGGTTGTCGAAGTAGTTGATATCAACTTCGGCGACCTGGAAGCCAAACGGAGTTCCGATATGGCCGCTTCCTGCCGGCACATTGAGGGTCAACTCGGGCAATATCTGGATCCCGGCGGTAGGGCCACCCAGATACACGTGATAGTTCGGGTTGCCGGACACACCGCCATCCTGCCAGAAGTTGCCGCGCTGATAAGCATCAACGTACTGCGTGGCGCCCAAGTCGATGCCGCCCTGAACATAGTCGGTCGTCTTGTCATAGACCGGGGAGCGCAGCGTCATGGCAACGGGACTGAAAGGCCCACCCATGAACGGATCAAAACTCTGACCCGTGCTGAGCACGATCTTGACCGGGATCAGGTACGTCGTGATAATCGAGGCTGAACCAGTGGCCGGCGGGTTGCCAACCATAACATAGTTATACTGGTGGCCATTGTAGGTGAACGATCCGGGCCACGTCAGCAAGGAAACATCGGGCTGGGCCGATCCCGGCGCTGGCGGTTTTGGGGGAATTACCACGTACCGCGGTGTTACTTTCTCATCGCTCTGCTGCGCCGAAACCAGCGCAGAGAAGCAACAGCATACTAAGAGTGTCAGCACCATCAGCTGACACAAGCCTGCAATGCGTGTCTTCATTCGATTCGATTCTCCTTAACCCACATTCCAATGTTCAAATTTCAAGTGCGACCCCAAGGTACGTAATCTCTCCCGCAACGCAAACCCAGCCACCAGAAATGCGCAAGCACAAGTCTAGAACGGAACGCTAGAGCATCTTAATTGCTAGAGTCTCTCAGGTGTTGGCGAGCAAGCTGTTCCCCATGGATGGTACTTGAGTGAGAGCATACTAACGCAAGCGAACTAGCCTAGTCTATGGGAATGGGATGGCCGCCCATGGGAATAGACTTAGGTTACAGAATTGTAATTTGCGCGCGAATTGCTACTATTAACGATAGTAATTGAAGAATATTCCTAAACATGGGAGCTGTGATCAATAGGCACAATAGCTCTATCGCTGGTCATACTTCCATACGGTTCCCCCATAAACTATCATTGTAGGATTTGTGGGCTATTGTTTCCGCTGGTGGCGTTCCGAGCTCGGGCTGCAAGCGTTTGTATTCTAATCGTGTTGCATGCATCGGCAATGCGAGTACGTACAAGGTCTGACCCAGTTTGCTTGCCCGAGCGAGCGCCCAGGGAAATCATCCGTCAGCTTTTCCCTAACCACCAATGCTATAGAAGGGGGTTACAATACCAGGAGTGCATCGAACCAAGCCACGGCCGGCATATCAGTTCGATCTTAGCGGCGGGAACCTTTGCCTGGACTTCGCCAATACGGTGAGCCATCGTCATCTGGCGGAGGAACGAGCCGAACACCTTAACGGCTATGCCGACCTGGTGGCGTTCGCGGAGCAAGCCAACCTGATCCTGTCGAAGACGGCCGTTAGCCTGCGTGCTCGCGCGAACGATAACCACAAGGACGCTGGGAGAGCGTTTCGGACGGCGATCGTTCTCCGCGAGGGAGTCCATCGCACCTTCTCCGCGATTGCCGCAGGCAATCATGCCCCCCCCCAAGACGTTCAACAGATCAACGACTTTGCGCTCGAGGCGCTGAAGCACCGCAAATTGGTACGCATGGAAGGCGACTATCGCTGGGAATGGCAGTCAAGTGGGGGCAATCCTCTCGACCGGGTCCTCTGGCCAATCGCCGAGTCGGCTGCGGATCTCCTCACCTCGAAAGATCGCGCGGACATTCGCGAGTGTGAAGCTCCCGATTGCGAGTGGCTCTTCCTGGACACGAGCCGCAATGGCAGCCGCCGCTGGTGCGACATGAAGTCCTGCGGTAACCGCCAGAAAGCTCGTCGCCACTACCAGCGCACCCACACATAACTATTCCGTCCGCGATTGCGGTGTAACGGTCAGCGTTAGCAAGTCTGTTCCTCGCACCACGCCAACCTCGCAGGCGATCCCGCTGCGCTCGCCGGTCAGCATGCGATGCAGGTCGTCAACCCCGGCGATGGCCTTGCCGGCGAAGCTTATCAGCACATCGCGCTCCCGTAATCCCGCATACTGTGCCGGTGAACCTTGCACGACCTCGAGAACCAGCAGCCCGCTGTCGGACGGCAGGTCGTAATAGCGAACCAGTCGGCGATGCAGGGCAACGCCTTGTCCGGTTACGCCGATGTAGCTGCGCCGGATCCGTCCGTCGCGGATCAGCCGCGAGGCTACGAACTCCGCGGTATCCGCCCCAATGGCGAAACAGATACCCTGGGCCCCCATGATGGTCGCTGTGTTCACGCCGACCACCTGCCCTTGGGAATCCACCAACGGTCCTCCCGAGTTGCCGGGATTGAGCGCCGCGTCCGTCTGGATAACACCGTCAATCAGGCGTCCGGAGCGCGAGCGCATGGAGCGGCCCAGCGCGCTCACCACTCCGGCTGTGACCGTGTGCTGGAAGCCTAGAGGATTGCCGATGGCGATCACCAACTGCCCGACCACAAGGCGGCGCGAGCTGCCGAGCGATACCGAAGTTAGCTCGTGACCACCGCGAATCACTGCCAGGTCGGTATCAGGATCGTCGCCGACAAGTTCGGCCGGGAAGCGTTCGCCGCTCGCCGTCGAAACCATCAGCTGGGAAGCACCGTGCACGACATGGCTATTGGTGAGGATGAATCCGTCGGGAGTAAAGATGAACCCCGAGCCCGAGCCACCACGTCCGCGATCTTGCCGTACCTGAATGTGCACCACTGCAGGGCCTACGCGCTGCACCGCGTCAACGACCGCCCGCGAGTAAGCGTCCAGCAATCCGTGGTCGGGATTGGGTGTGAAATCACCCTGCGGAACCAATGGTGCGGTGGGAAGGTCTCGTGCCAGCCAATCAAGAGAAGCCATGGCATGTGGATGCTGGTAAAGGCCGCTTCGATTCCGCGGCGATCGCGAGCCGTTGCCCCGACCGTCGTCAGATTTTAATAGAGCATTTAACTGGCGTTAATGCTGGGGCCGCGCTTCGCGTAGTACCTTTCGCTGACGAGATTTCGAGTTAGCTCTGGCAACCAAAAAAAATTCAGCAGGAAAAAGGAAAAAGCATGGCGACAGCCTCTGCGCCGATTTCGTCTGCACCATCGAATGTTCCCGCAACCCACGGAGTTCACGCAAAGCTCTCCAAATCGCCCGGCAAGATTGGGGTGGCAATTTTTCTGGCTGCGCTGGCGGTAGGGTTCGTCTACTCCGCCGCGCACTTGATCTCCGATCTCTCCACCGTCCACTCTTCGTCGATCTTCCCATTCGTGCTGCTGGGAGTGGCCTTGCTGGTGGCGCTGGGCTTCGAATTCGTGAACGGTTTTCACGACACCGCCAATGCCGTTGCGACCGTGATCTACACCCATTCACTCGATCCCCACATCGCGGTTGCGTGGTCGGGGATGTGGAACTTCATCGGCGTGGTTCTCTCGACCGGAGCAGTGGCCTTCGGCATCATCTCGCTGTTGCCAGTGGAACTGATTCTGCAAGTCGGAAGCGGCGCCGGCTTCGCCATGGTCTTTGCCCTTTTGACGGCGGCCATCATCTGGAATCTGGGGACGTGGTACTTCGGTCTGCCCTCGTCGAGCTCGCACACGCTGATTGGCTCCATCATCGGTGTCGGCATCGCCAACCAGTTGATGGCGGCGCGCACCGCGACCAGCGGCGTCGATTGGGTACAGGCGCTCAACGTAGGTAAGTCGCTGCTCTTTTCGCCGATCATTGGATTTGCGGTCGCGGCGGCGCTACTAAGCCTCTCCAAAGTCTTCATTCCGAACAAGGTCTTGTACACCGCTCCGGTAGGCGCGGCGCCACCGCCGTTCTGGATTCGCGTGCTGCTGATCCTTACCTGCACCGGCGTGAGCTTCGCGCACGGTTCGAACGACGGACAGAAGGGTATGGGTTTGATCATGCTCATCCTGATCGGTACGGTGCCGACGGCCTACGCCTTAAACCACGCCATCACCACGCAGCAATCGGCGGACTTCGTCGCGGTGTCTCAGCAGGCCGCCAGGGCCGTGGACAACTACGTCTCTCCCAACGCGGTGGTTGGCGACCCGCGCGAGGACGTCTCCACCTACGTGCGCACCAAGGAATTCACTCCGAATACCGTGCTGGCGCTGCGCACCCTGATCAACGATATTGGCAACGAAGTGGTGAACTACAAAGAGCTGCGTTACATTCCGCAGCAGGACGTGCGCAATTTCCGTAACGACATGTACCTGGTGAGCGAAGCGATTCGCCTCATGCAGAAGTCCAACGTCTCCATCTCCGCTACCGACCTGAAGACGCTGGCGAACTACAAGAAGCACGTTGACTTCGCCACGAAGTTCATTCCGACGTGGGTGAAGGTTGCGGTTGCCCTGGCTCTGGGTCTCGGCACTATGATCGGCTGGAAGCGCATCGTGGTCACGGTTGGGGAAAAGATCGGCAAGGACCATTTGACCTATGGGCAGGGCGCCGCTGCCGAAATTACCGCGATGGCGACGATCGGAGCGGCCGACTACTTTGGACTGCCGGTGAGTACGACACACGTACTGTCGTCCGGCGTGGCGGGAACCATGATGGCAAACAAGTCCGGGCTGCAGTGGGCCACCGTGCGCAACCTGTTGATGGCTTGGGTGCTGACTTTGCCCATCTCGATCCTCCTTTCGGGGACGCTGTTCTGGGCCTTCCGGCACATGACGCACTAGACGTGAAGCTTTCGGATGTTAAACCGTGTGGAAGGGCGAGGGCGGACGCCGCGCTCCTTCTACTGCGCCTTCTTTTGCAGTTCCTGGCAGCGCTCGTGAAGTTTGGCGTCGTGCGTGAGTCCATCGGCAATGGTGCACTCGTCCGCTGCGGCCTTCGGGTCCGAATCCTTCAACAAGTTGGTCAGCATGAGGTGTGGTGTGGGCCAGTCAGGAGACAGCTTCGCCGCCTCCCGTAGTTCGGCCACCGCCGCAGTCATGTCGTGCTTCTTCTGATAGGCAATCGAAAGATTGTAATGAACGCTGGCATTCTTGGGCTGCAGCTTTAGTGCTTCCTTGTACTCGGCAATGGCCTCGTCGGTCTTGCCGGAATCGTCGAGCACGCTGCCCAGGTTCATGTGCGTCTGCGCGCTCTTCGGATCAATCGCCAGTGCCGCGCGATAGTGCTGAATCGCGCCCGCGAAGTCCCGCCGGGCATACAGCAGATTGGCCAGATTGTTTTGAGCCGACGCCAGCTTGGGATCAATCCGAATTGCCTCGCGGTATTCGGCCGCTGCGGCGGTAAGGTCTGCGTTGTGTTTCAAAGCCAGGCCCAGGTTATTGTGCGCTTCGGCATCGTTGGGCTTCAGCCGCACCGCGGTCTTGAGTTCGACGACCGCTTCTGCATAGCCCTTCCGGTCAATGTATAGGCGTCCCAGGTTATAATGCGCGGCCGCGTAGTCGGGAAACTCCTTGATCGCGTCCTTGTATTCTGCGATAGCATTTTCCACGTCGTCATCCTTCTCAAACAAGACCGCCTGGTGGAAGTGACGTTCCGCACCTGCTGGGATGATCACCTTTTCCGGCACGGGTGCCTTCTCCTGCGCAGGCGGCTGGGGGGGCGCGGCCGGTTTCTCCTGCGCCGGCGCCAGCGTGCAGGTAAGAAGAACGACAGCCACACTTGTCAACATGCGGCCCGCGCTGCAGATTCTTCTGGAGAATTGCATAAAATTGGTTTTACCCGGCATAGACAACAACTGAGAGCGTTTCAGCGGCACGCAGTGAGCATAACAAATGGCCGCCGGATTTGTTGCGTGGTGCTGAGCGCGCGCCACTCTACCCGCACACAACAAAGTCGGGTCAAATCTGAAATTGCTCAGCCCAGCGCCGCCTTGACATCGGCTGTCGTCTTGCTCTTCCAGGAGCGGGCGTGGATATCGAGAGAGCTGAAAGTTCGACTCAGCATCCGGTCCAGGTAGAGGATTCCATGCAGGTGATCGATTTCATGCTGGAGGATGCGCGCGTACCATCCCGAGGCTTCAATAACGCGCGGCGTACCGGTTTCGTCCAGGCATTCCACGCGGACGCTGGATGAGCGGGGAACGATTGCGGTATAACCCGGCACGCTGAGGCATCCTTCGAAGAACTCCACATCGGCCGCCGAACCCCGATGCAGTACCGGGTTGATGATGACATGGAAGGGAACGGGCTGGCGTTCGCGCTCGGCGATCTGTTCGGCGGCGATGCCCGCGAAGTACTCCTGCTTGTCCTCGATAACGGCGAGTTGCAGCGGGAAGCCGACTTGCGGCGCCGCCAGGCCGACCCCCGGCGCATCCCGCATGGTCTCGCGCATGTGCAGTATGAGTTGCTGAATTTCCGGACTGCGAATTTCGGCAACGCTCAAAGGCTGCGCCTGCTGACGCAGAACGGCTTCACCAACGCTGACAATCTTGAGACGCATATGTTCCTGTGCGATCTTGCTCCACGCCTACAAAGATGAGACAGCACTAATTCACCGTCACCGCAATCGATAGGTCGTGTTCGAGGCCACCGCCGCTCGCCTGCACCGTCACTGTGCCGCTCTGGGGAGCGGGAGGGCTGGTAGCCTGTTGGCCGCCACTACTGCCACCGCCACCGCAGGATGTCGTCAGCGTAAGCATCGCGATCACCAGCAGCATGAGCAACGCCCTCCATCGGCCGCCTCTGCGCCGTGCCCGCCGCGCCTTCGGTCGCGCGACTAGAAAGCCGGCAAGAACGAAGGCGGCGTCTATCCAACCGCTCGGACGCAGGAAAAGTGGATTTACCCGCCGCATACTCGCCAGCGAACTTGCGGTTACTGTCAAGGTGGCGGTCCCGCCGGGAACGACGCTGCTGGGGCTCACGGAGCAAGTGGTCGCCGTCAGCCCGGACGGCACGATGCACGAGAGGGCCACGGTCTGCGAGAACCCTGCCAGTCCAGTTACGGTAAGCGTGTCAGTTGCGGGAGTTCCTCGCGTGACGTGGAGGCTCGAACTCTGCGCCGAAATCAGGAAGTCTGGATTGGTTGGCCCATTCCAAGCTGCCACCAGCGCCGCGGCATCGACCGAGCCCAGGCCGGTCGGCAGGTCGTAGCCCGGTCCAGCGCTATAGCCAATCATGCCGCTGGCGGGGCAGTCGGGTGAACCCGCGGTGCAGGGCACCATGTTGTCGCCGGTAGTGATGTCGTGAAAAGCATTGGGTGCGCTGGCCGCCAACGTGTACAGATTTTGGTTAACGTTGCCCTGCCGATCGTTAGTCTTCTGGACAATCAGGGCCACGATGCCGGCGAAAGTAGGGGCTGCAGCCGACGTCCCGCCGATCACGGTCAACGTCTGATCGGTCTTCCTGTACCCGTTCACGCAACTGCTTTGCGAGCAGATGAGATACCCATCGTGATCGGCCGACGAAGTCAATGCCAGGTCGGGCACGTCGCGCTGGCCGTCGGCCGGAACACCCGCGCCGGTCTGCCACGATGGCTTGCTGAAGAGTTTGCTGACGCCACCGCCACTCGCCGCCAGAGAACCGTCGACCGCAGTGTCGTTCCACACCATCTCCGGAATGTAGGAAAGCGCGGAGCCGCTGTTGCCGTTGTTAGTGCCGCTCCAATACTGAGTCGCTCCCGTGTCATCGCCGTCGCTGAATTCGGTGCCGCCCATGCCGGTAACATTCGGCAGGCTGGCGGGTATATCGACGGCGTAACCATGAGTGGCAGACTTTACCGGATTATTCGGATCGCCACTGTAATCGCAATCGGCCGGACCGCTATCTCCGGAGGAGGCGACGATGGTCTGGCCCTGAGCGCTGGCCTGCTGGGTCAGCGTCGTCAGGGTGCTGACGTCGGAGCTGCTGAGCTGGGCCTCGCAAAGTCCGTAGCTGATGCTAATGACCGGGGCAAGATTCTGGTCAACCGCATACTGCGTGGCGTTGAAGAGGGCATTTTGCGAATTCACATAGACGAGGCTGGCGTTTCTTGCGACTGCCCCTGCCCATTCCAAGTCCAGATTGGCCTCGTCCACATCACCAGTGACGATTCCCGGATCTTTGTCGCCCGGAACCAACACGACCTGGAGATTCAGCGCCGGAAGATTGGAGACGTTGCGGAACGTCAAAACGTCGTATTGATTACCGTGGTTGGTATCGGTGGACAGATCCGACTGGCCCACCACGGCAATGGTCTGGCCCGAGCCAGTGAGTCCGCTGCTGTACAGTCCTTGGATGTCGTAGATGGTGGCAAAGTCGTCGGGCGCCAGGAAGTGCTTGCCGGAGATCTCTGATGTGAAGTTCGGATGCACACGCTTGACGATGCCGCGCGCTCTGGGACGGAAGTCGTTGAGAGCGGTGATCCCCAGCACAACTTCGCGAAATGCGGCGGGCAGCGCAGGCTCGCTCGTATTGGCGTAGTGCGTCTTCCCGTCGATAAGGTACCGATGAATCGGCGTGCGGAATGTTGATTCCACCTGTGCAGCCGAGCCGCTGAAAGCGATCCAGGTGCGGCTGCGCGCGGGAGTAACATCCCTGAAACCTTGCTGGCGCAGCCACTGCGCTGCCCGCTGGATGTCGGCCGGGCTCAAGCCGAAACGGTCTGCATACTGTTCCGGCGTAAGCCACCGGTGATAGTTTGCGGAAGTCGGGTCCTGCTGCTGTAGAAGCAGGGTGTCCAGGTCGCCCTGCTGCGCCGGTGTCGGCTTGAATACCAGCTTCATGCCCTGCATCGTAAGCGCTGCATTCACTTTTCCGCGATCGAACTCGCGGCGCGCCAGCGGGGAAACGCTCCCTCGCATGCGCGAGATGGTGGCAGTGTCGATCGCCTGGGGAATCCGGTCGGCGTAGGCAGACGGGAATAGGCCGAGGCACGCAGATACCGCTAATATCAGCGCTCGCAGGTCGATGGATAAGTTGCGCGTCAAGGGCAGCCCTTTAGCTCCCATGCGTCTGTGTAAGACGGTTTTCGCCGTAGTGACCGTTGAAAGAATATTAACCTAATCGAAACCCTGCCGCGACCAGCGATAGGCGATGATAAGGCTGAACCTAAACCCGCAATGACGGCATCATTTGTGACGAAGGTTTCGGCTGACGCCGGGGGACAAGTCTGGTAGTCTCGCCCCAACGAAACGGCCTGCAAAGATGCATCTGTCGATGCCAACGCAAATCGGGACTGGGGGAAGGTGGCTGGCCTGAAAAAGAAACCAATTCGTCTGCCTAAGGGGCGTGACCTGCACGAACTGGTCATCATCTCCGGCATGAGCGGGGCTGGGAAGGCCTCGGCCCTAAAGACGTTCGAGGACCTCGGCTACTACTGCGTGGACAACCTGCCGGTGGGGCTGATCTCTAATTTTGCCGAGCTGGTACTGGACTCCCTGGAAATTCAACGTGCTGCTCTGGTGGTGGACATCCGCGAAGGAGCGCGCCTCGACAAGTTGCCGGAGATTCTTGCCTCCCTGCGAAGAATGCTCAAGACAACGGTCGTCTTTCTGGAAGCCGATACCGATGTGCTGGTTCGGCGTTACAGCGAGACGCGGCGCCCTCACCCGCTCGGGCGGAATACCTCGGTAAGATCGTCGCTCATCGCAGAGCGCCGAAGGGTGCAGCCACTGCGCGAGCTTGCGGACGTGGTGCTGGACACGACGAAGTTCAACGTCCACGAGTTGCGCTCGTCGCTCATTGAACGCTTCCAGGGTGGCAATCGCGACAACAATATCTTGATCTCCTGCGTCAGCTTTGGCTACCGCGAAGGCGTGCCGGAAGATGCGGACCTGGTTTTCGATGTCCGCTTCCTTCCCAATCCGCACTTCATTCCCAAGTTCCGCCCCCTGACCGGACGTCATCCCGAGGTGGCGAAGTACATCCGCTCATTTCCCCAGACCAAAGAGTTTATTCAGCGCATCTCCGAGTTGCTGATCTACCTGATCCCGCATTACATCCGCGAGGGCAAGAGCTACCTGACCATCGCGTTCGGCTGCACCGGCGGCAAACATCGCTCGGTGATGATCGCCGAAGACGTGAAGAAGCGCCTGGCGAAGGCCGGCTATAACGTGAAGGTGGGCCATCGCGACTCGCCGACGGCGAGTTAAGGGCAGTTTCTCCGGAGACGTTGTGCGCTACACGAGATACTTTGCTGCGTGCGTAACCCAGACCGCTACCAGTCAACACAACATTCAGGGAGAGTGTTCGATGTTTCGAGCAATCTGCGGCGTGGCCGTTCTAGCGCTGGCGGCCTCCGGCTTGTCATGGGGCGCCACCAACGGCCCATCGCTCGAGAGTTATTTCGCGGGTAAACAAGTGGTGCTGAAGATCGACATGCCGGGTAGCCAGAAGGGTGTTGACTTGCGTTTCAACAAGCCGGTCCCGATGGACTGGAAAGAGTACTCTTCGCGCGTGAAGCAGTTTGGACCTGCGATTCGAAAGGGCGATACCGCCCGGGTTACGAGCATCGTGGTCAAGAAGGACATGATTGAGTTTCAGCTCGACGGCGGCGGCTTCGGAACATTTGGGGACGACACCTCCACCACCGTCGCGCCCAAGGTAATCGAAAAGAGCGACTACGAGAAGCAGCTGGAACAGCAAATCGCCGATACTGACGATCCGGACAAGAAGCGTGCGCTTCAGCGCGACCTCGATCGGGAACGGGCGCGCCGCGAGCGTGAGAATGCCGCCAACCAGCGCGCCGCGCAGATTGCCAGTCAAATGAAGGCAGAGAAAGTGGCCGACAGCCGCATGAGTGGCGGATCACGATTTAACCTGCGGTGGCAGGGCTCGATTCCTGCAGACCTGACGCCTGACATGGTGATGAAGCTGCTCGCAGACTACGTGGATTTCAGTGGCTTGCAAGGGGCGCCCGCGCCCGCCGCTGCTGCTCCGAGCGCCGCAGCTCCCGCCGAGCCAGTTGCGGGTGGCGAGCCTGCCGGCTCGCCGACGGCCCAGTTGAAACGCGGCATGAAGATAGACGAGATCACAAGCTTGCTGGGCCAGGGGCGCCAGCTGTCCGAGTCGGTTTCGACCGACGGTCTGAAGACCCAGGTCTTCGAGTATCTTCCCGGCGACCGCAAGGCGGAAGTGACCTACGTTGATGGAATCGTCGTGCGCTTCTCGATCAGCTCAAGATAGTGGGGCTGCGGGGCCTCGACTGTAGAGTTGGCTCTTGAGGATTGTCGTTTCGGTAGCGCGGGCGAACGCGTTTCCGCGCCACGAGGCCCTGAAACGCTTCATGGCAAGCGCGATATCCAGTAGAATTAGACTTGAATCCCGATAACCCCAAGGCCTATTTCTTCGCAAGTCTTGAGCAGCCGTTGAACCCGCGGGAACTATGCGTCAACTGAGCCGCCTTCTTCGCTACTTCAAACCGTATTGGTTCCAGATGCTGGCCGCCGTGGTGTCCATGGCGTTGGTGGGATTGCTTGACGCCTTCCGGCTGTTGCTGATCGGGCCCATCTTCGATCGCGTGCTCAACCCCTCCGCCCAGTCGCACAACCTGCCTTTGTTCCACATGCCGATCAGCGGTAAGCCAATTGAGCTGGGCTGGTTTGTTCCTGAGCACTTTCACAACGTGTGGACCATGGTCGCGTTTGCGCTGGTCGCTTCGACCATGCTGAAAGGCATCTTCGATTACGGCGGCAGCTACCTGGCGAACTATGCCGGTTATGGTATGGTCACCGACCTTCGCAACGAACTCTACTCCGCGACTTTGCGGCGGTCGGTGGCATTTTTCCAGAAGTACTCGACCGGCACGCTACTGTCGGCGATCGTGAACGATATCGAGCGCGTGCAGTATGCGCTCTCCTCGGTGCTGGCGGAATTTCTGCAGCAGTTTTTTACCTTCCTGTTCACCGCCTGCGTGGTGGTCCTGCTGGGAGGGCGTTTGACCTGGGTGCTCATCATTTTTGTTCCGGTAGTGGTGATGGCCGCCAGAAGGATTGGCCAGCGCGTGCGCACCACGACGCGCCGCGGCCAGGACAAACTGGCGGAGATCCAGAACATTCTGCAGGAAACCATCACGGGCGTGCGCATTGTGAAGGCCTTCTCGATGGAGGCCTGGGAGACGCGGCGCTTCCACGATGCCGGGCGACGGCTGTTCAAGGCCAACCTGCGTTCGGTCAGCGCCTACGCCGTAAGTTCTCCGCTGATGGACATCTTCGGCGCCATCGCCATTGCCATTCTGATCCTGGTAGGCCGCGAGTACATCAAGCGCGGCTTTTTCACGGAAGGCGTCTTTCTGGCGTTCATCATCGCGGTGTTCAAGCTGTATGAGCCGGTGCGCAAGTTCGGGCAATTCAACAACAACTTCCAGCAGGCGCTGGGCGCTTCGTCGGCCATTTTCGAATTTCTCGACGCCCAGGACGATGTTCGTGAGAAGCCGGGCGCGCAGAAGCTGCCGCCGTTCCATCAGGGGATACGCTTCGAGCATGTTTACTTCAGTTATCAGCAGGAAGACGATGACCGCGAAGTGCTGCACGACATCAACCTGGAAGTAGCGCCGGGAGAGTTGGTGGCCATTGTCGGCTCCAGCGGCTCCGGTAAGACCACCCTGGTGCATTTGCTGCCGCGCTTTTTCGACGTGACGCGCGGGCGGCTGCTCATCGACGGACGCGACGTTCGCGACCTGACCGTCGCGTCGCTGCGCGCGCAAATTGCCATCGTCACCCAGGACACGATCCTGTTCAACGACACCGTGCGCAACAATATCGCCTACGGGCAGCCCGAGGTTTCCGCCGAGACGGTGGAAGAAGCTGCGCGAGCGGCGCTGGCCCACGACTTCATCATGGCGCTGCCCGAGGGCTATGACTCGGTGATCGGCGAACGCGGTTTGCGCTTGAGCGGCGGCGAACGGCAACGCATTTCGATTGCGCGTGCCATCCTGAAGGATGCCCCCATCCTGATCCTCGACGAAGCCACCTCGGCGCTCGACACCGAGAGCGAGTCACTGGTTCAGACGGCGCTGCAGAACCTGATTACCGGACGCACCGTCTTCGTTATCGCGCACCGGCTGTCCACGGTGCGTCGCGCCGATCGCATCCTGGTGGTGGAGAATGGAATGATCACCGACGAGGGCACCCACGAATGCCTGATGACGCACACCGGCACGTACCGCCGGCTGTATGATTTGCAGTTTGTCGATGTAGAGGCGGCAACCGGGACCGAGTGATTTCACCATGAACATCCGATCCATGACCGGCTACTCGCAGGTGAAGACGCATGTGGACGATCAACTCACCTTCACCTTGAGCCTGAAGGCGGTAAACCACCGTTTTCTCGATTTGCATCTGCGGCTTCCGGTGGAGCTGGATCCGGTGGAGATGAAGATTCGCCGCGTGCTGAAAGAACGCCTGCATCGCGGACACATCGAAGTGACCCTGAGCCTGGAACGTAGCGGAGGCACTGCTTTTTCTGTGAACCGCAACCTGGTGGGCGGGTACCTGCGCACGTTTCGTGAGGTGGCCGAAGAGTTTGGAGTAAGCGCGGAGCCCGACCTGAACGCGGTGCTCAAGATGCCGGGCGCGTTGAATGCCGCGGAGAACGGCGACGCCATGGAGGCGATGGAGAAGCACGTGACGGCGGCACTGGGGCAGTGCATCGAGCGGCTGAACCACATGCGTGAGGAAGAGGGTCGCGGTGCAGCCGCCGAGTTGCGGGAGCGAATGGTACATCTTTCCGCCGCCACACACGAGGTGGATCAACTGCGCGGCAAGGTGCTGAAGGCATACCACGAAAAAGTGCACGGGCGCATGCAGGAGTTGCTGGGAGCGCATGCCGATCCCGACCGTATCCTGCAAGAGGCGGCCATGCTGGCCGAGCGGAGCGATATCCAGGAGGAAATCGTGCGGATGAAAAGTCACATCCAGCAGTTCCTGTCGCTGCTCGACGCCGGCGGCGAGGTCGGCAAGAAGCTCGACTTCCTGTTGCAGGAGATGAACCGCGAAGCCAATACCCTGATGTCGAAGACTACGGGCGTGGCTGGAGAGGCGCTGCGCATCACCGGCCTGGGACTGGCCATGAAGTCGGAGATCGAAAAGGCGCGCGAACAGGTGCAAAACCTCGAATGAGTGGCAACATCTTCATCATCTCGGCGCCGTCAGGCTCGGGGAAATCCACGCTCACCAACGAAGTTCGTCGGTCGTTCCCAACCTGGAATTTTCCATCAGCTACACCACCCGCCCACCGCGCGGCAGCGAGCAGTCAGGACGCGAGTATTTCTTCGTCTCCCGGGAAGAGTTCGAACGCATGCTGGCTGAGGATGAATTCCTGGAGTACGCCGAGGTCTTCGGCAATTACTACGGAACGGCGAAGCGGTTCCTGCGCGAGGCAACGGCGCGCGGCCACGAACTGCTGCTCGATATCGACGTCCAGGGTGCGGCCCAGGTAAAGCAGAGAGTTCCCGATGCCGTCAGCATCTTCATCCTGCCGCCATCACGCGACGAACTGGAGCGGCGGTTGCGCCGCCGCGCCGAGGCCGACGACGATCTGCAGCGCCAGTTGCTGGGGGATGGCGCCCGCCTGTTCAATACCGAAGAGATCATCCAGCGCCGGTTGCAGACGGCTTCGCGCGAGATTGAGAATTTCTTCCAGTACGACTATATTTTGGTGAACGATCGACTGGAGCAGTCGATTGACATCCTGAAATCGATTGTGGAGGCCGAGCGACTGAAGCGTTCCGGGACTGCTTTGACAGCGAAGGACGAGGCAGTGCTGGCCGCCGCCCACGGCGCCTTGCGAACGCAAATGCTTCGTCAGGTGCAGACCATTCTGGCAACGTTCGATCTTTCCCGTTTACCCACCGTCACGGAGTGACCTATGAAACTGGTTGAAGGGTTCGACAGCAATTATCGTTATGTCCTGGTAGCAGCACGCCGTGCGCGTCAACTGCAGAATGGCGCCCGTCCCGCGGTAGAGTCCCACTCACGCAAGCCCTGCCGAATTGCCGAAGAAGAGATCCAGGCCGGCAGAGTCAAATGGGAGATCCCGGTGGTGGTCAAGACGCCGCTGGAGGCTGCTAGTGAGGTCCTGAATCAGGCCGTCGGCGGCGACAGCGACGACTAGGTACGCGCAACTTTCGCGCCAGCTCGGCATCTGCTGAGGAGGCTTTCATGGCATCCCATCATGGTTCACGAGGGACAGCCGAGGCTGCACTATGAAAATCACACTTGGGGTTAGCGGCGGGATCGCAGCCTACAAGGCTGCCGAAATTGTTCGCCTGTTGCAGGACCGCGGCGTGCGGGTGCAGGTCGTCATGACCGCGGCGGCGCAGGAGTTCATCCGCCCGCTCACCTTTGCCGCCCTGTCCGGCGAGAAGGTCATCACCGGCATGTTCGGCTCGTCGGCCGAGCAGCCTAACCTCGACTCCGCCGTCGAACATATTTCCGTCGCGCAATCCACGGACTGCCTGCTGGTGGCTCCGGCCACCGCGGATGTGCTGGCCAAGTTCGCGCAGGGTATCGCCAACGATTTTCTCAGCACGCTCTACCTGGCAACCACAGCGCCGGTAGTGGTTGCGCCCGCCATGAATGTCAACATGTGGGAACATCCGGCCACGCAGGCGAACCTGGAAATCCTGCGCCGTCGCGGTGTGACCATTGTCGAACCGGGAAGCGGCTATCTGGCCTGCGGAATGATTGGCGCGGGACGCCTGGCCGAACCGGAGCAGATCGTGGCGGCCACACTGGAGCGCCTCGGCGTCGCCCAGGACCTTGCGGGCGAGACTGTGCTCATCACGGCCGGACCAACCCACGAGCCTGTCGACCCGGTGCGCTATCTCGGCAACCGCTCCAGCGGCAAGATGGGATACGCGCTCGCGGAAGCTGCGCTGCGCCGGGGAGCCAAGGTCGTCCTGGTGAGTGGACCGACTGCGCTGCAACCGCCGCCCGCGGCGGAGACGATTTTCGTTGAGACCGCGCAGCAAATGCGTACGGCTGTGCTCGATCGCTGGGAGCAGGCCACCTTCATCATCATGGCAGCGGCAGTCGCCGACTATCACGTCAAGAATGTTTCTTCGGAGAAAATTAAGCGCAATGGCTCGCTGGAGCTGCAACTCGAGCCTAATGCCGACATTCTTGCTGACCTTGGCAGCTTGCGTCACGCCACTGGAAAGAGCTCTCCGGTCCTCATCGGCTTCGCCGCCGAAACCGAGAATCTCCTGGAGAACGCGCGCAGCAAGGTGGCGAAAAAACGAGTGGACGCGATCGTCGCGAACGACGTTTCGCGTGGGGACATCGGCTTCAACTCCGACCGCAACCAGGTGACAATCGTGACCAGCAACGACATGATTGCCATCCCGGAAGCGACGAAGTTAGAGATAGCGCAAAAGATTATCGAGGCGGCAATCCGTATCCGGCAGCAACAGGGCGTGCCCATCACAGCGACCGGGAATACCGCCTAGCCAGGTTTAGGCTGGCGGCCACGACGTCCGCGGTGCGGGGTACTACTTCTTCTCCTTCACCTCAACGCTGGCAGTCGTGTTCTCCCAATCGAGTTTCAGCATGGCAGAGCTGCCGCTCGTCTTGTCCAGCGAGATCGTGAAAGTTTCCATGCCCGACGGCAATTGGCCTACCTTCATGTCTACCCGGGCCAAGTCCTGACCCTCGCTGTATTCCGTGCCCCACTGGCCGACCTGCTTGTTGATAATCAGCTTCCAGCTACTCATGCCGGGCAGGGTGTAAAGGGTGTAACTGCCCGCCGGAACATTGGCGCCGCCTATGACCAGGTCAACGTCTGTCTTGAGACTGGTTGCTGCGTTCGCCCCAGTACGCCAGACCTGATCATAGGGAACCAGTCCGCCGAAGATCTTCCTGCCGCGCATGGAAGGACGGCTGTACTGGATGGTGACGGTCTTGCCATCGTCGAATTTGACCGAGGCCTGGCCCGGAGGGCTGAGCGGTTTCTTGTCCTGCGCCAGGCCGGCTGCTGCGGATACGGCGATGACGAGCGTGACGAAAATCCATAGACGGCATTTCAGCATTTCATTCTCCTATTGATTGCGAGGGTCGCTTCCTGTTGCTGTTCTATTATTCACGGCGGGGGCGAACGATACAATTCAACCCATGAGCATTCATGACGAAAGGCGCCAAGAGTTGGACCAATACGAGTTCATGATGGGTGTGCCGCGAGGACGGCTGGCGGTGGCGCTCGATGTTTTGACCGACGCGTTGACCATGGTGGGGCAGCACGGCGTCTATTGCCAGAGTGCGCGACAGCCAGGCATGCCGGCGATGGATATTCAGATTGTGATGAAAGGCATTACCGACGCGAAAGAGTTGATCTCGTCGGTGATGGAGGAAATTCGAAAAGAAAAAGAGCGCACTCGAAACCGCTAATTCTTCTGCGCACTGATGAATATCTCTTGGTCGATTTGGGCCTGCTTAAGAATTCCTCTGAGCGTTCCGGTGGCCAGCTCTGAATGCAACGGCACCACGCATCCGACTGTTCCGGCTTCGATGATCCTCTTTAAGATTACGTGGCTTCCACGCTGCCGTACCTGCACAAAACCCAATCTCTCCAGCACCCTGATCACCTCAGCTCCCGAGACCCGCGGAAGCTTAGGCATAAGTCACGTCGAAGGTGGTTATTAGCGCCCGTTGTGGTGGAGGTGGAGGGAACTCCTCCAGGTAAAGTTCTGTCGCTTCCTTAAGGTTAGCGACCGCCTCCTCGATACTTTTGCCTTGGCTGAAGACGCCGATTTCTGGACACTCGGCTACGAACCATTCTTCTTCGCGATGAACCACAGCGGTGTAGGTTTGAACTGGCATTGTCGACCTACCTCCAATATATCGCAATATCGCAAACAAGCCGGATGCCCGAGGTTTGCGTCCGGGTTTTGGACGCTAACCTGGGTCGAGGAAGATTCGGACTGGCACACGAACGTTTTCAGCCCACGATCGCTGGCGTCCACACGGATTCGATCCCCCCATCACTTTGGTAAGGAAGAACAGAATCCACCCCCGTTAGGAGTGTCCAGCCTGCGATCCTAGGTTAGCCCAAGAGACGGGCGAACCTGGGGCACACAGCAACATCACAAGGCTGTATCAGAGGGACCCGACCGTAGCAGTGGGTGCGGGTAATTACTTCCGAGAATAGTCATTACACAACTTATCGAAAGCGTGCCGTCCCTACGGGACTCGGGTCAATATAGCGCATGTACCCAGCGCTTACGCGCTGGGCTATCATTGTCCCGCCCTCCGGGCTCCGTCATTGCGATTTCATCCTCCGAAAGGTACCCAACCTGCGGCCTTCAGGGGATGGGTTGCGATTTCATCCTCCGAAGTGTTCCCAACCTGCGGCCTTCAGGGGATGCGTTTGCCATCAGCTTCGGCCAGCGAGTCGCGGCGCTTCAGTTCGGTCAGCCGGGTGCCAGCTCGCGTCCGTGTTTTGGACGCCAACCTGAGGAAGATTCGGACTGGCGCACGAACATTTTCAACCCACGATCTCTGGCGTCCAGTCGGATTCGATCCCCCCACATCACTTTGGTAAGGAAGAACAGAATCCACCCCCCCGGCAGGAGTATCGAGTTTGCGATCCCAGGTTAGCCCAAAAGAAGGGCGAACTTAGGGCACACGGCTCAAACCGGCTGAACTAACCGATCCGACGGTTGACTCAATCGAATCTCCCAGGTCTCGAAACCGCGAGACCTAGGGCACCCGCACGAGGTTACGGAGAAGCCATTGTGAGTCCCCTGTGTTATCGTGCCCCTGTGGTGACGTCTTACGCGGTCACGTACTTTCCAGTCTCCAGCACACGCGCGGCGATCTGCTCCTGCAGCGCAATCACGTTGACCGGGTCGTGCTTTGCCAGGCGGCGCACAATCGCCATCTGAGTGCGCAGCATGTCGCCTTCGGCCACGGCAGCGATCACTTTCTTCGCCGCAGCTTCCAGCCTAGCAAATGCGCCTTCCAGATACACCTGGGTCATGGCGACCACGAGTGCACCCTTGCTCTCGCCATTGGCCTCGACATATTTGCGAGCACGCAGCAGGCTGGAATCCATGGCGAAGGTCTCGATCACCATGTCGGCAATCGCCCCCATGACTTCCTGGTGGTCGACCAGCTTCTGCATGTACTTCTGCGAAGCCGCTCCCGCTACCAGCATGGCCAGCTTCTTGCCGTTCTCCACGAGTTTGCGTTCGGCGGCGAGCACGCCCTCCAGTTCATCGGTCGAAGGTCCCAGCCATGACCTCGTCCATCGTCTTCTTGATGGCCGGCAGCAGCGCAAGCTGTCCGCTCATGGCGCGCTTCAGCAACCATCCGGTGATGATGAGCCGGTTGATTTCGTTGGTGCCCTCGAAGATGCGGTTCACGCGCGAGTCGCGATAGGCGCGCTCGGCCGGATACTCCTCCACGAAGCCATAGCCGCCGTAAACCTGCACTGTCTCGTCGACTGCGAAGTCGAGCATCTCCGACGCCGACACCTTGATGATGGAGCACTCAACCGCATACTCTTCAATCGCCTTGCGTACAGCTTCGGGATTGTGTTCGATGGTGGAGAGCGCCGTGTCCATCATGCCCGACGGTGCGATACACCATCGACTCGCACGCGTACAGCCATGCGGCCATCTGGGCCAGCTTCTCGCGGATCAGTCCGAACTCCGCGATGCTCTTGCTGAAGGCCTTGCGCTCTTTGGCATAGGCGATGGCATGTTGCAGCGAAGTGCGCGCCCCGCCGACACAACTGGCGCCCAGCTTGAAGCGGCCGACGTTCAGAATGTTGAATGCGATGATGTGGCCCTTTGCCGATCTCGCCGAGCACGTTCTCCACCGGAACCTTGCATTCGTTGAGAATGAGCGGCGCCGTGGAGGAGCCGCGGATGCCCATCTTCTTTTCTTCGTTACCGACGGAAAAGCCAGGGAAATCCTTCTCAACCAGGAAGGCCGTAAACTTCTCGCCGTCGATTTTGGCGAAGATGGTAAACAGGTCGGCGAAGTGGGCATTGGTGATCCACATCTTCTCGCCGGTAAGAAGGTAGTGCTTGCCGTCAGGCGACAGCACGGCGCGGGTGCGGCTGTTCATCGCGTCGGAGCCGCTGGTGCTCTCGGACAACGCGTACGCGCCGATGATCTCGGCGGTAGCCAGTCGCGGCAGATACTTCTTTTTCTGCGCTTCCGTGCCGAAGAAGACGAGGGGCAACGTACCGATGCCGCTATGAGCACCCATGCTCACCATGAAGCTGCCGGACTTCGCCATGAAGTCGGCAATGATGGCGGACGAGGTCTTGTCCATTTCCGATCCGCCGTATTCGGCAGGGACATCGGCGTTAGTCAGGCCCATCTCGGCCGCTTTCTGAAGTAGTTGGCGCGCGACCGACCAGTCCTTGTGCTCCATCTTCTCGGCATTGGGCAGGATCTCGTTGATGGCAAACTCTTCGGCGAGCTTGGCCACCATCAGCTGGTCTTCGTTGAAGTCTTCCGGAGTGAAGACGTTGTCGAGGTTGTGATCTTCGAGCAGAAAACTTCCGCCCGTGGTCTTGGTCTTGGGAACTGCCGACACTGTGGTAGCCATAGGATCCTTCCTAATCGCTGAACTTAAACCCTGTTTTTCACCACGGAGGAACGGAGGACACGGAGTTTCGAAACCAAAAACCAAACATGCGGTCAAGAGAATCACTTGGAATTCACCCAGAGCGCTCTACGAAATCCAAGCAGGTGCAATCTTCATTGTTCGCGGTTTTGAAGAATAATTCCTCTTGAGCATCTGTGCCGATTGATATTCTCCGTGCCCTCCGTGTCTCCGTGGTGAATTGCTTTACTGCAAATTCTCGAAAATTCCCGCCGCGCCCATACCGCCGCCGACGCACATGGTCACCATGCCGTAACGTCCCTTGCGGCGCTTGAGTTCGCGGATGATGGTTGCCGTCAGCTTAGCGCCCGTGCAGCCCAGCGGATGGCCCAGCGCGATCGCGCCGCCATTGACGTTGACGCGAGCGGGATCCAGTTTTGCTTCCTGGATGACCGCCAGCGACTGCACGGCAAAGGCCTCGTTCAGTTCAATTACGTCGATGTCGTCCAGCTTGAGTCCTGCCATCTTCAGCGCCTTCGGTATCGCATACACCGGGCCGACGCCCATCTCCTCAGGCAGGTAACCCGCCGTGGCGAACGCAACATAACGAGCCAGCGGCTTCAGCCCGAGCGCCTTCGCACGCTCTGCCGACATGACGAGCGCTGCGGCTGCGCCATCCGACATCTGAGATGAGTTGCCGGCAGTCACCGTGCCTTTAGCATGGAACGCCGGCTTCAACGCGAGCAGCGCTTCCAGCGATGTGTCGGCGCGCGGGCCTTCGTCCATCTTGAACACGATGTCGGTGCGCTTTGGCTTGCTGCCGTTCGGAGTGGTGAAGCTGACCGGCACAGGCACGATCTCATCGTCGAAGCGGCCCGCCTGTATCGCTGCGATGGCCTTCTGGTGGCTATCGACCGAGAACTGGTCAGACTGCTGGCGCGAAATGTTGTAGCGTTTGGCGAGCCGTTCGGCGGTGAGGCCCATCGAGAGATAGGCGTCAGGATAGTTCCCAACCAGCCAAGGGTTGGCCGAGACTTTGTGGCCGCCCATCGGGATCATGGTCATCGATTCGACGCCACCGGCAACAATGGTCTCCGCGCCGCCTGCCATGATGCGCTCGGCCGCCATCGCAATTGCCTGCAAGCCAGAGGAGCAGAAACGATTAATGGTCATGGCGGAAATTTCAACTGGCAGGCCCGCACGTAGCGACGCGATACGGGCGACGTTCATGCCTTGCTCGGCCTCGGGCATGGCACAACCGAGGATGACGTCCTCGATCTCCTTGAGATCCAGTTGCGGCACGCGCTCTAGCGCGCCTTTGATCGCGACAGCAGCCAGATCATCGGGACGCGTCGCCCGCAAGGTTCCCTTGTAGGCCTTGCCTACCGGCGTGCGCACGGCACTGACGATTACGACTTCACGCATGAAAAGCTCTCCTAGCTGTCAGCCGTCAGCTATCAGCCGTCAGCCAAATCAATTTCGTTAACCTAATCGCGATGTCATCCCACCGTAGGGCTTCAGCTTGAGCGGAGGGACCCTGGCAATCGCGAACTCTGCCGTCCCTACGGGACTCGGGTACATTTTCCGCTCTACCCAGGACTCCGCTGCGCTCCGTCCTGGGCTATCATGTCGCCGTCCCGCAAGCGGGACTCGGTCCTTCTGTGCCACCATTCACGGCTTAGCGTTTCAGCATTGCCCGAACCGTGCTTTCAAACGGCGATTTTCCTTTTCGCTCCGTCCTGGGCTGTCCTGTCGCCGTCCCGCAAGCGGGACTCGGTCCTTCTGTGCCACCATTCACGGGTTAGCGTTTCAGCATTGCCCGAACCGCGCTTTCAAACGGCGATCTTTCTTGCGACCGCCTCATAGTGCGGCCGACGTTGCTCAGCCTCAGTTGCTTCGAATGGCCCGAATTTGAGATTCCAGATTTGTTCGACCATTCGCGCAGCCTCAGCAACATCAGCCGGTCGCTTCCCGAAATCCGTCAACCTGCAAAAGCCGTCCTCGATCAACGTTGCTTCTCCGTTGTATTCATCGCCGGGGCACCCTAGCGCCAGCAAACCCTCGATGTCCTGATCATCCAGGGCATGCTTGATCTTCTGAAACAAAGATTCTGATTTCCCCTGCATCGCTCTTAACGTCTTCACGTTCTAACTGACAACCGGCCACTGACCACTGTTTTTCAGTTCCTCAACGTCTTACCCGTCTTCAGCGTGTACTGAATGCGCTCCTGCGTTTTCTTCTCGCCGCAGAGCGACTTGAACGCTTCGCGCTCCAGGTCGAGCAGGTACTGCTCGCTGACCGGAGTACCGGGATTCACCGCGCCACCGCACAGCACCTCGGCGACCTTGCTGGCAATCTTTACCTCGTGATCGCTGATGAACTCGCCTTCGCGCATGATGTGTACGCCCAGCTTCAGCGTTGCCAGGATGCTCTCGCCGGGCGCGGGAATGTCGCGCGCGCGGTGTGGGGGCACGATACCCCTCGCGTGCCAGCTCCAGCGCCCGCTCCTTGGCGTCGGTCAGCACACGCTCCCTGTTCATAGTGATGTCGTCGCCGCTGGAAAGGAATCCAAGATTCCGCGCCTCAAGAGCCGACATGGAGACTTTCGCCATAGCAACCGTCTCGAACGCCTGCTTCATGGCTTCCATCAGCTCGACACTCTCGCCGCGGCCATGGGGACGGACGTGATAAGCCTTGTCCAGCGCGCGAAGCGTCATCTCCTTGCAGCCACCGCCGCCTGGGAGCAGGCCGACACCCACCTCAACCAACCCGCAGTAGAGCTCGGCATGAGGCTGACGAGCGGCCGCATGCAACGTTACCTCGCAGCCTCCGCCGAGGGTCATGCCAAACGGCGCAACCACGACGGGCTTGGAGGAGAACTTGATGGCCTGCGTCATGTTTTGGAACTGGCGCACTGCGAGGTCGACGTCGTCCCACTCTTCTTCCTGCACCGCCATCAACAGCATCATGATGTTGGCGCCGACGGAGAAGTTGCCGGCGTCGTTGGTGATGACGAAGGCGTCGAAGTTGTCGCCTGCGCCGCCCGGCTTCAGCGTCTGGGTAATCATCTGCACGATGTCGCCGCCCAGAGCGTTCATCTTGGAATGGAACTCAATGCAGCCGACGCCGTCGCCGAGATCGACCAGCGACGCGCCAGCGTTCTTCTTCACGACAAAGTTCGACTTCTTGGCAACGGTGACGGACCACACTCCAGCGGGCACAACCTCGGGGCGATAGCCGCCGCTGCGCAGGTCAAAGTAAACCCGTCCACTCGCGGCCTTGGGATCGTCGGCGTACCAGGTCTGATGACCGGATGCGAGCAGCTTCTCGACGTTGGCCGCGATGGGCTTGTCCTCTACCTGCATGCGCTTCACGGTCTTCGCCACACCAGCTGCGTCCCACAGCTCAAACGGACCCATCTCCCAGTTGAAGCCGAGCTTCATGGCGCGGTCGATTTCAACCACCGAGTCGGCGATCTCACCAATGCGATTCGCGGCATAGGTCCACAGGTCTGCCAAAGCCGACCACAGGAAGACGCCGGCCTTATCTTTCGAGGGGGCCAGAAGCATATGGAGCCGCTCGGGCAGACTGTCGACGGTCTTCGCCATTTCGAGCGAGGCAAATTTGGGCCTCTGCTGCGGACGGTATTCGAGCGTCTTCCAATCGAGTGCCAGACGCTGATCACCTTCGGCGCTCTTCTGCTTCTTGTAGAAGCCGCCCTTGGTCTTGTCGCCGAGCCATTTCCTCTCCAGCATGACCTTAAAGAAATCTGGCAGCTTCAGGTCGTCGCGTTCGTCGTGAATGTTGGTGCTGGCGTTGCGGACCACGTGGCCAAGAATATCCAGACCAACCATGTCGCTGAGGCGGAAGGTCGCCATCTTGGGCCAGCCGACGGCTTGGCCTGTAAGGGCGTCGACTTCCTCGATGCTGAGGTCCATCTCCTGCATCAGGCGCATGACATTCAGCGCGGAAAATGTGCCGATACGGTTAGCGATGAAATTCGGCGTGTCCTTGGCGCGCACCACGCCCTTGCCGAGATGCAGATCGCAGAAGTGCGCGATGGCGTCCATCGCAGCGGGATCGGCGTCGGGAGTGGGTATGATCTCGAGCAATCGCATGTAACGCGGTGGATTGAAGAAGTGGGTGCCGAACCAGTGGCGGCGGAACTCGTCAGGAAAGCCTTCGACGATTTTCGCCACCGGCAGTCCGCTGGTATTGGTGGTGATGATGCTGCCGGGCTTGCGGACCGCCTCCACCTTGCGCAAGCAGGCTGCGTTTGAGCTCAAGGTCCTCGACCACGGCCTCGATAATCCAGTCCACCTCGGCCAGCTTCTTCAGGTCGTCTTCGAAGTTGCCGATAGTGACCAGCCGGGCCAGGGAAGGCTCGAAGAAGGCGGCGGGCTTCGATTTCAGCGCCGCCTCGAGTCCGGCGGCCGCGAAGCGGTTGCGCGTTGGCCCGTCGGCGTCCGGAGGAACGATATCCAGCAGATAAGAGGGAACACCGGCGTTGGCCAGGTGTGCGGAGATGCGAGCGCCCATGGTGCCCGCGCCCAGAACAGCGACCTTCTCAATCCGTTTCGTCATGGGATGTATGAATAACTCCAGCGCTAGTACGTACCATTGTCTAACTTTGCGCGAACAAAGTCGCGTCCCAGGCGGACGCGATCAGAGGACCTACGAACTTCGATTGTGGTCGATGAAGGACGACTGCTGAATTACGGGTGAGGTTGGCTGGTTGGACTGGGACCAAGGAAGCAATAGCATCGTTGACACGACTCTCCTCACGGCAACGCACACATAACGTCCCCAAAATGCAATCAGCGCGCGCCGTAAGATGTGGGGTGAGGATGGCAACGGCGCGCGCCGTATTAAGTTAAACCGATCGTACTGAATGAATGCTCATTCAGTCAAGGAAAATCGACATAAATTGTTTTCCCATATTGGGTTAGGAAATCAGTTTGGCCAGCAGGAAGGCTGCTCCGGCAGCAAGTCCGCCAATCACAACGGTTTGGGAGGCGGAGCGGCCGGGCCTGGATCCGGTGAAGCGTCCCTTGACGTAGCCAAAGACGGCGAGAGCGAGCAGCGTAACCACCACCGACCAGACCAGCGCCATGCGTGCGCTGTGCAACGCCATGTAGGGCGCCAGCGGGATAATGCCTCCTGCGACGTACGACGCCGCAATGGTTAGCGCACTCTGCACCGCCCGTTTGGGATCGGGCTCTTCCAGGCCCAGCTCGAAGCGCATCATGAAGTCCACCCACTCCTTAGGTTTCCGCGTCAGTGCCTGGACTACTGGAACGCTTTCTTCGTTCGACAGTCCGTAATCGGCGAAGACCTTTTGCACTTCTCGCGCTTCCTCGTCGGGAATCTCCTGCACCTCGCGGGTTTCGCGCAGCCGTTCACTTTCGTAATGCTCGGCATCGCTCTTGGCGGCCATGTACCCACCCAGTCCCATCGCAATGGAACCGGCGGCAATCTCGGCCAGGCCCGCGACGACCACGATGTGACTATTATCGACAGCGCCGGAGAGACCCGCGGCCAGGGCGAAGGGTACGGTGAGCCCGTCCGACATGCCGATGACAACATCGCGGACGACTTCACCGGCGGTGAAGTGGCGTTCAATGTGTGGTGTCTGTGGCATGGTCTCCCAATTCAGGGTGGGCCTTCAGATACTGCTGCGCGCGCTGGACAATATCGCGCTCGCCCTGGTAGCTCAGCGCTTTCGCCGCTTCCTCCAGGGGAAGCCAGAAGGCACGCTGAACTTCGATTCTCATCTCGGGCGCAATGTTTCCCAGGCGCCCGGAGCGGTAGAGCAACAGATAGAAGCTGACAATCTTGAACACACGAGCGCGGTCACCCCAGTTGCGCACGTAGTGATACTTGACATCGGACAGTTTGGCTACCATGTCCGCTTGCAAGCCCGTCTCCTCGCTGACCTCGCGAATGGCCGTCTGCTCCGGTTTTTCACCCTCGTCAATTGCGCCCTTGGGCAGGGCCACCAATGCGGCTGCCGTCTTTTTCGAGCTGGCAGATCGTTTGCTGGACTTTTTGGGACGCTTCATGTGCGGTTCGATGGCCGCCACAAACCAGCGCCCGCGCATCTTCCGCAGCACCACACCGCCAGCCGAGAATTCGCGCACCATGTCGATTCCGAACAGATTCAAGGAACGGGCTAGTTTCGCAGAGTCCGGCACGGCTGACAATTCAAAAGCAATTGGACTCTCGCCTGTGTCCGGCTACACTGGTGGTGGACATTTCCTCAGGATCATTCGTTGTCAAAACGCTATTACTCTCCCCGACAGCTTCTAACGCTCTGCGACGAAAAGCTGACTGCATTCACGCCGGCGAAGGACGAATCTCCGCTCGACGACCTGCTTAAGCTGCTGTACGACCACCGCGAGTATTTCTGGATTGGCATTTACTTTGTGCTGGGCGACAAGGTCGTGCGCCAGGCGATGCAGGGGCCAGTGCCGCCGTGCCATGTCTTTGAGTTTGGCAAGGGAAACGTAGGAACGACCGGACAATGCGGACTGATGAAGGTGATCCCCGACGTTACCGCGGATGCAACCTACAGCATGTGCTTCCTGGAAGTGAAATCGGAGATCGTGGTGCCTATCCGCATCGGCGGGCGAACGCTGGGAGTCATCGATGTCGAGAGCGATCGTCCCAACAATTTCGGGTTTGCCGACCGCGTGCTGCTGCAAGGTATCGCAGCCAGGCTGGCGCGCTTTCTGACCGCTCGCGGCAAGGTGCTGGTGCGGCACGCGCGGGAACGCCAGGCCGCATTGCCGAACGTACGGCATTCTGCCGCAGGCTAAGAATCGTGCGCGAGACTGCTTGACCGTTTCGCGTCAAGCCTTCACCCATGATGTAAGCTGCTATTCCTTGTGGTCTGTCTTCGGAACAAGCTCGCTACAATCTTCCCGAGGAGTATCGATTTGATCCGCTTCTTCGCTGCTGTGCTCGGTTGTGCTCTCTTCTATTCGCCGCTGGTTCTAGTCAACAGAAATCCCAGGCTGAGCCGTTCACGCCGCCCGACAAAGATATTCGGGTATCGCGATCCCCGCGCAGAGTTGAAGGCCGAAAAGATTTTTCTGGCCGTACCCGACCCGCAATTGGCCAAGGAGCATCTTGCAGATTCCTGACCTCCGCGCCCCACGTCGCCGGATCGCCGGAAGACCTGAAGACCGCCCAGTACGTCTTGGAGAAATACAAGGCCGCCGGGCTCGATGCGTATATCCAGCAGTACAAGGTCTGGATGAACCTACCGCTCGACATCAAGGTCGAGGTGGTTGCGCCCAAGGGCGTCACCATGACCGGACCATCGCCCGAGCATGTCAGCGACGATCCCTACCAGGACGATCCGCGCATTCTGCCGGCCTTCAACGAGTTCTCGCCGTCGGGCGACGTAACCGCCGATGTGGTGTACGCGAACTATGGCCGTCTCGAAGACTTCAAGAAGCTGCAGGAGATGGGCGTTGACGTGAAGGGCAAGATCGTCATCGTCCGCTACGGCGAGAACTTTCGCGGCGTGAAGACGTTTGTTGCGCAACAGTTCGGAGCGGCAGGCGTCATCATCTACTCCGATCCGTGGGATGACGGCTATTTCAAGGGCGACAAGTATCCCAAGGGGCCGTGGCGTCCCGACACCGCCGTGCAGCGCGGCTCCATCCAATACCTGTTCCGCTATCCCGGCGATCCCACCACGCCGGGAGTTGCCTCGGTGCCCGATCTGCCCGACAGCAAGCGCATCGCGCCCGAGCGCGCCACGGACATGCCGAAGATTCCGACCACTCCGCTCTCCTATGCCGATGCCACTCCCATCATGGCCAACCTCGGCGGACCGGAGTCGCCGCGCGAGTGGCAAGGCGCGTTGCCTTTCACCTATCACGTCGGCCCCGGGCCGGTGAAGGTGCACATGGCGCTGAAGCAGAACTATCAGTTTGTCACCATCTACGACGTGATCGGGATGGTGCGCGGATCGCAACTTCCGGATGAGTGGGTGGTCACCGGCAATCATCGCGATGCCTGGGTGTACGGCGCGGTGGACCCGAACAGCGGTACTGCCGCGCAACTGGAAGCGGTGCACGGCGTGGGACAGTTGCTCAAGACCGGCTGGCAACCGAAGCGCACCATCGTTTTCGCCAGTTGGGACGCGGAGGAGGAAGGCCTGATCGGTTCGACCGAGTTTGCCGAGCAGCACCCCAAGGAGCTTGGCCGGGCCGTTGCCTACTTCAACATGGACGTGGCCGTCTCCGGGCCCGACTTCGGCGCATCGGCGGTGCCGAGTTTGAAGCAGTACATGCGCGATGTCGCCAAGTCGGTGCCCAGTCCGAAGGGCGGCAGCGTTTACGACCAGTGGAAGGCCGCCGCCGAGAAGAAAGAGCAGGAGCGGGCCAAGCCGCCCGAGCCTGACTCCTCAGGCACTTCCGGCGGCAGAACCAGCAGCCGCGGTCCCAGTCCGATGTTCGCGTCGGCAATCTCGGCAGCGGTTCCGACTACACCGCCTTCCTGCAGCATTTGGGCGTGCCTTCGGCCGATATTGGTTCGCGCGGGCCTTATGGTGTCTATCATTCGGCCTTCGACAACTTCGCCTGGTTCACCAAGTTTGGCGATCCCACGTTTGTCTACGAGCAGGAGATGGCGCGTGTCTATGGACTGGAAGCCATTCGCCTCGCTTCCGCCGACGTTCTGCCCTTCAATTATCAGGACTACGGCAAAGAGATTGGCGAGTACTTGAAGGCTGCCGAACCGAAGGCAAAGAAGGCCTTCGGCGAACAGGCGCCGTCGTTCGCCGAGGCTTCGAAAGCGGCGGCACGTCTGGAGAAAGCTGGCGCTGACGTGTTGCAAGTTGCAGAACGCCACGCTCGGCGATCCCGGCGGGCATGAACCTGATTCTTCGCAATACCGAGCGCGCGTTTCTCATCGACGGTCTGCCCGACCGTCCATGGTTCAAGCATGCGATCTACGCGCCCGGCGAGTACACCGGCTATGCTGCCGTTGTCATTCCCGGCGTGAATGAAGCCATCGACAAGCAAGGACCTGACGACGATGCAGCAGCAGTTACAGTTGCTGACGGAGGCCATCAACCGCGCCGCGGAATTGTTGGAGAGGGCGAAGTAGGCGGGCGAAAGGGAGGGGCGCACCTGGGCACCCACCGCTAGCCCCTGCCCTTCCGCCTGTAACGACTGAACTGGTGATCGCCGGCCTTGCGGCAGCTCAGCCAGGTCCATTGCGTCGCGTTCTCGCGGGTAAAGCCCGGGCCGCCAAAGACCGTCGGCCGCAGTAGCACGCGGAGTGGCTTGCTCGCTGGCAAGACGCTCTTGCTCCGGCGGGACCACTTGTCCAACTTCGATCGGCGAGACCGTCATGAACTTTTCGTCCACCAGATCGGCACGCGCGAGACTGCCATAAAGGGTCGGTCCGCCTTCGCACAGCAGATACTTCACTCCCAGTTCCTCGCGAAGCTTGCCGATGGCGCGCGGCAAGTCAAAGGTTTCGCCTTCGCCGGCGGCAAGGACTGCGACATGGGGATGCGATCCTTGCGCGCGCAATCGTTCCGCGCCTGCCGGAGATGTGAGAATGGCGGCGTCCACCAGTCGCCATCGAAGACTTTGTGCGTCGACAGATCGAGGTCAACCGCACGCGTCACGAAGATATTGCGCTCGCGGCCTTTGCCCAGGCGATCACGCAGCATCCGTAGCTCCGGGTCAGCGACCTGGAAGACGATGCCCCGGCTCTGCGGGCCGCGGTTGCGCTGCTCCTCCAGCAAGAGTGTTCATTCCCATCAGCAGTCCCGTCGGCGTGGGCCCGCAGCAGGTCCATCAGCCAGCGGTCATCGGGCGACTGCGAGATCTCGCCGCCGGAGCCATGCTTCCCCAGCAACGTAGTGATGCCGTCGAGCGACTGCAACGAAGTTGGTGTAGATCCAGGGCCGATCGGTAGGAGCAGGAGGGAACCCAAAGTTGCCGTAGGGCGCGTAAGCCTCATCCGGAATGAGGCTCGGTTCGGCGTTGTCGAACAGCACTTCGAAGCGACGATTTGGACTGGGGTTCTCCATCAATGAGATTCCACCGTCTTCCGGCGCTCAGCCTACTGATACTTTCTCGCGATAGGCAGCCACCTGCACATCCCATCCCAGCGCCTTTACCATGGTGTCGCGTAGCGCGGCAGCCGCCGGCGGTTCGCCGTGGACCAGGTAGGTCTCCTTCGGCGCACGCTTGAAGGTGTGCAGCCACTCCAGCAATTCCGGGGTGTCGGCGTGATCGCTGAACTGCTCCAGCGCCGCCACCTGCGCGCGAATCGGTACTACCTGGCCGAACATCTTCACCTCGGAGGCGCCGCTCTTGATGGTGAATCCACGCGTGCCCGGCGCCTGAAAGCCGATGAACAGTATCAGGTTCTTGCGGATCAGGCAGGCGCTGCATCAGGTGGTGCAGCACGCGTCCCCCGGTGACCATGCCGCTCGACGAAACAATGATCGCCGGGTATTTCGACTCGTTGATCTTCTTGGAATCGTCCTGCGTGACGTCGAAGTGAAAGTTTGGCCACTCCAGCGGCGAGCCGTATTTCTCGATCAACGCCTTGGTCTCAGGCGTGAACTCTTCCGTGTGCTTCAGGAAGATCTGCACCGCCTTGATGGCCATCGGACTGTCGGCGTGCACCGGCACGCGCGGCACCTGTCCTGTCTCCATCAGCTCCTTCAGCAGGAAGAGGAACTTCTGGGTCCGCTCGACGGCGAACGACGGGCACAATCACGCTGCCGCCGCGCTGCAGGGTGGCGCGGATCAGCGCGGCCAGTCTCCGGACGGGGATCGGTGTGCGGGTGCAGGCGATTGCCGTAGGTGCTTTCCATCACCAGCAGATCGCAGTCTTCGCCCTCGGTTGGACCGGAGTGCACGACCTTGCCGGGAGCGATCTGGTTGTTGTGGACACGACCGATGTCGCCGGTGAAGAGCAGCTTCGACGATTTGCCGTTCGAGGCGACGGTGATCTCGGTCATGGCGGAGCCGAGGATGTGGGCCGCTCGAACAAATCGGAACGACAACTGCGCCGGTGAGCTTGCTTGGCTTCGTCGAAGTTCACCGGACGAAAGAGCGTCATGCACTGCTGCGCCTCTTCCATGGTGTAGAGCGGCAACGCCGGTACGTGCTTGCTGGCGCGCGTCTTGTTGTAGTACGCCGCGTCTTCTTCCTGCAGGTGTCCGGAGTCAGGAAGCAGGATGCTGCACAGATCGATGGTGGCCGGGGTGGCGTAGATGGGGCCGTGAAAGCCTTGCTTAACCAGGCGCGGAATCCAGCCTGAATGATCGAGGTGGGCGTGCGTCAGGATCACGGCGTCAATCGAGTTCGCCGGTACCGGCAGGTCCTGCCAGTTCCGCTCCCGCCATTCCTTTTGCCCCTGAAAAAGGCCGCAATCCACGAGCACCTGCAAGCCTCGCGTGCCGTCGTTGTCTACGTGGATCAGATGCTTCGAGCCGGTAACCACTCCGGCCGCGCCGAGAAACTGGATGTAGCTCAAGCCGTCCTCACTTGCCCACGAAAGCGCATTCGAGTCGTGGAGTCACGACCCAAGATCATACCAGCGTTCCGCAACAAGTCGAGTCACCACAGAGGCACGGAGAACACAGAGAAGGAGTAAGACGACATGCATCTGCGGGGTCGACATGGATTACTTTGAACAACGGGCGAAGAGGGATCAAGAGATAGGCACCCATCCGCACTGATCCGTGGTAGAAGGTTGGTTTCCCTTATGCCTGCTGCTACTTGCTGGGAATCTCGTACACGTTGTTCCCGGTGTTGGACTCCGGGACGCTTCCATCGTTGACAGTGATTTTGTCCGGCGGCACTGGCACTTCGATACGGCCTGTACCCTTCTGGCCCGCCTTCACCACCACGCGCACGGTCTTTTCGCCAGAAGGAGTCTGAATCAGCACCGGTACTTCTGCTCCCGCGCCGCCACGGTTCTCGATGGTCGCCGTCACCAGGAAGCTCTTGGTCGCCTCGCTGAGCAGGGGGCGGGTGTATGCCGAATCCACGTGAAATTCCGGCAGACCGCGATCGCGGTAGACCCAGTCATCGAAGAACCATTCCAGATCACGCTTGGGGCTGGTCTGCACCAGTTTCTGAAAGTAGCTGGGGTCTTTATCGGCGCCACCTCGGTAGGCCGCAAGGGCGCGTTGCATGGTCTCATCGCCCACCATGTCGCGCAGCATCCAGAACACGAAGCCGCCTTTGCCGCGCAGGTAGAGTTCGTCATTGGTGTTGAGCAGGGTGTTGTTGGCGGCGTTCGCTGTCGGCGAGGACTTCGTGGCCGCTCCCGCTTCGGATGCGCGGCTTGCTTCGGCTTGCACCAGGGGCTCGCGATATTGGTCGAGAAATTCCAGGGCTGCATGCCGTCCGCTGCGGCGCTCCACCGTGACCGCTTGCAGGAATCGCTCCAGCCCATCCTGTATCCAGGGGTGCGGAGAATGGAAGCGCGCCGCGACCTGCGCCGGCAGCAGCAGGAGCTGCAACGTCGCGGTTGGCGACTCGCGAAGCGGCGTAAACAGCACGGCGCCGTTTTGCCACGGATTGGCGTTCGGGTCGGTCAATTCGATGATTCGCGCAGGCTGAGTCGGCTCGCTCAGCCAGTCGTGCAGCAGGGGATCGTTGGCTTCGGCGGCAACGACGTAGTCACGCGCCAGCGAAGTGTGATCGGGAATGTGCAAAAGCGTAACGGTTGGGCGTGCCAGTTCGACGTAGTTGGCAATGGCAAAAGACGGAACGGTCTCCCCGAGTCCGGGCATCTGCGCCTTCGCCACCAGCCGGTAAGAGGTCTTGCCGTCGTGCACCTCCGGCACCAGCTTGCCTTCAGCCGACTCCGGAATGTTGGTCACAACTTGCAGCGGCTGCTTGCCATCGCCCGCTTCGATCGCGAACGACGCGTCGAATTCGCTGCGGTCGTGCCGATGCTTCCAGCGCGCAATGGCATCGAAGACGGCATTGCCGTCGCTCAGGCTCACGGCGTCGATTGCCACGGGATACCAGGCGACATAGCCCAGTCCGCGCACGGCGGTGAAGGGGTCGCTGATCTGGTCCCAATCGTTGCGCGCCGCCACGTCGGCGGGAGCGCCCATGCGGGTCAGGCGGGTCGCATCCGGCGTGATGGTTCCACCGTATTGCACATCGAGCGTGACCGTAGCCGCCGGAGCAACTTCCTTGGGCAGCGTGACAATCGCCTCCGAGAGGCTGCCGGTGTGATCGATGTCCGAGGTGTAGTTATCGCCGAGCCACTGCAGGGGGCTTGTCGTCCAAACGCAATGGCATTCCACGCCAGCGAGGACGACACCTGCAAGGTAGCCAGCTTCTGCGGCTTGTTGGAATCGTTGCGCAGAGTGAGCTTGCCGGTGACCACGATTACATGCGCGGAGCGGTCCACCTGCACTTCAAGCTGATAGCGGGAAATGGTGAAGGCCTCGCGATCAATGGCGCGCGCAGGCAGCACAGGCCAGCGCGAGCAACAACAATAGCGACAACCGCTTCATTTGGAGGATGGCGGCCTTCTCCGGGGCTTGTGCCCGGAGCGGCGCTGGCGAGCCAGTTCGTACATCACCACGCCGCCCGCGACGGATACGTTCAGCGAGGGCACGTGGCCGAGCATGGGAATCGAGACCAGGAAGTCGCAGCGCCGGCGGACCAGGTCATGCAACCCTTTGCCTTCGGCGCCGAGCACGATCGCGCAATGCATTTTGTAATCCACCTCGTCGTAGCTCTGGGTGCCGCGTTCGTCGAGGCCGACCGTCCACACGTTGCGCTCCTTCAACTCGTCCAGCGTGCGCGAGATGTTGGTGACTCGCGCGATCGGCAGGTGCTCGGAGGCTCCCGCCGAAGCTTTTACGGCGGTGCCGGTCAACCCGGCGGCGCGACGCTCAGGGATGATGACGCCGTCCGCGCCGGCGGCGTCGGCGGTGCGGATCAGTGCGCCCAGGTTGTGAGGATCTTCCACGCTGTCCAGCACCACCAGGAAGCTGTGCTCACCGTGTCGCTGCTCGAGGAGAGTGTCCACGTCCGCGTATTGTTTGCTGCTGGTGACTGCTATGACGCCCTGATGGGTATTGGTGTTGGCAGTGCGGTCAAGTTGCTCGCGCGGCAGGAAGCGCACCTGCACACCGCTGGCGCGGCAGTCGTCAATGATGCGCTGCACCCGCTGGTCATGCCGCTCGCGGGCAATGCCGACGTACTCAAAGCTGCGCGCGCCCGACTTCAGCGCCTCGCTGACCGAATGGATTCCATAGATGACGACCATGTTTTCAACAGTGTACGACAAAGATGAGGCCCATCGTTTTCTCTTGAGCACATCAAGAGGCTTGTGATATCTAAGCGTCGGGGATGCGAAGCCAAGGTGCTGCGCCGTACGCAGCGATCAACCCACAGCGCATTTCCGTCGTGATACGGTGGCCAACGTATGCCAGGTTCAAACTTTGACGACACAATTGAGAGATGGGCGAAGATAGCCGGGATTTTGCTGCCATTCGTCGTGGCACTCGTGGCCGGCCTGTACACCCTGCAAAAGGACCACAACGACAGTCTTACTCGCGCTCAGCAGCAGGCGCGCGATGACTATCAGCGGGAATGGGACAAAACCCAACAGCAGTATTCCAACCTGACGTCATTGGTACCTCTGCTCACCAGTCAAAACCCTTCGGCTGTGGCCACGGGAATCTCTATCTACACATCGGAGGCCAATGCAGGGCATGCTCCGACGGACTTAGAAGACACCATCAAACGCATTGGCAATGCGGACCCGAAGCTAGTGGGTGAAGTTCAAAAGGCGGTTGAGGCCACGAAGGTTCAACAAGCCAGCGAATGCAAGTTCAATCCCGATGGCATCTACATACACGTCGCAAACAGCACCGAGCAATTGGCGAGCGGGCAGCAGCTTGCGACCTTCCTTCGCGATGCCGGGTTCACCGTTCAAGGTGTGCAGCGGGTTGATGTTGCGCCCAATAAAAACCAACTTCGTTACTACTTCAATGACACCAATAGTCAGAACGCCGCGAAAATTATCGGCAAACTGGAGAGTCACGGATTTGGAAAAGTTGACACGCCAAATCTCAGCCCGAACTACCTGAAACAAGGATGCCCGCCCCCTGGAATATTCGAATTGTGGATTGGGACAAGCACTCCTCTTGCAGCCGACGGCTCGGGAACGAAGTGAATCGCCACGTTTCCAGCGCCATCGACGATGCGCTAAATTGCTGCGTTATACTTTGATCTGTAACCTACGCAACCAGGATCGTGAATGTCCCTTTCCGCCATCATTGTGGATGACGAGCAACTGGCCCGCGACGAACTTGCCTATCTGTTGAAAGAGCTCGATGTGGATGTGGTAGCGCAAGGCAAGAACGGCGTGGAAGCGGTGAACCTGATCAAGGAGTTCTCGCCCGACCTGCGTTTTTCTTGACGTGCAGATGCCCGGACTTGACGGCTTCGGCGCCATCAAGAAGCTGATCGACAAGAAAGTGCCGCTGCCGCAAATCGTATTCGCGACCGCCTTCGATCAGTATGCGGTGAAGGCGTTCGAGGTAAACGCGGTTGACTACCTGCTGAAGCCGTTCGATAAGAAGCGGGTGGCGAAGTCGGTGGAGAAGGCCCGGCAGAAGCTGGAGACCGCCGGTTCACCCGGCGAACAGATCGGCACCATCGTGAAGATGCTGGAGCAGCAGCAGCGTCCGCCGGCCGCGAAAGTACTGCTCAAGTCGGGTGGCAGGCTCTTTCTGGTGGACCAGAAGGACATCTGCTACGCGTCGATCGAGGACGGGATCATCACCGTCGTTGCCACCGGGATGGAAGGTCAGTCGAATTGCAGCACTTTGGAAGAATTGCTCGACTCGCTCGACCCCAACACGTTCTGGCGCGCCCATCGCTCGTATCTGGTGAACATCAATCGCATCAAGGAAGTCGTGCCCTGGTTCAAGAGCTCGTACCAGATTCGCATGGAAGACAAGAAGCAGACCGAGGTTCCCGTCAGTCGCGCTCAGACCAAACGGCTGCGCGAATTGTTTGGGTTGTAGGAAGCCGTCAGCAATCAGCATTCAGCATTCAGCCATGCAGTCAGTACAGCAGTCAGCATTGAGCATCAGGCGATCAGCATTCAGCATCACGATCAATAGGCGAATGTCATCCTGAGCGGAGGCGGCGCTTCGTCGCCGGAGTCGAAGGATCTGCGGTTCTACTAGTTGCAATGTTGCTAGCTGCTAGTTGCTTTCCCGCTTCCTTGAATCTTCCGCACGACCTTGGTCACCATCTCGCGCGGCGACAAGCGCAGCATTTGCACACCAAACTGGTTCTTCCATCCGGGAATGACGATGCGCTTGCCCTGCTTCATGCCTTCATAGCCCACGCGCGCCACCTCGCGCACGTCCACCAGCAGGGGACTGGTCGCCAACTTCGTGTCGCCTAGATGAGCGCGCTTCTGGAAGTTGGTTTTCACCGGGCCAGGACAGAGGCAAGTCACGGTGACGCCGGTGCCACGCATCTCTTCCGCCAGCGCTTCGGTGAAATGCAGCACGTATGCCTTGCTGGCGTAATACACGGCCATGAATGGTCCGGGCTGAAACGCGGCGGTGCTGGCGACATTGAGCACCTTGCCCTCACGCGCGCGAATCTGCGGCAGAAACAACTTGGTGAGGTGGGTCAGGGCCACCATGTTTACCTGCATCATCTCGGCTTCGTTGTTCCAGTCGGTGGAAAGAAACGAACCACCGCCGCCGAAGCCGGCGTTGTTCACCAGCACGTCCAGGACGATGCCGGCCTCCTGCAATTCCTGGTAGAGCTCAGTCGGGGTAGCCGGATGCGCCAGGTCCCGGGGCGAGATGCGCACGGTCACGTTGTAGCGCGATTGCAGGTCGTCACCCAGTTCACGCAGCGCGCCGCGATTGCGCGCCACCAGCACCAGACGATAGCCGTCGCGCGCGAACAGGTGGGCCAGTTCCAGTCCGATGCCGCTGGACGCGCCCGTGATCAAGACCGTCTTGGGAGCGAAAAAAGGATTGCTTGCACTCACGACTCTGTTATAGCGGATTTTGGGTCATCGCAACAGTGACAACAGACAAATCCCAAGCTGCACCCAGTGAAAATTCACCACGGCGGCACCGGAGATCACGGCGAAACTCGACAAAAATCAAAACCTCTGTGTCCTCTGTGCCTCCGTGGTGAATGATTTCCGACGGAGCGACGCTTACTGCGCTGCGGTCTTCGTGGTGCCCTGCGACTCCAGGAAGGTTACGATCTGCCAGCGCTGCTGTTGTGACAGGTTTGACCACGAGGGCATGCCCGATTCCAGCTTTCCTTTGCTGATGAACCAGAATAGCTCCCCAGGTTTTGCGTTTTTCACCGTGGCTGAGTCGAGCGCAGGCGCCGGTCCGATTCCCTGCAGGTTTGCCCCGTGACACTGCGCGCAATCCTGCACATACAGCTTCCTTGCCGGCTGCTGCTGCGGAGGCACCTGTGTAGGGGTTCTTCATTTCAGCCGCCGTTTGAGGCGCATTGCGGAAGCTGGAGCTTTGGGCCGCGGACGAAGGCGCCAGCCAAAGCGCTGCACTGACGCTCACGATTGCGATGAAGGTAGGAATTATGTTCGGTCGTGATCTCACAAAACGGACTCCGTTTTTCATAATAATAGCTGTAGATCTCTAAGCGGTGAGCCGGGCGACATTGGCCGAGAGCTCATGACAATGGCGCGCAGAATCTTCTGCGCGCCATAAGCGCTGTTAATTGACGAGTTCCGCGCCGATCGTTTACGGCGTAGCGACCGCTTCCTGCACTTCGTAGATGCTGTACCACGGAGTAGCGGCCTTGAGCGCATTGTTTACGTTGGTGATGTTCTTCACGCCTTCGTCTTCCAGCCAGGCGCGGAAAGCAGCGTGCGCCCTTTTCGGCGAAGATGGGAATGCCGTCCTTCCAGGTGGCGCGTCCGCACAGCACGCCGTTGAACTTCACGCCCGCTTCGGCGGCGAACTCCAGGTCCTCAATGAACTCCGGATTGCTTACGCCGGCCGACAGATAGATGAACGGCTTGGCGGTTGCGCCAGCGGCGGCACGGTAGTGATCAAGCGCTTCTTTCTTGGTATATGCCTTGGTGCCTTTGAACGATTTCGCGCCCTCTACAAACTGCAGGTTTATTGGGATCTCGACCTTCAGCACATCCACGCCGTAGCGATCATTGGAGAACTCCTCCATCGACTTGGCCACAACAGTGGGTTTCAGCTTCGCGTACTCAGCGCCCTTTTCGTCCACGCCTTCTTTGTAGCCCACCAGTTCGAGGAAGAACGGGATGTCGTTGGCCTTGCATTCGTCGCCGATGCGTTCCGTCCAGGCATGCTTCAAATCGTTGATCTTCTGGTCATCGTAGATCGAGTAGTAAAGCAGGATCTTGATGCAATCTGCGCCCGCTTCCTTCAGGCGCTTCACCGACCAGACGTCGAGCAGGTCAGGCAGGCGGCCCGGCAACTGCTTGTCATAGCCGGTCTTTTCATATGCGAGCAGCAGGCCCGAGCCCTTGGCGCGGCGCTTGGCGGCAGGAAGTCCCCATTGAGGATCGAGCAGGATGGCGCTGGCGTGCTTGGTCAGCACCTCGGAGACGTTGATCTTGAACTCTTCCAGACCGGCGTCGGTGGCGTAGGTGCCCAGCGCCTTCTTCAGCGAACCGCGCTGGTCCATGGCGGCGGCGGCGATGACGCCGCGCTGGTTCGAGACGGCCTTGATGCCCGCAAGTTTTCCGGGAGTAAGTTTCATGGCAGAACCTTCCTCAGGCGCGGCGCGCCCGTATGAATGGAATTTGAAGTCGGTCTGCAAGAGCAGAAAGGCCACAGTTGCAGAACAGAGAATTCTAACTGAATTCCTGTGTCGTGCGCGAGGGAGTGGCGAGGCGGTTGAGGTCTGTCTCGGAACACCCATCATGCGCGGTCAGACGATTACTAGCGGGGCGGGAGGAGTGACCTCTAACTTGACACGGTAGAGGTTAGGAGTTCGAGTCTCCTCCTTCCTACCATTTCTGCTTTAGATTCCGTGCGTTCGGGCGAGCCCAACCGCGAGCGCTACCGTAACTCGTCACCGCCTTCGCAGCAATCAGCTCCGCAACCCTCGCACAACAAACCAGATACTTCATGGCTTCCGGTGACGAGACAGAATCCGGCCCTTAGCATCCAGCCATACAGGCGGTTGTGGACGGACTCAGGAGGTCAGACTAAGGGAAAAAATAGAAGTATTAGTGCAGCCCCCGAATCCAGCAGACGAAACATGCAGACCGAAACATGAATAACTGCTCCACTGCGCTGCATTCTTGCTTGACACTAGAGTGTACACTTGCCGGAAATACTCTTTCACCTAGAGGTGGTGTGATGGCACGATGGTTTCACATCCGCAACGGTTCAGGTGCAGCAGCTTGTTTGTGGGGCACATCCACCTCTTCAGGGCAGACGCAACGGCCTGGCGATGCGCTCGTCGCCACCAATGGAGATGGCAGGGCCGATGCCCGTTTCCGTTTCAGCGCCAAGGACAAAGAAGGCCGCTTTACCCTCGAGACGCCAACCGGACAGTTCGCCACCATCAACGCCGCTGGAGACATCGTCCTGGGGCCGTCATCGCCTGGCGACGCTCGTCAGCTCTGGAGCTGGGGCCGGGGAGGCCAGCTCATCAACGGCCAAAGCGGTCAAGCCGCGGCATTCGTCCCGGCGCCCGAAGGCCAAAAACTCACCACGCGAGCGCCCAAGGCCGGAGAGACAACACAGGTTTGGAATGTGGTAGCTTCGGGACCGCCCGATAACAGTCCTGTTGCACTGTGGAACTCATTTCAGCAAACAACGGTGACAATACCTGGTACTGACCCTCCTGTTCAGGTTCCTGGCACTGCCTATCAGGTCGCAGCGATCAATGGTGCGAACCTGGCGACTGGGATCGCGGTTGTAACCGGTCCTTTGATACAGTCAACGCCGGGCCAGCTCTGGCTCTGCGATGCAACCACGGGCACAATTGTCTGTGCTGAAAATCCCAATTTGCTGCTGACAGCTACCGACGCGGGACCCGTCTATGTTGCCGCACCGCTGGTCGCGCCGGCGAATCCCGCATACCAGCAATGGTTGTTTTCCGCCCAAGGCGGCGCTCTCACCAACACCGCGACGAACCAGGTGCTCACTTGTAACGGCTCGGGTGCACAGCTTACGGTACAGACACTCAGTCCCAACGATGCGAGCCAGACTTGGGGTTGGACACCTGGAAGTCCGCTGGACGCCATCGTCAATCAACCTCCATCTGGGTTCCCGGCGTTCGATAGCGGCACTCAGCCTGCTGCCTATGCTTACATCAACGCGCAGCTAGGGGTCACTGACCTCCGGCAACAGTACACCAATGCGGACACAACTACGCTGCAAAATTACGCGAGTGATATTGACGGTTACACATGCCCTTCCGACGTTGAATCCAGTGACTGGATTTACGTCACAGGCCAGTTGAAGGCCGAACTGCAGGCTGTCACATCCGTACAAGGTCTGTTTAGCCTCTACTCTGACTTCAACACCGCCGTTTTCTCCGCAGACTCAACTGTGCTCACGGATTTGGGCAACAGCAACAGTATGAATTTCTCTAATTCACCCGTCAAGAATGGGTTGGTTGTGCCGGTGCTGGAAAACACCATATATACGTTGCTCTCTGCGTTGCCGGAGTTTGGCGGGATCATAGGAAATCTCTTCGAAACGGGCTTTAACGCCGCACTGGCGGAGAGCGATATTTCTACCGAGACTTTTAACTGCGCTTACTCGGAGCTGTGGAACCAGTTATACCCCAATTTTCAAGAAATAAATGATTCCCTTAGCAACAAGGAGACAGTGATCGAGCAGAACTGGGGCATGCTGCAGGCCGTAACGCCTTTGATTAGCCAGCAAGTTGGGCCAGATTCTTTGTTCTGGAGTACGGCCTACAGCGGACAGTACCAAAGTAACGCGATTCAAGGCTACAGCCTCCAGGTCATGAAGATGTTGATGTTTACTCAGTATTGCGTCCTGCGATGGGGCGGCTTGCCGGACCAAAGTCCACCGATCGGCGGCATGCCAGCAGGATCTGCATGGTGGGTCATCGGTGATTATTTCGCCAATGTATTTTGTCAGCTCATGCCAATCAACGACATTTGGCCGAATTGGTCTTACCCATCCTCCGACGTGATGAACAGTCTAATCAATGCCGGTGGTCAGGCCTCCGACTTCTACCCAGCCATAGCAGGATGGCATTTTGACATGATTGACGCAATTCCCGTGCAGATAGTAGGCACCCAAAGTCACCCCGTGACGCCGCTTGGCAACTGGCAGTTCCTCACGTTGCTGGCAACCGTTGTCAACATGTCCGAATATGAACTTACTGTAGCGGTGTACGCTGAGCCTAACAAGGGAAACATCGAAGTCATCGGGAATACGACACGGCCCTTAGGGCCATATGCCAGCATGAACTTCGCCTGCGATCACGGCAGCGATGGCCTGCTGATCGAGGTGACGGTTACTGACCCGTTAACGGGCGGTCCCCAGGCTTACTGCCAGCTTCATCTGGAAAAGAACGACATCTCCGGCTTTCCTGAAAAGGTCTGGGTCGACTCTCAAACGAGCAGTGGCGGCCTATCCATCGGCACTTGCACCGACGGCTTTTATAATAGCCAAGATACTTACTTGGGTTGCGGGTGGGTGTCGGTGCCCTTGTTCTACGTTAAGTCTTAGGCTGGTTGGTTGGGTTATGCCTGCGGTTCGGTGCCGGTGGTTTACGGTCCAGCTTAGCCCGCGACCCGGTTGGGCCGCCCATACCTTGCGTCTGCCCGCGGCGCGAAGGGTTGGAGACGGGTGACCATCTCGCAACTCGCGCGGATGCCTACAGCCCCTCCGGAATTTCGCTCTCACCCTTCCGCAAACGAGGCGAAAGTAGGGACGCCAGGCACAATGATGCTGAGATGCTAGTTTCACTGATGGTCGGAGGGGACGTCGTGGCTGGCTGTGCAGCTGGCTGCGTATGCGCCGATTCGAGAAAACTCGGCAGCATTTCTTTTTTCAGACACTTACTTATCGAGGCGCGCGCAACTCGACAGCACTATTCCAATTCCTGACTGGAATCACTTATGCCACCGCCCACGTCTTAGGCAGGAATCGCCGAGCTGGTTGGTGGTATTGGAAACCGCCTGAGCAAGAGGCGCCAGGAATTGGCGTAGACAGGTCAACCCACAACCAATTTGTTCCCGGAGAATTTTTCTTCCCAGTGCCCTCGACTCGTCACCAATTCGTCACCAAAACTAGGCCATTTCAGGACCTTTTTGAGGGCGTCTCAACCCGGAGAAGCAAGACAGGCAAGGGGTTTTAGATTGTTGAGGCAGAATTTGACACGGTACACGGTAGAGGTCAGGGGCTCGAGTCTCCTCGTGCCTACCATTTCTTTTCAATTCGCCTCATCCGCCGAAAAGGGCAAGCGGGCGTCGTTTGGGTCTTGCCCGGCCAGATGCTGATTAGGTACGACTTGGGCTGTTCTCGCCAGCTATCTACGGAAAGCCAAGTTCCCGGTTGACCGCTATCTGGGAATAGTCACAGCGTCGGGAAAGGTCCGCACGTCGGGCTGAGGGCCATAAAGGCGCAATTGTCAGCGTGTGCCTTCTTCTTGCTCTTGAAAGGCGAGCATACAGGCGCATTTACGCCGAAGTGGCTAGCAATGCCAGGCACTGGGCGAGCAGGGACGCAACGAGCAGCGGAGTACGGATCATCACCGATCGATCCCACGACGCCTGCAGCTCTCGAGCATTGTCGAGCCTTCCTCCCGTTTTTGCCGCTTCGGTTTGAAGCCGATTGATTGGTTTTGACAAACGATTGTAGATAACGACGAACAGGATCAGCATAGAGAGCGAGGCGAAATAGAACCCGCGATGTCCACTCCTGCTGAACAGGGCCAGCAAGAAGTTCGACAAGATCGCCAAGACGCCCCAGATCGGCATCCGCGCGTCACCGAAGATATGGAAAAATCCCATGACTTCGGTTCCGGCAGATGGCGAAGCCAACCTGAGAGCAGGGCGGCCGACAGTCAAAAAGAACATGTCCGTGCCACAAACCACTGCCGTGCTTAGGATGCCAATCAGAGACACCGGCAATATCAGATGGTTCATTGTCCCTCCGGCTTTCTCACCGTCGCCGCGCCGATCTGCTGGAATACTTCCAGCAGATTCAGTTCGTCCCAGTGTTCTATGAACTTCCCGTCCTCGACGCGCCAGATGTCGATGCTTCGCATTTGGACCGCTGTACCGTTGGGCCGATAGCCCATGAACGGCTTGCTAAAGGTTCCGTTGTAGGTAAAGCGGGCGCTGATGCGATCGCCCTCTTCGATCACGTCCTCCATCACAACTTTCGTGTCGGGAAATGCGTCGAGGTAGTGCCGAAAGAATGCTTTAACGCCCGCCGGGCCCGGCTGTACGTATGCGTTGTGGTTGTTGTACTCCGGGTGGATGAACTCATCGAAGAGTTCAATCCGTTTTTCGTTTAGCGCTTGCGCGAAGAGCCGTGGGAGATGCTTGTTGCTCATAGAGTCCTCCATGACTCAAAGTGTTTGATGCATACTGACACGCTTCAAGGTACTGTCATATTTGTCAGTGTTGGAGGACAAAACTTGTGAGCGGAGTGAGGGTCGTTCCCGGATGCCGTCACTTACAGTCAGGGGATTCCTGGTGCAATCGCGATTTGTCGGCCATTAAAGCAAGACGCTGTGCGCCTCAGAGTTTCAGTTACGGCGCGATCTTGAAGATAACTCCGCAGTAGCAACCGCTGGTTCCACCGTATGTCGTCATGCCGTATATGTTGCCTTCCGCATCGAGGACCAAGCTGCCAGTTGGCCACCCGCCGTCTGCCTGGGCAGTGAAGTCGTAGAGCGATGCGTAGCTCCAGCCGGTGGTCGAGTGCGTCAGCTTGAAAACCGAACCCCTACCATGAGCACCCTCCCCATTCTGGGTGCCATAGACGTTACCGGCGGCATCCATGACCAGCTTGCCGCTGGGGCCGCCTCGGGTTAGCCAATCTCCGGGGAGCGTGTAAAGAGTGTTGAAGTTCCAGCCGTCGTGGGTCGGGGTGAGTTCGAAGACGGTACCGCCTCCGCCACTGCCACCCGTCGAGGTCGTGCCGTACAGGTTTCCAGAGGCGTCGAAAATCAACCCTCCGGTGGGAATCCCTCCGTCAGCGTGGCCGGTGAAGCTGTAAAGGGTCTTGTGCGTCCAACCGGACGCGGTGGGCGACAACTGGTAAATGGCGCCACGACCGTATTGACCGCCTAGCGCGGCCACGCCGTAAAGGTTACCGGAAGGGTCAGCGACAACACCGCTAAAGAAAAATTCTCCGTCGATATCTCGAAAGGTCCAAACCACGCTTTCTGTCCAACCGCCGCCCGAAGGCCTCAACTGGTAAACCACCCCGCATCCGTCGGGGCAGTCCTGGCTGACCCCCGAGCCACCCACCCAGGTTGTGCCGTAGAGGTTTCCCCATTGGTCGAAGCTGACATCCGACTGCGGATAGACTCCATCGCTTCCGCCCGCGAAACGATAGAGGATGTTTTCAGTCCAGGGGGCGATGGCGGTCGCAGGCTGCGCCAGGCGAAAGACGGTCCCGCAGCCATACGTGGGGTCCTTGGCACAGCCGGCCCCAGTTCCGCCTCGGATGGTACTGCCATACAGGGCGTGGTCGGGACCCATGATTACGCCTGACAGCACCGCGTTGCCGTCAGTCCCTCCAGTGAAGTAGTAAAGCTGACTTAGCGTCCACCCCAAGCTGGGGGAATCGGTCAGTCGGAAAACGTTGCCGTAGATGCCACCGCCTTCCCCTGTTGTTCCATAGAAAACTCCCGGCCCGGCAATCGTCAGGCCGGATTGGGGGAACGCCCCGTCAACCCCGTTGAATGAGTGAATCACCGTGAAAGTCTGCGCCTGCGCCGATTGAAGCAAAACGGCCAGCATAAAGACAGTTGCTATCGCCATGGCAGCCGTCGCCACACTAGAAATTCGGGGGGCTAGCGATTTGCAGAATTGCTGTTTGGCGTACATGGGCTTTACCTCCTCGTGGCTCCAATGGAATTGGACCGGGAAACGAGCGCACGCGAATGCCTGGGACACGGGAGGCCGGAGCTGTTAGTTCTGGTCACGGGAGTGGCGGAAGTAATCGAGAAACCCCTGTCCGCGGCATCCACCGTGATTTCACAGCTTCGGGCTATGATTTGTCAGTGATTCCTGCCGCTTCGAGTGGTGATAGCCGGGGGAACGAATACTTCCAACAACCCAACCCTTTGCGGTACATTGGTGCCGACGGTTTGATTTTGAGTGCTATGACCACACAGCCAACGGTCCCTGTGCCTGCCACGGTGATGAGGGGAACGACAAGGTACTTTGTCCTCCCGTCGTGCCTGCTCAAACCAGCCGATCTTCGCAGGATCTTCAGATTGCTAGAGCAGAAGGCTTTGGAGGCCGCTGATCGTCAAGTCGCGACCCTTACACTGCAACCGGGCCAGACGCCGGCCCAGTTAGACGAACTTACGACTTCGGTTCGTGCCGCTCTAGCGCTCGTGGTTCGACTGCAGACCAACAGCGAATGGATAAACGGCACTACAATCGACTTGCTCAACGACGAACAACTTCCAGATAGCATCGTTAGAGTCGAGTTTGATTCTGCATTCCTGTATCGCGCACGGTTCAACGGCCTCGTGCCGAACAATTTGTTCACGGTGACACTTGACCTTTTTCGGACCAAAGTCTTGGATGGGAGCAACCCACCGACGCAGAACGCAAGCGTGGCCAATATCGCGGGCCTCGACGCAACGTGGGCTAATGCGCTCTATGACGAATTAGTCGGGTTCTTTCGACAAGGTCGCACGAAGCGCGGATGGTTACATCTACTGCGGAGTTATGACGTTCTCGTAATCTTGGTTGGTTTTCCGTTATCTTTCGACATTGTGTACCACCTCGATCGGCTGATGCAGCGGGTTGCGGCACTCCCGGAGGCCCTTTCAGTCGCGCTATATGTTTATGCTGTTCTCCTCGTGCTTCTTCTGTTCCGCCTTCTGTTCAATTATGCCAGATGGGCGTTCCCGAAATTCGAGATCGATGCTGCACGCCAGCATGTTGGGGTAGCGGGCTAGGCTTGCAATTTCAACATTGTCGCTGATAATACTGGGTGCTCTTGTGACGGCGGCTTTGCGGCTTCTTGGTATTGGATAAGGTTTAGTGCGGGGTGCCTGGACTGAGGAAGGTTCGGGCTGGCCCGCCGAACATTTTCTGCTCAAGGTCCCCGGCCGTCCAACCCGGTTCGATCTCCACCACTATCGGC